>JAKVKC010000040.1 GCA_022486705.1 Solobacterium sp. | reverse complement strand
ATGTGGCACAGGTACGCATTCACAATCTCAATTCTATCGGATTCCTGGCCGATACAACATCCAGGAAAAGAAAGGAGATGTATACAGGTTATGTTCATCAGTAAGATGAGCTAATTTGTATATACCAAATTATGGAAAAGAAAACAGTACTGATCACAGATGATGTAGAAGTGAATCGCGTGATACTGCGTGAGATCTTAAAAGATGAATATAATTTATTAGAAGCAGGGGATGGTGTCGAAACACTGAAGATCATTCATCAGAATGCAGATCGTATTTCGGCTGTGCTGCTGGATGTTATTATGCCGAACATGGATGGCTTTGCGGTATTGGATACACTGCGGTCAGAAAAAATACTGGACCGTATTCCTGTACTGCTGATCTCCGCCGATCGTTCGGTTGAATTTGAAAGAGATGGCTATCAGAAAGGCGCATTCGATTTTATTCATAAACCGTTTGATGGCCTGATCGTCAAAGCACGTTTGAAGCGGGCTGTTGAATTGTATGAGAATAAGAATCATATGAAGGAAGTTGTGGGCAGACAGACGGAACTGCTGGAAAAGCAGATTGCTCAGCTGAAGACACAGGAAAAACAGCTCCGTATTACCAACAATAATATTATTGATGTAATGAGCTCGGTCGTGGAATTCCGCAATCTTGAGTCGGGACTGCATGTCAAAAGGATCCGGCGGTACTCTTTGACTTTAGCTAAAACAGTCATGAATCATAACCCGGAATATCATCTGACAGATGAAAAAGTGGATATGATCGCTTCAGCAGCTGCTCTGCATGATGTTGGAAAGATCGGCATCCCTGACAGTGTTCTGCTGAAACCGGGAAAACTGACACCGGAAGAATTTGAAGTCATGAAGACACATACCACCAAGGGTGCTGCTATCATTGATGAACTGGAATGGATCCAGGATGAGGAAATGCATCAGATCAGCTATGATATCTGCATGTTCCACCATGAAAAGTATGATGGAAAAGGATACCCGCAGGGACTGAAAGGCGATGAGATTCCAATTGCTGCGCAGATCGTATCCGTCGCTGACTGTTTTGATGCCTTGACAAGTGAGAGATGCTATAAGCCGCCGTATTCTCCGGATGAAGCGTATACCATGATCGAAGAAGGCCAATGCGGTGCTTTCTCAGCGCAGATGCTGACATGTTTGACCATCTGTCTGCCGGAATTCAAGCAGATCTATGCTTCACGCAAATCTTAGCTCTTTCTAAGCAGAATTTCTGCTGGAAAGAGTTTTTATTTAGATACGATTGCACGAAGAACTAGGTATAATGAAGGAGCAGTGCAGGGGGATAGAAAAGAGATCATTGATATGAATAAAGAAAAAAAGAAAAGAAAACCATGGCAGTCGGTTCTGATCTGGATTGCCAGGGTCGTGACAGTCATTGTTTTATGTTTTGCTATGCTTCTGGTCTTCCTGACGGTGACGGAATATCGTCCAGCAGATCAGGAACAGCTGGAGGTCGTATCCTCAGGAGACAATAACAAAGAACTGAAATTCAATACTTCACTGAAACTGATGACGTGGAATGTTGGCTATGGAGCACTTGGCGACAATGCTGATTTCTTTATGGATGGCGGAAAATCTGTCAATACAGCAGATGAAGCAAGAGTAAAAGAGAATCTGACCGGCATTGCAGATGAGATCAAAACAATTGATCCGGATGTGCTTTTTCTGCAGGAGGTCGATCTGAATTCCTCTCGCTCACATGATATCAACGAACAGGAGAGCATACAGAATATGCTGCAGGGCAGCAGTGCTTCACAGTTAAGCAATTCCACCTTTGCCTATAACTTTAAGGTCTCCTTTATACCTTATCCGCTGCCGCCGATCGGCAAGGTCAACAGCGGTATTGTTACCCTTTCTTCCTATTCTATTGAAGAAGCAACAAGATATCAGCTTCCGTGTCCTTTCTCTTGGCCAGTACGTCTGGCCAACCTGAAAAGATGCGTCATGGTAGACCGCATTCCGATCATGAATGAGGATGGCAGTGCATCCGGCAAATATCTTGTTCTGGCAAATCTGCATCTGGAAGCATATGACGATGGCGAAGGTAAAATAGCACAGACAGAAATGCTGCGGGAGATCCTGCAGAAAGAAGCAGATGAAGGCAACTATGTCATTGCCGGCGGCGACTTCAATCAGACCTTCTCCAGTATTGATGACAGCATGTATCCTGAATATGAAGGAACTTGGCAGTGCGGTGAAATTGATGAGAACGAATTCTCATCCGACTGGCAGTTCCATATGGATAACAGTGTTCCAACATGCCGCTCTTTAGACAGAGCATATGTGGGTGCAGATCAGACAGATTTCCAGTATTACATGATCGACGGCTATATTGTTTCTAAGAATATTGATGTCAGCAGCATCAAGACACAGAGCAAAGCCTTCCGGAACAGCGATCATAATCCAGTAGTTATGGAAGTGAAGCTGGGAAACAACTGAGTAATAAATAATATCAGGAGCATTTTGATTGATACTTCAAATGGTTCTGATAAAATTACAAGTAGGATATAATCCTATTAGGAGGAAATAAAATGAAAGATTTAAAAGGCTCAAAAACGTTGGAGAATCTTCAGACTGCATTTTCCGGAGAATCACAGGCACGCAACAAGTACAATTGGTTTGCCAGTCAGGCCCGCAAGGAAGGCTTAGAGCAGATCGCAGCCATCTTTGATGAGACAGCAGGCAATGAAAAAGAACATGCAAAACTGTGGTTCAAGTATATGAATGGCATCGGCAATACATCTGAGAATCTTCAGGCAGCTGCCAATGGTGAAAACTATGAATGGTCGGATATGTATGCCGGTTTTGCCGTAACAGCTGATGAAGAAGGATTCAAGGAAATCGCAGCGAAGTTCAAGATGGTCGCAGCAATTGAAAAGACGCATGAAGAGCGCTATAAGAAGCTGCTGGACAATCTGGAGAATGGCAAAGTCTTTACAAAAGATGGTCAGCAGGTATGGATGTGCCGCAACTGCGGATATATCTATGTCGGTGAAAAGGCTCCGGAAGTCTGCCCATGCTGCAATCACCCACAGTCATTCTTTGAAGTCAAAGCATACAATTATTGAGAAAGAGAAGTGCTCTGCTGAAAACAGAGTGCTTTTTTTTGGAAATGCTAATGAAGTACAATAGAAGCAGAAAAGGAAAGCAGAAGAAATATGACAGATCAGGAGAATCTATTGGCTGTACTTGAGAAAATTGCACATACCTTTAATGCCGCTGAGATCCATTGGGCAGTTGGAGCTTCTATGCTGCTGTATTTCCATGGCATCACAGATGTATTTCATGATATTGATCTGATGATGGATACCAAGGACACAGCAGAATCAGAAACACTGCTGAAAGAATTGGGGGCTGTGAAAATGCCGATTCCTGCCAGTGATATTTTTAAGAATCAATACTTTGCAAAATGGAAGCTGGATGGAGCGTGCATTGATGTTATGGCAGGCATGATCATTGTGTACCATGGCAAAGAAGAAAACTGCTTTTTCAATGAAGAAGATATAAACGGCTCTGCACGCTTGGGAAAAGAGATCATTCCTTTATATTCCCTGCAGAAATGGCGGTATTTTTACGATCTGATGGGCAGAGATGTGAAAGTCAGAATGATCGATGATGCAAATTCTATGATTCATGATTGATGTATCAGAATTTGTGGTATTATATTGTTTTCCCGGATGATGTCGGTGCGTTAAGTACAGCATAATATGGAGAGCAATATGGAAAATACAATCTGTGTTATCGGCGGGGCAAACATTGATATCTGCGGATCATCATTGGAACCGCTGAAGAATTTTGATTCCAACCCAGGGACAATTTCGGTTTCCTATGGCGGGGTTGGAAGGAATATTGCCCAGATCTGTGCACTGCTGAAGCAGAAGACAAAATTTGTCACTGTTTTTTCTAATGATGAGTATGGCCAGATGATGCGCAGGGATTGCGAGTCTTTGGGCATGGACACAAGTGAATCCAGTATTGATGAGCAATTGCCAAGCTCGATGTATATTGCGGTTTTAGATAATAATCGCGATATGAAAATTGCCATGAGCGATATGCGCATCCTGCGCCGCATGACGATCGAGATGCTGGGCCCAGTGCTCAGCCGCTTATCTAAAGATGACATTATAATTATTGATTCCAATCTTGATATGCAGTGCATTGACTATATTCTGCAGAAGGCACCGTGCCGTGTGGCTGCTGATCCGGTCTCTACTGCCAAAGCGGTAAGGCTGAAAGATTCTTTAGACAGCCTGTCTATCTTTAAACCGAATCAGTATGAATCGCAGGAACTGACGGGGATCTGGATCGAAGATGATCAGAGCGCTTGCGAGAGCCTGGATTGGTTCCTGCAGCGTGGGGTTGCTGAAATTATTATTTCGATGGCGGAAAGAGGAATCCTTCTTGGCACAAAAGAAAAGAAAGTGTGGCTGAAGCATCGCGTGATCTCCTTGGAGAATGCGACCGGCGGCGGAGATTCACTGCTTGGTGCATATGTATGCCGCAGAGCCAGAGGAGAAGATCCATTGCAGGCGATCCGGTTTGCCATCAGCACAGCTGTAACAGCTATTGAACATGATGCGGTCAGACGCAGAAGCTTAGACAGTCAGAAGATCCTGAATGGGATTGAAGATATGAAAATAGAGGAGAGAATATTATGAAAGTCAGAGTGAATCCAGAAGTAGAAAAAGCATTGCAGGAGAAAAAGCCATTGATTGCATTGGAAAGTACGATCATCTCACATGGCATGCCATATCCGCAGAATGTTGAAACAGCAATGAAGGTCGAGAGCATCATCCGTGCTCATGGCGGCGTTCCAGCTACTGTTGGCTTAGTAGATGGCGTCGGTGTCGTTGGATTGACACCGGAAGAAATTGAAGAAATGGGCAAAAGAGGCATGTCGATCCCGAAGGTATCACGCCGCGATCTGCCGATGATCTTGGCAGAAAAGAGCTGGGGCGCAACGACTGTCGCAACAACGATGATCTTGGCTTCTATGGCTGGCGTTGAATTCTTTGTGACTGGCGGCATCGGCGGTGTGCATCGCGGTGCTGAAACAACATTTGATGTTTCGGCCGATCTGGAAGAACTCGGCAGAACAAATGTAACGGTCATCTGTGCTGGGGCAAAGGCTATTCTGGATCTGCCTAAGACATTGGAAGTCCTTGAAACAAAAGGAGTCCCTGTGCTTGGCTATCAGACAGAAGAACTTCCTGCTTTCTATACGCGCACCAGCGGTCTGAAAGTTGATTATGCCATCAAAAATGCGCAGGATGCAGCAAATATTGTGAAAGCAAAGAGAGATCTTGGCTTAAATGGTGGTATTCTTATTACGAATCCAATCCCTGAAGAATATTCGATGGATCCAAAAGAGATCAATAAAGTGATTGATGAAGCAATTGTAGAAATGGATGAAAAGGGCATCAAGGGAAAACAATGCACGCCATTCCTGCTAGCAAAGATTGCTGAGATCACGGAAGGAAGATCTTTGGCCGCAAATATTCAGCTGGTCTTCAATAACGCAGCTGTGGGAACGGAAATTGCGAAGGAGTACAGTAAACTATAATGTCAGAAAAGAAGAAAATTGTGCAGGACCCTGTAACGAAAGACCAATTGAAAGCAGCATTGATCAAACTTGGTGTTAAGAAAGGTCAGATTATTGAAGTTCATACAAAACTTTCTTCTTTTAATTGGATTGTCGGCGGCGCCCAGACGGTCGTCGATGCATTGCTGGAACTAGAAGAAGAGGGCGGAACGATCCTGATGCCGGTGCAGTCCAGCGGCAACAGTGAACCAAGCGATTGGTGCAATCCGCCTGTCGCCCCAGAAAGCTATGGTGAGATTCGCAAGGCAATGCCTCCGTTCGACCCAAAGTGCTCTGATATTTCGGGGGTGGGTGCAGTACCTGAAAATTTCCGTCATCGGGAAGATGTTGTAATTTCAAATCATCCAAGCTGTGCTTATGCGGCTTGGGGAAGATATGCCAGACTGCTGTGCAATCGTCAGTCTCTGCATTTTGCCTTGGCCGAAGAATCCCCAACGGCACGATTATATGAATTAAAAGGATATGTTCTGCTCATCGGTGCCGATTTTGATTCTGCAACATGCATGCATCTGGCAGAATATCGTACGGACAGCCGCCCGATCAAGATCATGGGAGGATGTGTCAGCGACGGAACTTCTTCGGTCTGGAAGAAATATTTGGATCTGGATATCGACAGTTCTGTTTTTCCAAAGATCGGCAGTATCATGGCAAGAAAAAGCATGATCCATGAGACCATGCTTGGCGGCAGTAAGATCCAGTTTTTCTCAGCGGCAGCTGCGATTGATGAAGCAACCTCTTATTTTGAAAAAACCTCTGTCTACGAATTATACCGTTAGAATTTCCAATGATATTTAAGTATGCTGGAAGCAATGTCCTTAGAAGCTTCCAGCATTTCATTTTCCATTTCTGCTGTGAAGCGGCTTGGTTCAGGAGAATCCAGATCGATCTCTCCTACGACCTGATCATTGACAATGATCGGCACACAGAGCTCGGAACGGCTTTCGCTGTCACATGCAATATGGCCAGGAAAAGCAAGCACATCGCTGATCCTCTGTGCTTCCTGATCGGTATAGCATTTTCCGCAGACACCTTTGCCAAAAGGAATATGCACGCATGCTACTTTTCCCTGGAAGGGGCCAAGCACCAATTCATGCTGACGGACAATGTAAAAACCTGCCCAATTCAGGCGGTCATAATTCTGTTTAATGCATGCACTGATATTTGCTAAAGCGGCAATGCCATCTGTTTCATCGCAGAAGAGGCGGATCTGCTGATTGATAATATTTTCCATGTATGTATGGTATCACGAACGAACCGAAAAGAATATTGTATCGCGCGGATGCCTGTGCTATCATAGTCCCCGTGAACAGGGGTGCTTGTCATAAGCTGAGAAAAACCCTTATCACCTGATCTAGGTAAGACTAGCGTAGGGAGTTCGGTTTTATTCCTGCGCCTGCCAACAAAACATTGGGAGGTGTTTTTTTATGAAAAAAGATCCGATCCGCATTATGGCCTATATGGCTTTCTATTCCGCACTGTATGTTGTTCTATGGTATGTCAGCAAACTGATCCCATTCTTGGTGATGCCGGATGGCGGTTCCATTGAATTGGAGTACATTGCCTTGTTCGTTGCTTCGTATCACTTAGGATGGAAGAAGGGACTTGGCGTCGGTGCCCTGAGCTGGCTGCTGGTGTTCTTATTCGGGGGTGAAAAGTTCTTCCTGACACCGATACAGTACTGCTTAGACTATTTTGTCCCATTTGCCGTCATAGCTCTCGCCTGTGTCTTTGCCGGGCATACAAAGTATAACTATTATATCGGTGTGGTTATTTCTATGCTGCTGAAATGGTTCAGCAATGTGATCTCCGGTGTATTCTTCTATTTTCCAGAAGGATCAGCGGCTGGTTCATGGGCTGCCTGGACATATTCAGTAACATATAATACGTGGTACAACTTAGCTACAATGATCATCTGTGTGATTGCAGTTCCGCTGCTGGTCAATGCATTAAAGAAAACAAATACAAAATTTGCTATCTGAAGCATCCGCAAGAGATCTTCCCTGCCGGGAGGGTCTTTTTGTTTAAATATTTGCATGATGCTCATCTGATTAGTAAAATGGGTGAGCTGAGGAAAAGAGGCATTATGTATCCAAAAAAAGGTACTTACACGTACATTCAAAGTTTTAAACATGATGGCAGCCTGCATCGCACATGGTGCAAAGCTTTTGTACTGGAAGCAGATGAAGACCACGTCGTTGCCGTTACAGACCGTGCCTGGGTCATTGAAGCAGATGGCAGAAAATGGATCACAAGAGAACCGGCAATCTGTTTTCTATATAGCAAGTATTGGTTCAATGTGATCTCTATGATCCGTCATACTGGTGTTTATTATTACTGCAATCTCGCATCTCCATCTATATATGACGGTGAAGCAGTCAAGAATATTGATTATGATCTGGATGTGAAATTATATCCAGACGGCGGCTATCAGATCTTAGATGAGAACGAGTATGCCGAACATGCAAAAGAAATGAACTATTCCACAGATATCATGCGTATCGTAGAAAAGCAGATGGATCAGCTGATCGTCATGATGAAAGAAGGAAAAGATCCCTTCAATCAGAAATGCATTGACCGCTATTACGATATGTATTTAGAGATGTCGCATGGTGAAGAGTGAGTATTGATGAAAAAAAGGTGAACTTTTGAAAAAAGTTCTTTACATATCTGACTTACCGTGGTAAATTCATTCCTGCACCTACTTAAGAGTCATCGAGATTGAAAGAAACATTTCAAAAAAAATTCGTTGACAGCGAAAAGGTCAGGTGGTATGATTTATCAGCACGCTTCGAGAAGAGGCGAGCGAGAAGCTCTTTGAAAACTGAACAGGAAATAAGAAAAAGAATAAAACACACACATTATTAATAAACGAACGTCAACATTTTATGTAAA
>JAKVKC010000039.1 GCA_022486705.1 Solobacterium sp. | reverse complement strand
CCAGCCTATTGTTAATAAGTGTACAGCTTCTCTGGAGGCTGTGCACTTTTTTTGCATTTATAGCAAACTGGTATGAAAAGAGGATACGAGATGGAACTCAAAGCTGCCAGGCTTTTATTCATTGAAGATTCTGCCTGTGCAAAGTCTTTTTTGTTATAATACCTATATGAAAAAATATCTTTCTTTGGATGTCGGAAGCTGCAAGCTGAAATATGCAATCATCAATGAATCATTGGATGTTTTAGAAGAGGGATCTGAATATACAATTCTCGATGATCAAGAGAAGCTTTTCGCTCAATATGAAGAGATAGCCAAGAAATATCAGGGAGAAGTGGAAGGAATGACACTTTCCATTCCTGGTGTTATCGATATGGAAACTGGCTTTGCCTACAGCGGCGGGGTGTTTCCATGGGTAAAGGATATTCCTTATGCAGAACTGCTGGCAGAGCGTACCGGAATGAAAGTTGCTGTATGCAATGATGCTAAAGCTGCTGCTTTTGCGGAGATTGGATACGGTTCTTTAAAAAAGATCAAGAACGGTGTACTGCTGATGCTGCTGGGGTCAGGCATTGGGGGTGCAGTGATCGTGGATGGACATCTCTTGAATGGAAGCCGCTATGCGGCCGGCGAATTCTCCTATATTATGGGTGATTATCGGCATCGTGATGGAGAAGATGATATGTTTGCGACTGCCTGCAATATGGATTCCTTAGCTTTGCTTGTATCGCAGAAATGCGGAAGAAAGATGAATGTTTTTCAGATCATGGCAGGGCTTTCCCAGAAAGACATCAATGTTACGGCCGGTGTTCAAGAGTATTGCAGCAGACTGGGAGCATTCATCTACAATATCCAGTGCGTTGTGGATGCAGAAAGATTTGTCCTGAGCGGCAGCATTACAGATGAACCGATGATGATGGAAATGATCAATGAAGGTGTCAATCGGACTTTTGAAAAAGCTCAGTTCAAACGGATCTATCGTCCGGAGATCAAAGATGTAGTTTTCCATGAACATGCAAAAATGTATGGCGCTGTCTACCATTTCCGGCAGCTGTATGAGGAGAAAAATGAAACAGGTAAAGTATGAGATGGAAATGCCATCATTTATAAAGCCATATTTGGAAACAGAAGAAATGCAGAGACTGAAAGGAATTGATATGAACTGCGGGATGAATTACACATCCATCCCTTTTTTTCAGGGCATAGAGCCTTATTCTAGATATACGCATTCTGTTGGTGCAGCAATGATCATCTATCACTTTACGAAAGATAAAAAGCAGACACTTTCCGGTCTGTTCCACGATATAGCTACGCCTGCATTTTCTCATGTGATCGATTTTCTGCATGGCGATGCTTTGAAACAGGAGAGCACCGAGGATAAAACTGAAGAGATCTTATCTGCTTCTGGAGAGATACGATCCCGATTGGCAGAAGATGGGATTGCCTTATCGGAAGTCAGCAATTATCATCTGTATCCGATCGCTGACAATGATTCGCCGATGCTATCTTCAGATCGTCTGGAGTATACATTCTCGGCATCGATCGATTACCGTTCCGGCACGGCAGAACAGTATCAGTCAATTTATGATGATATTGCGGTCGGCATGAACGAATATGGATGTAAGGAACTGGTGCTCAGACATGCAGATAAAGCTGAAGCATTGGCGGCTGCAGCATTGAAGAATGGCATGGTATTTTCCTCACGGGAAGATCGCTGCTGCATGCAGCTGCTGGCAGAGCTCATCAAAGAGGCAATCCAGCGAAAGATCCTGCAGGAAAAGGATCTGTATACGACAGAAGAAAAGGTCATTGCGCAATTGGAGAACAGTTCCATGCGCAGCCAATGGCATCACTTTCAGTCCATCGATCATGTCATCATTTCCACGGATCCAAAAGATGGATGGATCCAGATTGCGGCAAAAAAAAGATATATTGATCCATACTGTTTAGAGACGGGAAAAAGGATCTCTCAGACAAGCAGAAAAATACAGAATGAAATAGAGAGCTTTAAAAAAGACCAGTATCAGGAATGGATGAAAGGATGAAGCAAAGATGAATAAAACTATTGTAGTAGCCAGCACCAATGCCGGCAAGATCCGTGAATTCAGAGAAATGCTTGAACCGAAGGGATATGAAGTGAAGTGCCTCGCCGATTATCCAGACATGCCGGAGACCGAAGAAAATGGTGAAACATTTGAAGAGAATGCTGTCATCAAAGCGCAGGCAGTGACAGATCGCTATGGGATCATGGCCATTGCGGATGATTCCGGATTGGAAATCGATGCTTTGGATAAACAGCCGGGCGTTCACAGCGCCAGATGGCTGGGACATGATACGCCATATGACATTAAGAATCAGAAGGTGCTTGCCTTGATGAAAGATAAAAATGATCGGACATGCAGATATGTATGCGCTATTGCCGTGACCAGACCAGGTCAAAAAGCAGTCGTGTTTGCGGACAGCGTTGAAGGGCAGATCGCATATGAGGCAAAGGGGAACAATGGCTTTGGCTATGATCCGATCATTGTCTATGTACCATATGGACGCACCATGGCAGAGCTGAATAAAGACGAAAAGAATGCGATCTCGCATCGCGGCAAAGCAGTGAGAAAACTGGAAAAGTGGCTGAATGATGAAATGGCATAAGGTGATTGCTTCTTTGGCATCGGCGATGGTCCTGATTGGAATTCTGCTGACGGTCGTGTTTACGGTATGCTTTGATCACAGCTTCTATGAACAGGAATATAAGGCGAATGGACAGGCAGAGAAGATTGGCATGTCTGACGAAGACCTGATGAAGAGCACAGATGCTCTGCTGGATTATCTGCAGGGGAAAAAGGATGATATTCAGGTAGAAGCAGTGATGAATGGCCACAGTGTAGAAGTCTTCAATGAACGGGAGACGCTGCATATGGCGGATGTCAAGGAACTGCTGGACAATGCTGTAAAAGCAAGAGATATTCTGCTTTGGGGCGGAGCTGCAATATTGGCAGCTGCCATCGCATCCGCCAAACGGGAAAAGCTTGCGGTACTGAAGGATGCATACAAATATTCCGTCAGTGCCATCGGCGCTTTCATTGCTGTATTAGGCTGCTGGGCGGCCTTAGATTTCTATGATTTCTGGGTGGATTTTCATTATTTATTCTTTGACAATACGCTGTTCTTTTTAGATCCGAATACAAGTATCATGATCAATATGTTCCCTGAGAATTTTTTCTTTGATCTTGTTTTTCGAATCATACTGATCGTCATCATTATTATTGCAGCGCTTGGCGGCGGCATTCATTGGCTGTCTGTTTTAAAGCGCAGGAGGGAAAAAGAAAATGATCAATGTTGTTCTTTATGAACCGGAGATACCGCAGAATACAGGCAATATCATGCGTACATGCATGGCCTTTGGATGTCGGCTTCATTTAATTGAGCCCTTGGGTTTTTATATGGACGAAAAACATCTAAAGAGAGCAGGCATGGATTACGTCGATGATCTTGATTTTACGATCTATCCAAACTGGACTGATTTCAAGACAAAGAATGTCGGATCTTTTTACTATGTGACAAGATACGGTTCAAAGGCACCTAGTGAATTTGACTATAAAAAAGATGCAGATGCCAAGCAGGATATCTATGTAGTTTTCGGCAAAGAGAGCACCGGCATTGACAAAGAGATCCTTTATCAGAATCTGGATCGGTGCATACGTATTCCAATGGTCGAAAATGCCAGATCTCTGAATCTTTCTAACTGCGTTGCACTCTGTATATATGAAGTCATAGATCAGTTGGGCTATCCTGGCCTTGCCCGTGAAGAAGTTATTAAAGGACCTGACTTTCTTGCTCAGGTGCATGAACGTGGACAGAAATAATATGCTTGTTTATAATGAGCTTAAAGAGGGGATATAAGATGCTTGAAACGGTAAGTGATCTTCTGTCTTTAGCAGTCATGATAGCATTTGCGGCAGCGGGGATCTATGCACTTTATGCTGTATCTGATCTGCACCACAGTATCAAGCTGCGGCGGCATGAAGAGAGCTTTTACAGTTTATATGATGATCTCAGCGATGAGGACGACAGTCCAGATAGTTTGAATGAGGAATGAAGGAGAAAGAGATATGCTGAAGGAATGCGTAGACCTGAAAAAAAATAAGATGCATACGCCATCCTCCGACGGTCTCCGTCTGGGCGATTTCATTTGGATCGGCGGGCAGTATCCTATTGATCCGATGACTTCAGAAATGGCAGATATGGATATCAGAGCGCAGACAGAACAGGCAATGAAGAATGTGATTGCTGCTCTGCGGAAATATGAACTGGAAACATGCCATATCATGCATACGACGATCTATATGACAGATATCAGTCAATATGATGCGATGAATGAAGTATATGCTTCTTTCTTTCATGACTGTTTTCCAACAAGATCTGTTGTCGGTGTCAAGGAACTCCCGCATCATGCAATGATCGAGATTGAATGCAATGCTTTGGATACCCGAGCTCTGGAAGTGCTCTGCAGTGAAGATGATGATAAAGAGAATACTGCCTGCTGCAGCAAAGGTATATGTGAATGAAAGCATATATCATGAAGGGCAGTTCAAAAGGAATGACATCTGTTGATGCAGAAGGCAATGAAACAGTTCATCCTAAGCGCCCAGAAAAAGTTTTAGCAGAAGAATGTCTGATGCATGGTTCTTCTTTGTCAGGACGGGAAGAATCTTTTCGCTATCTGACAGGATGCCGTCAGAAAGCTGCTGTGCTTGTTTCTGAAGAACCTGAAGAACTGTGGTTTCCAACCTTGAGCAAAAAGAATGCAGATTGCATATGGATCTCCTATTTTCATGCGGTCAAAGCATTCCCAGCACCTTTCAATCAATGCGAAGTACTGTTCGACAATGGCATGCGCATCGCTCTGAACTGCAGCTGTCATACGATTGGGCTTCAGATGAAAAGGTGTCATGTGTTTCTGCAGAAAATAAATGGAACTGCTGAAAAAAATAAATAAAGGTGCTATTATCAGTAAGCTGCATTTAGGAGCTGATATGGAAACAAAAGGAAAAACTAACAAGATCATGTTTAAAAAAGAAGATTGCCTAATGATCCCGATGATCATTTTGTCTTCTTTTATCTATGCTGCAGGCATGAATATTTTTGTTCATTCAGGGAATCTGTTCCCGGGCGGCTATGCCGGCATTGCCCGTCTGCTTTCACTTGTGACAAGTGAGATTCTGCCATTTACTATTTCATTTTCAGTCATCTACTTTGCAATGAATATCATCACAACGATCATTGTTTGGAAAGTCATTGGTCATAAGTTTGTCGTTTACAGTGTACTTTGGTTCTCTATGACTTCCTTATTTACTTCACTGCTTCCGTACTACGAGATCACTTCTGATCCGCTGCTGATTTCTGTCTTCGGCGGCCTGATCAATGGATTTGCGATTGGTGTTGCATTGCGGAATAATGCAAGTTCCGGCGGATCAGACTTTATTGCTATTGATCTGTCAGTGCATCTGAACCGTCCGACATGGAACTACATCTTTGCCGGGAATGCAGTGGTCCTGTTCATTGCCGGTCTGAAGTTCGGCTGGAATCAGGCATTGTATTCGATCATCTTCCAATATGTTTCAAAAGAAGTGGTCAATTCGATGCATCAGCGCTATAAGACGACACGCATTCAATGCGTAACAGACTATCCCGACGAGATCAGCAATGCTGTCTTCCATACATGCCGCCATGGCATTACGCGGATCCCATGTGAAGGAGAGTACAGTCATAAGGGACATTCACTGCTGCTGATCACCATCAACACTTATCAGATGAGAGATGTCATTGAAACGATCCATATGGTAGATCATCATGCTTTTATTACTGTGAACAATGTGGAAAGAGTTGTTGGAAATTATTATCAGAAGCCGCTTGATTGAAGCGGTTTTTTTGTTTTTTGATTGCATCGAAAAGGCAAAGCCTTTATGATAATAGAAGTTTCGTAATTCGAAGGAGGTGGTTCTAATGAGTGACACTGGCAATATAAGTCAGATCAGCGGCCCACGATTGTGCGGCAGAATTTCATTAAGAATCATACTTGAGGAGAATTGCGATGGAAGAAAAAGACGAAAAAGCTCTTGAAACTTTTCGAGTGCTTTTAAAAGAAAAAAAATTCACAGCACTTCGCGGCATGGCGCAGAATATGAACGAGAGCGATCTGGCCGCAATCATGGAAGAAATGGAAGATGAGGACATGCTTAAAATGTTCCGTCTTTTCCCTAAGGATCTGGCCGCAGATGTTTTTTCGCAGCTGGAAACAGATTCACAGCAGTACATCATTACGTCCTTGTCAGAAAGGGAAGCAGGGATCGTCATTGATAATCTGTATACCGATGATGCCGCAGATCTGCTGGAAGAAATGCCAGCCAGTGTCGTCAAGAAGATCTTAGCCAATGCTCGTCCGGATACGCGCAAAGATATCAATCATCTTCTTCAATATCCAGATGATTCTGCCGGTTCTGTCATGACGGTGGAATTTGTTGATCTGCGTCCGGAAATGACCGTGGATGATGCGATGGCCAGACTGCGGCAGATCGGCATGGATTCAGAAACAATTAATATATGCTATGTGCTGAACGATACAAGAAAACTTGTCGGCACAGTCGCACTGCGCTATCTGATCCTGAATCAGCGCAATGAAAAGATTGGCGATATCATGCATGAAGATGTTGTCTCATGCAATACTTCTACTGACCAGGAACATGTTGCGCAGATATTTAAAAAGTATGATTTTACCGCATTGCCTGTCGTTGACCATGAGAATCGCATGGTCGGGATCATTACGGTAGATGATGTCATGGATATCATGGAGCAGGAAGCGACGGAAGATATCGACCGCATGAATGCCATTATCCCATCGGATAAGCCGTATCTGAAAAATGGTGTCTTTGAGACATGGAAGAAAAGGATCCCTTGGCTGCTTCTGCTGATGATCTCGGCTACTTTTACCGGCAAGATCATTACTGGTTTTGAATCTGCTTTAAGCAAAGTTGTCATCCTGACGGCATATATTCCAATGCTGATGGATACGGGCGGCAATGCCGGAAGTCAGGCATCTGTTGAAGTCGTACGCGGACTTTCTTTGGAAGAAGTGCATTTCAATGATTTCTTTAAAGTTGTTTGGAAAGAGATGCGGGTAGGACTGCTGTGCGGCATTACTTTAGCAGCAGCTATTTTCTGCAAATGCATCTTCTTTGATGCTGTCAGTGTGCAGGTCGCAGCCGTCGTCTGCATCACCGTCATCTGTGCCGTCTTCTTTTCAAAACTGATTGCCTGTACATTGGTATTGCTTGTTCAGAAGATCGGTCTTGATCCGGCCGTCGTTGCTTCACCTGTATTGACAACAATTATTGATGCACTGTCTTTGATCATTTACTTTACGGTAGCGACAAACATTCTGCATATTTAAAAAAAACGGCAATGCCGTTTTTTAGATGATCTCCATACCGATTGCTTCCTGGACTTTATCCAGTTCTTTTTCAGCAATTGCTCTGGCTTTGGCAGCTCCATCTGTCAAAGTCTTTTCAATGATGCCGCTTGTCTGTATTTCATTGTATTTGCGCTGGATCTCTTCTAACAGAGCACAGACACTGTCCGCAACAGCCTTCTTGAAATCTCCGTATCCTTTGCCATCAAATTCTTTCTCAATATCCGCAAATGGCTTTTCATGATTGAGTGAAGAATAGATCTGCATCAGATTGGATACGCCGGGCTGATTCTCTGGATCGTAATGCACATGGGCGAGATTGTCCGTGACGGCAGACATGACCTTTTTCCTAGCTGTTTTCAGATCATCCAGCAGATAGATGCAGCCTTTGTTTGTGGCATCTGATTTTGACATCTTCTTCGATGGATCAGAAAGGGACATGATCCTCGCACCGACCTTAGCGACCAATGGCTCAGGGATCTTAAAGAGATCCCCATAGCGGTGATTCATTCTGATAGCTACATCTCTGGTCAGTTCAACATGCTGCTTCTGATCTTCTCCGACAGGTACATAATCTGGGGAGTACAGCAGAATATCAGCTGCCATCAGAGCAGGATAGGTATACAGACCGCCGGAGAGATTCTTTTCTCCCTTGGACTGCTTATCCTTAAATTGGGTCATCCGATTCAATTCGCCCATGTAGGTATGGCAGTTCATGATATACCCAAGCTGCGCATGCTCTTTAACATCTGTCTGCAGAAATATCGTGGCTTTTTCTGGATCCAATCCGCATGCTAGATACAGGGCAACACAGTCCCGCAGATTTTTTTTCAGTTCTTTTGGATCCTGCGGCACTGTAATGCAGTGCAGATTTGCAATAAAGGCAAAGACATCGTATTCATCCTGGTATTCTACAAAATGGCGCAGGGCACCGATATAGTTTCCTAAATGCAGCTGACCTGTAGGCTTGATTCCTGACAGCATTCTTTTCATGATCATTCCTCCTAAAATAAAAGTCCCTTCTTATGAAGGGACGCAAAGAGACTGAATCATGCGCGGTACCACCCGTCTTATTCTCTTCTGTATAGAGAATCACTTTCAGGATAACGGTCTGTCCGGCAATTGAATCTGCAGGCTCCAAGTAGCAGCATTTTTTTCTGTTTATGGCTTTCACCGTCCGCCATTTCTCTATGAAACAGTCAAATGCACTGCACCTGCCAATTGATATGCTTATTTTAGGATGTTTTAAAAAGAATATCAACACCTCTTGAGAGATTGACGAAAGTGATATAATAAATCTGCAGGAGGCGATATATGATTGTTATTTATACATCTCCAGGATGTGCAAGCTGCCGTAAAGTGAAGCAATGGCTGAAGGACCGTGATCTGCAGTATGTTGAGAAGAATATCTTCAAGACACTGCTGAATGATAATGAGATCAAACATCTTCTTATGAGAAGCGAAAATGGTTCTGATGATATCATCTCAAAGAGATCAAAGATTATTCAGGAATCTGGTGTCGATATTGATTCTATGAAGACAGATGAACTGATCCAGTTCATTAAAAAGAATCCAAGTATCCTGAAAAGGCCGATCATACTCAACGAGACGAGCTTCCAGGTTGGATATGATGAAGAAGAGATCGGTGTATTTGTGCCGAAGGAACTTCGTCAGCTGGCTTCGGAGAACTGTTCCTTGGACTGCCCGAATTTCAAAGCATGCGGACAGGTACATCATGAAGAAAAGGAGAAAGAAGCGTAAAGCTTCTTTCAGCTTGTTGACAAAGTCGCTTGTGAAAATAAGCGGCTTTTTATATAATAAATGTGCAAGAGAGCTCCTATTATTCCCAAAATTTTATGATCTCTCTTGCCTTTTTTACGTGCATAATACATGCAA
>JAKVKC010000038.1 GCA_022486705.1 Solobacterium sp. | reverse complement strand
TGCAGTGACTTTTTTCATGCATGTATGTTTTACTTTTTCTTCTTGTTCAGGAAATAGACCAGGCATCCTGCAAGCAGTCCAACCGCAATGGCACCGACGATGTACAGGGCCGTATGATCCGAAGCAGAAGATGTTTCAGATGCAGAGGCACTGCTGGATGCGGTACTGACTGCGGAAGCGGAAGCTGTATTGACAGCTGTGTTCTGTGCAAAGGATGTAGATGTGCCATAGGCAGCGTCGAAGCCAGTGCGATCGATATAGGATGTGGATACTTCATTGTCGCTGTCCGTCGTCACTGCGGTGCTGTAGGAACCGGTCACAGTGATCGTATAGGAAGAATCTCCTTTGACGACTGTCTCGCCATTGGCAATGATCGTCACCGTCTTTCCTTCGCTGTCTACGATCTTTGAACCTGCCTCTGCATTCAGAGCAGATACAGTAGAGTCACCGGTAACGATCCAGGATGAATCGCTGCTGAGATTGACGGTGATCGGCGCATCTGCTGTTTTCGTATTGACCGCATTGGTCAGGATCGAGATCGTTCCGGTATAAGATGTACCGTCTAAGAAGTAGGCATCCAATGAAGAGATCGTATCGACTTCAATATTGCCCTTCAGCGTCTCGCCCAATCCAGTAAAGGCAGCAGAAGCACCATTGCTGCCAGCGGTGCCCCAGCTGTTTGCATCATTGCCGGCAATCATCAGCAGATCTGCTTTATCGCTGTCAAAATCCAAGACCGTATTCTTCAATACAATATTTGCTTTGGTATTGGTCAGATAGAACATCGATCCAGAAGTGATTGCACTCTTGAGCGTGGAATCTTCTGCTTGGAACAAAGCTGCACTTCCGGTCGTGCTTTCCGCATCGCCGGATGTTGACTGGTAGATGATAATGCCGTCTGCGACAGGATCAGAAGCTGTTTTGGAAGTGATGGATGAAGTCAGTGAAGAATTCTTGATCAGGATCGTGTTCAGTCCTTCCATGCCAGCGATCTGCGAACCGGAAGCAGTTCCGGTCACATTGTCGACTTCAATATCGCCGGTCGAATACAGCAATGGCGATCCGCTGCCATTCGTCTTCAATTCAGAATTGGTCACGGAGACATTGCCGCCGCCTCTGTCAGTAGCTGCGGCTGCACAATGATCGCCCTGGGTTGTGATATCTGTTTGATCCGCTATAATCGTGCCGTCATAGGTCGCATCCAATCCTCTGCTGTTGTCAGCACTTGTGGTGATGGTATCTTTATAGGCATATACGGTGCCGCTGTCTGTCGCAAAGATGCCGTTGGATCCTGTGGATGTGGCATTCAATGTACTGTTGGCGATCTTCGACAGCGAACTGCTGCCAATGGTCAAAGCAATTGAATTGATGCCATAGAAGTTGCAGTTATCGCCATTTGTATCATCGCCGCTCTTCTCTAAGGAAACACCGTCAATGGTCAATGTGCCGCCATTTTTTGCCAAGGCTGTATTCTGATCCGCCGTATCTGCTGTATATGATTTTTCACTTGCTGCAGCAGATGTTCCATCGGCACTGAGAGCGCCGCTTGTTTCCCCCGTATAGTCATAGGTCTGCGTATTGGCACCGCCTCCTCCACCGGCACCTGTACCGCCGCTTGGCATATCCGGAGGAGTTCCGCCTCCTTCACTTCCGCTTGGCGGCGTACCGCCATTATTTCCGCCGGCTGGCTGACCGCCCTCACCTTCTGCCAAAATTGAAATTCCGCTCAGACTTAAAGCGGATACCAATGTGCTGCTGACAAGCAATGCTTTCCATGTTCTCTGTTTTTTCTTCATATCATTTACCTCACTTTTATAGTATGTCCAACCGTGCATCCAATTGTGAACATTATATGAATGCTGCACTAAATGTCTGTGAACAAAAAACAAAATTTTTTTCTTTACATGAGAGCTTGAAATCGGTATGATTTTACCCAAAAGGGGAGGATAGAATCATGAAACTAGTTTATGATGTAGAATCAAGACCAAAGTTCCATCAGCTGATTGTTTTTGCTTTCCAGCAGGTACTTGCGATCATGGCAGCGACTATTGCTGTACCGCTGATCGTCGGCAATGGCATGAGTACCGCAGCAGCTTTATTCGGTGCCGGTGTCGGTACCCTCGTATATATTCTATTTACCAAACACAAGAGCCCTGTTTTTCTGGGCTCTTCTTTTGCCTTCATCGGATCAATGAGCGCAGCCTTTGCCGGTGCCGTCAGTATCCAGGCAGGCTATGTCGGCCTGATCTTAGGTGCGGTCTTTGCCGGACTGGTCTATGTTGCCTTCGCTGTTCTGATCCGGACCATCGGTGTATCCTGGGTCGATAAGCTCATGCCGCCGGTCGTCATCGGACCGACCGTTGCGATCATCGGACTGTCCTTAGCATCCAGTGCTGTCAGCAACCTGCAGGTCAGCTCCTGCACAGGTGAAAAAACACAGTGGGCTGTTCTCTGCGGATTGATTGCTTTATTAGCGACCATGCTCTGTTCTACATATGGCAGGAAACATGCTAAGATGATCCCTTTCATCATTGGGATCTTAGCCGGCTATGCCTTGGCTACGGTATTGACGCTGATCGGCAATGCGACGGGAAATGCAGCCCTGCAGATCATCGACTTCTCCGCCTTTACTGCTCTGACCGCAAACGGTGTGAACCTGTCGACCTTCTTCGCTGTTCCGGACTTCTCTTTCTTAGAAGCAGCCAAAGGCTTCAGCGGCATCGATGCCGCATATATCGGCACGGTTGCCGTAGCCTATATTCCAGTTGCCTTCGTCGTCTTTGCCGAGCATATTGCAGATCATAAGAACATCTCCAGCATCATCGGCCGCGATCTTCTCAAAGATCCAGGACTGGATCATACCCTGCTGGGCGATGGCATTGGTTCCATGGTCGGTGCTTTCTTCGGCGGCTGCCCAAATACAACCTATGGTGAATCCATTGCCTGTGTCGCTATTACGAGAAATGCTTCCGTCGCAACGATCACATGTGCTGCCATTGAATGCATCATCATTGCCTTTATCTCACCATTTGTCGCCTTCATCTCCAGCATCCCTGCCTGTGTCATGGGCGGTGTGTGCATGGCCTTATATGGCTTCATTGCTGTATCCGGTCTGAAGATGGTGCAGAAGATCGATCTTGATGACAACCGCAATCTGTATGTCATCAGTACGATCCTGATTGCCGGCATCGGCGGTCTCTCACTGACCTTCGGCAAGATCACGATCACTTCGATCGCCTGTGCTCTGATCCTTGGCATCATTACCAATAAGGTACTTTCCAAAGAAGCACCGGCGCAGGATCAGGATGAATCCAGCAATTGAAATCAAAAGAAAACATGTTAAAATAGCTTTGCACTGCGTTGATGGAGACAGAGCACAAAGCATCCCTGCAAGAGAATCTGGAATGGTGAGATCCAGGTGGAACAGATTGTGTTTGTAAGAACTCCTGAGCATGACCGCTGTCCGCGTTAAAGACAACAAGAGGCGGCTGAGCAAAGCCGTGAATTAGGGTGGTACCACGAACAAGCTCTCGTCCCTATGGGTGAGAGCTTTTATATTGGAGGAGAGTATGGCAGAAGAACTGACAAAAGAAGAGAAACAGAAAATCAAAGAACAGCGCCGCAAGGAATTTTTAGCAGCCCATCCGGAACTTGCTGCAAAGCAGAAAGAAGCACAGCAGAAAAAGCAGAAGATGGAGCAGACCAAGAAACAGATCGTTGAAGCCGTTGACGGTGCAATGCTCAATGATCAGGAGGCATCCCGCCGGGACAAGATGAATGATCTCCGCCAGAAAGGCATTGATCCTTTTGGGCAGGCCTTTGAACGGACACATAATTCAGCTATGATCAAGCAGGCATACGGCAGCCAGAGCGAAGAGCAGCTTAATGCTCTGAATGCCCAGGCAACGATTGCCGGACGCATCATGTCCAAGCGCAGAATGGGCAAATTAGGCTTCCTGCATCTGCAGGACCGCGAAGGAAAGATCCAGGTCATTGTCAACCAGCGCATCGTCGGCGACGAAATCTACGAACTCTTCAAGAGCGCAGATCTCGGCGATATCATCGGCGTGACCGGAAGGATCATGAAGACCCAGGCCGGTGAGCTCTCCGTCGAATGCACGAAGTATACGCATCTGACCAAGGCTCTGCGTCCGCTGCCGGAGAAATTCCATGGCCTGCAGGATAAAGAAGAAAGATACAGAAGAAGATATCTGGATCTGATCGAGAATGACCAGTCCCGTGAAATTGCAATGCTCAGACCGAAGATCATCCGCGCCATCCAGCATTGGATGGATGCCCATGGCTATATTGAAGTTGAAACCCCGATCCTGAGCCCGATCTTAGGCGGTGCCAATGCCAAGCCTTTCATCACGCATCACAATGCTTTGGATAAGGACTTCTACTTAAGAATTGCCACAGAACTCCCTTTAAAGAGACTGATCGTCGGCGGCTTGGAAAAAGTCTATGAGATCGGCCGTATCTTCAGAAATGAAGGCATGGACCTGAAGCATAATCCTGAATTCACGACCATGGAAGCATACTGTGCCTACAGCGATCTGGAAGGCATGATGAAGATGAATGAAGAGCTCTTTGAATCCGTTGCCCAGGAAGTATTCAGCCGGACCGAGTTCGAATTCATGGGCAAGACAATTTCTTTGAAAGCACCATTTAAGAGATGGAACATGGTAGATGCCGTCAAAGAAGTCACCGGTGTTGATTTCTGGAAACCAATGAGCGTTGAAGATGCCCTGAAGCTGGCAAAAGAGCACAATGTTGAAGTCGCCCCTCATCAGCGGACCGTCGGCAATATCATTTCTCTCTTCTTCGATGCTTTCTGCGAAGATAAGATCGAACAGCCTACCTTTGTATGGGGACACCCAATTGAGATCTCCCCATTGGCTAAGAAAGATCCAAAGGATCCAAGATTCACCCAGCGCTTTGAACTTGAGATCATGGGCATCGAAATGGACAATGCCTTTACTGAGCTGAATGACCCAATAGATCAGAAACAGAGATTTGAAAAACAGCTGGAAGCCAAAGCAAGCGGCGATGAAGAAGCATCCGAAATGGATGAAGACTATGTCGAAGCACTGGAATACGGACTGCCTCCTACCGGCGGCATCGGTATGGGCATTGATCGGCTCGTCATGCTGCTGACAGGTCAGGATTCTATCAGAGACGTTCTGCTGTTCCCAACAATGAAGCCAAGAAATGATGACTGATATGCACAAAAAGGCGAGCACTCGCCTTTTTTGTGCCGCTGACATAATGAATCACGAAATGAGGAGTGACAATGATAAAACTTGCTGTAAGTGATATGGATGGATGTCTTCTTGATCCAAAAGGAAAACTGCCCGATGATTTCCATGAAGTTCTTGATCTGATGGAAGAAAAGAATTGTGTATTTGCAGCGGCAAGCGGACGTGGACAGACTGGAATACGAATGCCGATCCAAGATGATATGAAAAGGATTGCCGGCATTTCTGACAATGGCTCGTTTGTTGTTTATAAAGGAAAGAAACTTTTCTTAACAGTACCAGAGCAGAGCCTTCTGCTTCCTGTCATTGCCGAGGCAAAGAAACATCCCAATCTAATTCCGGTCCTATGTGCAGCAGACAATGCCTATCTTTCGAAAAACAGTGTACTTGATGAAAGAACAATTGATGAATTGCATAAGTATTATCCTTCTTGGATACTGCTGGATGATCTGACCGAATTTCCTGAACCGATTATTAAAATCGCTTTGCTGTACTTTGATGATATTGAAAAGAATATCTACCCCTATTTCGAGCACTTCAATGGCCCTCTCACGGTGAAAGTCACGGCATTTGTCTGGATCGATATATTCAATCCGGATGTATCAAAAGGAACGGGCGTGCATGAACTGCAGAAAGCACTAGGGATCCGCAAAGAAGAAACGATTGTATTTGGAGATTATCTCAATGATATTTCAATGAAGGACTGCGCCGAGCACTCATTTGCAGTAGCGAATGCGCATCCAGATGTAAAAAAAGCATTCACTGATATCATTGGATCAAATAGTGAAAACAGTGTATTGAATACAATCAGAAGGTATATGCAGCAGCAATAAAGCATGTTCCAGATCCTGCGCGAACAATGAATATGGCAAAAAGAGACGATGACTATTCGTCTCTTTTGCTTTGCTGCTGTATTTTCAGTATTTTTCTCAATGCATAGATCATCTATCTGCTGCTATTGTCCAGCAATTTCTGTGCACATGCATGCAGGATACATAGAATTCTTATATTCCTGTAACGTTCTGCTGATTGCCCTGCGGTGCATCGCCGCCCGTTCCGCTCTGTGTTCCCATATCACTGATCGTAATATCAGAGGCGTCTACTTCTGCACTGTCTGTCTGCTCATCTGTTATCGTCGAAAGTGAGCCATTCAGCTGAAGAGAAATGCTTTCGGCTCTTTTCGTACAGAATGTTTTCAAAGTTGTGAATGCCGTCTTGAATTCTTCTGCATCATAGAAACCATTGGTATCCTTTTCAACATATGGAAGGATCATTTCATATACTGCATTGATCTGTTCTTCAAATTTGCCGGAATCGAAATAGGTGGTGATCAGATTGCTCATCACTTCGTGATACTTCTGCAGATAGGTATCATTGCTGGTGATCCAGCTCCACATCGGACGGTCTGCTTCTTCCGCACCATTCAATGGTGAATCAATACCATAGTTGACGATGGATGTCGCATCGCTTGATGTACTGCTGCCGCCATTCTGATTCATAAAGGCTCCGAAGGCCAGGTTGTAATCCCATGGGATCATTGACAGTTTTCCATCATTCTCATACAGATAATAGTTATGCAGCATGCTTCCGGTATAGCTGTCATAATTCATCACAAAGTTATGGGCCGCAAAATATGCGATCACACTGTTCGTATCAACAGAATCTTCAATGTCCCCTTCTGACAGTTCTTTCAAAGCAGTGATGACTCTTTGTTTATCAGTATCAGATGCGTCTGTCTCTGCATTGTCAAAGATATCAGAATAGCTGTCAATGGAATCATCAGTATATTTCAGAGATGCTCCGCTGTCACTGCCTCCCATACCGCCAGGCATATTTCCTCCGCCTTCAGTCTGCCCGCCGAAGCCCTGCGGTGCATTGTTATCTGTGCTGTCCGGAACGCCGCTCGGCATTGAAGGAGCCTGGTCGCCGCTTGGCGGTGTCATCTGATTGGCATCGCCTGAAGGTGCCGTATTTCCATCATTATTATGCGGCATCTGCTGGGTGCCCTGTTTGTCCGTATCCGTCATATTGGCAAGCTGTTCCGTCTCCGGCTTATACAGCTGTCCTTCGCCATCCTCTGTTCTGGCTAAGTAGGAATCGCTGATATCCTCAATGGCCAAGTACAGTCCTGCATCCTCACCATTCACGGTCAGCCAGACATAGCTGGTCAAAGGGCTTTCTAAGCCAGCTGCTTCAAATATCTGGTAGCTCAGATAATCTTTCATATATGTTGCATCTGCGTAGATATTGTTCAGATTCAGTTTATCCAGACCATCGTAGGTCTGCCCATCGACATACTTGCCAAAGTTCACTTTAAAACTGTAGCGGTCAGAATCTTCATCCTGCGCCACCGCATTCAGACTTGTATTTCCCTTTGTTGCAAAAGAAACATCCTTGACTGTCGTACCGTCGATCGTAATATCTGCTTTGTACTTTGTCTTGTCTGTTGGATTTGCTTTCAGATCTGTCCAATCATCTGCCGACAGTTCAATATCAACCGTATGTACTTTATCTGAAGAAAAGAGCGTGCTTTCATAGCTGTCCGCCGCGGAACTGCTGACTTCAGAAGCCGCGGAAGATGACTGCGAAGAAGCACTCTGTGAACATCCCGCCAGCATCAGACAGACAGTCAAAACCGGTACATAGAATCTCTTTTGTATTCTCATAAGTAAGAATTCTCCTTATTATGCAAACACACTGTAGCAAGTCTATGTGAAGACTGTATGAAGGTGCTTATTTTGTACTGACTGGCAATGAGAATAAAGCATCGCTTTCTTTGATCCTCCGATATTTTCTTGAATGCAACACATTTGGTGTTCTGTGCTGTTCTGTATACTTTGTTTCCAAAGTATGCTCAGTTTGTCAAATAAAGGAGGCATTCAGCCATGAATACAGACAGGATCTACGCAGAACAGCTCGCAAACGAATATGCACCAAAGGACACTTCCAAAGTCATTGCCCTTAGAAAACTAGACGCAAAGGCAAAACTTCCAGCGATTGTCTTCACCTATTCCCTCGGCATTGTTTCTTCTTTGGTCGCTGGTATCGGTATGTGTCTCTCAATGAATGTCATTGGCAGCGGAACACAGACAATGTTCATTCTTGGTGTCGTGATCGGTCTCATTGGATTATGCGGCATCGGTGTCAATTATCCGATCTATCTGAAAATGCTGGCAAAAGGAAAACAGAAATATGCATATGAGATCATGCAGCTGGCTAATGAGATCAGTGAAAAGTGAAACAGGCAAAGATGATCAGCCATCCAATGATCATCTTTTCTGGTAAAGACCAGAGATAAGAAATCATAGATATGCTAATCTAATGATAAGAAAAGGCGGCCGAAAATAATGAATCGATCTGAAAGCAAATACTTCAACACTGCAGTCCGCATGGATCAGGCATTTCTGGACCTGCTGGATCAGAAAGACTTTGCTTATATTACAGTAAAAGAGATCTGTGAAAAGGCAGGCGTCAATCGTTCGACATTCTATCTGCATTATGAAACAGTCAATGATCTTCTTACCGAAAGCATTGCCTATATGAATCAGCAGTTCCTGTCTTATATGAGCACGGACAGTGATGGCATGATTGGGAAGATCAGCACCTGTCCAAAGGAGCAGCTGTATCTCATTGCGCCGAAATATTTAGCTCCTTATCTTAGCTGGATTGCGGAGCACAGAAAGCTCTTCAAAACTGCTCTGGCCCATCCGGAATGCCTGCACTTGGATGATACGTATGCCAAGATGTTCCAGCATGTATTTGTCCCCATCCTGATGCGCTTCAATATACCTGAACAGCAGAGAAGCTATATGATGTCCTTTTATATCAACGGATTGATGGGAATCATTTCTGCATGGCTGAAAAAAGACTGTCAGGATTCCATTGACAGTCTCACTTCGGTTATTGAAAGATGCATTATGACGGAAGAAGATCATTGATCATGCAAGTGCTTCCTGTACCTGATCTTCAGCTAAAGAATGAAAGGTATGAAGAATCACGGTCAGAGAAAAGACAAAGGCAATGATATCGGCGGCCGGCATTGAATACAGAACACCATCCAAGCCGAACCAGAGAGGCAGGATCAAAGCCAATCCTACACCGAAGACAAGTTCCCGCAGCAATGAGAGGATCGTTGAGATCAATGCTTTCCCCATGGCCTGCAGATAGATGAACGCTGCTTTATTGATGCAGGCAGGGATCATCATGCATAGATAGATACGAAAGCTCCGGATGGCAAAATCTGTGTAATAGGTACTTTCATTGGCAGCACCGAAGATACTGATCAGCTGTTTCGGGAAGACTTCTGCAATGATCAGACCGCAGATGCCAACGCATGTTTCACCGAACAGCAGCATACCGAAGAGCTTTCTGACGCGATCTTTCCGCTCAGCCCCCATGTTGAAGCCAGCAACCGGAATGCATCCAGCCGCCATACCGATGACGATTGAAATAATGATCTGAAAGAATTTCATCACAATGCCGAGCACTGCCATCGGGATCTGGGCATATTCTGCCTGTGAAAAGACAGGATCAATCCCACCGTATTTTACGACCATATTCTGGATAGCAAGCATGGCAGCGACCATGGAGATCTGTGATAAGAAACTGGTCATGCCTAATGGCAGGATCTTTTTTAATAACGGCAGCTGTATTCTAAAACTGTCTTTCTGCAGTGATATATTCTTCATCTTCCTCATATACCAGATCGACATCGCTGACGTCAGGATCTGTCCAAGGACGGTCGCTGCCGCAGCACCAGCCATGCCCCACTGAAAGAGATAGATAAAGATAGGATCCAGAATAATATTCACAATAGCACCGGATAGCGAAGCAGCCATCGCAAACTTCGGACTGCCGTCACTGCGGATGATCGGATTGCATGCCTGACCGAACATATAAAACGGAAGACCGGCCGCAATGATATTGAAGTACTCTACACTTCTAAGAAAGGTCTGCTCATTGACTCTGCCGCCGAAGACCGTCAGAAGCGGATCGCGGAAAATGAAATACAGAGCTGTCACAGCAGCACTGACAAGAAGACAGAGCGTGATCGATGATCCAACACTGTGCGAAGCATCCTTTCGGCTTCCTCTGCCTAAGCATATACTGACATGCGCACAGCAGCCGTCGCCGATCATCACTGCCAAGGCCAAAGCCGCTACTGTGAGCGGATACACCACTGTATTTGCGGCATTGCCATAAGAGCCAAGATATGACGCATTGGCAATAAAGATCTGATCGACAATGTTATAGAGAGCACCCACCAATAATGAAATGATGCATGGGATGGAATACTGCGCCATCAGTCTGCTCAGATGCTCCGTTTCTAAAAATGAATTTGTTTGTTTCTCTTTCATAGATTTCCTCCTGCATGACAGAAAAAAAGTGCATATGTCCTTTGCTCGGACTTACGCACTGGCTGCTCAGCAGGTAAGATAATACATCTTTTTAATAATCTTTGTAAGAACTATTTTAAAGATCATCATGCAAATATTTTGACGGCTTGATAAAAATAGGTCACAATATTAGTAGGATTCATTTCTATTAGTGTATGATGCAAATATCATTCAGAATACATAAGCTGAGGCTAGGAGGAAAAAACAATGAGCCAGTATGTATGCCAGATCTGCGGATATGTCTATGATGAAGAAAAAGGCATTCCGGAAGCAGGAATTGCACCAGGGACAAAATGGGAGCAGCTCCCATCAGATTGGAAATGTCCATTATGCGGCAGTGAAAAATCTTTATTTGAAAAGAAAGAAGAACAGGAAACCGCGAAGAAAGAAACCGTGACAGAAGAGACCGATGATGAGCTGCATGAGATCAATGCCGGTGAACTGTCAGCTGTCTGCTCGAATCTAGCACGTGGCTGTGAAAAGCAGTATCGTGCGGAAGAAGCTGCTCTGTTTACGGAATTGGCAAAATACTATGCAGCGAAAACAGCAGTGCCTCAGGAAGCAGATCTTCAGATCCTGCAGGAACTTGTCAGAAAAGACTTGGAACAGGGATTGCCGGCAGCTGTCGCAGCGGCCAATGCGAATGATGACCGCGGTGCAAAAAGAGTGCTGACATGGAGCGAAAAAGTCACACGGCTTACCGAAGGACTGCTGGAAAGATATGCATCAGAAGGTGCAGATATGCTGAAAGATACGAAGATCTGGGTCTGTGATATCTGCGGATTTATCTACATCGGCAAGGAACCGCCGGCTGTCTGCCCTATCTGCAAAGTTCCTTCGATGAAAATACTGGAGGTGAAATAAGATGAGAACACAGCATGCTGTAAGAAATATACGTCTTTGCACAAAAGACTGTCTCTGTCTCTATGTATGTCCTGTTGGCGCAAGCGACACTGAGAATGGTCAGATCGATTGGCAGAAATGCATTGGATGCGGTACATGTGCAGCCTCCTGCCCATCCGGAGCAATATCCATGATGCCGGATGTCCTTCCGCCGCAGCAGAAAAAGACAGAAGCTGTGATCCGTACACTGACTGCTCTGGCAGATGACAAAATGAAAGAAGAAGCGGCTGCCCTAAAAACAGCAGAAGATACGGCTGATCCAAATGAAAAGAGATTGGCAGCTGCCTTGGCGCGTTCTCATCGTGTCATGGCGGAAGATCTGATGAGAGAAGCAGGATACATGCTGCCGCAGAGTGCAAATGCGCATGAACTTCTTGTTTCTATGCTGGATCATCCAGCCAGTGATTTCCCTGTAAAAACAGCAGAGAAGCTTCTGGAAATGCTGAAAGTCAATGAGTAGATATTTATCTGCATACTAATTGTCATTGATATGGAATAAAGAAAGACGATGAAGCCCAGCACATTGAACTAGGTTCCTTCATCGCCTTTTTTTCGTATCTGACTGCTGGATCAGTTGCCTGAACAGCCATGCGGGTCTTCACCGCAGGCATGCTCGCCGCAGGAATGGCCTTCTTCGTGGCAGCCGCACTGCGGTTCTGGATCATAGGCAAGCTGTCCTTCTAAAAGCTGCTTCACTGCATCGTCTGTGTTTCCAGCCGCACCGCCGTATACCTGAATGCCGGCATTGGCCAGAGCTGCTACAGCACCGCCGCCGATCCCGCCGCAGATCACTGTATCTACCTGCTGCTGGCTGAGGAAACCGGCAAGTGCACCGTGTCCCTGTCCGTCGGTACTGACGACCTGTTCAGATGCGATCTTTCCATTTTCAATATCATAGATCTTGAACTGTTCCGTGTGTCCGAAATGCTGAAATACTTCTCCATCTTCATACGTTACTGCGATTTTCATAGCTGCAATACCCCTCTCTCTGTCGGAATGCTTTTGCACAGTATGACGTTTTCGGCAGGCGGTCTGGCAGCCGCAGAAGGACGTTCCATCGCAGATCCGATAATTTCCGCCGCTGACCGTCAATGTTTTCCCATTGACAATGCAGTCCGCGATCTTTCGGCGGGCAGCACGGTAGATCTCCATCACTGTCGTGCGGGAAATATCCATCTGCTTGGCGGTCTGTTCCTGGGTCATGTCCTCAAGATCGATCAGGCGGACCGTCTCGTATTCATCCACCGTCAGAACAACATTTTCTTTTTTTTCTGCGTTTTCCGGTGCGAAGCTGCAGTACTTTGGTCTTGTACAGATCCGCCGGCATCTGCTTGGACGTGCCATTGTCTCACCTCTGCTTTATTTCCGTCATATGACGATAATAATATACGATACTTCACCCAGGATGGCAAGCAGAGATGCACTATTTCAATTCTTCTGCCGTCTGATCGATCTCACGTATGATCTTTGCCGGAACACCTGCCGCCAGTGAATTGTCAGGAATATCTTTTGTCACGACTGCACCGGCTGCGATCACGCATCCATTCCCGATATGAACGCCTGGCAGCACCGTAACGCCAGCGCCGAACCAGCAGTTCTTGCCTGCTGAGATCGGCAGAGCTTTTTCATGTCCCTGATTCCGATAGGCATAGGTCATCGGATGAGCAGCAGTATAAAAGCCGCAGGAAGGTCCGATAAAAGTATGGCTGCCGATGGAGATCTCGGCCCCATCCATGAAATAGCAGTTCAGGTTGATGAAGACATTGTTTTCTAAAATGATATTTGTGCCATAGTCGCAATAGAACGGTGTCACCAGATCAAGTGCCTCCGGCCGATATCCAAGTATATTCGCAATGGCTTCTTCTCTTGCCTTGCTGTCTCTTGGATCTGTGCTGTTCAATTGCTGAAGACGGTACTGTACTTCTCTGCGCTTTTCCTGCATGAGCGGATCATAGTTGGCATCGTACCACATGCCCGCTTTCATTTTTTCTTCATTTGTCATAGGGCATGAAAGATCGGTTCCATATGATCAAAGGTACAGAATTCTTTGAAGCCGATCTCCTCCTTCAGGATCTTCTTTGCATCATCGAAATGATCTGCGACATACTTGGTGCTGTGTGCATCGGATCCCATTGTAATGATCCTGCCGCCAAGATCTTTATACAGCTTTAAGATCGCACGGGATGGCTGTGTATCCTTTAAGCCATAGTGCCAGGAAGATGTATTGATCTCAATGCCTTTATGATCCTGAATGGCCTGTTTCAGGATGGCCGCAATGATATCCTTTTCTTTTTCAAAAGGATAGATGCCGGCAGGATCATATCTGACAAGAAGATCGAGATGTGCCAGTACTGCATAATGCTTAAATGACTGCTGCACTTTATAGATCTCTTCATAGTACAGATCATTGTATTCTTTCTGCGACCTTCCCTCTTGGAATTCATTGTTCCAAAGTCCCTTGTTATCGACCTGATGCATGGACAGAAGGACAAAGTCCAAATGATCCTGAACCTTGGCAAACAGTTTCTCAAACTCTGGGATCGTACCCGTCTGAATGCCGAATTCCAGGCCCTTCTTTATCGTGATCTGCGAGCTGTACTTCTTCTGCATTTCAGCAAGCTTTTTGAAATACGCAGGATAGTCGACATTGGCTAAAGGTTCTTTATCATCCGGATCGTTATTCATATAAGGATCTGCGGGACAGTAATCAATCCCGCGGGGATCATCCCAATCTCTTTTAGTGCCATAGTCAGCGTGATCTGTAAAGCACATCTCATTGAGATGCAGAGCAATGCCCCGTTCAATCTGATTCTCCATCGGTTCTTGGGAATCGCTGCTGAATTCACAGTGAAGGTGATAATCTGCCAGCATATGTTTTCCTCCTATAGATGCATTGAGTGCGGTTTTGTTTCATTATCATGGCGAGACTGCGATGTGTCAATTGTGTTCCATACCTCGGAAACAAAGAAGATGCCGCAGCATAGATCAGCCTAGCATCTTTATACTATCTTTTTACTGCCGTCTTATCCTTTTTGATTGCTTCGCGGTTATCTTTTCCCTGCGGAATATAGCGAAAGACTACGAATTCTGCGGTCTGATCCGTATCGTTTTCAATGGTATGCACACTGTGCAGGACTCTGAGGACTTCATGTTCCTGGACATCGCATTCTTTTTCTTCACCATTCTCAAGATAGCGGCAGTGCAGTGTTCCTTTGATCACAAAGACATTTTCATCCAATTATGCACAGGATACCCCGCCTGAAATGCTTACCTCAGACGAGGAGGAATGTGCTGTTCCTACCTGTGACTCCTCTCTTTCTCTTAAATACGAACATGCAGTTCCTATGAACTTTAGCTTTCCACAGTTGACTGAATCTGTTACTTTTTTCCAGTCAATTGTCTTTAACATGAAATATCCTGAGCTTCTCCTGCCTGTAATGAAGCACTCTGCGCCCTGATATCTCACTTTGTCAAACAACCGGAACCCTTTGACAAAATATGGTGCCTGGTTCCTCTTACGGTTCCCACCTTTGCCAATGGTCGCTTTATGTATCTGCCTGTTATGATGTCTGACCGCCCTGCTCTGATAATATTCAGCACACGGTCTAGCACTCCATCCCCCAGCGATGCATCTTGCGTCCGCCCGATGAGATTTCTCAATGTTGTTCTGTTCTCTATGGAGCTTTGTGATGAACCCATAGGTCTCTGTGACCGGAACATCTAACTGTTCCCTGAGTCTTGCAACAAGCGTTTTTCTCATGATTCCCATGAATGCCGCATCTCTCAAAGAATGTCCGCGCTTCTTGCCATCGAGCTTTTTTGTGCCCTCATGGACTGCCTTATGGCATTCAAGACACAATGTGACTAGGTTCTTTGGACTATCGCCGCCAGTCTGCCGACTCTCAATATGGTGCACATGGAACTTGACAGGTTTCTGTTCTGTTGAAGTACACCCACAGCATTGACAAGTATAGTTATCTCGTCTGAGAACATACTGACGGACGTTATACTCGTCATACATCTCTCCCATTTGATAAACCGTGCCTACTGGCAATGGTCTTCCTTCTTCCATGGCACGCAGCCTCTGTGTATCGAACTCTGCTGTTTCCACTCTTACTGCTGTGATTGGCAATATTGCACACACATGCTTGATGGCTGTGATGTGCTCCTGTATCTTCACTTCTACAGAAGGTGCCAACCAGCCCTTGTTCTTAGAGCGGACACGGTCGTTGAACCTTGGTGCTCTGTATCTAGTGTTTCTATTTCTTCTGCTTCTTCTGAACTCTCTTCTTGCGGAGAGCAATTTCACTACATCATTTCTTGGTGTCAATTTCTCACTGTACACTTCCTTCTTTTCTGTGCATGCAGAGATACCGATATGCTTACTTCCGGCATCTACTCCAAGTGTCACTGGCTGTGTATAAGATGTTGTCCCATACATCAGCTGTATTGTGAACGGACAGCGCTTTACCACTTTTGCTTCACCGGACTTTAACATCCGTCTTACTTTACCGTACCGTGTGGTAGGCATTAACGGCTGTCCGCCCTGATTCAATACATAGACCATACGGT
>JAKVKC010000037.1 GCA_022486705.1 Solobacterium sp. | reverse complement strand
ATTGCTTTGCAGTCTTTGCCTGTGCATCCGTATTCTTCTCTGACAGCTTTTGCCAGATCATTTTTGTTTAAAATAAATATTGTTGTCATAAAATCCCCCAAGTCGAATTGTGCCTTAATATCATACAGGCTTTTTTGTCGAATGGGCAATCAATTTCATGAAACTTTCTTTCATTATGAAAGAAGAGAAAAAAAACGAGCTTAGTCTTCCGTATATTTTTCTCTGAGGTAAGCCAGTTCTTCCGGCCCTAAATGATATCTCTGGGCAAAATAAGTATCGCAATCCTGATAGCGGTCTTTGATCTTCTGCAGGGCAAGTTCCAAAGCTTCTGCATTGACACCTTCAAAACCATTCATGATATAGGCCGCATGCGGATGGGCATCGATCAGATCTTTTTTTGATGCCAGGAATGCATCAATGCATTTTCGGCGATATTCATTTGTCTTCATATAATCTTCCAGGATGACATCTTCATCGACATTCAGAGCCAATAGGATCAGAGCAGCGCCAATGCCAGTGCGGTCCTTGCCGGCACTGCAGTGGATCAGGATCGGGGCTTGACCATGCTGAATCTCACGGAACATCACCTGATAGGCTGGGGAGAAGGGCAGTCTGCCATAAAAGTTCTCCAGGAATAGGTCATTGGATGCCAAGGAATAAAATATTTCATCCGACACTTCCATCCCTTTCGGTGAAAGATCGATCTCATTGCCTGCTTCATCGGTCAAAGCGGAGACATGGAAATAGCGTGCGCCTGGAATCTCTGGATCAGGATTGTTTTCCGTTTCTCGGCTGGAACGGAAATCAAAGATGGAACGGATCCCCAGTCTGCCTGTTTCATCCAATTCTGCTTTGTTTAAACATCCTAATGCGCCGGAACGGTAGAACATGCCATGCTTTACTTTTCGGCCATCCTTGGTGGGATATCCTCCGAGTTCGCGGAAATTCATTTCAATACGGAAATCTTTTAAGTTCATGGATCATCCTTTCTTCAGAATGGCCTCCGCATCTTGGATCTGCTGTGTGCTTGGCGGCTCCACTCCTTTTAAAGGATACTCTATTCCGAGCTTTTCGTACATCGGAACTCCCAGCGTATGGTACGGAAGGACTTCCACGCGATCAACCGTATGCAATGTATCAATGAATTTTCTCAGCTGCTTCTGATCCGCAGGATCATCGGTCAATCCTGGTACCAGGACATAGCGGATCCACATATGTTTCTGATGTTCAGAAAGATAAGAAGCCATCGCCAGAATATTTTCATTGGTCCAGCCAGTCATTTTCTGATGCTTGATCGGATCGATCTGCTTGATATCTAAAAGAAAGAGATCGGTGAGCTTCATCAGTTCATTGAATTTTGTGAAGAATGGCTCCTCTTCTGTATATGGATTTCCGGCCGTATCCAATACGGTATGGATGCCATTCTTTTTGCATAAGGCAAAGAGCTCCAAGAGGAAATCGATCTGCAGCAGTGCTTCGCCGCCGGATACTGTGATCCCGCCGCCGTTCTTCCAATAGGCCTGATAGCGCAGTGCTTTTTCCATCACCTGTTCCGGGGTGTACAGCTGACCGCCATCCATGGCCCATGTCTCCGGATTATGACAATAGGCGCACCGCATTCTGCATCCCTGCAGAAAGACGATAAAGCGAACGCCCGGACCATCAACAGCGCCGAATGTTTCAAATGAATGGATCCTTCCCTGTGTCATATACTATCCTTTCTAAAAGAAAGAAGTGACTTTCCGCCGCTTCTTCTTTTTTCTATCTTACAGATGATCGTGGAATGTTCTGGAAATGACATCCAGCTGCTGTTCCTTGGTCAGGGAGATGAACTTTACAGCATATCCAGAAACACGGATCGTAAAGTTGGCATACTCTGGCTTTTCTGGATGTTCCATCGCATCCAGCAGCATCTCTTTGCCGAAGACGTTGACATTCAGATGATGTGCGCCCTGATCAAAGTAGCCGTCTAAGACACTGACGAGTTTCTCTGCTCTTTCAGGATCATCATGTCCCAAAGCACCTGGGTTCATGGTCTGCGTATTGGAAATGCCATCCAAGGCCCAGTGATAAGGCAGCTTGGTCAAGGAATTCAAGGATGCCAATAAGCCATTCTGCTCCGCGCCATACGATGGGTTGGCACCTGGGGACAGCGGTGTCCAAGCTCTTCTGCCATCCGGCATATTGCCGGTATATTTGCCATACACAACATTGCTGGTGATTGTCAGGATCGACGTTGTCGGTTCACTGTTGCGATAGGTATGATGTTTCTTGACTAAAGTAATGAATGTCTTTAACAGCCAGATAGCAATTTCATCGGCCCGGTCATCATCATTTCCGTACTTCGGGAAATCGCCCTGGATCTCATAGTCTTCGGTGAGCCCTGTCTTATCATTGCGTACCGTCTTTACCTTAGCGTATTTAATCGCGCTCAGGGAATCAACGACATGGGAGAAACCGGCAATACCGGTAGCGAAGGTCCGTCTGACATCCGTATCGATCAAAGCCATTTCCGCTGCTTCATAGTAATACTTATCATGCATGTACTGGATCAGGTTCAGAATATTGACATACAGTCCAGCCAGCCAATCCAGCATCTGTACATATTTTTCTTTGACTTCTGTATAATCCAAGAATTCCGAAGTGATCGGGGCATAGGCAGGTCCGACCTGCGATCCGTCCTTTTCATCCACGCCGCCATTGATGGCATACAGCAGTGCCTTGGCAAGATTCGCTCTGGCGCCGAAGAACTGCATCTCTTTGCCGGTCTGCGTTGCGGAGACACAGCAGCAGATGCTGTAATCATCGCCCCATTCGACCTTCATGACATCATCATTTTCATACTGGATCGAAGATGTCTTGACAGAGATCTTGGCCGCATATTTACGGAAGTCCTCGCTCAGTTTTGAACTGTAAAGCACAGTCAGGTTCGGTTCTGGCGATGGACCCATATTTTCCAATGTATGCAGGAAACGGAAATCATTCTTGGTGACCATGGACCGTCCGTCAATACCGGTGCCGGCGACTTCCAATGTTGCCCATACCGGATCGCCTGAGAACAGTTCATTGTAAGAAGGAATACGGGCAAACTTGACCATTCTGAACTTCATGACCATATGATCGATCAGTTCCTGTGCTTCTTCTTCATTGAGGATGCCCTTTGCAAGATCTCTCTGCATATAAATATCTAAGAAAGTAGAGATACGGCCGACCGACATCGCAGCGCCATTCTGTGTCTTGATCGCAGCTAAGTAGCCGAAGTACAGCCACTGCACTGCTTCCTTGGCATTGCATGCAGGCATGGAGATGTCAAAGCCATAGACCCCAGCCATCTTCTTCATATCCTGAAGGGCACGGATCTGTTCCGACAGCTCTTCTCTTAAGCGGATGACATCATCGATCATCGTGCCATCGCCGCAGTTTGCTTTATCTTCTTCTTTCCAAGCAATCAGCTGGTTGATGCCATACAAAGCGATACGTCGGTAATCACCGACGATCCTTCCTCTGCCATAGGTATCCGGCAGGCCCGTCACGATGTGCGAATGTCTCGCTCTCTTCATCTCTGGGGTATACGCATCAAATACTGCATTGTTATGTGTCTTATGATATTCCGTAAAGATCTTATGAAGTTCACGGTTCGGCTCATAGCCATAGGTGACAAGTGCTTCTTCAGCCATGCGGATCCCGCCATACGGCATGAAGGCTCTCTTCAATGGCTTATCTGTCTGCAGACCGACGATCTGTTCCAGATCTTTTAAAGATGGATCAATATATCCAGGCCCATACGCCGTTAAAGACGATACGACATCTGTCTCTTCATCTAAGACACCGCCCTTATCTCTTTCCTGCTTCTGCAGTTCCTGCAGCTTTCCCCACAGTTTGTCTGTCGCTTCTGTCGGTCCAGCTAAGAAAGATTCATCTCCATCATATGGTGTGTAGTTGTTCTGAATGAAATCTCTGACGTTGCATTCTTCTTTCCAGGTTCTTCCTTTAAAGTCCGTCCATTCTTTGTTTTCCAGCATACTGTCCTCTTTCTATATGCTCAGTACAGTTTTAAGAAAACAAAAACCGTCCGAGCGCTTTGTGCGTGCCCAGACGGTCGGCTTTAAGATACAGTCACAGTTCATGTGGTTGATTCCACTTCCGTCAGTTCTGTGATACCCAAATTATATTGGAGTATCGCACAAAGTCAATATGTTTTTACGAAGGGAATCATGCCACATATGGTGGACTTTGTCCTGTGAAATGCTTTCAGTGCATCCTGATATAGAGCTCAATATCATCGCTGTATTCTGAAAAGGTCATTGATTCAATGCGATGGTTATGAACATTGAAGGAAATGTATGCGGAAGCATATTCCTGATCGGAAAGTCTGCCGGAGAAACTGCATCCATAATAGGTATCGCCGGAATGATTTTTTACTTCATACGGAAGATCATTGTCTTTCAGGACCTGAACTGCTTCTTCCGGCGTCATGCTTGGCGAAAGACCATAAGGTCCTGAGATATCTACTTCTTCATCATAGACATAAATATGATCCAGAGCTCCTGCTTCCAAGGCACAGTTCTGCTTTGTATTATTCTTTACAGAAAAAGTATCGATCACCTGGGTTCCCTGCTGCAGGGACATACTGACATTCTGTCCCGGTGTCAGTACCGCTGTCGGCGTAGCATCGGTCGTATCGACCTTCCAGCCATCGCTTTCGAATGATGCCAAAGTACTGCTGGTATCATAGTCATGGCCAGCTATGGAAAAAGTCTGCTGGCGCAGATCCTTTAAGATCTCGGCCGTTCTTTCCTCACTGATCTTCGGCTGTGCTTTATCCCGCAGGCCTCCATTGACCAGCAGACTGTGCGCCGCCAGACCGACACAGATACCTAAAAGTGCGATGCATGCATTGCGGATCCAGTGTTCCATCGGCACTGTTTCTTTCTTTGGTGCCTGTCTTCTTTTTTTTCTTTTTGGCTTCTTCCTTTGATGCGCCGACGTATGATCCTCGTCCAGATGATCCAGAAGATCATCCTGCATCTGAGACTGCGCCTGTTCCTGTGATGCCATCGTTTCTATCCCCCTGCTCTTCCAGTAAAAAAAAGATTCCCTGCGGAACCTTCTCTGTTACTTCTGTCCGGTAAATGCCTGGCCTTCGTTCAGGACTCTCAGCATCAGAGCTGCGCCCCAAGGCTGTTCCTTGATGATCTTCTTCGTATAGTTGGCCAGATCGCCATGTGAGCCCTGTGCATCATCCTGCACATCGAACTGCATCTCGATTGCCGTCTTCATCTTTACGTACGTGTACTTTGGAGATTCCTGCGATTCCAGGATCTTTTTGATCTCATCTCTTTTCAGAGCGGTTGATACATTGACTAATGCCATAGTTTTTCTCCTTCTGTCTGTATTTATTATAGCATTCTCTGTGCTAAGCAAAGCAATTTCATCAAATTGTGAATTCCGGCTCCTCATCTGCCGCAAAATGGATACCGGCAGATACTCTTGCCTGGTCCAGAATATTCATGACCTGCTTGGTGCGGATCAGCCAGGCTGCTTCTGTATTCCAATCCTGCTGGGCAATGACCTCTTGGATCCTGAGGAATTCATTGGCCATCGGACTGCCTTCTTCCGGCACATCCAGGGTGATTGGTTCTTCGCTGCCATTGAGATGCAGTGAAGCATGGTCAATGATGCTCGGTCTTCCCGGCAGTTCTATATATCCTTTGGTTCCCTGCAGGACGGTACCGCATGGGGAAGCGCAGTCCTTCGCGCCGATGCAGACTGACTGAAAGCCATGATAGTCCATCATCAGGACACCGCTTGTATCAATGCCATTGAAGCCCTTATTGGCAAGGTACTGCACATGGCTCGGCATGCCGAAGATCCCGGCCGCGAAATGAATGTTGTAGACATTGATGTCATAGAGCGCCCCTCCGCTCAGTTCAGGATCAAAAGCCGGCAGGACTTTTCCTTCCTGATAGGCATCATAGCGGCGGGAATACTGTGAGAAATTGCCATGGATGATCTTCAGGTCGCCGATCTCATCCAAATGCGGGATCAGTGCCTGATAGGTCCGGCTGTAGCGTGATAGGATAGCTTCAAACAGCATGACTTTTTCCTGTTCTGCTTCTTCGATCAGAGAGATGGCTTCGCCATAGCGTGAAACAAATGGTTTTTCCACAATCACATGCTTGTGTGCCTGCACTGCCTGCATTGCATAAGCATAATGCAGAGAATTGACCAGTCCGATATAGACTGTATCAAAAGAATCATCCTGCAGGAACTTTGCATAATCGGTATACTGCTTCAGATGATACTGTTCACAAAGCGGTCTTCCCTTTTCTTCATTGCGGCACCAAAGTGCTGCGGTCTGGATCTTCGCTTCCTGCAGACAGGCCAAAGCCGTCTTTACAATTGATCCATTGCCTACGATTCCGATCTTCATTTCTCTTCTCCTTCAATGATCCCATAATGCACAAAGGCATTCCATATCCCGTGATGCAGGATATCGCTGGTCACATACTGCGCTGCTTTCTTGGTCTCTGGGGTACTGTTGCCCATAGCTACGCTGATGCCGCATTTTTCTAACATTGGAATATCATTGGCACTGTCGCCAATGCCTATCGCATCAAATTCTTCCGCATTGTAATGTGCCAGGATCTGTTCTATGCCATTTGCCTTAGAAATATTTCGGTCGGTGATCTCGCCGATCACAAAGTTCTTCAGTTCCATGACTTTCGTTAAGATGAACGGATATTCCAAGGCCGCTGCCAGCTTTGGATAGACAGGATCCCATTTTGTGCCGAACGCACAGACTTTATAGATAGAATCACTTTCTTCTGAGCCGAAGGTCTCCGGATAGGTGCAGTTGGCATTGCACTGCTCGATCTGCTTTTCACGATCTGTGCTTCCTCCCGAGAAATACTTCAGCAGGCTTTCATAGCCATCTGGGGAACAGTAGGCACCTGCCGTTCCTTCCAAGGAATAGCCAAGGCCGAAAGCATGGACCGTATGCTTGATGCGGGCGATCTCTGAGCCATCGATCGGATGATCATAGATCCTTTTTCCTTCCGCATAGACCATTGATCCTGCGCCAAGGATAAAGCCATCCACATCCGCATTCAGATATTTCACCACTTCTGCTAACGATCTTCCGGTGCAGAGAAATAATTTATGTCCGTTTTTCCTTGCCAGTTCCATCGCTTCCAAGGCACTTTCAGGGATCCTGCCGATTGAAGTTGAGAACAGTGTTCCATCAATATCTAAGAATATATATTTTCTCATCGCTCTCATTATATATGACATTTATCGCAATAGACGCAAAGAAATCACCTCCGCTTTTCTGCCGGCAGAGGTGATGTTCTTATTCCAATTCAAACGCTCCTGTATAGAGCTGATAATACTTGCCTTTCTGCGCAATCAGTTCATCATGGCTGCCTTGTTCAATGATCCTTCCAGCTTCCAGGACCATGATCTTATCGCTGTTCCGCACGGTCGAAAGACGATGGGCAATGACAAAGACGGTGCGTCCTTTCATCAGCTGATCCATGCCTTTCTGCACAATTGCTTCGGTGCGGGTATCAATAGAGCTGGTCGCTTCATCCAGGATCATGACCGGAGGATCTGCCACCGCCGCTCTGGCAATGGACAGCAGCTGGCGCTGTCCTTGTGATAGTCCGCTGCCATCGCCCTGCAGCATCGTCTGGTATCCCTGCGGCAGACGTTCAATAAAGCTGTCCGCATTTGCCAGCTTCGCAGCCGCAATGCATTCCTCATCGCTCGCATCTTCTCGGCCATAGCGGATATTCTCCATGACCGTACCAGTGAAGAGATTGACCTCCTGCAGAACAATGCCCAGGCTCTTCCGCAGATCTGCTTTCTTGATCTTATTGATATTGATGCCATCATAGCGGATCTTGCCGTCATCAATGTCATAAAAGCGATTGATGAGGTTGGTGATCGTCGTCTTGCCGGCACCGGTCGCTCCGACAAGCGCGATCTTTTCATCAGGTTCAGCATCAATGGAAATATCATGCAGAACAAGCTTATTCGGTACATAGCCGAAATCGACATTCTTCAGGGTGATCCGTCCTTCCAGTTTCTGATATGTCAGAGTGCCGTCTCCATGCGGGTGTTTCCAGGCCCATTGATCCGTACGATGATCTGCTTCGCCAAGCTTTCCATCCTTGCATTCGGCATTGACCAAAGTCACATAGCCATTATCTGTCTCCGGCTTTTCGTCCATCAGTTCAAAGATACGCGTCGCACCTGCTAAAGCCATGATAATGGAATTGAGCTGATTCGACACCTGGGCCAATGGATTGCAGAAGCTGCGGGTCAGGGTCAAAAATGATGCAATCATGCCCAATGTCAGTGTATTGAGGCCGACCAATGACAGATTCTTTGTACCGCCGATGGCCATGACAGCACCAACGGCCGCGACTGCGATATACATGATATATCCCATGGCATTCATGATCGGCATCAGAATATTGGCATAGGCATTGGCAGCTGAGGAATTATTCTGCCATGCTTTATTCTTCTGACTGAAAGTATTTTTTGCCTGTGCTTCATGACAGAATACTTTTACTACTTTCTGACCGGAGATCATTTCTTCAATATATCCGTTGAGATCTCCCAATGTATCCTGCTGTGCTACAAAGTATGTTCCGCTCCTGCCGGCGATCCACTTGACCCCTGCCAGCATGATGACCGTCATGATCACGACAATGACCGTCATCCATACACTGACATACAGCATTGCAATGAATACAGTGACAATCGTAATGATGGAGGAGATGATCTGCGGCAGGGACTGTGAGATCATCTGGCGCAGAGTATCGGTATCATTTGTATAGCAGCTCATGACATCGCCATGAGCGTGAGTGTCAAAGTACTGCAGAGGAAGTTTCTGCATATTGCCGAACATTGTATCGCGAATTGTTTTCAATGTACCCTGGGCAACGGAGACCATGATACGGTTGTAGAACAGCGCTGCCAATGCACCAGCCGCATAGATGCAGCCCATGATCACAATGACATGCAGAAGACCTGAGAAATCCGGCACAGCTTCCAAAAGCAGAGGTGAGATATAATCATCGATCAATGTTTCCAAGAACAGCGAGGACGCAACACTGACCAAGGAAGAGAGAATAATGCATACGGTCACTAAGATCAGCTGTGAGCGATATGGCTTCAGATACGAAAGCAGTCGCTTTACCGTTTCCCCATTGATCTTTTCTGTGCTCTTTTCCTTACGCATTCTCGTCACTTCCTTTCTGCTGCGATGCATAGACTTCCTGGTAGATCGAGCAGCTCTGCAGCAGCTGTTCATGACTGCCCACTGCCGCAATCTTTCCGTCATCCATAACGACAATGCGGTCGCAGGACTGTACAGAAGAAATACGCTGTGCGATCATGATCTTCGTTGTCTCTGCCAGTGATGCATGGAAGGCTTTCTGGATCAGTGCATCCGTCGCTGTATCCACCGCAGATGTCGAATCGTCAAGGATCAGGATCTTCGGCTTCTTCAGCAATGCTCTGGCAATGCAGATACGCTGTTTCTGTCCGCCGGATACATTCGTACCTCCCTGCTCGATCATCGTGTCATAGCCAGCCGGAAGCAATGTTATAAATTCATCTGCCTGAGCCAAGCGGCAGGCTTCTTTCAGTTCTTCATCGCTTGCCTTCTCATTTCCCCAGCGCAGGTTCTCTTTGATCGTGCCGGAGAACAGATCATTTTTCTGCAGCACCATGGCTACAGCATTTCTTAAACTTTCAAGATCATAATTCTTTACATCGATGCCGCCGACCATCACCCTTCCTTCACTCGCGTCATAGAGACGCGGGATCAGCTGCACCAGCGATGATTTGGCAGAACCGGTACCGCCGATGATACCGATGCTTTCCCCAGAAGCAACCGTCAGATTGATATCTGACAGGACCTTTTTCTCAGCTTTGCTGGAATATTGGAAACTGACATGATCAAACTGCACCGAACCATCTGCCACGCTCATCACAGGATCTTTCGGATCATGGATATCCGGCTGTTCTTCGATGACCTCGGCAATTCTTTCCGCACTGGATCTCGCCATCGTGATCATGACAAATACCATAGAAAGCATCATCAGACTGGTCAGGATCTGCATTGCATAAGTGATCAGGCTCATCAGCTGTCCTGCTGTCAGACCCAAAGCAGCATTGTTCCCGCTGGCAACGATAGCTCTTGCGCCGAACCATGCGATCAGAAGCATGCATGCGTACATGCAGAACTGCATAGCTGGCATGTTGAAGGCGATCAATTTTTCAGCTTTCGAGAAATCCTGATAGATCGATCCTGAGATACTGCCGAATTTCTTTTTCTCATGATCCTCGCGGCAGAATGATTTCACGACACGGATCCCTCTGAGATCTTCCTGCACAACATTGTTCAGCTTATCGTATGTGGCAAATACTCTGGTGAAGATCGGGTGTGCCTTCAGCATGATCCATATAAGAATGACTGCCAAGATTGGAATGCACACCAGAAAAGCAAGCGATATCTGCGTACTGATCTGAAAGGAAACGATCAGTGAAAAGACCATCATCAGCGGTCCGCGAAAGACCATGCGAAGAATCATCTGATAGGCAGATTGGACATTGGTCACATCTGTTGTCAGTCTGGTAACAATGGAAGATGCCGAGAACTTATCTATATTGGAGAATGAAAAATTCTGCACATTGTCATACGCATCCTGCCGAAGATTGGCCGCAAAGCCTGCCGAGGCTGAAGCAGCCGCTTTCCCTGCCCAGGCACCAACGATCATTTCAATCAGTGCCGAGATCAATAGAGCAATGCCGTACTTCAGAACAACATTCATGTTTCCCTGATCAATGCCATAGTCGATCAGATCGGCCATCAGCAATGGGATAATAATTTCCAATACCACTTCTCCTGTCACTAAGATCGGTGTCAGGATCGATTCTTTCTTATACTGGCGAATACTTTTTGCGAGTGTTTTGATCATAGTTCTCCTCCATTATGTAGCACGCTACAGTTAATGCCTTAGATCAGACCGGTCTCCCGGTCTTTCTTACTTAATATTCTGATAGACCTGCAGCAGCATTCTCTGCAGTTCAGCAGTTTCTTTTTTAGACAGTCCCTTCATCAGCTGGGCATCATTTTCTGCCATGGCCTTCACCATATCCTGACCGACGTCTTTGGCATACGGTGTCAGCCGAACGATCTTTGAAGTACCGGCATACGAGAATTTCAGATATCCATTCTTTTCCATTCTGGACACAATGCCAACGACCGTCGGATGCGATACCTGCAGGAAGTCTTCGATCTCTTTCTGCGTTGCCTGTCCCTCTTTATCCACCAGGAAGGCAAGCACACGGCTTTGCGTCAGTGTCAGATGCATGCTTTTCAGATCAGCATCTGCTCCGGTGCGGATCTGATCAACAATCAGTTTTAACAGATAAGGGATTGGCATTTTTCTCATACATATCTTCTCCTGCTGCACCATTACTGTAGCATGCTACAGTACATATGTCAACAGATCTTAAAAGCCTGATCTTTCGACCAGGTCCTATTTTCTGCAGATCATTCAATACGGATCAGTTCTGATACTTTGAAGGGATGATCCTTTGCCTGCAGAGAATATTTTGTACCGCTTTTTATATGGAAGTTCTCTCCAAAATGGAGCGTGCTTTCTTTTCCGCAGTAGAGGACGTTTCCTTCACCATCCAGACATGTCACGATCAATTCACCCTCTGCCAGCAGATCATTCAAGCCAGTGCCTTTATCCAGTGCATCAATATTCAGCACGCTGTAGCCGCTGCTCAATACAGTTTCTCGAATTGCTGTTCCTAGCTGATATGCCAGCAGATCATTGACGGTAAAGACTTCCATCGGTTTGATCTTCTGTGTCTCTAATTTTTTGCCAAGTACGACTTCTGTTGCGACCGTGCCTTCCAATGCCGTGCAGCCAACTGCTTCCTCATAGGGAACTACGATTCCCTGACTGTAGGATACCGTCTTTGAAGCAATCACTGACATCCGGTCTCTTAAGTAGACATTCAGCTTTCCGGCCAGGACAAAATAGCAGTGATAATTCGGATTGGTCTGCACGGGAAGATCTGTGCCCTGTGCCAAAGAATACAGCGTAACACCGTCATAGACATCTTCGGTAATGACCTGATCTGGAACCGGCCGATTCAGATTCTGAATATTCAGCACCGTTCCCACTTCATATCTCATATGCTTTCCATTCCTTTCCTTACAGTTTTCTGCCCATCACGCTGCCATATTGGTCAGATGACAGGACCTGAAAGCCCATTTTCTTATAAAAGCCGAGGGCTCGTAGATTTCTTTTATCAACACCAAGCATAACGCCCTTCACATGATCTTTCTGCAGGGCATCCAAAAGGGCATGCATCAGGGCAGTGCCATTTCCCCCTCCCGTATATCCTTCCCGGATATCGATATGGAGATGGGCCGGATAGTCTTTGGCAAACTGCATATACTCTCTCAGATCGCAGCGTCCCGCAAATGAAGGTGCTTTTTCTTTGATCTTCTGAAAATATGGCTGCATGTCCTTTTCAAACATGCCTGCATCCTCGGCACATAGTACATATCCCTGCACTTTGCCGGCATCATCCATCAGCAGAAAGTTCTTTCCATGATCCAGATAAGGGTCGCAGTACATCCAAAGCGTAAAGTTATAATGTTCAGGATTGACTAGGTTATCCTTCGATCCTGTTTCAATGCAGATTGTTTGAACATCTCTGCGATATTTTTCTTCATAGTTAATGATCTTCACAAGCGTACCTCGCTCCTCTGATTGTGCCACAAATATATGAAAATATCCAATTCTCCGCATAAAAAAGAGCTCAGTTTCCCAAGCTCTCTGTATTTCAGTCTGCCAGATCCTCACCATTGGATGCAATTACTTTCTTGTACCAATAGAAGGAATCCTTTCTGGAACGATCCAGTGTTCCTTTGCCTTCATCATCGATATCAACATAGATGAAGCCATATCTCTTGCGAAGTTCTCCCGTACCTGCGGAGACCAGATCAATGCATCCCCAAGTCGTATAGCCGATGCAGTCAACGCCATTGCCAATCGCTCTGTCCATGGCCGCAATATGCCGGCGATAGTATTCAATTCTGAACGGATCATGGATCGATCCATCTTCTTCGACCTTATCATAGGCACCTAAGCCGTTTTCTACGACCATCATCGGAAGATTGTATCTCTGATACACCATTTCCAAGAAGTACTGCAGGCCGTCAGCGTCGACCGCCCAGCCCCAATCGGAGTATTCCAGATATGGATTCTTCGCACCGGCGCTGAAGTTTCCGGATACCTTGTCCTTGACTTCATGCGTTGTCACAAGTGAAGACATGTAATAGGAGAAAGTATACATATCGACCGTGCCATTGGCCAGATCGACCAGATCTTCATCGGTGATATCCAGCTGGACATTGTGCTCTTTCCACAATCTCTCACTGTAAGATCCATATTCGCCCAACGCCTGTACATCGCCGCAGTAGTAGAGATTCTTCTCCCATGTATGCTGGCATGCCAGAACATCCTTTGGATCGCAGGTAGCCGGATAGTTGGTAATGCCGCAGATCATACAGCCGATCATATTGCTTGGATCAATGGCATGTCCGATCTGCACTGCTTTTGCGGATGCCACAAACTCGTAGTGCAGCATCTGATAGGCTGTCTGATATTCACTGTCCGGATGTGCCTCTCCCTTGAAGTCCAGGAACATGATCGTATTGTTGATCTCGTTGAAGGTCAGCCAATAGTGGACTAAGCCTTTATACTCGGTAAAGCAAGTCGTCGCAAAACGGACATAGAAGTCGATCAGCTGACGGTTTGTCCAGCCACCATAGTGTTCTTCCAAGTACAGCGGCGTATCAAAATGCCAGATCGTGACCAATGGTTCTATATGATATTTCTTCAGTTCCTGAAAGACCTGACGGTAATGCTCAACGCCCGCTTTGTTCGGTTCTTTCTCATCGCCCTTTGGATACAGACGGGACCAGGAGATCGACATGCGATATGTCTTAAATCCCATCTCTGCAAACAGGGCAATATCTTCTTTGAAGCGATGATATTCATCTACCCCTAGATGATTTGGATAGTAGCATTCATCCAGTACAGCATAGTGAGCGCCTTTCGGCAGCGGTTCGCTCCGTTCCAGCGATCCATGTGTTCCATCGGCAGCGATATAGGTCAGCTTTCGATTTTCTTTCACCGTGCCGCCGAGCGTGACATCAGTCAGTGCCGGTCCTCTGCCATCTTCATTCCAGCCGCCTTCGACCTGATTGGCAGCGGTCGCTCCGCCCCACAGAAATCCTTTTGGAAAATTTGCCATGATATTCATTCTCCTTATTTATAAGTCCATCATAGCATTCAATATTTTTGCTTTCTATAAATTCCAAATCATGAAATTTTTAAATAATATGGAAGTGCTTCAGGGCATTGAATATACCATCATGATCCGCATCATTGGTCACATAGTCTGCACTCTTCTTGATCTCTTCTGTGCCATTGCCCATGGCAATGCCCGTTCCGCATTCCTGCAGCATCGTCAGATCATTCATTGAATCCCCAAAGCAGTAAGCATCATGCCGATGGGCACCGAACATTTCCAAAGTCCTTCTGACGCCCTGTCCCTTTGTGGTACCTTCTGTCATCAGTTCACCGCCCCGGCGCCCAAGCTTTGCATAATAGCCGCCGCTGAGGACAGTCTCCAAACTGGCCGGGATCCGGGCAAAGAAAAGATCCGCTGTCAGTTCATTTTCAAAATTGAAGTCGATCTTCTGAATGGCTTCTCCCTTATATTCATCTATGAGGCGCATTGCTTTGCGCTGAAATACCTGTTCAATGCTTAAATCAGGATATTCCTGCGGAAATCTCTGAGCAAAGCGATGGTGTTCCTTTTCGTTCTGATAGATATAAGATGTCGAAAGGATCTGATATCCCCCGCCTAAGGCAGTGATCAAAGAAGTCATCTGACGGACCGTCTCATGATCAATATCATGAGTCTCCAGGATCCTTCCCTGATAGGCAATGCCTGCTCCATTGGAAAAGATGATCCCCGGCATTTCAATTTCCTGCTGGTATTCCAAGGCCATGCCGTATCCTCTGCCTGTGCAGAGAAAAACATGGCAGCCGTTCTGTTCTGCCTGCTGGATCGCCTGAATAGAAGATGGAAGCACATGATGGCTCTTTGGTGAGATCAGTGTCCCATCCATATCAAAGAATAAAAAGCACTCGTTCATAACGGGTATGATTATATCAGATTAGATGAAAATGCTTCAATCCATTCCATATACCGTCGGCCAGGATATCTGAAGTGACATATTCTGCTTCTTCCTTCAATGCATTCTGTCCATTGCCCATAGCAATGCCATGACCTGCTTTTTTGATCATGCATACATCATTCATGCCATCGCCGAAAGCATAGGTATGATCCAGCGGCACCTTCATATACGCCGCCACAGCCTGCAGTGCGTCCCCCTTATCCCAGCCAATAATTGTTACATCTGCAGTCGGATGACTGCCATGAGGATTGAGGACACCGATGCCCTGAAGCTGTTCTTCGATCGCATGATACTGTTCTGCATCTTTGAACCATACATCAAAGTTGTAGATCTTCTTTCCGCTGAGATCTCCGCCTTTCACAATAAAGCCCGGATCCCATTCTTTAACAATTGTTTCATACGCTTCTTCCGGACCATAGCAATGCCCATTCTGGCTTTCAAAGAAAACGTATCCGGCATGCACTGCATCCAGCCGTTCCTGGATATCTTTGATCTGCTCTGCCGCCAGCGGCTTTTCAAAGATCTTTGTGCAGCATGTATATGCCTCTCTGCCATTGGACACGATGTAGCCATTGGCATACATATGGAAATTGCTCTTGGCATACCGCAGTGCTCTGCCCGTGCAGATCCACACCAGATCGCCATTCTCACGCAGCACATGGATCGCTTTCTTTGCGCTGTCCGGAATATCCTTGCCGATGGCCAAGGTACCGTCAATATCAAAAAAGATCAGATTCATATGCACTCTTTCTAAATGAAAGGAGAGCTCTCCCCTCCTTCATTCCTGTTTCAGTTTTTCCAAATATGGGTCCAGCAGAGCCAGCAGTTCCTTCCAATAGACAGGATACGCATCGACGCCGCGATACAGTATTTCTTCATTTTCACTGATGATCACAGAAAAATCCCAAGTATTATTGCCTAGAACAGACTGTCCATCATTTACCGGCATGTATTCCCGATCCCAATCTGCCGCATACAGTTCTTCAAACAGTTTCCGCTTGAGGGCCATCCACGTCTTCATCGGTATGACTTCGGCATGTTTATTGGAACCGCCGCCATTGGCATCATACACTTCAAAGACACAGCTTCCTTCATCTTCCGCAAACCGCAGATGCACTGATCCGCTGATCGCATCGCCATATCGAAAGCGCAGTCCTGTTACTGCTTCGACCATTGGTATGCCTTCATCGCTCATTGCTGTTCTGCCAAAATCGTTTGAACAGTCTTGGCAGCGATAAAAACCATTTTCTTTCTTTACGTTCTTGGAACCGCAGTGCGGACATATAGGTAACTTTTTACCAGCCATACTGACATCTCCCTCTAAGATCTCTTCCTAGATTATATAAAGAATCGTCTTAGAATGAAAGCGCTGTCATTCAGAACAGGGCGCTTGTATCGATGGTTTCATCTCGAGTTTTGAAGTAAAAACGGTGTAAAGCCCATGGTTACGGGCTCTGCACCGTTTTGTCTGTGTAGTGAACTAGATTATATTATTGCGAATATGCGAATCATCAATACTTGAGCAGTCGCCGCA
>JAKVKC010000036.1 GCA_022486705.1 Solobacterium sp. | reverse complement strand
TTGTAATTCCGTGTCATATAAATGACCTCCTATCTGTGAAAACTAGATGACACGGAGAGGTAGAACAATCATATGCCTTTATCAGCCTTACTGAAACACTGTGTTTCACTTAACTTGGGATTTAAAGAATTATTAAAAAGAGGATGCGAAAAGCATCTTCTCTTTTATAATAAGTAAGTATGCGGAGAAACTTATGAGCCAGTATATTATGATTCTTGAAATGATCGGTACGGTTGCGTTTGCTATTTCAGGCGCATTGGTAGCGGTCAATGCACATATGGATCTGTTCGGCATTATTGTGCTTGGTGTGATTACAGCGACCGGCGGCGGCGTGATCCGCGATGTGATGCTGGGACAGTTCCCGCCAGTTGCTTTTAAAGATCCAATCTATGTTGCTGCAGCTGCTTTGACAGCGCTGATTGTTTTTTTTGTCATCTATTACGGCGTTCATCCGAAGAATGAAAAAGGAACAAATAATTTCCGTACGCTTCTGCTGGTCATGGATTCCGTAGGCTTAGCTATCTTTACTGTTATGGGCGTCAATGCAGCGTGGGGCCTCTCAGCAGAACCAAATCATTTTCTCTGCGTTTTCTCCGGTGTTTTGACAGGCGTCGGCGGCGGTCTTCTCAGAGATATGACCGTCAATGCACTGCCGTATATCTTCAGCAAGCATATCTATGCGCTTGCTTCCATTGTCGGTGCGGAAGTGTGCGTCCTATGGATGCAGGCAGGCAATCAGTTTTCTGCCATCTGGATCGGCGCTGCCGTCATCCTGATCATCCGTCTTTTAGCAGCGAAGTATCGCTGGTCATTGCCGAAGGCACCAAGAAATCAAGCATCTGGTCATGAGCAATGAATTTTACTATAATAAAGAAGTAAGATTCATTTTATTTTGGAGGGGGTATCATTATGAGCAATCATCAGGATTATCCGACTGAGGTCGATCGCTGGGATGTATTTGAGATTTCACTGGAAGGTCCTTCACAGGGAAACCCATTTCTTGAGCAGAGACTGCAGGGAATATTCACTGGCAAGAACGAGAGCGTTGTTACCGAAGGCTTCTATGATGGAAAGGGAATCTACAGGATCCGTTTCATGCCTTCTTTTTCTGGAAGATATTCTTTTATCCTGAAGGGATCTTTTCTGGATACAACACTGAGCGGAAGATTTGTTGTCAATGAAGCAGAACCAGAGAACCACGGCCCTGTACGCACGGCCAATACATATCATTTCTCTTATGAAGATGGGACTGCTTTCCACCCGGTGGGTACGATTGCACAGGGATGGCATCTCAAATACGATGGCGATATTGCCCAGAGCCTGAAGACATTGAAGAGCTCTGGTTTCAATAAAGTGCGCTTCAGTATCTTCCCATATCACAATGAATTCAATTTGGATGATCCGCAGTATTTCCCATACGAAGGTACCGCGATGAGCACGCATGTACTGACCAAAGAAAATGTCAAAGAATATACTGGCCGCAATGAGAATAATCATTTTCAGTATTCCCGTTTCAATACCGAATACTTTGCCCATCTTGAAACATGCATACAGGAACTTGGCAGAGCAGGCATCGAAGCAGATCTGGTCCTGTTCCATCCGTATGACAGATGGGGCTTTGATGCCATGAACGAAGCAGAAAATGATCTTTATCTGAGCTATGTTATGAATCGTCTTGCCGGATATCATAATATCTGGTGGTCTTTAGCGGATGGCTGGGATGCCGATCAGAATAAGAGCCTGCAGGATTGGGAGCACTATGCCGATCTCTTAGTGCGGAAGGATCCGTATCATCATCTGAGATCCATCCACAATGCCCGTGAGATCTATGACTGCACGCGTCCTTGGATCAGCCATGCATCGATCCATATTGATGATCTGTACCGCTCGGCGGAATACGTCAATGCGTATCGCATCCGTTTCCATAAGCCGATCATTATGGATGATCTGGGCAGTGAAGGCGATCTTCCGTATGGATGGGGAAGCCTGTCACCGGAAGAGATGACCAGAAGATTCTGGGAGACCGCAATGCGCGGAGGATATCCAGGCCACAGTGAAACATATCTGAAAGATCCTGAACATATCTGGTCCATGCATGGCGGCACACTGAATGGCGAAAGCTGGAAGCGGGCTGTCTTCCTGAAGCAGATCCTGAATGAAGTTCCAGGCAATGGACTTGCGCCAGTATCTGGCATGGATGACTGCTGCGCCTGTGTTCCGGAAGCGGAATACAGCGAACCGATCAAGACACAGTATCTTTATTACTTTGGTTTCCTGCGTCCTTCCTATCGTGAATTCTATATTGATGACGATACAGATTACACGGCAGAGATCATTGATACGTATGCGATGACGATCCATCGCTGCGGTATCTTTCATGGACATTTCAAAATAGAGCTTCCGCTGCAGCCGTATCTTGCTATCCGTCTGCGCAGAACGACGGCTGAGGACTATGCCTATAAAGAACCGGAACCGATTGAAGAAGAACAGCCGGAAGAAGCAGATCCCGCGGATGAGATCCAAGAGACCGAAGAGATCCATGAAACGGATGAACTGAATCATACGGAAGAGATGCCGCTGCCTCAGGAAGAACAGACTGGCGAGCCAGCTGAAGAACCTGCGGAGGAAACGGAACCGCAGGAAGAAGCAGTTCCGGAAGCGGATGCATTTGCTGAAACGGTGCAGCTGCCGATTGAAAAAGAACCAGAAGAGGTACCGGCGGCAGAACAACAGGATGATCCATCGACATCGATCAAAGATGAACTGATGGATGGAGCGGGAGAAGAAGATCTGGATTTCTCTTCCATTCCGGAATTCTTAGCTGATGATATTCCTGCGGAAACAGAAAAAACTAACAGTGAAGAAATAGAAAAAGAGGAAACGGCAGCTGAAGAAGAAATTGCCGAGGATGAGGATGAGAGCGAAGAAGATGACGAGCTCCCGGAGATCGTTACCGGTTCTTATCTGGCTATGCATAAAGATGAGAATACACTCAAGATCCCACCGATTCATTTCGAAAAAGAAGATAAATAGTTTACTGAAAGTCAGAGAGATTCTGACTTTCTTTTACTGTATAGGGCACCGGAGTGCGGATCCGATCAATGGCGGTGATCAGATGATCGACGGTCTCCTGAATGATCTGCAGCGATGCTTTCAGTTCTTCCATTTCTTTGGAGGAGGACCAGCCGGCAATATAGGGAAAAGAATACTCATGCGTATCAATGCCGTAGTAGGAACACACCGCATAGGCAACAGATTCTGCTTGGACTTCTCTTTGATAGCGGCTGTCTGAAGAATCATCCGCATCCTGGTGATGCAGCAGGGCATGTGCCGTTTCGTGAAGCATGGTCTTGATGGTCTGCACTTGGGAAAGAGAATTGCTGATGACAATGTCATTGTCCAAAGGACGATAGAAGCCATGGGCGCCCGAGGAAATGCATTCATAGGTGATCGGCACTGGACAGGCAAGGGCGATTGCCTGCGCAAAACGATCATAATCATTGACCATGCCAGGCAGCAGATCATGCATGTAGAAAGGCAGCTCATCACCGAAGGTCTGCCGGATGTCAAAGACACTGACGGTCCGCCAGCCGATGATCTTCGGTCCCTCATCTTCCACCAATTCATTGTCGATGACAATGTCATACATCTTTTTCCGCCGGATCGGTGCGATGATCTTGATGGCTTTTTCACCCTTGCGCACACTGCGGTTGAACTGCGACTTCCATGCCTGATAGCCAGCGACCAAAGTTGCGTCCGGCCTCTGCATCCATATCAGAAGAGAATTGTTCACCGAGTAGGTGTGAAAGCGTGCCATCGATGATAGATAATTCTGATAGCTGTCTGATGCAAAGACATCGTGTACGCCCTTCTCCAATTGCTGCGTGATCTGTTCAATCTGTATCTGTCTGTCCATACTGCCTCCCTCTATGTTCAGTATTCACAGAAAGAATGCATATTCTCTTGGGAGAGATGCATTTTACATGACTTGACGGCAGTATTATAATTACTCTGTTTTGAAAATCCGCAGCAGGTTTTCATTGAGGAGGTTAGAAAAATGCAGCTGTTAGTACATATTACAAATCATGAAGAAGTGGTAACACCGATCATGGAAAAGATGATGGATCAGGGGATCCATGGTGCTTCCGTCGTAGACTGCGAAGGAATGCTTGCAAAGATCAATGAGGACAGTGTGGATGCACCGGCAATTTTCGGCGGTCTGCGCCAGCTGATCAATCCAGAGCGTCCGCAGCATAAGATGATCATTGTGGCATTGAAAGATGAACAGGTACAGACGGGCATCGATATTATTCATGAAGTTTCCGGCAATCTGAAACTGCCGAATACAGGAGTCATGTTTGCAATGCCTATTACCAGATGGGAAGGCGTGGCAGAGAAATAATGGAAATATTACTGTATCTTGGCCTGGCTATGATTGCAGGTCTGCTTTTTACGCGTCTTACGAGACTGGTCCATCTGCCGAATGTGACCGCATATCTGATTGCCGGTGTACTGATCGGACCTGGTGTTCTGAATCTGCTGAATGCGGATGCAGTTTCATCCTTCAGCCTGATCACCAGCACGGCTTTAGGTTTCATCGCTTTCTCTATCGGCGACCAGTTCAAGCTTTCTACATTGAAGAGCATTGGCAAACCAGCCTTGATCATCACGGTATTGGAATCTGTCGGTGCGGTCGCTCTGGTCGATACGGTCACGATCCTATGCGGCTTTCCGAAAGCAATGTGCGTGACCCTTGGCGCATTGGCTGCTTCAACGGCGCCAGCCGCAACACTGATGGTCGTCAGACAGTATAAGGCGGATGGTCCGCTGACCAGAATGCTCCTGCCGGTAGTTGCTGCTGATGATGCGACCGGTTTGATTGCTTATTCTATTTCGATCAATATCGCTATTGCGATGGTAAACAATGAAGCTTTCTCTGTTTACAGTACCCTGTGCGTACCGCTGATGCAGATTGCTGCAGCTCTTGGCATTGGTGCTCTTCTCGGCATTATACTGGGCCTGAGCCATCGCTATTTCCGTTCGCATACAAACCGTATGTCCATTGCCATTGCCTTGATCTTCTTGGGAGTTGCTTTAGCAGATCAATGGGGCCTGAGCTCTCTTCTGCTCTGCATGGCCATGGGTGCTCTGTATGTCAATTCCAATAAGGATTCTGAACGTGTCCTGACATCGATCGATGATTGGACATATCCGCTGTTCATGCTGTTCTTTGTTATTTCCGGTGCTTCTTTGGATCTTGGTGCTCTGCCGAAGGTCGGTCTGCTTGGTATTATCTATGTTGTGACAAGATTTACCGGCAAGTGGATCGGATCCTATATCGGTGCGGCGATGACAAAGCAGCCGGATGTCATCAAAAAGAACCTCGGTTTCTCTCTGATGCCGCAGGCAGGCGTTGCCATCGGTATGGCTACTTTGGCTCTGCAGCAGCTTCCTGGCTATGGTGCACAGGTGCAGACGGTGATCTTGGCGGCAACCCTGATCTACGAATTGATCGGCCCGATTGCAACAAAGTTTGCTTTGAACAGAGCCGGCGAAATACACGCAGCATAAGCCTTCTTTATACATACAGCAAGATTCTCTGCATATGGATGCAGAGAGTCTTTTTGTTTCAGGACGCTGAGGGCACAGTGCATAAATTGAACAGGCGTTTCGATTGATGCTATAATAAGCACATCAAAAGAGGGAAAACTATGGAACAGTTAGAGTATAAGTTTGATACACAGCTTCTGATTGACGGTCATGATCTTGATGAAGATGTGATCAATGAGTATATTACAAGTCATTTCAAGGGCGACTGCCTGCTGGCTGTCGGTGATGATTCTTTGATCAAGATCCATTTCCACACCAATGAGCCATGGCTCATCTTAGAGTATGGACAGTCGATCGGCGATATCTATGATGTTGTTGTTGAAAATATGCAGAGACAGGAAGAAGGACTGAAGGGCTGAGGCTCTTCTTTTTTTTTCAAAAAGAAAAGACGGCATTGGCCGTCTCAGTATCCATGTTTCTGAAATACAGCATCCATGATCTCGGGATATTTGATGAGAGGAAAATTCTGCTTGGAATATGTATGAAGACCTTCATCTGCCAGATATCCATGAAGCCAGATGCCCATAGCAACAGCATCTTCGACCGCAGGTACAAATGTCAGCATGCCAGCTAAGATCCCGGTCAGCAGATCGCCGGATCCAGCTTGGGCCAAAGCCTGATTCCCTGACTGATTGATGTAGATCTTTCCGTTCGGGAAGGCAGCGATCGTATTCGGTCCTTTCAGAACGACAGTGACATGATTGTCCTGCGCAAACTGAACAGCACATTCGATCTTATGTTCCTGCACATAGGCAGCAGACTGCTGGATCAGATCGGCAAATTCTCCCAGATGGGGTGTCAGAATGATCGGGGCATGGCTGAAGTGAAGTACCCATGTGTTGTGGACCAAGAGACGGATTGCTTCAGCATCCAAGATGATCGGAGCAGAACTGTTCTGCAGTATGCAGTCAAGAATATCATTTTTCTTTTCCATGCATGCACATCCAGATCCGAAAGCAACAGCTTTGGCATCCGCAAGCAGAGGTTCAATGACCTGCAGGGCAGTTGCCTGTGAGAAAGGATGGAAGACCGGCGTGACATGCTGAGCAGCGACCACCGTATAGATCTCTTCGGGCAGGGCACAGCTGATATATGGTGCACCGACTGTCTTGGCACCATACAGATTCAGAGAGACTGCACCGGCCATACCGAAGCATCCGCCGATGATCAATGTCTTTCCATACGTGCCCTTATAGGCAGATGCTTTCTTTTTAGGAAAACGTGCAAAGAAGGCATCTTCATTCATTGTTAAAAAGCGGCTGCTGGAATTCTCGCCAAGGCTCAGATCAAGACAGACGCACTGATCAAACATCTGATGTTCTTTTGCAAGCATGTGAAATGGCTTGAAGCAGTCCAAGGCCAAGGTGACATCGGCATGCAGTGCATGCGGATCGCAGTATCCTGTATCTGCTTCACATCCGCTGTTAAGATCGATCGCATAGACTGTTTTATGCTGATCATTGATCAGATCAAACAGCGCCGCCATTTCTCTTTTCAGATTTCCATGATAGCTGTATCCATAGACAGCATCAATGATCACATCGGCTTTAACGATAGCCTGCCGCGCATTCTTTCTGATGACAGAAGGATCCAGCTTTTTCAGATTCCGTACTGCCTCCGCTGTTTTTGGCTGTCCATCCACGAGCACTGCTGCTGTCGGATAGTCTTGGCTCAGCATTCTTGCCATCACAAGTCCATCGCCGCCATTATTTCCGCATCCTGCCAGAATACAGATCCTGCTTTTCGGCGGTATATTTTCTGCCAGATACTGCGCTGCAGCTCGGCCAGCTTTCTCCATCAATTTTAAAGCAGTGAGACCGGAGCTTTTTTCACTCTGGCGCATGCCTTCTGCATCATTGATCTTCATGGTCTTATTCATCATAGTCATTCTAGCACTGCCGGCCTTTTGATGCTTCAAAAATATTGATTTTCTGTTTAGAAAGCATGCTATAATGAGGTTGCATAAGTATTCCAGAGGGAGGTATATGATATGCCAGTTAAGAAGACAGTAAAGGAAACTGCAGTGAAAAAAGCACCAGTCAGCAAACCTGCAAAGAAAACAGCACCAAAGAAAGAAGCTGTGAAAAAAGCTCCTGTCAAGAAAGCTGCAAAGGCTCCTGTTAAGAAAACAGCAGTCAAGAAAACTCCAGTGAAGAAAGCGACGCCAGCCAATATGAAATCGGTTCAGGATTATATTGACATCATCAACTGGAAAAAGGGTGAAGCACATGCAATGGATTGGCTCTATATTGAGCTGAATGCAGGTGACCTGCTGCAGGAAGTTGAAGCAGGCAAGAACAACATCCGCAACGTATGCAATGCGATCCTTGAATGCATGCTTGAAGGTGATACCTTCATGAATGAACCTGCGGAAGCTGACAAAGTCAGCAGCAATCTGACAGTTCGCTACTATTGCGACAATCTGTCAGAGACACGCAAAAAATATTACACAAGATAAAACATAAACAGGGCCTGCATGATACAGGCTCTTTTTTATATGCTGAGCATTGTCAGCTGAATGGACATCATGCATGCATATACCAATTCAGCCAGGCCGGAGATCTGACCAGCCGTAAAACAGAGCAGGCACACAAAGAAGAGCATGCCGAAATAGCAGGAAGCATAGCCTGCATGACCTTTCAGAATATTCAGATAAACAGCATTGAAGAACAGAAAAGCAGCATAGGCAAACAGAAGATGCAGCGCAGCCGCAAATGATCCTTCAATGTAAGGCGTGAACAAAGCACCGACAGTACAGACGGCAAATAGGATCAGCAGGATGATGGTCTTCTTCTTGGCAGAAGCCAGCAGAAGATCTTCAGCAGCTGCGATCCAAAGAGAACGGATGCACCACGCAAGCATGCATGCTGCAGACAGAAGGATCCAGGTATGATATGCCTGGATGCCAAGCAGACCGGTGAAATTATATGTCTGCAGTCCTGCATGGCACAGACTGAAGATCAGCAGGGCAGGAAAGATCAGAAAGCCGCAGAGACAGCGGATCCATTTTTCAAGTTGTAGGAATTTCGCGCGCATATTAAGATTATAGAAGAAATTGAGGACAAAGCGATGATAAAAGTCGGATACCAGGGAAACCACGGAACATTCAGTGAAATTGCCGCATTGGAATACTTTAAGGATGAAGAGATCGAACCGATCGGCTATCCGAATTTCACGGCGATCCTGCAGGATACCGAAAAGGGGATCCTGAATGACGCTGTACTTCCGGTAGAAAATACAACGACCGGCATTATTGCGCGGACCTATGATCTGTTCCAAAAGTATGACATTCATGCCATCGGTGAGATCAATGTGCCGATCCATGAAGATCTGATCGGACTTCCTGGGACGAAGATCGATGGGATCCGCCAGGTCTATTCTCATCCCGAAGCATTATCGCAGTGCACTGCTTTCTTTGAAGCACATCCGCAGATCCAGACCGTTCCCTATCAGGATACAGCCAAATCTGCTGAATATATCAAACAGCAGAATGATCCTTCCAAAGCTGCTTTGGGCTCTTGGCGGGCGGCACAGTACTATCAGCTGGAGACCTTAGCAGAATCTGTTCAGGATTCTTCCACAAATATGACAAGGTTCCTGGTGATCAGCCATGAGGAAAGCAAAGTAAAAGATGCAGATAAGATCTCAATGATGCTGGTGCTGCGCCATACACCAGGCTCGCTGTACAATACATTGGGCATCATTTCAAAAAGAGGCATCAATATTCTGAAATTGGAAAGCAGACCGATCCAGGGGAGAGTCTTTGAATATCTATTCTATATTGATATCACCGGGAATCTGCAGCAGAAGGATATTAAGGAAATGCTGAAGGAATTGGGAACGCGCTGTCTGGAACTGAAGGTCTTTGGAAATTATCGTGCAGCTATACATTGAAAACTGTTACAGAAAAAGCTGTTGCCAATCTTTCAAGGCTGAGATACAATAAAACCGGGTAAAAACAGATGAAAACACAGATGTTCTTCTTTTACTACTTTAGATAACAAGGCAGCTATAGATAACTGCCGTTTCGTATTTGCAAAGTAGTTATCTGAATGGAGAACAGACAAGCCATACGGATAGCCGTATGGTTTTTATTTTAGGAGGCATATGAAAATAGACGTACACACAAAGGAAAAAGAGTACTCCGTGATCCTTGAAAGAGGCGTACTGGCTAAGGCTTCGCAATGGATCCGTTTCTCAGGACAGATATTTATTGTTTCTGATGACGGCGTACCGGCAAAATGGGTCCATCAGCTGCAGGAACAGTTCCCGCAGGCAGAGACCTATATCTTTCCCAATGGGGAAGGATCTAAGAACTTTGCGACTCTGCAGGAGATCCTGAAAGCTATGCAGAAAGCACATCTCAGCCGGCAGGATACATTGATTGCCATCGGCGGCGGCGTCGTCGGAGATATGGCAGGGTTTGCATCTGCTATCTATATGAGGGGCATCCGCTATATCAACATTCCAACAACATCTCTGTCGCAGATCGATTCTTCGATCGGCGGAAAGACGGCGATTGATTTCAATGGAATAAAGAATTCAGTCGGTGCGTTCTGGCAGCCGGATCTGGTCTTGGCGGATCCTGATGTTCTTGCGACTTTGCCAGCGCGCCAGCTGCACAATGGTCTTGCGGAAGCAGTAAAAGAAGGCATGATCCGCGATCCAGAACTGTTTGCCATCTTTGAAAAAGAAGATGCCGAAGATCACTTGGAAGAGATCATTGCCCGCTGTCTGAAGATCAAGAAAGATATTGTCGAAAAAGATGAAAAAGAGAACGGGGAAAGAAAGCTGCTGAATTTCGGACATACGTTCGGACATGCTTATGAAGCTTACTTCGGCATGGATGGCTATCTTCATGGTGAATGCGTCGGTCTGGGGATGCTGACGGTGCTGAATGACCCAATGCTCAAAGAACGCCTGCGGAAAGTACTGCAGGGACTGCAGCTGCCAACGGAATGCCAATGTGATCCGAAAAAGATCTATCAGCTGATGCTGCTGGATAAAAAGGCAGATCACGATCATATCTCTATGGTTCAGGTCGATACGATCGGACAGGGATATTTAATTGATTGGAGCTTAGCACAGGTGAAAGAGAGGCTGGGAATATGAAGAATACATTTGGCCGGCATATTTCAGTGACCTTGTTTGGTGAATCTCATGGAGCAGCGATCGGTGCGGTGATCGATGGGATGCCAAGCGGTGTCAGGATCGACTATGAACTGATTGCCGATATGATGGATCAAAGAAGAGCTGCTGGTTCAATCTCCACGGCAAGAAGAGAAGATGATCTGCCGGAATTTCTTTCCGGCATTAAGAATGGATACAGTGAAGGCACACCGATTGCTTTTCTGATCCGCAATGACAATGTGCAGGCAAAGGATTATGAGCAGCTGAAAGATACAGCCCGTCCAGGCCATGCGGATTATACGGGACATATCAAGTATCGCGGCTATGAAGATGCCAGCGGCGGCGGACATTTCTCCGGCCGGCTGACAGCACCGTTAGTGACTGCAGGTGCTATATGCATGCATATGCTCAATGAGAAAGGTATTGATATTGGTACACATATAGCCAAATTGAAAGATATTGAGGATATTCCTTTTGATGAAACAAATTTAAAAAGAGATATCGAGCTTCTCCATCAAAGGAAATTTGGCGTATTGGACCCGCAGAGATCGGAAGCGATGATTGCATCAATCATGGCCTGCCGTGAACAGCAGGATTCCATCGGCGGCATTCTTGATACGGCAGTGATCGGTCTGGAAGCAGGCATCGGCGAACCGGAGTTTGATTCCATTGAATCAGAACTGAGCCATGCGATGTTCTCGATCCCTGCAGTAAAGGGAATTGAATTCGGGGAAGGCTTTCATTTTGCTGATATGTATGGATCCCAGGCAAACGATGCGTTTGCCATTGATCACGGAAAGATCATTACAAAAACAAATCACAATGGCGGGATCAACGGCGGCATCTCCAATGGCATGCCGATCCGTTTCCGCACGGCCGTCAAGCCGACGCCGTCCATTGCCCGTCCGCAGGATACCGTGGATTTTGCTGAGATGCAGGAAAAGAAGCTGACGATTGTCGGTCGGCATGATCCAGCCGTTATTCATCGGGCCAGAGTGGTCGTCGATGCTATGACAGCGATTGTTTTGACAGATCTTCTGCTGGAACGCCATGGCACACTGTACTTTGGAGATGAAAGATGAAGCTCGGATTGATCGGCCATCCTTTAGGACATTCCTGGTCGCCTGAGATCCATGCGTTCATGATCCATGAAGCATATCAGAAATGGGATCTGGCGGAAGATGAATTTATTTCCTTTATGCAGAAAAAAGATTTTGATGGCATCAATGCAACGATCCCTTATAAAGAAAAAGTGATCCCGTATCTGGATGCACTGGATCCTTCTGCTGAAGCCGTCGGTGCGGTCAACTGCATTGTCAATCAGAATGGAAGACTGAAGGGATACAATACCGATGCCATCGGCTTTGCTCAGATGCTTGCGGCAGATCACTGTGATGTCAAAGGAAAGAACACAGCACTGCTGGGGACGGGCGGTGCTTCCAAGGCAGCAGAATATGCGTTAAAAAAAATGGGAGCACGTGTCCAGAAGGTATCACGCAGACAGAAGCCTGATTGCATTGCGTATGAACAGCTGTATCAGAAAGAGGCAGAGTTCCAATGCATTGTCAATGCGACACCGGTCGGTATGGCACCGCATACGGAGGAAAGCCCGATCGATCTCTCCGCTTTCACAAAGCTGGATACCGTCATTGATATTGTTGCCAATCCGCTGCGGACAAAACTGATGTTCGATGCCAAGATGCGGGGAATCCCTTATATCGGCGGCTTTGAGATGCTGGTCAGACAGGCCTTTGCGGCAGATGAATTATTTACCGGAAAGAAACTGGATCCCGCTCTGATCCAAGCATGCATGAATGCACTCTTTCAGAAGAAGAGAAATCTTGTGCTGATTGGCATGCCGACATGCGGAAAATCAACACTTGCTCAGATCCTTGCCCAGATGACCCAGCGGCGCGTGATCGAGATGGATGATGAAATCGTCCAGAAGCTCGGGATGCCGATCAAAGATTGCTTTGCTTTAAAGGGCGAAGAGTGCTTTCGCAGGATCGAACAGCAGACGGCGGAAGATCTGCAGAATGAGCAGGGATGCATTATCTCCTGCGGCGGCGGTATAGTTGTCAGTCAGAAAGCCATGCAGGCACTCAGTGCCAATGGCCTGATCATCTGGATCCAAAGAGATCTGGATCGTTTATTTGCCAGTGACAGCAGACCGCTGAGCGGGAATGAGGAATATATGAAGACGCTGTTTCAGAAGAGACAGCCTCTGTATCAGAAATACAGCGATGTGACCGTCAGCAACAATACTGATTTGGAAGAGGCTGCGCATCAGATACTGAAAGCAGCAGGAGAGGAAGAGATATGATCGTAACATTAAAGAAAAATGCACCGCAGGAAGAAATTGATAAGCTCCATCATGCTTTTGAAAAACGAGGCTTGGAAGTCCATGAGATCGAAGGCGATGATTTCAATGTATGGGGATTGGTCGGAGATACGGCATCCTTGGATGAACGTGATATTTTAGCCAATGAATGGGTCGCCAATGTACAGAGAGTCTCTGCTCCGTATAAACTGGCAAACAGAATGTTCCATCCGGAAGATACGATTGTTGATGTCGGCGGTATTAAGATCGGCGGGCATGAGCCAATCGTTATCATGGGCGGTCCTTGTTCCGTTGAAGGAAAGGATCAGGTCGTACGCATTGCTAAAGAAGTCAAAGCAGCGGGGGGACAGATCCTGCGCGGCGGTGCCTATAAGCCTAGAACCAGTCCGTATTCATTCCAGGGACTTGGCTATGAAGGTATCCTGGACATGGCAGAAGCGAGAAAAGAGACCGGCATGCCAATTGTTTCTGAATTGATGAGCGCAGATAAGATCGATGAATTTGTTGAAAATGTAGACCTAGTGCAGATCGGTGCACGCAATATGCAGAATTTTGATCTGCTGAAAGCAGTAGGACATATTCAGAAGCCGATTCTTTTAAAAAGAGGCATGAGCGCATCTATTGAAGATTGGATCATGAGCGCAGAATATATTCTGGCCAATGGAAATCCGAATGTTATTTTCTGTGAAAGAGGAATCCGTACTTTTGAAAGATATACCAGAAATACGATGGATCTTGCGGTCGTCCCTATAATTAAGGAACGCACGCATCTGCCGATCGTGATCGATCCTTCGCATAGCACCGGTGATTGGAAATATGTGGAAGCAGAGTCATTGGCGGCTATTGCAGCAGGCTGCGACGGTCTGATCATTGAAGTCCATGACTGCCCAGACCAGGCATGGTCGGATGGCGCACAGTCGCTGAAGCCGGAGAGATTTGCTTCTCTGATCAAGAAAGCAAGAAGAGTAGCCCAGGCAGTTGATCGAGATATCCAATGAAGAAGGTCATTGTCCCCAGCCATATCCATGAAGCCAAGATCAGCCTTCCTTCCAGCAAGTCACTGTCGCATCGTGCATTGATCTGTGCAGCATTGGCCGATGGTGTCTCGGTGATCCATGCACTGAGCGAGAGCGAGGATATCCAGGCAACGATCTCTCTTCTGCAGCATGCAGGGGCACGCTTTGAACAGAAGGGAAAGGATCTGATCGTTCATGGCATTTCGCATATGGACTATGATGGCTCTCTTTTGGACTGCAGCGAATCCGGCAGTACACTGCGTTTCCTGATCCCTTTATTTTCACTGCAGGAGCAGGCCGCTGTTTTTACCGGACATGGCAGACTGATGGCCAGACCGCAGAATGTATATGCGGATCTGTATCATCATCAAGGCCTCATCTTTGAACAGAAGGCAGAGCAGATTATCGTTCAGGGTCCGCTTCACAGCGGTACCTATTCGATCCGGGGCGATGTATCTTCTCAGTTCATCAGCGGTCTCCTGTTTGCCCTGCCTCTGCTTGACGAAGACAGTGATCTGGCAATCCTGCCGCCGTTTGAATCTGCTTCCTATGTCGGCCTGACGATTCAAGCTCTGCAGCGCTCCGGCATCCGGATCGATCAGTGTGGTCTGCATCTTCATATACCGGGGAAGCAGAAATATCATCCGATCGACTGCACAGTGGCTGGCGATGATTCGCAGATGGCTTTCTTTGCGGAAGCTGCTTTGATCCAGCATGTTCCCTTGGATCTGCTGAATCTGGATCATGCGTCAAGACAGGGGGATCATGTGATCATCCCGCTTGCCGAAAAGATGGGCGGTACAGTCACGGAGATTCCTGGCGGCTATCATATCTGCGGCCAAGCCGATAAAGCAGCGCCGATGATCGATCTTGCGGACTGCCCAGATCTAGGCCCAGCATTATTTGCCTTGGCTAGTCAATGCCAGGGAAAAACAGTATTCACACACTGTGCCAGACTGCGCATGAAGGAAAGCGACCGTATTGCATGCATGGAAGAAGAAATGAGAAAGCTTGGCTGTGAGATCTCTTCAGATGAAGATACCGTCACCGTCATCGGACGAACTGAAGTCACTGGGAACTGTACCATCCATGGACATCAGGATCATCGCATTGTAATGGCTTTGGCGGTCTTAGCAATGATTGCGGACGGACCTGTGACCATCGAAGGAGCCGAAGCAGTCAGAAAGAGCTATCCAGATTTTTTCATTGATCTGGCAGAGACAGGAGGCATCATACATGATTGAATCAGATACAGTATTTGCCATCGTCGGTCTGGGCGTTCTGGGCGGCAGCTATATTCAGGCACTTTCCAAAATGGGATATAAATGCATCGGTATCGATATTGATGAAGAAGCCGTACAGTATGCCATGAAGAATCACTGGATCGCGGCAGGCGGTACTGACAGTTCGCTCGTGCAGAAAGCAGATATCATTGTATCCTGTCTCTATCCTCATGTGTTCGTGCAGTGGGTGAAAGAGAATCAGAAATACTTTAAAGCAGGAGCCCTGCTGAGCGATGTGACCGGCATCAAGCGTGAGATCATCCGCGATATCAATGCGGAATTAAGAGAAGATGTGGAATTCATTGCCTGCCATCCTATGGCCGGAAAAGAATTCAAAGGCATTCAATATGCAGATGCGGCGCGTTTTGCCAATGCCAATTTCATTATTGTGCCGACCGCCGAGAATACTCCCGAAGCGATTGCTTCCGCACATCAGCTGGCCGAGATCCTGGGCTTTACAAAGATCTCTCAGCTGACGGCGGCAGAACATGACCGCATGATCGGCTTCCTTTCGCAGCTGACGCATGTCATTGCTGTATCCTTGATGAATGTCAGTGACAATACGCACTTAGTGGATTATACCGGTGACAGTTTCCGCGATCTGACAAGGATCGCCAAGATCAATGAAGATATGTGGCCGGAATTGTTTGAACTGAACAAGGACAACCTGATCCGTGAGATCAATGAATTCTCGCAGGAGCTTCTTCGTTTCCGCGATCTGTTAGCGGAGAATGATACCGAAGGCATGAAAGAAAAAATGATCCAGTCGACAGAAAGAAGAAAGAAGTTTGATAAATCATGACAAAGATAATGATCATCAATGGTCCGAATCTGAATATGGTAGGGATACGGGAACCGGGCATCTATGGAACCATGAGCTATACAGATATGATTGCTATGATCCAGCAGGAACTGCAGAAGCATAATGTGGAGGCAGACTGTCGGCAGTCCAACCATGAGGGAGACCTTGTTGATTGGATCCAGGAAGCCTATTTTAAAAAGTATGATGGCGTTGTGATCAATCCCGGTGCCTATACGCATACAAGCATTGCATTGGCAGATGCGGTCAAAGCGATTGCACCGCTGCCGGTCGTAGAAGTCCATATCAGCGATATCAGCACAAGAGAGGAATTTCGGCATATCTCCTATGAAGCACCGTACTGTCTTGCCCAGATCAAAGGAGAAGGCGTACAGGGGTATATTCATGCGGCAGAGGAGATCCTGAAAGCACGGAAGAAGCAGTGAACAGCAATGTTCACTGTTTTTCATGGCTGATGTGATATAATCGAGGGCATGAAAAAGAAGGAAATATGGATCATTGTGATCATTGCTGCCATTGCCGGAGCAGCTATCCTGATCATGAACATGGTCAAAGCACAGAATAAAACAAAAACAGATGAACAGGCATCTGCCGGAACGGTATCCGGCATGCCGACAGAACAGGCAAAAGGACAGTGGGTCGCAGCCATTCATGGCAATGAAGCAGAACTTTGGTTCGATTCCGGTGTTGATGATACATATACACTGACGGGTGATTACGGCCAGATGACGATCACTGTCAAAGACAATAAGTGGTGCGTATCAAAAGTAGACTGTCCGAATCACAACTGTGAACAGATGGGATGGGATGACGGCACCAACATGGTACCGATCACCTGCATTCCGAACAACATCATTATCTGCACCTATGATGTTGCTTTGAACTACCTTGGGAGCAATTCATGAGAATGAATCAGACAAGACATTTCACTTATCTTGCCCTTTTAAGCGCGATGGCAATCACGCTGAATCTTTTAGAGACCGCCATGATCCCGCCGCTCTTCGGTGTCTTCCGTATCGGCCTTGCCAATATCATTGCCTTGGTGACCCTGAAGATTCTTGGCGTCAAAGAGATGATCATTGTCAATATTATGCGCGTCATGATTGGCAATCTTCTTTCCGGGCGCATCTTCGGTTCTGCTTTCTGGATCAGCTTCGGCGGTGTGCTGATCTCCACTTTGATCCTGATCCTGATGGACAAGCTGCATTCTTCGCTGATGTTCACTTCTGTGATGAGCGCCATCGGCCACAGTACCGGCCAGGTGATCGTTGTCATGATATTCTATATGCAGCCATTGATTGCCGCAATCCTGCCATATTTCCTGGCCCTGTCGATTCCGACCGGCTTAGCAACTGGCTTTATAGCCAAGATAGCTACGGAAAGAGTCAAGCCGTTAAAAAAAGCAGAATAGAAATTTTATTGCACTGACATTTTCAGAATGTATCAGCCGCTTCAATGCTGTATGCCGCAGTTTCTCTCACTTGCAAATGATGATAGAATACAGAAAGATGAAAAAGTTTTCCAGATAGAATTGGCGGGCTTAGATATGTCTCAGGCAAATATCATTATTGAATCATACTGTCTCCTGATCACGATCACATTGCAGGTATGCAATGTCATTGCCAATCACCGTACAGAATACAATCTGAAGAACCGTCTCTTAGGAGTGATGGGCTTTGTGAATGCGCTCATCATTCTTTCGTATATTGCCTATATCCTGGTGGATGGCAAACCTGAATATTCACTGTGGAACAATATCTTTGTCGGTGTCTGCTATGCTGGCGGTGCTGTACTGACCGAGCTCTTCGGCGAATATGCTTTTGCGATCGTACAGGAGAAAAAGGATCGGGGGATCTGGCTGCGGCCGGTCATTCGTGCCATCTGTACAGCTGCGGTGATTCTTGATTTTTTATCGATCTTCAACGGTTCCTATTTCAGCACCATGAATGGCTTTCATGTCAGAGGGCCTTATTATGTGCTCAATCAGATATTCATGCTATGCATTATCCTGATCGTGATCATCTATATTGCAATTGAAAGCAAAGAGATGAAAAAGAATGTAATCGCTTTGATCATGTATGGTTTCTTTCCAGCTCTTTCTACGATCCTGCAGATCTTTGTGCAGGACTATGTCCTGCTGTATCCTGCTATCACGCTGTCATTATTGATCATCTATGTTGTTTCCTACCTTGAACAGAGCGAAGAACTGCACCAGAAGAACGATGAATTGCAGAAAGCTATGGCTGAGACTGAACTGGCCAAGAAAGCAGCTGAACATGCCAATGCATCTAAATCAGACTTCCTTTCTTCGATGTCGCATGATATCCGCACCCCGCTCAATGCAATCATCGGCATGACGGATATCGCGATTGAGAATATTGATGATCAGAAACAGGCTGTGCAGAATCTGAATGTCGTAAAGACTTCTTCAAAGCATCTGCTCTCTTTGGTCAATGATGTACTGGATCTGTCCATGATCGAAAGCGGAAAAATGACCATCAGTGAAACAGAATTCATTCTGCCGGATCTTCTCTCTGAGACAATGCGCATTATTTGGCCATTGGCAAGTGCTAAGAAGCAGGATCTGTCGCTGGAGACAGAAGGAATTCAGAATGAATTCTATCTTGGCGATATGCCGCGCATGCATCAGATCTTAGTGAATATTCTCAGCAATGCGGTCAAATATACGCCCTCGGAAGGAAAGATCGTTCTGAAAGTAGAAGAAAAAAGAGCAGAGGATGGACATTCTGCTGTTCTGACCATATCCTGCACAGACAATGGCATCGGCATTGCCAAGGAATATCAGGATCAGATCTTTGAACCGTTTGTCAGAGAAGTGAAAACGACCGTGAATCCAATCGAAGGAACGGGACTTGGTTTAGCTATTGTGAATGATATTGTGAAAGCAATGCATGGGACAGTCAAAGTGATCTCCGAAAAGGGAATGGGATCTGCATTTATCCTAGCAATCCCTCTGGGCTTGGCAGATGAAGAGAAAATGCTGCAAAGATTCGCTGATGTCAAGGATCTGTCCTTGCTGGTAGTTTGCGATGAACCGGCTGACTGCTCGATTGTCTGCCTGAGTGAGAAAGACGGTGCATATCCATATGATATCTGCAGCAGTGCAGATATCCTTTCCGGTATGCAGAAAACAGAGAAACAGTACGATGCTGTTCTCTGCAGATCGATGTACAGGCAGGCAGAAACGATCCATGTGCTCAGAAATCAGTATCCAGCTTCTTCATTGATCTTCAACTGCAAAGCAAGCGATATCAATGAAGAAAGAAAGTATTTGGACGCCGGTGCAGATATGGTAATGTATGGTCCGATCTTCCGTACTTCTCTGTATGAAGAATTTGAAACGATGATCTTAAAGAAGAAGATCGGTGTCAATCATGATGAATATCTGAAGGGGAAAAATGTCATGATTGTTGAAGATCAGGCAATCAATTATCTGATCGTGGAACATATGATGAAGAATGCCGGTGCTTCTGTCTGGAAAGCAGAGAATGGCATGGAAGCAGTTGATCTGTTCCTTGGTTCAGCTGTCGGACAGTTCGATCTCATTATGATGGATATCATGATGCCGGTCATGGATGGCTATGCGGCCGCTTCTAAGATCAGAAGCGCGCGCCGTACAGATGCGAAGACGGTTCCTATGATTGCCATGACAGCCAATGCTTTTGAAGAAGATATTCAGAGATCGAAGAGCTATGGTATGAATGCTCACCTCAGCAAGCCGCTGGATCCGCAGATGGTAAAAGAGACAGTCCTGCATCTGCTGAAACACTGAAAGGCATAAAAAAAGCCGCATCTAAGTGCGGTATTAGAGGCAGG
>JAKVKC010000035.1 GCA_022486705.1 Solobacterium sp. | reverse complement strand
GGGAGATGGTTCCCGCCGTCATATCTGCATTCGCTATGTAGATGATGAAGATACTGCTGAACCTGAAGAGGGCAGTGAAGATTCCGCTGCTGAATAAGCATATGAAAAGATCTTAGGACACAATCCCAAGATCTTTTTTTATCAGTCAGATGTTTTCCAAAGTCCGTGCAGATTGCAGTATGCATATACCGCAATGACAGGCTCATCTTCATAGAAGTCAACACTTGGCTTATCGCCTGGCTGCAGATAGGCAATTCTGAAGCCTGCCGCTGTCTCCAAGGCAATGAACTCTATATAGTGCTCTGGGGTCATTGGATGATCCACCGATCCTACATTGACCGTGATACGGCTGTTCTCTCTGGTCACCGTAGGGACATGCTTTTCCTGTGCTGCATCTGTCGTATTCGGCAGCAGTTCCTTCATTGTTTCACCGCAGCATACCGGGATCGGCCCGCCGTTATGGACCTTTACAATGACATTTTTACAATGATCGCAGCGATAGAATTTTAATTCTGGCATATTGATATACCTCCTGATTTCATTATTATCGGTATTGCTTTTGTTTGCAAATCAAATGCTCATTCCACGCTCTTCAGCGACTCCACCATCTGGATCTTTCTTAAATGCTTTGCCATAAACAGATTGACCAGAATGCCAAAGCCCAAGGTCATGGCCACACAGATCACACAGCTCAATGCACTGATCTTCCGACCGAACATGACATAATCCATTTCTACCTGATGCATGATGTAATAGTGCAGCATCATTCCTAACGGTATCCCTGCTAAGGATCCAATCAGCGTCAGCACATTATTCTCTTTATATATATAATTTTCTACTTCTTTCCGCCGGAAGCCCAGCACCTTCAATGTTGCAATCTCCCGCATTCGCTCAGAAATATTGACATTGGTCAGATTGCCAAGAACAACACCCGCTAAGCTTGCCGAGGACAGGATCAGTACTATGACAATGATATCCAATCCGCTGATCATCTGGTTGAAGTTCTCCAGCAGAGCATCAAAGAATTCAATCGACTTGACGCTTTCGGCTTCTGCCTGCTCAGATTGGAATGCCTTCTTCTGTTCGCTTGTCCCATTCAGTTTCAGTGCTGCTGTGTTATCTGCCAAGGAAACACCGAAGACTTCACTGTAGTATGCCTTGGTCATAAATACATAGTGTCTGACATACATCTCACAGATGCCGCTGATCTTTACTTCTTTTCGCACGCCATCCTTTGATTCAATGGTCAGCGTATCGCCGACTTTTTTCTTCAGATTTTCTGCCAGTTTTTCATTGATAATGATACCGTCATCAGACAATGTCAGCGGTTCCTGTGTTTCTCTGACCTTCAGATGATAGATCACCGAAGCATCTTCCGCCTGATCAAAGACCTGCATATTCACGGTCTCATCATCATCGTCTGTATATGCTTTGCCGCTGTATGCTGAAAGCAGGGCACTGCTGTCAACGAGATCATTTTCTGTATAGGACTGATAGAGATCTTTGATCTCTGATGAGGATAGGTCTTCATTGAAAGAAACGGTTCCATTGTACTGATAGATATCTTCAAACTGCTTGGTAGCAATCGTCTGAATGGAATCACGAATACCAAATCCTGTAATGATCAAAGCAGTGCATCCGGCAACACCAATGACGCTCATAAAGAAGCGTTTCTTATAGCGGATCAGATTTCTTACTGTAACTTTCCATGTAAAGGACAGATGTTTCCAAAGGAACGGGATCTTTTCAATCAGTGTTGATTTCCCGAGCTTCGGAGACTTTGGCCGCATCAGCTGTGCCGATACTTCTTTCATATCTTCATGACATGCATACCATGTTGTCAGCAGCATGACACCTAAGAAGGACGCAATTGAGAACAGTACCAGCGGCCACGATACATCCAGCTGGATCGTCGGCAGGATATACATCATTTTCCATGCATTATAGATAACTCCCGGGAAGATCATCATGCCAAGAATACTTCCCAAGATCCCGCCGATGACCGTCGCTGTCCCCGAATAGATCAGATATTTCTCTGCACACTGTTTCTGGCTGTAGCCAAGTGCCCTCATAATACCGATCTGACCTCTCTGTTCATCGACCATTCTGGTCATTGTGGTCAGACATACAAGAGCTGCGACCATAAAGAAGAAGACGGGGAAGACAGCGGCAATTGCGCTCATCTGCTTGATCGTATTTTTATAGGCAGCACTGGAATAATGCTGGGTACGGTCAAGGACCGTCCATTCTCCCTGGGCAAGATCATCGATATCCTGCTGTGCTTTATCCAGTTCGGATTTCGCATCATCCAGTTTCTGCTGCCCATCTGTTTTCACATCCGCAAGTTCTGTTTTGGCCTCTTCCAATGACGTTCTGCCATCCTGCAAAGAGACCGTCTGCGTGCTGATCTCATCCCATCCAGCATTGATTTCTGCCTGTGCTTCACCTGTCTGCTGCTCCAATGCGGCCGCACCTTGATCAGCTTCCGCATATCCATCGCTGATCTGTGTTTCGGCATCGCTCAGCTGCTGTTTTCCCGAAGCAATCCCATCCACGATCTCCTGTCTTTTTGCCAGAAGATCCTGTTTGGATGTCTGCAGGCTCGCTGTATATGCATCCAAGCCTTCAATGGAAGAGATCTCTTTTTCTGTTCCGCTCAGAGAAGCACCATCATTGATGCTTTTATAGATCGATGCAATCTGGCTGTCCAAACTGCTCTGCAGCACGGTCTGCTGAGAAATCGCATTATTCAAATATGTCTTGAACTGGCCCACCGTCTGGATCGATACAGGATTCTCTTTTGTTGAGAATACCGTCTCCAACGCCGTCTTGGACCCATTGATCAAAGCAATCTGCTGCTGCTTCTGTTCCTCCGTAAGAGATTGACTTGTCTGGATCGTGTTCTCTGCATCCTGTACAGAGACAGTATCTGGGAAGGGGCTCAGTATCGTCAATACAGTATTGGACTGTCCTAGGATCGTTTTCATGCTTTGCAGCTGCTGAATGCCTGTCTTTGCCTCAGATACCGATGAAATACCGCTGTCGATCTTCGCTGTTCCATCATCAATATCTTTTATATTCTGATTCAGTTCAGCTTCCTTTGCCGCAAAAGCTGTTTTCTGTGTTTCCAAATCCGCCGAAGACTGATCCAGCTGTGCTCTGGCATCCTTCAGTTTCTGGGCACCCTCTGCATATCCAGCATCCAGCTGCGCTTGGGAATCAAGCAAAGTCTGCGACGCTTCCGCTAAAGCCTGTTCTCCATCCAGGATCGTCTGTTCATTCTCATCGATCTGCTTCTGCGCGTCGGATATCTTTGTGTTATATTCGTCCAATGCTGTCTGATACTCATCCGCTCCATCCTGATATTTCTTCTCGGCATCAGATACAACGATCTCATAGCGATGATCCTGCTGTGTCTTGGCTGCTTCTTCTATCTTTTCTTTTTCTTCTTTTGCGTACGCTTCATATTTATCAGAGAAACTGTTATATGCTTTGGCATCTGTCAGCAGGACATTGATCTCCGTATAGTAATCTGTCACAAAATCTTCTTCCGGCAGATAAATATATGTATTGATATACTGATTGCTCAATGTACTGTTCTCTTTAACTTCATCTAAATAGAGCGGCGTATCGATCAATCCTACGATTTTGCAGGATTTAACGCTTAAATAATCTCCAAGATCATTATCTGGCCGGCTGAAAGTTATCGTACTGCCTAATGTAAAGCCTGATTCAAGATCACTGCCCGCTTCTGCTACACATTCATTTTCATTCTCTGGAAGTCTTCCCGCTTTTAATGAAAATTGATTGATCGATGAATCACTGCGGTAGGAATGTACACGGGTAACGACACTGCTTGTATCTGCCGATCCAATGACATCCACGAACTTCGTCAATTCCGCGGTATCTACACCAGATACTTTCTGCACTGCCTGCAGATCTTCTTCATCAAATCCATAGTTAGAGTAAATGGAAATATCTTTTAAGCTCAGTTCATCATCATATTTATCGACGCTGACTGACATGACGGAAGAAGAAGAGGATACGCCCACGAAGAAAGCAACTCCAATCGTAACAATTGCAGTTAAAGAGAAGAACCTTCCTTTTGTCGCTCCGATCATTCTTCGGATGTCTTTATGCAGGATCTTATTCATAATTTACCATTCAATGTTTGCAATATCTTCTGGATGTTCATTGACTTCAACAGAAGAGACCAGACCATTCTTAATATGGAAGACTTTATCTCCCATCGGACATAAAGCAAGATTATGCGTAATGATAACGACCGTCATTCCCTGTTTTCTGCATGTATCCTGCAGCAGCTGTAAGATCTGCTTGCCGGTAACATAATCCAGTGCTCCGGTCGGTTCATCGCAGAGCAGAAGTTTTGGGTTCTTTGCCAAAGCCCGAGCGATAGCAACTCTCTGCTGCTCACCGCCGGAAAGCTGACTTGGAAAGTTATTCATTCTTTCCTTCAGCCCAACCTGTTCCAGTACGGAAGCTGGATCCAAAGGATCGCGGCATATCTCCGTAGCCAGCTCTACATTTTCCAAGGCCGTCAGATTCTGTACTAAGTTATAGAACTGAAAAACAAAGCCGATATCGTAGCGCCTATAATCTGTGAGCTGCCTTTCTGTCATAGTATCAATTCTGGTCTGATCAACCTCTATTTTTCCGGAAGTACATGTGTCCATACCGCCGAGGATATTCAGGATCGTTGATTTGCCTGCCCCTGACGCACCGGCAACCACAATAAATTCTCCTTTTTCTATACTGATATTGATTCCTGCCAAAGCATGAATATCTACTTCACCGACATGATAGGTCTTAATGACATTTTCAAGTTCAATATAGCTCATACCAATGTTTCTCCTTTATTCATAATAGAAGTAATGCATTCATAAATGACTTCACTCTCATCCAGATGGAGCTTTGCACAGGCCGCATCATATCGTAAGCTCTCCGTTACCGTATCGATCAATGTTATAGAAGCTATTGATGACAGCATTTTGATCAATTCCGGCGCTGCTTCTTTTCTTCTGGACCCATAATATGCATATAATGCCTCGCTCAGCCACTCATGGATAGGGGAGCGATACGCTTCTTCTTTGGCAATAAATGACATGCCGTCTTTATACTGATGATTGATCGCAACGAATTTTCTTGAAAATTTTTTTACATCAATATTGAAAGTTTCATTCTTTTTAAGAAAATCCTCAATATTTGTATTCATATCGATCTTGCCATCGGTGCTTTCCAATAAAGCACGATTGATCTCTGTCATGATCGGCTGCAGGACAGCTGTCAGCAAAGTCTTTTTATTTTTAAAATACCGATAGATATTGCCTGGTGTTATTTCTGCCTGAGCCGCTATTCTTCTCATAGAAGCATGATCAAATCCCTTTTCATTGAATTCCGCGGCTGCCGACTGCATTATTTTCTGTCTGATATTCTCTTTTAATTTCTGCATGATCTATCACTTTTATATGATTAATATACATCTGTTCATTTTTCTGTACAATGTTATTATTACAAACACTCCATTTCCATTTAATCTGCTCAGCAGCTTATTTTTTGATAATTCTTCTTTTTTTCACCATATTGGTACTCAAAAATGTTTAAAATTTATTTATCCACAATTTATCATATTCTTTTATGAATTTATACAGGATCGAAATATTATTATTATCAGTATTTTGATGATGCATTATGTTTTCCACTTTTTTTCTCAATATAGATGATTTTTATTATGTTCATAACACTTTCTTATTATTTCAAAATCAACAGTTTTCCACACGCTGTCACCAATCAAAAGTTATTAGTTTTCCACAATTGTGGAAAATGTTAGAAAGTTGATTTTGTAGCTTAACAGAAGCCTTTTTTGATGTTGAAAAATTGTGGAATATTATTAGTATTATCTCTGTTTTCAACACTTCTGCTGATTTTCCACATTGTGGATAGACTTTCCACTTATTACCCACTTTGCAAAGTTGTGGATAATTGTGGAAAACATCATAAAACAGCTAAATAAAAGCTTATTTCACAGATGCTGAATTGTGGATTAAATTTTTTTCCACAAACATGGTGTAGCTTTTACCCGATTCAGTGTCTAAAATGTATGTATTGCAGAAAGTTTTCCACAATTTAGGGATAGAATTATGACTACAAATAAGCAGCAGTATCTGATCACCGTTTGGCATCAATTACTTGAATATCTTCACAGCAATCGTAATATTGCAACAACCGTCATAGATAATTTCTATGTTCCTTGTTCCTTATATGATCTCAGTGATGAGAAGGCAATTATTGAAGCACCAAACATTATATCGAAGGAAGTTATCCAGGCAGATCTTGAAATGCTGTCTGCTTCTTTTACTGATCTTCTGCAGCTGAGCCATCCTATTATTGTAGAAATCTATCAGAAATCTGAGCTTCCTACGGATCTTTCTTCCAATGATTTCAGTGATTTTAAGTCTTCTGATTTTGAATCCATGCCAATCCAGCAGGATCGTACCTTTGATAACTTTGTCGTCGGGGACTGCAACCGAGAATCCCGCGCTGCCGCTTTGGCCTGCGCTCTGTATCCTGGCAAGTTCAATCCATTATTTATCTATGGCAATTCCGGCCTTGGCAAAACTCATTTATTGATGGCAATCGCCAACTATGTAATGAAAAACGACCCAACAAAGAAGGTCTATTATACAGAATCAATCAAATTTGTAGAAAATGTCGTCAATTCTATCAGAGATGGCAAAATTGATGCTTTCAAGAAATATATGTATTCTGTCGATCTTCTGCTGGTAGATGATATTCAATTCTTGGCCGGCAAAGAGAAGAGCCATGAAATATTCTTTACCATTTACAATGAACTGATCAATAACAAGAAACAGATCTGTATCGCTTCTGATCGGCAGCCAAAAGAGATCAAAGGATTGGAAGATCGTCTGATTTCCCGTTTCTCCAGCGGTCTTTCTCTTGGCATTGATTCACCAGAGTTTGAGACTTCTTTGGCTATTCTGCAGATGAAGATCAAGCAGAATGGCTATGGCATTGAAGACGTTGATAAAGAGGGACTGGAATATATTGCTTCTAATTTCTCCGGCAATGTCAGAGATCTGGAAGGAGCTTGGAACCGTGTTCTTTTCTATTCTATTGAATTTCAGAAAGGCGATGAAAAAATCAGTTTTGAGACCGTTCTGAATGCTTTGAAAAATCAAGCTGTTGTTTCTGATAAAACAGGGCTTTCACCAAAAAAGATCATTAAAGTCGTCGCTGATTATTATGGTCTGACACATCAGCAGATCACATCAAAAACAAGAACCAAGAACATCGCTAACGCACGTCATATTTCCATATATTTATGCCGTAAACTGCTGGATATTCCTTACATTAAGATCGGTGATGAATTCGGCGGCAGAGATCACAGTACGATCATCAGTGCCTGTACCAAAGTAGAAAAACAGATCAAGAAAGATCCAAATTTTGCGAATGTCATAAAAGAGATTGAAAAGGAGTTAACGGCATAGTTATACACAATTTATTCCACTGGATATTCACATAAAAAAATGATAAAATTATCTAGTATTTAAGCCATTTTATAAGGTTTTCCACATTATCCACAGCCCTAATAACTATAAGCTTATAAAAAGAATCATATATACAGGAGGAAATCAAAAATGAACTTCTCAGTAAACAAAAATGAATTCTTCAATAATCTGCAGATTGCAGATCATGCCATTTCATCAAATTCCCCTCAGCCTACTTTGAGAGGTATCTTAATTTCTGCTAAAGACGGTCAGCTGACACTGACAGGATCAGATGCAGATATTTCAATTCAGAAGATCATGAAAGCTGATGAAAAAAATCAGCTGAATATTTCGGAAGAGGGATCAATTTTAATTGATGCTCAATATCTGATGCAGATCGTTAAAAAACTTGATTCTGAAATTATCAATATTGAGATCATTGATGGTTCACTGACAAAATTCTCTGGTGCTTCGGTCGTCTTTAAGATCAACGGAATGAATACAGATGATTATCCAACGATTGATTTTTCAAAGCCAATGAATTCAATCAAAATGGATGCTTCTGTTCTTTCAGATATCATTGATCAGACAGCCTTCGCAACATCTTTAAAAGAAACACGTCCTGTCCTGACAGGTGTGAATTTCAATCTGAATGAGAATCAGCTGAACTGTACAGCAACAGACTCCTATCGTTTGGCAAAGAAGACAATAGAATTTAAATCAGATGTTTCCTTTAATATTACAATTCCAGCAAAATCGCTGAATGAAGTCAGAGGAACTGTCTTAATGAGCACAAAGGAAATAGAGATTGCACAGAATGATAAGAAAGCACAGTTCTGGAGCGAGGATATGGTACTGCAGACGAGACTTCTTGATGGCGGATATCCTGAAACAGAGCGTCTGATTCCTTCTGAATTCAGCTATACAATGAAGATCAGCAGAGAAGATCTGATCCATGCAATCGACCGTACAACGTTTATTAAGAATGACAATATGACGATCAACCGTCTTCAGTGTTCTTCGGAAGAAGTGATCTTAACAAATAAATCACAGGAGATTGGTGAATCACATGAAAATTTGAGCGCTGTTTTTACTGGCGAACCTTTGGATATCAGTTTTTCCGGAACATACGTAATGGATGCGGCCAAAGCTCTGCGCGGCAGTGAGATCATCATCAAATTTACTGGTGAAATGAAGCCATTTATACTAAGCTGCGATGAAGATCCAACTATTCTGCAGCTGGTGCTTCCGGTCAGAACGTATAATTGAAAAAAAAACAGAGAAATCTGTTTTTTTTAGAAGAAAAAAGACGTAAAAACCAGGGAAAAGAAAAGATGAAAAAACGATCATTTTTTTCTTGTTAAAAATCATTGCAAATAGGCTTAAATAAAGGGAATTCACTTATATTTATGATATAATTTATAAGGATGTTTTTTACGCAGAAAAGAGGATTGTTTTCCATGGAAAAAATCACCACCGAATACATCACTTTGCAGCAGTTTCTTAAATTTTGCGGCATTGCTCAAACGGGCGGTGAGGCAAAGATCTTTGTCAAAGAAAAAGAAATTTATGTAAATGATGTAAAAGAAAATAGGAGGGGAAGAAAACTCTATCCTGGTGACAAAGTAAAGGTGGATGGAAAAACATTTGAAGTGCTCTGATGATCATAAAAAATTTGAAATTAAGAAATTTTCGAAATTATGAAAAAGCAGAGATAATCTTCAATGAAAAAATGAATTTGATCACTGGCAGAAATGCACAGGGAAAAACAAATCTTCTTGAAAGCCTTGTATATCTGTCATTAACAAGAAGCCATCGTATCTCTGATGATCGTAAACTGATCAGAGAGGGGGCTGAGTTTGCAGATATTCAATGTACGTATGAAGATGAAATTGAAAGAGATCTGGAAGCAGTTATTTATACAAAAGGAAAAACATTATTGGTAGGAAAGCAGCCAATGAAAAAAAGTTCTGAATTTATCGGACTTCTGAATGTTGTTCTGTTTGCACCGGATGATCTCAGCCTGTTTACAGATGCACCGAAGGAAAGAAGAAGAATGATGAATCAGGAGATCACAAAGATATCCAGCCGGTATCTTCTGACCTTGAATCAATATCAGAATCTTCTGAAGAATCGCAACAGTCTGTTAAAAAGCATGAAAGTAGATATCGCACTTCTCGATACATTGGATGAACAGATGTCACAATGCGAAGTGACGATTGTAAAAATGAGAAAAGAATTTGCGGATCGGATTGGAAAAATCCTGCCGCAGAAATATATCGAGCTTTCACAGGACAGTCAGAAAGCTGAATTGGAATATCGCTGCTGCTTGGAAGAAATTCCAGAACAGGACAATGATATTTATCAGGCTCTTCTTGCCATGCATCAGAATACAAGAGAGAAAGATATGGAATATCATATGACGACGGCAGGAATTCATCATGATGATCTGAACTTTGAAATGAATGGCAGCAGTTTGATCAATACAGCATCGCAGGGACAGAAGAGAATGGCCATGCTGGCATTTAAATTAAGCCTGCTGAACTATATTGAAGAAAAGACAGGAAAGAGACCGGTGCTGCTGCTGGATGATGTCCTAAGCGAATTGGATCATCAAAGACAGAGCAGATTGCTGGAAATGGTAAAGGGACCCTATCAGTGCCTGATTACAGCAACAGAAGTACCGGAATTTTTAAAAGAACAGGGCATCAGTGAATTTCAGATTGATAGCGGAAGAATCACACAGATTGCAGGAGGCAGAGTATGAGTGAAAATGAAGATGAAACAAAAGTCATAACGACAGAAGATGGAACAGAAGCTGTTATTGGCGGAGTTTTGGATGCAAAGGTCACAAAAGAATATGATGACTCAGAAATCCAGGTCCTGGATGGTCTGGAAGCAGTCAGAAAAAGACCAGGCATGTATATTGCTTCTACTTCTTCAAAAGGACTGCACCATCTTGTATGGGAGATCGTTGATAATGGCATCGATGAAGCAATGGCGGGGTATGCAACAACTGTCACTGTGACTATTGATAAAGATAATGTTGTCAAGGTCGAAGATGATGGCAGAGGCATGCCTGTCGGTAAGAATGCAAAGACGGGAAAGTCTACCATCGAAACAATCTTTACGGTGCTCCATGCCGGCGGCAAATTCGGCGGCGGTGCGTATAAGATCTCCGGCGGTCTGCATGGTGTTGGTGCTTCCGTAGTCAATGCTCTTTCAAGCTGGATGGAAGTTAAAGTATTCCATGAAGGAAAAATATATTTTATCCGTTTTGAAAATGGCGGACATGCAAAAGAACCGCTGAAAGAGATTGGTGACTGCGATCCTAAGAAACATGGATCTGTTATTACTTTTAAAGCTGATCCAACTATTTTCCAGGAAACAACAGTATATGATCATGATACGATCCGCGATCGTTTAAGACAGCTTGCATTCCTGAATAAAGGAATCCGTCTTGTTTTCCATGATGAAAGAATGGAAGAAGGAAAGGGAGATCATACTTTCTTATTTGAAGGCGGACTGAAAGAATACGTAGCTTATCTGAACAAGAGCAGGACAGTCGTACATCCGGATATTATTTATGCGGAAGGATATGAAAGCGATATTCAGGTGGAAGTAGCGATGCAGTACAATGATGGCTACAATCCAGCTGTCTATACCTTCTGCAACAATATCAATACCGTTGAAGGCGGAACGCATGAAGAAGGTTTCCGTTCTGCTTTGGGCAGGATCATCAATAAGTACGCAAGAGACAATGGGTATCTGAAAGATAAAGATGACAATCTGACAGCAGATGACTGCCGTGAAGGAATTACAGCAGTTATTTCCGTGAAGCATCCTGATCCGCAGTATGAAGGACAGACAAAGACAAAGCTTGGAAATTCAGAAGTCAGAAAGATCGTTTCTGATATCTTTGGTTCACAGCTGGAAAGATTCCTGATGGAAAATCCGGATCAGGCCAAAGCAATCATGGAAAAGGCAACGGTCGCATCACAGGCCCGCATGGCTGCGAAGAAAGCCAGAGAGCTGACCAGAAGAAAGAGTGCCTTAGAAGTATCTTCATTACCGGGGAAATTAGCCGACTGTTCATCCAAAGATGCAAGCATCTGTGAAATCTATATCGTCGAGGGTGATTCCGCCGGCGGATCTGCAAAGCAGGGAAGAGATTCTCACTTTCAGGCCATCCTTCCATTGCGCGGAAAAATTCTGAATGTAGAAAAGGCAAGACAGGCAAGAGCGTTTGAAAATAATGAAATTCGTTCCATGATCACAGCCTTCGGCTGCGGTATTCTGGATGAGATCGATACAAGCAAGCTGCGCTATAACAAGATCGTTATCATGACCGATGCCGATGTTGATGGTGCACATATTCGTATCCTGCTCCTGACCTTCTTCTATCGCTATATGAGACAGATCATTGATGAGGGACATGTGTATATTGCTCAGCCGCCTCTGTATAAAGTGCAGAAGGGCAATGCTGTGAAATATGCATATACCGAAGAGATGATGACAAAAGTCAGAGCTGAAATGGGAGATCGTTTGGCCATCCAGAGATATAAAGGACTTGGTGAAATGAATCCGGAACAGCTTTGGGAAACGACCATGGATCCTGTCAATCGCACATTGATCAGAGTCAGCTTGGATGATGCTGAAAAAGCAGATGAATATTTCTCCATTTTCATGGGCGATGAAGTAGAACCAAGAAAGGATTACATTATTAAGAACGCAAACTTTGCGGAACTTGATATCTAAAAGAGGGGAGGATAAAAATGGCAAACGATGATTTCATGGAATTTGATGAGTCGAAATTCGACCCAGGACATATTACAGAACAGAATCTGACAGAAGAGATGAAGCGTGACTTTATTGATTACTCAATGTCAGTCATTGTTGCAAGAGCTCTCCCTGATGTACGTGACGGTCTGAAGCCGGTACAGAGAAGAATCCTTTATGCAATGAATGAAATGAACAATACGCCGGATAAGCCATATCGTAAATGTGCACGTATTGTTGGAGATACCATGGGTAAATATCATCCTCATGGCGATTCTTCCATCTACGGTGCATTGGTCTACATGGCCCAGTCATGGAATATGCGTGAAGTGCTGATCGATGGACACGGAAACTTTGGATCTATGGATGGCGATGGCGCAGCAGCCATGCGTTATACCGAAGCAAGAATGTCCAAACTTGCCATGGAAATGCTGCGGGATCTGGATAAAGATACCGTTGACATGACGCCGAACTATGATGGTGAAGAAAATGAACCTAATGTTCTTCCATCAAGATTTCCAAACCTGATCGTCAATGGATCAATGGGCATCGCCGTAGGTATGGCGACGAATACTGCACCGCATAACTTAGGAGAGACCATAGACGGAGTATTGGCTCTGATGGACAATCCGGATATTACGGCAACAGAATTGATGCAGTATATCAAAGGCCCTGATTTTCCTACCGGCGGCTATATCTTAGGCAGATCCGGCATCCGCAAAGCAATGGAGACCGGCAAAGGGTCGATCGTCATGCGTGCCAAGACAAGAATTGAGGATATGCCGAACGGCAAGAAGAGAATTGTTGTCTATGAGATACCATACATGGTCAATAAGGCTCTGATGGTCGAAAAGATTGCTCAGCTTGCCAGAGATAAAGAAGTAGAAGGCATTACGGATCTTCGTGATGAATCCAACATGAAGGGGATCCGTGTTGTCATGGAGCTGAAGAAAGATGCTCAGCCGGAAGTGATTCTGAACCAGCTGTACAGAATGTCTCCGCTGCAGTCCAACTTCGGCGTCAATAATGTCGTCCTGTTCAACAACGTTCCTCATCAGGCAACACTGAAGGAAATGCTGCAGGGATATCTGGATCATCAGATCAATGTCATCACCAGACGTACGCAGTTTGAACTGAAAAAGGCACAGGACCGTGCACATATTCTGGAAGGATTGAGGATTGCAGTCGATAATCTGGATGCGATCATTCATACGATCCGTGATTCTAAAGATGCCAATGAAGCAATGCCAAGACTGATGGATGGCTTCCAGCTGGATGAGATCCAGGCGAAGGCTATTCTTGATATGCAGTTCAGAAGACTGACGGGTCTGGAGAGAGAAAAGATTGAGAGCGAATATCAGGACCTTCTGCTGAAAATTGCAGATTATCAGGATATCTTAGCGCATCATGAGAGGATCATGCAGATCATCCGCGATGAATTGACAGCGATCAAAGATAAGTTCAGCAACCCTAGACTGTCGGAGATCATTGATGCACCGGCAGATATGGAAGATGAAGATCTGATCCCGGTCCAGCATGTCATTATTTCTCTGTCGGCCAACGGCTATATCAAGCGGATCACTTCTGACAGCTACCATGTGCAGAACAGAGGCGGCAGAGGCATCAAGGGAATGGAACTGAATAAAGATGATGAGATCGATCAGTTCATCAACCTCTCAACGCATGATTATCTGCTGTTCTTTACCGATAAAGGCAGAGTGTTCAGAGTCAAAGGATACAATGTTCCGGAATTTTCCCGGACATCCAAGGGACTTCCGGTCATCAATCTGATTGCCATTGATAAGAATGAAAAAGTGAAAGCAATGGTGCCGTATTCGGAAGCAGACAATGATGCAAAGTATCTCTTCTTTGCAACAAAGAAGGGCCTGATCAAACGTACAAGCATCAGTGAGTTTGAAAATATCAACCGCAATGGCAAGATTGCCATCAAGCTCAATGAAGGAGATGAACTAGCCTTTGCAAAGGGAACGACCGGCAGTGATGAGATCATCATCGCTGGATCCAATGGCAAAGCAGTCCGCTTCAAAGAGGATACGATCCGCCCATTGGGACGTACCGCAAGAGGTGTCAAGGGATTCAACGTGGATGGCGGCTATGTCATTGGCATGGCGACGGACCACGAAGGAAAATATATCCTGACCATTACAGAAAATGGCTATGGCAAGAAATCATCCTTGGATGACTACCGGATCACTGCCCGCGGCGGCAAGGGCGTCAAGACGGTCAACATTACCGAAAAGACAGGCAGTCTTGTATGCATGAGAGCAGTCGAAGGAAATGAAGACTGTATGATCATGACCGATCAGGGAATCATGATCCGTATTTCACTGGAACAGGTCTCTGTCTACAGCCGTGCAGCGCAGGGCGTCAGAGTGATCACGGTGAAGGATGATACAAAGGTATCGGCAGTTTCTATCATTGAGCCGGAACCGGAAGAACCAGCAGAAGAAGAAACAGAAACAGCGGCAGAGAGTACATTGTCTGCTGAAGAAGAAAAGTAAAAGATAAGCAAAAAGAGATATAGATCTTATATCTCTTTTTACATGCGTGCATGATCTGTACAGAATTTAATTATATTTATAAACACTGATTAATGCGATGAATACTGGACATACTAGGCATTAGTATGCATGCATGAAACAAAAAAGCCATCTGTTTTAAGATGACTTATCAGGCGTATGCAGATTACTTTTTCTTTGCAGAAGTCTTTTTCTTAGCTGCTGCGGCAGTTTTCTTCGTTCCTTTTTTCTTCTTCATATCTGCAGCAATCAATTCACTGAGATATTCCTTTACGCCGCTTTGCTTTTCAAGCCAGCGAATGATGTCAGCTTCATTGTTAACATTGAAACGAACGGAGAAAGAACGGTAATTGTTGCGGTTGTATGTATTGTTGTACTGCAGCTTCTCTTGATACTGTGTCTTCTTTGCCATGATTAACATTTACCCCCAATTAATTAATGACATACCTAATATACCATTTTTTTGGCTGTACGGATATTATCATTATTAATTTTTTTGAATGATGCTATTTTCGTCATCTTGACATTTTCTGCAGTGAATGCTTTAATCAGAAATAGAAATCGTAGAAAAGGACCAGTAGCCAAATTCTGTAAAACAAGAAAGGCAGCGGATGATGAGAGCTGCCACAGAAACCGGTGAATCCACCTTTGAGAGAAACCAACACTTTCCGGTGCACCCGTTATATGCAGATAATGAAGAGGTATATTGTTTCACGTGAAACAATATACAATAAGGGTGGCACCGCGAGTACATCGTCCCTTGATTGGATGATGTTTTTTATTGGTCAAAAGGAGAAATGACATGATTGACATTAAATTGATCCGTGAAAATCCTGAAATTGTTAAAGAAAATATCAAAAAGAAGTTCCAGGACGAAAAACTGCCTTTAGTGGATGAAGTCAAAGCATTAGACGAAAAGGTAAGAGAAGTAAAGCAGAAGGGCGACCAAATGCGTGCCGACCGCAACCGGATGTCCAAAGAGATCGGCGGACTGATGCGCGATGGCAAAAAAGAAGAAGCAGAAGGCGTAAAAACAAAGGTATCTGAAATGGGCGCAGAAATGGAAGCTCTTGCCCAGGAAGAAGAAAAGCTGAATGCAGAGATCAAAGAAAAGATGATGGTCATTCCGAACATCATCGATCCATCTGTTCCTATCGGCAAAGATGATTCGCAGAATGTAGAAATAGAAAGATTCGGTGAACCAGTTGTTCCAGACTATGAGATTCCATATCACACAGATATCATTGAAGCATTGGATGGCATCGATCTGGATTCTGCCCGCAGAACAACGGGAAATGGCTTCTATTACCTGAAGGGCGATGTTGCCAGACTGCATTCTTCGATTCTTGCCTATGCAAGAGACTTTATGATCAATCGCGGCTTTACATACTTCATTCCGCCATTTATGATCCATGGCGATGTTGTTAACGGTGTTATGAGCTTTACCGAAATGCAGAATATGATGTATAAGATCGAAGGAGAAGACCTGTATCTGATCGGTACATCTGAACATTCAATGATTGGACGCTTTATGGGCCAGATCTTAAAAGAAGAGGATATGCCATATACTCTGACATCCTACAGCCCATGTTTCCGCAAAGAAGTTGGTGCACACGGCATTGAAGAAAGAGGACTGTATCGTGTCCATCAGTTTGAAAAGCAGGAAATGGTCGTTGTCTGCAAGCCGGAGGATTCAAAATACTGGTATGATCAGCTGTGGAAGAACTCTGTTGATTTCTTCAGATCATTGGAGATCCCTGTCAGAACACTGGAATGCTGCTCAGGAGACTTGGCAGATCTGAAAGTAAAGTCCTGTGATGTTGAGGCGTGGTCGCCAAGACAGAAGAAATACTTTGAAGTTGGGTCCTGCTCAAATCTGGGCGATGCACAGGCCAGAAGACTTGGTATCCGCATCAAGGGCAAAGATGGCAACTATTTCGCACATACACTGAACAATACGGTCGTTGCGCCGCCAAGAATGCTGATTGCTTTCTTTGAGAACAACCTGCAGGCAGATGGCACGGTAAAGATTCCAGAACCATTGCAGCCTTATATGGGCGGACAGAAAGCAATGGTCCCGCCAGAACACAAAAAGAACTTCTGAAAACCGCAGAGATTGCGGTTTTTCTTTACTTTGATCTATACTGAATGCAGAGGTGAAAAGTATGCTTGGAGCGATCATTGGCGATATTGCAGGTTCAAGATTCGAATTTCGCAATTACAGAAAGAAAGACTTTGTTTTATTTGCACCTGACAGCACTTATACAGATGATTCAGTTATGACAGCAGCCGTAGCCCAGGCTCTGCTGAAGGCAAAGGAAGATTATTCCGATCTGTCACAGCAGGCAATTCAATCGATGAAAGACCTTGGCAATTCTCATCCTGACCGCGGATATGGCTTTCATTTTTATCAATGGCTGTTTGAAGACCAAAAGCCTTATCAAAGCTATGGCAATGGGGCCGCAATGAGAGTGAGCCCATGTGCATATGCAGCATTGTCTCTTGCTCAGGCAATTTCGCTTGCGGATGCAGTCACAAGGGTATCGCATGATCATTCGGAAGGGATGAAAGGAGCGGAAGTGACGGCTGGTGCTGTCTATTTGGCTCTTCATGGCAGATCAAAGCAGGAGATCCGGCAGTATACCGAACGAAAATATCCCATTGCTTTTACGATTGATGAAATCAGGGATACCTATGAATTTGATGCGTCATGCCAAGGCACGATACCGCAGGCACTGGAATGCTTCTATGAATCGAAGGACTTTGAAGATGCTATCCGCATTGCTGTTTCTTTGGGCGGAGACAGTGATACGATTGCGGCCATTACAGGATCAATTGCTGAAGCATACTATGGTATTCCAAATACATTGAGGATCCAGGCAGTCAGCTGCTTGGATACGGAATTGCTTAGAATTGTGAATCGTTTTGAGGAAAAGTATCCATCAAAGACCCTGTGATTGTTTCACGTGAAACAATAGAAGAATTTCATTGCTTGCACAGGAAGAAATATCCGATATAATATGAGTGGCACAGCGATATGTTCTAACCTGGTCAGGGCCGGAAGGCAGCAGCCATACGAACCTCTATTTGCGTGTGCCGTTTTATTTATATGAAAACACCTGAAGAATACATGAAAGCTGCTTTGAAAGAAGCGGAGAAAGCAAAACAGATCGATGAAGTGCCGGTAGGGGCAGTGATTGTCCAAAATGGTATCATTATCGCAAAGGCACATAATCTGAGAGAAAAGACACAGATGGCAAGCGCACATGCAGAACTATTGGCCATTCAAAAAGCTTCAAAAAAGCTCGGAACATGGTGCTTAGAGGATTGCGATCTCTATGTCACACTGGAACCATGCCTGATGTGCACAGGAGCCATTGAACTTTCCCGTATCCATGCACTGTATTACGGCACATCGGATCCAAAGGGAGGTTCAGTAGATACACTGATCCAAGTAAAAAAGATACCGCATCTGAATACATATCCCAAAGAGATCCATGCGGGGATCCTGCAGAAAGAATGCAGCGAAATACTGACTTCCTTTTTTCAGGAAAAAAGAAAAAAGGCAAAACAGAAGAAAGTACTGGAAAAGGCTGAAAAACGCTAGATTGATGCGTTTGAGACAGCCTTTTTTGTTATAATAGGGATATTGGAGAAGCCCATGGCAAAATTAGCTCTATATCAAAAATATCGTTCCTCAACCTTTGAAGAAGTTGTCGGACAGGAATACATTGTTCAGTCGATCAAAAACGCAGTCCGCGAAAATAAAGTGGGCCATGCCTATCTTTTCTGCGGGCCGAGAGGAACAGGAAAGACGACCATGGCAAGACTGCTCGCAAAGGCAGTCAACTGTGAAAATCCCGAAAAAGCACCATGTGAAGAATGTGCCAACTGCATTGCGGCAGACAATGGGACACATCCGGATATCATTGAGATCAATGCTGCAAATGAAACACATGTAGAAGATATCCGCGATCTGATTGAAAGGTCCACGCTGGCCCCCATGCAGGGAAAACACAAGGTCTATATCATAGATGAGGTCCATCAGCTTTCCGGAGCTGCTTCCAGTGCACTGCTGAAGACATTGGAGGAGCCGCCGGCAAATGTGATCTTTATTCTGGCCACAACAGATCCGCAGAAACTGCTGCCGACAATTATTTCCAGATGCCAGAGATATGATTTTACGAAGATCAAGAAGGAACAGATCAAGGACCATCTTCTGGCTATTGCAGAAAAAGAAAAAATTGAAATGGATCCTGCATCTGCGGAAATGATCGCTGTTTTGGCAGAAGGCGGAATGCGCGATGCAGAATCTATCATGGATCAATGCGCATCATATACCAATGATCATATAACGATCGGTGATATTGACCGTATCTATGGACTGACAACTGCGGAAGAGAAAGTATCGCTGATCCAGGACATTGCTCAAGGCAATATGGAAGCAGTGATACGCCGGATCCAGTCTTATGAGGAACAGGGCATTGATCTGCCGCGTTTCACCGACGGCATGATCGATATATTGAAGGACTGTGTCGTTTATCAGAGCACAAAGAAGACCGATCTGCTGCGCACAGCCTCCGAAGAACAGGTGAAAAAACTGACAGAGCTCGCTGACAGCCGAACATGCATGCATGCTTCAGAAAAACTGATGGATGCCAAACAGAGATTCAGGATTTCTGGCAATGCAGCGTCTGCGTTCGAAGTTGCCTGCCTGTCCCTGCTGACTGAGGGAACCGTTGCTGAAGAGAAGCCGGAGCCGAAAAAATCGGCACCTGCACCGATTCAGAAAACCGTGAAAGAAGAGATCAGCGCACCAGCAGAAGAAGAACCAGAGCAGCCGATAGAGCAGCCGATCCAGCAAAGTGAAGAACCAAAGAAAGCGGTCGAAGAAAAGAAAGAAGCTGAACCGGCAATGCCAGAAGGGCATCCTGTGCTGCCAATCAGTCAGGATACAATTCTTGCTTTATTGGTACAGTGCAATAAAAAATCTAAAGTGGCTGATGAAAATACCATCGCCATGGTCAAGTCCTATGGCGACCTGAAGCATCGCAGATATACTTCTCTCTTGGAGGATGCAATGATAGGTGCGAGCGGAGAAGATTGTATTCTGCTGGTCGTACCGCAGGTCATTGCAAATCGTATCAATGAAGAAAAAATGAACCGCGAACTGTACTTCTTCATGAAGGATACAATGAAGACAGATAAGATGCTGTATGCAGTCAGTGAAGAAGATATGAAAGATGCAGTTGTTCAGTTCGCATCGCTGATGAAGAAAAAAGAACTGCCGGAGCCAATGAAGATAGAAAAATATCAGCTTGAAGAAAAAGAAAAAGAGGATCCGGAAAAGAAGGTCCTGGAGCTCTTTGGCGCTGAAAACGTAACAGTTAAATAAGGAGGAT
>JAKVKC010000034.1 GCA_022486705.1 Solobacterium sp. | reverse complement strand
AGAAGCAGAAGGCAATCCTAGAAACATGCAGGATCACGCCAAGCGAATACAGTGCACAGGTCAAACGGATCTGTGCAAAGCTGCCTGCAAGAAGGATTTAGTTATAAAAACTGGAAAAGTTAACGGTATGGTCTACTTCTCAATCATCTTCAAGAACTTTTTATCGGAAAGGATCTCATTGGTCACATATTTCCCGTCAAGAAACAAAGCATAAGAAGTAACAGGTGTCGGTGCATTCCGTGCTTCTTTTTTGCTTTGAAGATGAATCGTTTGAAACGGCACATTGTTCTTATCCGCCAGCTCTTTGATGATCGGTACATATTTGGCATTGAAAGGGCATTGGTCTGTATAGTATAGAACATAGCCTTTTTCATCAATATGCGGATGCTTCGCCTTCTCTTTGAACTTTGGCAGATCTTTATGATTGGCCATAGGCAGGTACCACAGCTGGATCCCATTGTCTGCTTCATCGCATACCGCAAATCCCTTGTGAGCCAGCCATTGCGGATCTGCTAGAAATCCCCTTTTCTTCTTTGAAGAAAGAATGCAGATTCCATTTTTCTTCTGTATCTCTGCATCTGCCATGCATCTCTCTAGAAGTTCTGAGGAATATCCATGTCCTTTCAAGGAGCCTGATACCCAAAGACAGTCAATATAAAGATATCCATCTGCCGTTATTGGCACCCATGCATTTTCAGCCGGTATATACTCAATAAAGCATTTTCCTCTTTCTGTGCTCTTGATGAATTTCAGGCCATCTCGAAATCTTTCCTGCATCCATGCTTTCTTGGATGAGACCTGCATATCATTGCTGGAGATTGCACAGCAGATATGTTCCTGATCAAGATTGTCTTTGGTTACATCAATGTAGTTCATCCTTTTTTCCTCATCACAATTGCTTAATGTATCTTTCTAAACAGACAATATCAGAATACTGCATGGCTGAGCAAGTACTATTCCTTGATGCTGCTGCCTCTGCTGAAGCATCTTACTGCATATGCAGAAGTTTTCTCTTGCATGTACGGATCTTCATTGCATATCTGCTGGTCATGATCACACCGACAGCCATCATGCCGAAAGCCAGTCCTAAGCAGAGCCCGCCAAAGAAATTATCATCTTTTTCTGTAAAGTAAAGAATGACAAATACTGTAAATGCAAGCAATCCTGCAATGAACAGATAATGCATTCTTTTGGTCAGTTTTGCTTTGTCATCATTGCTGTAATCCGCTACCTTTATAACTGTTTCTTCTAATTCTTTATCCATTTTCTGATTTTTCCTTTCACCATCCAGCAGTTCTCTTAAATCAACATCATAATAATCTGACATCTCCATCAGAATATCGAGGTCCGGCAGATTGCTGCCCGTTTCCCATCTTGATACCGTTCTTCTTGCCACACCGAACTGCTCCGCAAGGTCTTCCTGCGTCATCTTTTTTTCGTTTCTCAATTCTTTTAGGAAATGTCCCAATTTATCCTGATCCATATTCTCCTCCTTTCACTGGTATTTGTACCGTCAGTGAGATGAAATGAACAGGACACAGAATGAGCATTCAGCCATTTTTCGTGAATGAGACACATTCCGGGCCAACTCTGCATCCCTTTCTTTCCGTCTTCATTTTCTCTTATTTCAAGGTACAATGAAAGTTATTAACGGAGGAAAAGGTCATGTCAAAATACGCTTTGATCCACGGAAATGTTCTGGATGGCACAGAACATATGCAGGTACAGAAGCTTACCATCCTAGTAAACGATGAAAAGATCGTCGATCTGATCCCGGAAGGAGAAGTTCCGGAAGGATATGAAATCATTGATCTAAAGGGAAAATACCTGATGCCAGGCCTGATCAATATGCATGTGCATTTGGCTGGCAATGGCAGGCCGCAGAAGAAACAGAGAGACAGTGCAAAGCTTGTGCATCTGCTGATGTCCAATCCTATTACAAGAACCATTGCGAAGAATATGGTGCGCAATTATGCCAAGATCGAAGTCATGTCTGGTGTCACAACAATTCGTACGGTCGGCGGAATCTCTGATTTTGATACGCAAGTCAGAGATGAAATTGCGAACGGCTCTCGCATCGGTCCTAGGATCTTAGCTGCCAATCAAGGCATTTCCGTACCGCATGGACATATGGCAGGATCAGTTGCAGTGATTGCCAATACCCCTGAAGAAGCAGTGGCTTATGTTGATCAGAACGCCAATGAACATGTTGATCTGGTCAAACTAATGATCACAGGCGGTGTCATGGATGCGAAGGCAAAAGGTGTTCCCGGTGAATTGAAAATGGCACCGGAGATGATCAAAGCTGCGTGCGATGAGGCACATAAAAAAGGCTTCTATGTTGCAGCGCATGTCGAAAGTACCGAAGGCGTCAGAGCAGCCTTGAAGAATGGTGTTGATTCCATTGAACATGGTGCCGCACCGGATGATGAGATCATTCGCCTTTTTAAGGAAAAGAATGCGTTCCTATGCACGACTTTATCCCCTGCTCTTCCTTATGCATTATTCGACCGTTCTGTTTCTCATGCGACAGAAGTGGAACAGTACAATGGCAATATGGTCTTTGAAGGCATCAAAGCATGTTCGGTCAGTGCTTTGAAAAACGGCATTCCCGTTGCTTTAGGCAATGATGTGGGATGTCCTTATGTGTCACAGTATGATTTCTGGCGTGAACTTGTTTACTTCCATCGTTTTATCGGCGTCTCCAATCAGTATGCACTGTATACAGCAACACTGCATAATGCACAGCTGGCCGGTGTTGGAAATATCACCGGTTCCATTGAAAGGGGGAAATGTGCGGATATGATCGTAACGGACAGCAATCCGCTGGAGGATCTGCGGACCCTGCGCAATGTACGCATGGTCATGGCAGATGGCAGACTGATCCGAGATCCAAAGGTCAAAAGAAATGCTCAGGTAGATCATGATCTTGATCCATATCTGGGCACAGAATAATTTCTACTTTTTTAGATTTTCTCTCTTATTGAAAAAGCTGGAGCACAGCTGCTTGTATTCTTCAGGGCTGCATACTGCTTCAGCCTTTTTTTGATATGCATCAGATCTTGCCAGCATGTCCGTAATTTTCTGACAAGGATACGCCGGACACTGATTGCATTTCTCAATATGATGCTGGGCAATGCATTCTCTTAAGTGATAGGTGCAATTCACATGGGAAGAACATCCATGGCATTTGATCTCTTCTGGTGAAAGCAGTCTTTCCGACATCCCGATCTGATACCACAGTTCTGCTGTTCTCTGCAGATCCTCTTCACTGTGCCAATTGCATCTGGGGCAGTATTGGCAGTTATCTCCGCATAGGGTAATCTTTTCATTCATATTTTCTATTCTTCTTTCCTTCAAACCGGATCATCGATTGATGATGATCAGCGGTACCGTCAGTTCTTCTTTTGTATCTCCGGCATGGATCCCAATCATCTTCGGGACTGGTCGGTCATAGCACAGCGAATACTTTCCTGTTGCAACAGCCAAATAGTCGCCGACAAATTCATTGATGCGCGGATTCTCTCTGCCTTTGCCGAACAGTGAGATATCTTTCACTTCTTCGCGGCTCAGCAAAGCAAAATCATCGCCGAAATTCTTTTCAAATAATGCTTTAAAATCTTCCATGCATTCAGGCTTCACAAAGAAACTGTTCGCTCTGCTTTCAATGGATGGTCTTCTGATCAGCATCTCACAGAGGCCCGGCACATCAGCCATGCATTTCCATTCCGTATCGATCAGGCCATGGTCTGCCAGCATGATCACTGATGTGTCTTTCAGTTTCGCGCACATTTTTTCTGTCTGTTCATTGATCTTCAGGATCGTTTTATGTACTTCCGGACTGTTTACCCCATACTTATGGATCAGATGATCCGGATTGATCCAATAACAGTATACGAAGTGCTTTCCTGGTCGGCGGGATATATGCAGGACTTTCCGACAGGCGGAGCCAATCGAGAAAATATAAGGACGATGATTCAGGCTCGGTCTCTGTGCATCCACTTCAGGATGTGATTTATGGATCTGTTCGCAGATATTTTCATAAGGAAGATATGTCTCCGCAAGGCTCTCTTTTGAAGCAGGTTTGCCTGTAGACACAAGATGATTCGAAAATACTGCAACATTGTCCTTCACTTCTTTGAAATACAGTGTCCAGCCCAGCCAGCCATGTTCTATCGGCGCAAGGCCTGATTGGATTGAAGTTGTTGCGGCTACAGTTGTCGGCGGAAAGACGGATGATATCGTGCCCTTCATATTGCGGCGCAGAAAAGAATCTTCCGGCAGATGTTTCTCCAGCAGATTGACGCCCATGCCATCAAACAGCATGATCACTGCCGTTCTCGGATCTCCTGCCAAGGCTTCATCAGCCAGGGGCTGGGAAGGATGTCCGCAGTCAATGCCATAATGCTTCAGAACAGAAGCTGATACAGAAAGAATACTGTTATCGTAATCAGGTACATTAACCTTCTGCATGTTCCTTTTCCTCCTCATTTTCCATCTTTTCTTCGATATCCCATCTGCTTGCCAAGAACAGCAGAACAAGGCTTAACACTGCTGGGATCCACCAATACAATGCTGTGAAGACATTTGCGGTCAGAGCAGATACAGAAGAAGCAGCCGCATCATAGTGGCAAAGTGAAATCGACCAGATCACCGCCGCACTGCCTATACCAGATCCGATCTTGCAGCCAAAGCTGTTAGCGGACGCGGCAAGCCCTTCTACTCTGACACCGGACTTTCCTTCCACATAGCGGACCAGATCCGGTGCTAACGTAAACAGCTCACACATGACCGTGGCTGATCCGAATCCTTTGATCATGCCTCCCGTCAATGCCACGGCCAATGATGTTGGTACGCAGGCACCTACTGCATTGCCGGCAAACACAAAACCGACCGCGATCATCATTGTTTTCCGCTTGCCGAATTTCTTAGCCAGGAATGGTGTTGCTAACAGGCCCACCCCCATCGTGATCATCGGCAGAGATCCCATCAGTGAACTGTAGTTGGCATTGCCAAGGAGCCATTGCGCATAGTATTTGCCGACAGAGCTGACTGATAGGCTGAGATAATAATTGATCAGAAACATTAGGATAGCAATATAGAAATACTTTGTTTTCATCAGTGCTTTCATGCCGCGATGAATTGCATTGCGATCCATCGATGATTTTTCCGCAGACACGATTGTTTTCTTTTCTTTGATGCCAACAAAGCAGACAATCTGAGAAAGCAAAGCAAAGACCGCCAATATTCCGACTAAGACTGTCCAGCTGAACTGCTGGTCAGACCCGCCAAGCATGCTCAGGATCGGAATTGCCATTGCAGCCACCAAACTGCCTACACTTGTAAAAACAGAATTCATTGTACTGATCTTTGTCTGATCATAAGAATCATTGCTGATGCGCGGCAGCATCGCATTGAAACTGATATTGTTCATTGTATACAGAATGACCGTGAATAAGAAATACAGAATGCCGATCCACAGCAGCGCTGTCTGTTCAGAACTTCCTTTTAAGAAGAACATCAGGAAGAACACGATGGACAGCGGGATCAGACTGAGACCATACCATGGACGCGCTTTGCCATATTTCGTTGAAGTACGATCGATCAGAATGCCCATACCGATATCGCTCAGGCCATCAAAAAAGCGACAGACAAGTATGATCGTACCTAAAACGCCATATGCCCAGCCATTGCTGGAAAGCTGCAGACAGTCTGTTGCATAGACAGTGATGTAAGATGCCGTAAACGCCCAAAGGATATAGCTCCCCATATTGCCAAATGCATACAGCAGTTTTTCTTTCAATGTCGTTACAATACGGTTCATATTGATTTCTCCTCTGTGTACTTCGCTAAGAAATAAAATAAATGTTCGTCATACATTGCAGGATCTGTATATCTGGCAGAGGCATGTCCTGCATGTTCGATCCATAAAAGCTCTTTTTCTTCCGAACATGCTTCATAGAGCTTCTTTGCATTTTCTGGCAGTACATAATGATCTTCCGTTCCATGAATGAACAGCATCGGTACTTTCGCTCTGCTGACAGAATGCAGAGGACTGTTATCATCAATTGCTGCACCGGTATAGTGCTTCAGCCAACAAAGGATCTGTGAGAGGACGAAGCATCCCGGAACATGTGCTGTCACCCAGATCGCATATTTCAGCTGCTCACGGATATCCGCAAAAGCACAGTCAGAAACAATTGCTTTCACATTCTCCGGCAGATCAAGATCAGCACACATGCATACGGTTGCTGCCCCAAGCGAGCAGCCATGAAGAACAATTTCACTCTGCGGATCCTTCTGCTTTACCCAAGCAATCCACTTCAATGCATCATATCTTTCTTTCAGACCGAAAGTGCCCCATTCTCCTTCGCTCTTCCCACAGGATCTCTGATCAATCAGCAATGCATTCCAACCATGCTTCAAATACATCAGTCCTGTTGCTGAATGACCTTCCAATCCATTGGAATGATGACCATGCACTAAGATCACTGTACGTTCAGCAGGAACCGGGTTCTTATAGTAGTATGCATGAAGTTTCAGACCGTCATCAGATATCGTCTCAGCATCTTCGTAAGGCATCTTCTCCATGCATGCACGGTGCTGATCGCGATCTTTGAGATATCCTTCAAAATCCGGGCCCATGATCTTCAGAAAAGAACTGCTCATTTTCTTATTTTCATCATGTTCCTGACGCGCAAAGATCTGTTTGGCTGCTAAATACGAAACAATACACATAGATATACCTTTTTTCTTTTTATTATTATAAGACCATTCAGAGTGATGTACTATGCTATTTTCCAAACTGTCTGCCATTATAGAGAAGCTCACAGAAAAACCAAACCGATTTCACTCAGTTTGGCTTGTCTTACTGTATTCTGATCTATAGGGCACAGCATCTGCTGTGTATATCAGATATTTTCTTGTACCAATACTTTACTTAGCTGAAGCCGAAGCATTTTTGCCTGCAGTATATCCGCTGTATGCACCTAAAGCCAAAGCTTCTGTACCAGGATAATAATCTCCGAAATAATGTCCGGATGCAATAATGCCTGCCGCATACAATCCAGTGATTGCTTTCCCGGTTTTATCCGTCACTTCGAAATTTGTATTTGCTTCAATTCCTCCATAATTGCCGCGGGTCATATTGTACTCTTTGACGGCATAGTATGAGGTGCCATCAAATGCACTAAGATACTTCGCATCTTTTCCGCAGTCTGTATCTGTGCCTGAAGCACAGAGCTCATTGTATCTTGTCACCGATGACTGAAGCACAGATGCATCAACGCTCATATCCTTTGCCAAAGCATCCAATGTGTTCTCTTTGAATGCCTGGATCATCGTGCTTCCATTTTTTGTCGCATCCAAGTATTTATCCAAATTGAGGAACTTGTCAGCTGTCTTCTGATCCATTACGACCCATCCGGAATCCGGCTGTCCATTCTCATTCACAAAATAGATCATCTGGTCATGCGTTCCAGCATCTTCTTTTACTTTGCGTTCGCCCTGAGAGTTTACAAGCATACACTCATATGGATAGGAGTTATATGGCTGTCCCACAATCGGCATATCATATGGATCCGGTGCAAAGATCCCGCTCATAGATTCCTGGAAACTGCACATCACAGCACCAGCATCCAATGCCATTGAAATGCCATCGCCTGTATTGGTGACGGCTGTTGCCGTATAGTTGCCCGCTGCATCTGCGCAGTATTTAGAAGTCATATCTGCATTGCGTGCATAATCACCGCTTGCAAGAATAACTGATTTCGCATTGATTGTTTTCTTGCCATTCTTTTCCGTATCGCTGATGACACCTTTCACTGAACCATCATCCCCTTTGATCAATGATGTTGCCGGTGTATTGAGATAGAATTCAACGCCGTCATCCTTCAGTTTCTTTTCAAGTGTGTTGATCAGATTCTGACCGCCTTTGGTCATTGTGCCAGTAGATGCCAGCTTGATTGTTTCCGCATTCTTCTTTGCCGCATCTGACGCTGCCGGCCAGAAAGTCGTTCCTGAAAAAGCAGACCCCTTCTTCTTCAGTTCATATGCAACGCCAGCATCTTTATACATGGCCAGAACAGATGGACTGACAGACACTAAAGACTTTACCTTATCCTCATCAACTTTATTCTTATCCTGGATCTTATTCTTTGCCATCCAGTCTTCTTCCAAAGCGGGGATTCCTTCTTCCGTATCCTGGGCAAGGAAGATGCCGGAACTGAAGATCGAAGTTCCGCCGACGATTCCCTGTTTCTCCAGAACGGCAACTTTTGCGCCAGTTTCTTCCGCTTCCATTGCTGCCGTCAATCCAGCAATGCCAGAGCCAACTACCGCCACATCATAATCAAAAGTTTCATCTTTCGCTGTACTTGCCACGGCACGGTTTTTCCATTCAGATGTATCTCCGCCAGCCTGCTTCACAGCATCGCCAACAGCCGTCTTCATCGCACCGCTTGATACCGTAGCACCCGTAACGCTGTCAACGCCCAATGATTGGCTCTCAATTACTTCATCGGCAATTGTCTGCAGTGCGCAGTCGCCTACCCCTGCAGTTTCATTCTGATCTGCAATATCGATCGACGCGATCTTGTTTGAAGCAATCTGAACATTGATGGAGATCTTTCCATCCATCCCGGTCGCTTCAGCACTGTACGTTCCATCCTTCATCTTGGCAGATGAAGCAGATGATGAGCATGCCGTTAATGAGCATGCCATTCCCACTGATAAAATACTTGCAACTATCCTTTTCATACTTTCCCTCCACCAGCGATTATCGTTGCTTGTGAATTGCTTGGCAAGTTCCAAAAAGGTATTGCCGCATAACCTGTGGTTATACAGTGCGAATGAATGACGTATTTAACATCTTGGCTTTTTTTGTGACCTGATACAGACAAAGATAATTGAAATAATGATGATCCTTGATGGTAAATAGATCTTGATTCAAAGGATCGGAACTATCTTTAGGTTTCAGTGACAGACTGATCCCATCATTTTCAGCAGCCAAGGCCCCAGCGAGCAGTGAATTATTCATCATTTCAATATGATCTGGATGAAATGATTCTTTACAGAATATTTTCTGTGCAATCCAGCCATATAGATTATTCGCATTCGACAGAAAAAAACGGCAATTCTTCAGACAGTCCATAGAACTTAGAATATGGCTGTGAAGACGAAGTTTTTTCTGAAGTGCTTTGGGGATCAAAAGCTCAATTTCTTCTTTTTTCAGCGTTATGCCTTTAGGATCATCCTCATATGCATTGGTAATTGCAATATCCATATTCTTATTTTTCACCTGCTCAAATATCGCTCTTGAGCTGTCAGGGATCATCGTAAATTGAAAAGCTGGATTGCTGTCTTTGAACTGCTGGATCAGCGGCTGCAGATCAGAAAGTCGCGAGGATGGTACACCAAAGATCATATTTTTTTTATGACTTTCGGTATACATTTTCATTTCCTGATTGCACTGTTTCTCTGCGTCAATAATTATATCTGCATAGTGCAGATATATTCTGCCCAATTCCGTTGGGCGCAGTCTGCCATCTTTCTTGCTGAACAGCGGTTCACCGATTTCCTTTTCATGCTGATGAAGATATTTGGAAAGTGCCGGCTGAGAGATGAACAGCTTCTTTGCAGCGGCTGTAACAGAACCGCACTCAGCGATCATTTTCATATACTTTACTTCTATGTAATCCATATAAGAATTATTGATGCTTAAGCAAAAATGTCAAGCACTGCAATCTGTTAATTGTTTATACAAATTATTTTACTGAATTCTTTATTTGTTGATCTCGTCTGCCAATTCAAACCCCTTCTTAGCTGCAATCACTGCAATGATCTCATTGATTACAGCGGCAGCGGCTATTGTACCTTTTACAATTGCAGAAAGCTGCGGTTCTGCCGAAGCAAGTGTACTGCAGACAATTCCAGTAAAGACAAGCGATACTCCGGAGTGAGGCAGAAGTGTCAAGCCCAAGTATTTTTGTACCGTTTCAGGCATTCCTGTAGCCTTTGCTCCTATGCGTGCGCCGAAATATTTGCCAAACGCTCTTGCTGCAATATAGACGAATGTATACAGCCCTGCTCCAAGAATGAGACGATAATCCAAAGGAGCCCCCAGATCAACGATGGCAATTACCAAGCTGACACCTAAGATTGGCTGGAACCAATTGATCAATTCATCCAGCTGATCTTCTGGGATCATATTGGAGAAACACGCAGAGAATGTCACACCCATCAGCATATAATTCAGTGTAATGCCGCTGAATACGCATGTATTGAAGAACAGTCCCATCAGCATGGTCACGGTAATACCAAGCAGAAGAACGGCCAGTGTCTGTGTTTTATTATGCCATCTCTTAATGAAATATCCCGCTGTGATGCCAGGAATAATACCGATGGCAATCGGGAGGAAGATCATGACCGGTATCATATACAGCGGCACTGTCCCGCCTGAAACAATGCCGGCAATGATTGAATTTACCGTAAAGAATACAGCAATGCCGACAACATCATCCAGTACTGCCATTGGTAAAAGTGTATCCGTTACCGGTCCATGCGTATGGAACTCCTGCACAATGGAAAGTGCCGGTGCCGGTGCCGTAGCCAGAGCTATACCGCCGAAAGCAAAAGCCAGATAGACAGGAATACCAGTAAATTTAAAAAGTATGCCAAAGACAAGAGATACGAAAGCAAATGTTCCAAGAGACTGCGTCAATGTTGTGATCATCAGCGCTCTTCCATATTTCTTAATTCTCTTCCAAACAAGTTCTGTTCCAAGCATCAGGCCAAACCCGCATTGCATCCAGCACACAACCACTTTATAAAGAGATGTATCCATAAATGCCTGCGGCAGAAGTCCGATGGCATTCGGTCCTAAGACCATGCCTGCAATCAGCCATCCAAGAATAGAGGGCATTTTTACTTTTACAATCAATCTCCCCATTGCATATGCAATGATCAAAGCTAAGATCCAGCGGCATATATAAAGCATCATATTTATTTTTCCCTCCTGACAATTCCATATAGGAATATATTCAAAGCAGCACGGCAGCTCTTTTCATGCTTTACAATATCAGCCCTGCCACCGATTACATTGCGGAATCCTGCATTCAGCAGATTCTGAAATATTTCGAAAGCTTCTATAATTTCTTTCTGCGAAATATCTTTTCTGACCGGGTTCTGCTGGATGATCTTTTTCATCATATTTCGATTCAGCTGATCAAATTCTTTTCTTTCTTCTCGTATCTTATTCTGAAGAAAATCCGGCGGATACAGCACTGAGCCAAAAAAAAGCTTAGCTCGTTCAGAATTATTCTTGAAATATTCGGTGCGGACTGCAAAGTAATCTGTCAGAATATCATCAGTTTCTGTTTCTTTTACATTCTTTTTTAAATAATCTGTAAGATCAGAAAAACATTCTCTGATACAGGCAAGATACAGATCTTCTTTTGATGCAAAATAGTGATAAATAATTCCTTTAGATATTCCCCCTTTTTCACTGATGACATTCAATGAGGCAGCTTCATATCCATGACTGGCGAATTCCTTTACAGCACTCTCCATGATCTTTGTTTTTGTATTCAGATTTTTTTCTTCTCTGTTCATATAAAGCCTCTTGTTTTTCTTTCAGCAGACTATATCCTATATCTTTTTGACCATATGGTCAATTTATATTTTGGAACAGCATCCTATGCACCATCCATTTTGTCAGGCCATCATAAAAGCCGTATGCTCAATACGGCTCTTATTCAGGAGGATCTATATTTTCATTATGTTTAACAATGAATGCAACTATATTTCTCTGGCAATTTCAAACGCTGAACGAATAGCGGAATGAATATCTCCAACTTTGCTGCCATCGCCTATTTCATATGTTTCAATTCCTTTTGCACGAAGTTCCTTCAGGAGGGAAGGATTTGATCTCATACCGACAGAGATGACAACATCATCCGCATCAATATGTTCTTCTTCTCCCTGAGCATTCAGGACAATGACCCCTGTTTCATCTACCCGATCCAATTTAGTAGAAGTAAGTGTCCGTATGCCTTTTTTTGCCATCAGCATCTTCAATGCTGTCTTATTCATAGCAGGAACTGCAGCACCGGAAGACAGGATTTCCGGAAGTGCTTCAACTACGGTGACATTTCTGCCGCTGTCCTTGATCGACAATGCCATTTCACAGCCAATCTGTCCGCCGCCGACAATTACAGCATTCTTTTTCAGCTCATCCTCATAGAGAATTGCCGAGAGACAGTCTTTCACTTTATCTGTCCCGGTTCCTTTCAGCGGGATCATACGCGGTGAAGATCCAACAGCCAATACTACCGCATCCACCGTTTCAGCATCCAGTTCATCCGCAGCAACTTCGTGATTCAGAACAACCTGGATACCTAAACGATCCATCTCATTCTGATACCAGCAGTCCAAACGATATACATCTCGTTTGAAAGAGTGCTTTCCAGCCGGGATCAGATTGCCGCCCAAAGTATCTTTTTTCTCATACAGCTTTACATGATGTCCCTGCAGTTTCAATACACGTGCCGCTTCCATACCGGCAGCACCGCCGCCGACCACGATCACGTTCTTCTTTTCAGATGCCGGATGCAGTTCTGTTCTTGTCTCTCTGCCAACACATGGATTGACTGCACACTCCAATTTTCCGCCGCGGAACATATTATTCACGCATGCATTGCATCCAATGCATGGACGGATCAATTCAGGGTGGCCTGTTTCAATCTTTATTGGCAGCATTGGGTCTGCTAAAGCAGCTCTTCCTACTCCTACCGCATCCGCTGTACCGGAATTGATCACATCAAGGATCATATCTGCTTCATCAATACGGCTTCCGGTAACAATTAATGGAATGGAGATTTCTTTCCTGATCTCTTTTGCCTTCGGAATGGTATATCCCTTCTGGATATACATTGGCGGTTCGGCATAGAACATTGACTCATATACACCTGCATCGACCATAATAGCGTCATATCCATAAGCTTCGAGCAGCTTAGCAATCTTCTTTGCCTGATCCAGACTGATTCCCTTTTCCTGAGCAGTATCCATGGTCGGACGATTCAGTCCCGCAAGATAGGATTCTGTATCGATCCGGATCGTAACTGGATAATTCTCACCGCACTGTTCTTTGATTCCTTCAATGATCTCACGGCATGGACGCAGTCTGTTTTCAAGACTTCCGCCATACATGTCTTCACGCTGATTGGTCTCTTCCCAGATAAACTGTTCCAAGACATATCCCCAATGCATACCATGGACATCAATGCCATCAAAGCCTGCTTTTTTCATCAGAACGGCTGTCTGAATGACTGCCTGCACTTTTGCTTTGATATCCTCAACAGTATAAGCTTCGCTCATCACAGATGGATTGCCGAGCATTGCGGAAGGAGAAGGTGTTTTTTCACCGCGATTCCTGCCGTGGCCAAATGTCACTTCGCCAAACACTTTTGTGCCAAACATATGGCAGCGATCTGTCATCTGCAGCGCTCCCTTCAGAAAAGCACCGGGATTCTTCAATGGTGCAATCAGACCGCCTGTATGCAGATCTGCACTGGACAATGCTGCAAATGCGCCTGTATAGATCAGACCAAATCCGCCCCGGGCTCTTTCTTCATAGAAATCAATGCCGTCCTCGGTCAATTCTCCGTCCGATGTAAAGCAATCCGAGATCAGCATTGGCGACATAATCATGCGGTTTGGAATCTCGCATTTGCCGATCTGAAACGGTTTGAAAATACTGCTGTATTGATTGTTCATTTTCTATTTCTCCTGTCTTTCTGATATCAGAATAGCTTTTTTGTATGTGCTTCCAAGACAGAGAAATGTGTATTCTGTAACAAAGCAGTGATAAAAAGGAACAGTATAAGAATCTGCTTGAATATCTTACAGTTTTGCCTTTTCTGTAAACTAATATTCTTCTGGAACAGGTTATAATGTCCTTATGGATACGCAGATAAAAAAAGGCGAAAAAAAGCTGAAACGATCAGATAGAGCTTTTTTCAAAGCCCTCTGTGCTCTTTTGAAGGATAAAACGCTGGATAAGATCCATGTCCGTGAGATCTGTGCCGAAGCCGATTATACAAGCATGGCCTTTTATGCCAACTATGAAAATAAATATGCTTTAGCCAAAGCAATCATTGATCATGAAATTGAGATCAAGTTCCAGGATTCCATTTCTGCCGTACAGGCGCTGAACAAAGACAATGCCTATTCGCATCAGCGAATGATGTATGAAGTATCTCTTTTGTTTTTTGACCGCGTATACAGTCATCCTGATATCTATCGCTGTATTTTTGAAAATCAGCTCATGCCGGATGCCATGCATTATTTTTCCTCTGAAACAGCCAAAAAATATCATAAGGTCTTTGTCACGGATCAGTCCCTGCAGCTTTCTCAGTATGCAGATTATCTTTATGAGCTGATCACCCTGAACCTGCTGTCTGCCGCTTCGCTCTGGCTGAAAAATGATTTTGATATATCTTCTAAAACATATGCCAAACTTTACAGTTCTTATATGACCGACTGGAGCACAAATATTATCCTAGATCAAAGCAGCAGTGTAATGCACATCATCTAAAAGAGATCTTCAGCCTATCTCAGCCGAAGATCTCTTTTGTTTCACTTAGCGCTTGATATCATAATTCATATTCATCAGGTCACGGATGCTTGCTGCATCATCAGTGATATTTGCATCGCCATGGATCGTATGTTTCAGGGCACTGCTGGCTACTGCAAAATTCAGCATATCCATTTCCTTATACTGATGCATCATGGCATAGATCAATCCGCTGGCAAAAGCATCGCCGCCGCCGACACGGTCCAGAATATTGAAAGTAAACAGTTTGCTTTCAAACGTATGATCCTTATACCACATAAATGCCTTCAGACTGTTCTCACTTCCAGACAGCGCATAGCGGACATGTCTGGCAATGCATTGAATGTTTGGATAGCGCTTCACAAATTCTTTGAATACTTCATCTTCCTGTTCATAGCTTGGATGAAGAGGGACACCATCCTTAACATCGCCCAGGGAATGATCCTGCTCATTCTTCCATAGGTGATATGGTTCAATGCCGAATAATACATCTACATAAGGCAGGCACTGGGTGCAGAAATCTCTTGCCTCTTCCCAAGTCCATAAAGCACTGCGAAAGTTGCCGTCAAAGCTGACTGTCAGTCCCTTTTTCTTTGCCATGCGCAAGGCATCCAGGACCAGCTTTGCACAATTCGGGCTCAGAGCAGGCGTAATGCCGGAAAGATGAAGCCAGTCATAGCCATCTAATAAAGCATCCAGATCGACCGAAGAAAAATCAAACTCTGCCATCGCACTGTGCTTGCGATCATACGTCACCTTGCTGGCACGGATCCCATATCCCGTTTCAAGATAATACGTACCAAGACGATTGGTCGGTGTCTGCTCAGGTGTCGACAGGATCATTGGCGTACAGTGCACATCATTGGAGCGGAGCCAGCGCACCGCACTTTTGCCCAAAGAGTTGTTCGGCACAACGCTGAAGAAGGTACTGTCAATGCCAAGGTTTGCCAAAGCCAAAGCAATATTTGCTTCACTTCCGCCATAGCTTGCCTCAAAATTAGAAGCCATTCTGATCTTTTCATAATTCGGAGGTGTCAGTCTCAGCATGATCTCTCCGATGGTTATTAACTTCTTTGTACTGTCCAGATCTTTTAACAAAGGATTTGAGTGTTCCATATTTCCGCCTCCAGCCCGCTCTCAATAGAGAGCACGCACTATAGATACTATTATAGTAAGATTTCAAGACCTGCGGAAAGATTCCTCAGTATTAACGTAATCATCCATTGATTTTATGCATGATCTCTGCGCCAGTCTCCGTTCTGCATCGCAGATCCACGGCTGTTTTATCTGCACATATGAATTATCCTGCTGGATTGCCATACGATCAGCTGCGGAAATTTATGATATACCCCTCGATGTGTTATAAGATATACTCATGAAAACTAAACATATGACTCATGCAATGCTGCTGCTTTCCAGCTTCTCTCTTTTGCTTAATGGCTGTTCTTCGTCTCCTGCCGTTTCTTCAGCCTCTCCGCTGTCTTCCGCCCAGCCAGCTGATGAAGAAACCTCAGACATTATCCCTTCTTTAACTGTATCCAATACATGGGACTCTGATAATATCCATTATCAGCAAATATCGCTCCAGATAGAGAATAGTTCAGACAAGGATATAAAGACATGGCAGATGCAGCTGAAAGGACCGGATAACAGTACGCTCTCGCAGAACTGGAACTGTTCTGTCAGCGATGCTTGGTCAATTTCACCTGCCGATTACAATGCTGAAATTAAAACAGGTTCTTCTGTCAAGGATATTGGCCTGATCTTAGGAAGCACAAGCACGGATGCGTTTGCCATCGCAAGTACGGATGTCACCTTCATCGATGGAACATCTGAGACTATAGAAGGCACGCCTAAAAAGGCAGCAGAAACACCTGCGCCTGCTGCTTCCAGTTCTTCTGCAGCAGTGAATCCTGTTGGTGCCCTGCATGTCGATGGGTCTCACTTAGTCAATCAGCAGGGAGAAACAGTACAGCTGAAAGGCGTCAGCACACATGGTCTGGCGTGGTATCCTCAGTTTGTAAACAAGCAAGCATTCCAATCACTGAAAGAAGATTGGGGCGTCAATACGATACGACTGGCAATGTATACCGCAGAGTCCGGCGGCTATTGTACAGATGGCGATCCTGCAAAGCTGAAAGAATTGATCGATACCGGTGTCAAAGCCGCAAATGATCTAGGCATGTATGTCATTATTGACTGGCATATTCTCTCCGACGGCAATCCAACGCAGAATCAGGCTGCAGCGGAAGCCTTCTTTGATGAAATGTCCGCCAAATACAGCAACTATGACAATGTACTGTATGAACTATGCAACGAGCCGCAGAACAGTCCCTGGAGCACAGTGATCAAACCATATGCTGAAGATATACTGAACATCATCCGGAAGAATGATCCAGATGCGGTTGCCATCGTCGGCACCAACACTTGGTCGCAGGATGTAGATGAAGTGATCGGCAATCAGCTGGACGACGCCAATGTCATGTATTCCCTGCATTTCTATGCCGGCACTCATAAAGAAGATCTTAGGAATAAAGCGCTGAAAGCAGTACAGGCAGGCGTACCTCTGTTTGTCAGTGAATGCAGTATATGCGATGCTTCAGGCAATGGCGGCATTGACTATGACAGTGCACAGGCTTGGCTTGATCTTTTGAATCAGAACAGTATCTCCTATATTGCATGGTCACTTTCCAATAAAAATGAAACCAGTGCATTGATCCAATCTTCATGTGACAAGACCTCTGGCTGGAATCAAAATGACCTGTCAGAAACAGGTCAATGGTTCTATCATGCAATACATGGCAATTAATGCATTTCTGCCAGTTTCTAAACAAAGACATATGATTCTTTACCCTCATCATTATCTGAGGGTATTTTTTGTATTTCTTTTCTAAAGAAAGAAGATGAATTACAAATAGAATTGTTTTATAAAGAAATCCATATTTCTGACAGCTTTCGATATAATGTGTCATTCTCCTGTTTCAGTTTTTATGAGAAAATTCAAAAATTATTTACCCCTTTTTAAGGCTGAATGGCCTTTTCAAGTTCTGTCTGCATGGATATAACTGTAGATGCCATTATCTTCTGCATCATATATTCCTGAATCCTTAGTTTCAAAAGTTCCTGATGAAACATTGTAGCAATAAGCAGCTCCGTTCTGCAGACGCTGAGATCCTTCTGTCGGTACCCAAAAAGCATTCTGGCGATCATTGCTCATATAATCAACAATTGCTGCATTCTTTGCTGCTTTGATATTTGCCGCATTGGTTGCAATCTTTGCTTTATCCAGCTGCGAAGTAAAGATAGGAATACTGACTGCCACAAGTACACCAATGATTGCCACGACCACCAGCAGTTCTGCCAGGGTAAATCCACGTCTGTTTTGTCTGCTCATATAGAGTCTCCCAGATGATGAAACAAAAATCTTACTGCGTACATTATCTCATTATTTCTAGGAAATGAGCTGAATAAGCTCTCTAAAAATCTGTGAAATCAACGCACTTTTTCTGATAAAGCCTCATTTTTTTCTATAATACCGTTTTCACTACTAACAGACAGCTGTATTAATTCTTCCGCTGCCTTTTCATCCATTGTACGTATCATATTGTCCCATGTATCTTCCTTTCCAAGCAAATTCATGCCACCATGCCAAACAAGCTTTCTATCAAATACCGCATAATGATCCCCCTCATCGGCTGTACTCAGCACAATCACTCCTAAAGCTTTCATTTTATTAATTAACATTTGCTGAACATTCTCATCAAACATGTCATGCTGCATAGGATCCATTGTAACGACTGTAACAGTTATGCCTGCTTCTTGTCGACATTTCATTATTCTTATAAAGCGTTCGACCTTTTCAATTGTTAAATATGGACTTGCAATAATCACTTCTGATTCCGCTTCTACAAGATCTCTTTCAAATATATCAATATAATTTTCCGCACTATATATTGCATTTGCTTCTTGTTTTCCTGGAACAGATGCAGGCGACATAATCTGGTATTCCATTGCAGCATAAGCTTTCAGTCGTTGTTTATACTGATGATCAAAATATCCAATATGCGAATCAACATAATCGTATATAATCACATTCTGTTTACCTGCGTATATTCTGCCAATTCTTCCAGCATATTGAACAATACGTCCTTCAAATTTCATGGGTGATACCAGCATTAGCGTGTCTAATCTTGGAAGGTCAAATCCCTCGCCAAGAATTGAACCAGTTGCAATTAAGATTAGAGACTCTTGATCTGATATATTATGCAATTCGGTTTGAATTTCATAATTTTGTCTATCTGTATTATCTCCATATAGGAGAAGAACATGATCCGCCATCCCCTGAAGCCGATCAAATAAATACTCAGCATGTTTTTTTAGTCTTGTTAAAACGACTGGCGAACGTTTTCGTTCTATACATTCGCTAATATCAGATACTATCTGATCGTTACGAGATGAACTGTTACTGATTAATTCATATGCTTTGTTTATATCTAATTCTATCCCATATGGATTTGAAACACGCGTAAATCTAGGATATACAAATTGTTTTATTCCCGTGGCTTTTGCACGTTCTTTTATAGTATATTGATGACGGATTGGGCCTATCATCATAAAAATAATCTTTTCTAAAGAATCACTTCTTTCAGGAGTTGCAGTAACTCCATAAACATATTTTGCATCAATGTGTGCCAATATTTTTTGTGCCTGCACTGACGCAGCCCCATGACATTCATCAAAAATCACCAGTCCATATGAGGGAATTTTTCCCTGTTCATCTAATTGATTGCAGATTGATCCAATCATTGCTATATCAATAATGCCCGACATTTTATTCTGTCCTGCCTGAAAGGTCCCGATTAAACTCTTTCTTGTTTTTGTTCTTCCTGATGCAGTCGTGTATATAGGAGCATTTTCATCAATATCAAGAAATTCGATCAAGCTTTTTTCCCATTGCTTCAATAAACTTTTACTCCGCAGCAAAATCAAAGTGCTAACTCCGCGTTGAGCGATAAGATAGCTGCTGACAACCGTTTTGCCAAAAGCTGTTGCTGCATCTAATATTCCATTATCATACGACAGCATACTTGCGGCAGCGGAATCCTGCTCTGGTCTGAGTTTTCCTTTGAAACTTACGCGAATTGGACGCCCTTTTTCTCGTTTATCACATATAACTGTTGAAATACAGCTGACTTTGCATTTTTCTTTCAGCAAATCCAACTGTCCACGTGGGATATGAATGTAACCATCCACATCCTCTCCAAGATAGATTGTACTGAATTGATTATAATTTGAACGCCCTGCATTACGATTTCGGTAAAAAATCGGATTATCTAAAACAGCTAAAGAACGGATCTGGTTCTGCAGTCTCGGCGCAGCATTCAAAATATCCACATAAATTCCATTTGCCAGTGTAATATGCAATTTTCCTACAACATCTTCTCTATTAAATGATTCTTTTCGATTCCATGGTTTTGGACGATACAGTTCTTTTGCAGGGTTCACATTCATTTTCATGATGAAATCACTAATTTCTTCCTCGTCCAACCTAGGTGTATGAAACAAAATGGACCATTGATCAGAATATGCATTCCAGTTTTCATCAACAAAAGCACTGTTTCCATTTTTCAAAGCCTGTCCTTGCAAAGGTAGTGCAACTAAACTGCCTATTCCTCTCGATGTGTCCTGTGACGGATACATGCGATCAAAAAAATGGAAAGATGGAAGATTGACAGAGATCATTCCATGTTCAAGAAGAAGTGCACCAAAAAGCCTTGCTTTTGCTGCCAATATTGGTTTTTTAAAAAATATCCAAACATGAGCACCTCTTCCTGAACGAGAACGTTCTACCAATATGGGAATATGGCTCTGTTTGCATATCTCCCGTAATGCACCCACTTCAGTTTTCCATTCATCATTTTCATTAGCATAATCATTTTCAGCCGCATTCTTTGATAAATGGTCATCAAAATCAAAAACTAAAAGGCGACAGCTATCATCTGCCAACAATGGATAAATACCAATGGTATCCGCTCCATCTTCACGTTTTCCAATGAGATGGTTGCGAACATGCCACCCCTGCAATTGTGTCCATTTCCGTTGTTGGCACGCAAGCTGATGACAGTATCTTTGTTCTTTTTTTTGAATTGGGCATATTTCATTGTTCCAACGATTGTCACACTGTGGGAAATATCCTCCTCTTGTTCCTCGTTTTGCAAAAACGTCAGTTCTGCCATGAAACATCACGTGAACTACCCGTGGCTAAAGCCACAGGCTTCTGGGACCGTCAGGCTTGAACATAAGTATCATGTTCGGAGGTCTTAACTATTTACCAAGGTGTGTTCCACACCTTTATATTGGATCTGCTTATGCCAGATTCAGTATGTTCATTGCAGCATTTACATCTCTGTCCAGATGTGCTCCGCAGTTTGGACATTCCCACTTTCTGACGCTCAGCCAGCCGTAACGGTCATACCCAAGCCTGCTGTTCAGGCATCCACATTCTGAACATGTCTGCGATGTGTAAGCAGGGTTTACTCTTACAAGTTTCTTTCCATACCACTTGCATTTATACTCCAGCATCGTTGCAAACATATTCCACGAAGCATTGGCTATTGCCCGCGCAAGATGATGATTGTGCATCAGATTCTTGGTTTTCAAATCTTCAATCGCAATCACGTCATACTGTTTAACGAGTTCGGTCGTCAGCTTATCAAGATAATCATGTTTTTGGCTTGCAATGTGCTCTT
>JAKVKC010000033.1 GCA_022486705.1 Solobacterium sp. | reverse complement strand
TTCCTAGATGAACTTATGCCGTGGTCAGAAAATCTTCCTAAAGAGATCAGAAAATAAGACCAAGCAAAGCGTATCAACTTCAGAACTTGGTTTTCATTTATCTAGGTACTCATGATTTGTCTTTTACCTGAAGTGACTGTTTCAAATGGCAAGATAGTGAATACTACATCAGCCATGGAATTCAGTATAGACGGAATCCATTGGCTGACATGTACAGATGGATCTACTTCATTGTCTAAGGGAACATACTATATACGCTATAAGGGAACTGACACAAAGAATCCGAGCGAAGCCGTCATCATTACCATACCAGATACTGTTAAAGGAACACAGGATACACCTGCTTCATTGACTGTAGAAAATGGCAGGATAGTGAATACAACAGCTGCTATGGAATACAGTCTTGATGGAATCCTATGGTTCCCATGCACAGATGATGCAACTGTATTGAAAAAAGGTACATATTATATTCGCTATAAAGAAACGGATACAAAGAGTGCCAGTGATGCAATCAAGATTACAATTGAGGAAGATACTATCACTTCTCCAAATGACAGTTACACAGCACCTGGTACAGCAGTCAAAACGAAATGCCCTTCTTCTTCATCAGCTAACTGCTGGACTAGAAAGATCATGATCAAAGCATCACAGCTGTTCAAATAATTGCAGGATCAATAGGTATCAAAAAAAGCACTGACTCTGAGTGCTTTTTTATTTCCAATGGTGGGGACGATGGGACTTGAACCCACACGGTATTGCTACCACCGGATTTTAAGTCCGATGCGTCTGCCGATTCCGCCACATCCCCATAAATAGATGGAGGTTCCTGCCGGAGTCGGACCGGCGCTCACAGAGTTGCAGTCTGTTGCCTTACCACTTGGCTAAGGAACCACCTTGCATTTAACATGCTAAATTAGTATACCGAAAACAGGGCCAAAATGCAACAAAGAAAGCAAAGGAACGCCTCTTTCGGCGTTCCCTGACTGCTGTTATTGTACCTTTACTTTGTTCCACAGATCTGACAGAGCCTTTGTCAGTTTTTCATTGTAGTGGAATACTTCATCTTTTGAACCGTCTTTTCTGACCGTATATGCATCATTTTCATAGTAATCGCCATCTTTAGCGGTCATTTCTTCCGCAACATCGCTTCTGACAGATGTATATCCAACTGCTTCTGTATTGGCCAGCTGGACATCATAGCTTGCCATATAGTTGATGAATTCGTTTGCTAAGCCGCTGCAGCTGGCATTGCTTGGAATGACCATGGAATCGCTCCAGATATTCGTTCCCTGATCTGGTTCGATCCAAGCCATATCCTCATTCTCATTGAGGACATAAGCCGCATCGCCAGAGTACATGATGGCAATGGCTTTCTGCGAATTGACCATGCCGTCTATGACTTCATCCGTCACATAAGCTGGTTCCATTGTATCATTCATATCTCTGAGCCACTTATAAGCAGACTGGATCTCTGTTTCATCTTCGGTATTCATCGAGTAGCCTAGAGCTTTAAAGGCGACCATGAAACCATCTCTCTGAGAATCGTAGTAATAAATATTGCCTTTATACTTTGTATCCTTGAGAATATTCCATCCTTCTTTCTGAATATCCTCTTCACTGACAAGTTTCTTGTTATAGACAAGTCCGACGGAGCCCCAGAAGTAAGGAACAGAATACTTTCCGCCTTCATCATAGGAATCTCTCATCTTCAGAACAGCAGAATCATAGTCTTTGACATTGGTCTGCTGCGACTGATCCAATGGCTGCAGCATATTCTCGGAGATCATTCTCTCGATCATATAGTCGGATGGAACGATGACATCATAGCTGCTGCCGCCTAACAGTTTTGTGTACATTGTTTCATTGGAATCAAAAGTATCATAGTTGACTCTGGCGTTGTACTGCTTTTCAAAGGCAGAAAGTACATCGGTATCGATATACTCCCCCGCATTGTAGACATTGATGGCATTGCAGCCAAACTGTTCCTTTGCATCCACAGTTTCGGTCGATGCAGAGCTCTTAGCAGAGCCTGTGCTGGAACATGCAGACAAAGATACGATCATGGCGGAACCTAGTGCTAATTTAGCGATTTTCTGTAAGTGCTTCATAATTTTTTCCCCTTCTCTTATCACGGATCATCGGAATCACATTCACAATGATCAGGATTGCTGTAACTACATAGACAATAATGGCAGATAATGCATTGATGGTCGGATTGACACGCTTGACGTTGGAATACACATAGATAGAGATATTGGAAATACCAGGACCGGTCGTAAACAGTGAGATGACAAAGTCATCGAAGGACATAGAGAATGCGACCAGAGCACCGGCAACGATACCGCCCTTGATCTGCGGGATAATGACCCGCCACATTGCCTGCCATGGCGTACAGCCAAGATCCATCGCTGCTTCAGCCATATTCGGATCCAATCTTCTCAGACGAGGCATAATGCTCAGGATGACATATGGAATGCAGAAGGCAATATGTGCTAACAGCATCGTGACAAATCCAGTCGAGATGCGCAGCGATGTAAAGAACAGCATGAAGCCGATGGCGGTAACGATATCCGGATTCAGCATCGGCAGATTATTGGTCTGCGTGATGGCTTCTCTGACGATCTTCTTCGACTTGGACATGCCGATGGCCGTGATCGTACCGACAACTGTCGATACAGCGGTTGCGATGACGGCAATGGCTACCGTCACAAAGATGGCTTCCATAATGGAACGATTGGAGAACATTTCTTCATACCACTTCAGGGAGAAGCCAGTGAAATTGGAAAGCGACTTGGAACTATTGAAGGAAAAGAAGACAACATAAACGATCGGAATATAGAAGAATGCCAATACCAGCCACATATAGATGCTGGAAAGGATCGGTCTTTTCTTTTTCATCATTCATTCACCTCCGCCGGTTCTTTGTCCAGTTTCTTAGTGATATACATAGAGATCAGAATAATGATCGCCATGATCAGAGAAATCGCTGAACCGAAGTTCCAGTCTCCTGTTGAGATAAAGTAATCTTCAATCAGATTTCCAATCAGAACATACTGTCCCCCGCCGAGCAGTTTCGGAATAAAGAATGACGATACTGCTGGCAAGAAGACCAATGTAATACCGGAGATCACCCCGCTCAGAGACAGCGGCAGGATCACTCTTAAGAATGTCTCGCGGTCATTGGCTCCCAGATCGTGGGAAGCAATGATCAGATTCTCATCAATCTTGGAAAGCGATGTATAGATCTGCAGGATCATGAATGGCAGGAAGTTGTATACCATGCCGACATAGACACTGAATTCTGATGAAACATCAAAGTTGGACAGGATGCCCTTCCATGCATAGGTACGGACCAGCATATTGATCCACATTGGCAGGGTGACCAGCAGTACCATGACTGCCTGGCTGTGCGGCTTCAGTTTGGCCATGACGTACGCCATCGGATAGCCGATAGCAATGCATATCAATGTTGTAAAAAAAGCCATTTTCAAGGAGCGCCATAAAACAGTTGGAAAGATCGAATCCTGGAAAAAACGGATAAAATTATCCAGGGTAAATTGGAAGGTCAGGACATCATTTCCCTGTACAGTGATCGCATAGAGCACGATCATCAGCATTGGCACAATGATCATGACCGTCATCCATATCAGATAAGGTATGGTCAGTTTTGCAAATGATTTCATATCCTCACCCCATCTTCTTCATGACATGAATATCTTCCGGATGCCATTGCAGACCGATTCTTTCGCCAACCTCATGTTTGTCTGTTGTTTCGATCTTCAGTTCACGTCCCTGTGTGCTGAAGGTAATTGGGTACAGTCCTTCGGTGATATTCTGATCATCAAAATCATATTTCACATCCCAGATCTCAACACGGGAATTATCTTCTGTTGACCATGCATAGGCATCGGCCCAGCGGATCAGATCCGTATCCAAAGCGACCGACTCCTTGATCTCATCTACCGTACGGAAGAAATCAAACGCCTGGATCGATTCTTCATTGTCAGTATCTTCCACTGCTCTTGGCTTGACGACATTGATCTTGATCGTGATCTTTGTGCCATTGGAAGTTCCGATCGTACAGTCATAGACACCGACTTCTTCTTTTACATCATATTCAATGTCTGTCAGGGAAACATCTTCCTCTTCATCCGTCCATGCTTGGGCATTGGCTCTGGCAATGACTTCACTGTCATTCAGATTGACAACATCTTCCAGATCCATCATGAAGGAAGATGCACTGAGCCTTTCATGTGCTTCTTTATTGACGACATCATGTTCGCCTGTCACATGCATCATGACCGTCTTTGATGTTCCAGAGGATGTTTCGGCAATGATCTCATAATGCATGCCTTTGAACAGAGAAGACTTGACTTCACCATTCAGCAGTCCCCGGTTCCTTGCGACCAGGTCAATATCCTCCGGCCGGATCATGATATCGACCGGTTCATTTTCGGCAAAGCCATAATCGGTGCACTGATAGTCTTCATCATCAAATGAGACAGTATTGTCTTTTTTCATGAAGCCATCGATGATATTGGAATCGCCGATGAATCTTGCACAGTATTCATTGACCGGTTCATTGTAGACATCCGCTGGCGTACCGACCTGTTCAATATCGCCGTCTTTCATAATGACGATCTTGTCTGACATTGTCAGTGCCTCTTCCTGATCATGCGTCACAAAGATGAAGGTGATGCCTACTTCACGCTGGATCTCTTTCAGCTCCAGCTGCATTTCTTTTCTTAAGTTCTTATCCAGTGCAGAAAGCGATTCATCCAGCAGCAGTACTTTTGGTTCATTGACAAGTGCACGGGCAATAGCGACTCGCTGCTGCTGACCGCCGGATAGCAGTGTCACATCCTTATGTTCAAAGCCTTCTAAGCCTACCAAGGCGATCATACGTGTTACTTTCTGATTGATGATATCCTTTGGTTCTTTCTTGATGCTCAGGCCAAAGGCAATATTGTCATAGACATCCAGATGCGGGAACAGTGCATAATGCTGGAAGACCGTATTGACATCTCTTTTGTATGCCGGAATAGATGCGATATCTTCGCCATCCATAATGACATGTCCTTCTGTCGCTTCCAAGAAGCCCGCAATGATCCGCAGCAGTGTCGTTTTGCCGCAGCCGGAAGGTCCCAAGAGCGTAACAAATTCATTTTCCATAATATCCAAAGAGATGCCTTTTAAAACGACCTGCTTGTCAAATGTCTTGACGATATTTTTGATCTCGATCAATTTCTTTGCCATTTCATTTCTCCCCTGTTCCTGTATCAGAATTCCGGCGGTGTGCTGATCCACAGCACAGCAGCACCTTTCTGCGAACGATTCTCTAAGTGGTGCGATTCATTGCCTTTAATATAGAAAGTATCCCCTTTTTTCAAAGGAAGTCCTTTGCGATTGGATTCACGGATCAGAACGATGCGCCCATTGAGGACATAGCCAAGTTCTTCCCCTTCATGCGGTGCAATCTCTTTCGAACTGGCACCGGGGCCGAGCTCCAGAATGACTGGTTCCATGGAGTTCTTCTGGGCATTCGGCACGATCCAATGCAACGTATAGCCATCCTGCTCATCATCAAAGGCATCATTCGGCGTAAAGACGACCTTCTCATCGGTATCTTCAGCAAAGAACTTTGACATGGTCGTTCCTAAAGCTTCCGCAATATCTTCCAGCGTCTGCAGAGACGGTGCCGTCAGATTCCGTTCCAGCTGCGACAGAAATCCTTTTGTGAGCTCCGTACGTGAAGCCAATTCCTCTAAAGTCAGATCATTTTTGATCCTGAGCTGGTTGATCCGATGTCCGATATCGATCATCTGTGCCTCCCTTTTCTGTTTGGTAAAAGTAAACTTTTTATAACTTTTTATAAAACCTAGAACATTATGCCAAAAAGAGATTCGCATTGCAATACTTTTTTAAACATTTTGTTTACAATCTCTAAACCGACAGGGCATAAAAAAAGCCAAGATCATTTCAGACCTTGGCCTTCGGTTCCTTATTCAGCAGCTTTGACGATCTCTTCCAGTTCTTCTTTCGGCTTAAAGCCAAGCGAAGTAGCTGCCTGTTCGCCATTCTTGAAGGCGATCATCGTTGGGATCGACATAATGCCATAGCGAGATGCAATATCCGGGCATTCATCAACATTTACTTTGATGAATTTGACCCCTGTATGTATCTGAGCCAATGCTTCAACGACCGGTCCAGCCATTTTGCATGGTCCGCACCAATCTGCATAGAAATCTACAAATACAGACTTGTTATCCTTCAATACTGCATCATATTCAGCTGCACTTTTTACAATATCCATTTTCATATACCTCCTGTGACATCAGTATGTCATAGGCTGATGTCTGTGGCAATGATTATGCTCAGAGCTTAGAAGCAGCTGCTTCATCCAGGATGACCGTGACATCTTTATGATCCTGCAGAATGGAAGCTGGGCAGGATTCTGTCTTTGGACCATGGATCATATTGTAGACAGCTTCTGCTTTGTTAGCGCCGGTAGCGATCAGAACGATCTTGGAAGCTCTCATAATGGATGCCAGTCCCTGTGTGATGGCCTTGGTAGGAACTTCATCAATATCGCCGTCAAAGAATCTGGCATTGTCTTTTCTTGTCTGTTCTGTCAGATCCATCAGATGTGTCTCTGATGCAAATGGGCAGCCTGGCTCATTGAAAGCAATATGGCCATCGGAACCGATGCCTAAGATCTGAATATCGACGGTATGCTTCTTCAGTTCTGTCTCATAGTCAATGCATGCCTGCTTCTCATCTGCTGCACTGCCATCCGGAATATGAATATTCTCTTCCGGAACATCAATGCCGGAGAACAGATTCTCATGCATGAATGTGTAATAGCTCTGGTCATGAGACTTCGGCAGACCGACATACTCATCCAGGTTGAACGTCAGACAATCCTTATAGGAAGTGCCGTTTGAATTATGATCAGCGATCATCTTCTTGTACATGCCAACAGGTGATGATCCTGTCGCAAGTCCTAAAACTGCATTCTTCTTTCCGGTAACTACTTCCTTCATGATCTTAAATGCTTCACTGCTTACTTCATCGTAATTCTTTCTGATAATTGTATTGAACATTTTCCCTCTCCTTATTTGACACGGATTGCATAATCCGATGTCCACTTTGTATGCGGTGCCAATGTTACAGTTCCTTCTCGCTGCTCAAACGGAACCTCTACTTTGCCGAAATCGCCATGTCCATGCCATGGTTCCAAACAGATGAACGGTGCTTCCGGGCTCCAGAAGGCGATCCATTCATACCCTTCATAATGCAGCGTGACACTGTGCTCTTCATCACCTAAAGAAACTTCGGTGCTCTTTGGGGAAGCAATGATGATCGTCTTCTTCAGATCATCGCGGTTCAGCGGGATCGCTTTTGTATCAGCCATCTGTCCATTGATCAAAGAAACAGTCTCCGGCGCATTGAAAGCAATCTGATAATCTTCAAATTTCTTCTTTGGATCCAGCGGGCAGTTGAAAGCAGGATGCAGACCGAAGCTGAACGGCATATCTTCATCGTTTGTATTGGATATCTCATATTGGATCTGCAGCTCTCTGTCTTTCAGCGTGTAATGAATATCCATCTGAAAAGAGAATGGATATTGTTTTCTTGTTTCTTCATTATCTGTCAGTTCCATGACCAGATGAGAATCATCATGTTCCATGCAGATAAAATCACTGTGCCGGGCAAAGCCATGATTGCCGATGGCATATTCGCTGCCATGGATATGCAGTTTCTTGTCCCAAGTCGATCCAACAATCGGAAACAAGGTCGGATTTCTCCCTGCCCAGTATTTCGGATCACCCTGCCACATATATTCAATGCCGGTCTGATTGTCCTTAAAGCTGTGGATTTCTGATGCATGTTCATCGATCACCGCAGTGACCTGTTCATTTTTCAGTGTATATTGAGCCATATTTTCTCCTGATATGACAATATTATAACATTCATTCAGGTGCATTTTTAATTCATTGTAAGTACTAAAAGTACAATAAAATGCATCTTTTTTTGTAAACCGGTACACATTTCGCTATTATCAATGGAATTTGAAACGGGAAAGGTGTAAAGTTTTGTTGATGATGATGATAGGAGGAGATTCATTTTATGTCATTTATTGAAGGAATCAAAGAGAAAGCAAAGCAGGATCTGAAAACGATCGTCCTGCCGGAAAGTGAAGATGAAAGAACGATCCGGGCTGCTGCCAAGGTAGCAGAAGAAAAGACAGCGAAGCTGATCCTGCTGGGAAATGCAGAGACAGTCAAGGCTGATGCTGCAAAATACGGTGTTTCTTTAGACGGTGTCACAGTTGTTGATCCGGAAAAAGCAGAAAAGCTTGATGCTTATGTTGCTCTGCTGACCGAGCTCCGTGCGAAAAAAGGCATGACTCCTGAGCTGGCCAGAGAGACTCTGCTCAAGGATAAGACAATGTTCGGTGTAATCATGGTCAAGAACGGCGACGCTGACGGTTTAGTATCCGGTGCCTGCCATTCTACCGCAAATACTTTAAGACCTGCGCTGCAGATCCTGAAGACAGCACCTGGCAAGAAACTGGCTTCCGGCTTCTTTGTCTTGGATGTACCAAATTGCCAGTATGGCGAGAACGGAACATTTGTTTTCGCTGACTGTGCATTGAATCAGGATCCTGATTCTGAGCAGCTCGCTGCAATTGCTTCTGATTCTGCGGAATCCTTTGAAGCATTGGTCGGCAAGCACGCAAGAGTTGCTTTCCTCTCCCATTCTACAAAGGGATCTGCAAAGCATGCCTTAGTTGATAAGGTCGTCGGTGCTGTCACTGCTGCTAAGAGCGAATATCCTTCTCTGGACTGCGATGGTGAACTGCAGCTGGATGCGGCGCTGGATCCTACGGTCGCTGCTCTGAAGGCACCGGGTTCTACGGTCGCTGGCAAAGCAAATGTCCTGATCTTCCCGAACATCGATGCCGGAAATATCGGTTACAAGCTTGTCCAGAGACTTGGCAAAGCAGAAGCTTACGGTCCAATGCTGCAGGGATTGGCTGCGCCAGTCAATGATCTGTCCAGAGGATGCTTCTGGCAGGATATTGTCGGTGTTGTTGCTCTGACTGCTGTTCAGGCACAGCTTGCTGCCAAGAAATAATTATCTTTTATCTTTACAAAAAAAATCAGATCTCTGCAAAAGCAGAAATCTGATTTTTTTATTGCTTCTTGGCAAGAATATCCGCGACGATCAGGCCATTGGCCGCAGCCTGTGCCAACGATCTGGTAAAGCCTGCGCCATCGCCCAAGGCATAGATCCCTTTGGCAGCTGTCAGTTCAAAGTCCTTAGCTTCCGGACGCGCACTGTAGTATTTGCACTCAATGCCATACAGCAGCGTATCTTCATTCGCTGTTCCTGGAGCAACTGCATCCAAGGCATGCAATGTTTCAATAATATTATCCAGCTGTCTCTTCGGCATGCAGAGAGAAAGGTCTCCCGGCACAGCACTGAGCGTCGGTCTGACAGAAGACTGGGCCAAACGAGATACCGTTGTCCGCTGTCCCTTTTCCAGATCGCCCAAGCGCTGGATCAATACAGAACCGCCTGAGATCTTATTGGCCAAGGAAGCAATATATCTTGCATACTCGACCGGCTGATCAAATGGTTCCGTAAAGAAAGTAGAAGACAGCAGTGCAAAGTTGCTGTTATTGGACTGCTTTGCTTTATCCTTATAGGAATGTCCATTTACGGTAAGTACACCATCCGAATTTTCCGTTACGACATAGCCTCTTTCATTGAAGCAGAACATCCTTGTACGATCGCCATAGTGGCCATTCTTGAAATAGATCTTCGGCTCATAGATCTTCTTGGAGAAATTTTCCCAGATCTCATACGGGAGCTCGACCCTGACGCCGATATCCACCTGATTGTTGGTGCGCTTGATCTGATACTTATTGCACCACTTTTCAAACATGCCATTGCCGACACGGCCGACCGCAAAGATGATCGTATCGCCATGGACTGTTTTCTTTTCGCCCTTCTGCGTAAATAAGACCTCATGGCTGTCTTTATCCACATCTTCCGCAATAGCCTCTGTTTCAATATCGACTTTGCCATCCAGAGAATGAATAAAGTTCAGCATGGTCGTATAGTTGGCATCCGTTCCAAGATGTTTGACTTCAGCCTGCTGCATATGCAGATCATGCTGCAGACACAGTGTCTTGAGCTCATCATTTGGATGATAGACTTCTTTATCTGCTCCATACTTTACTAAGATATCATCTGCCTGGTGAATATAGTCCAGCACTTCCTTAGCATCCATGACAGATGGCAGCCAGCCGCCGTATTCTGTTGTAATATTGTATTTTCCATCGGAGAAAGCACCGGCACCAGCCATGCCCTCCATGATGGCACATGGCTTGCACTTAATGCACTGTTTGACCTTCCCGTTCAGGATCGGACAGTTCCTCTCCTCCAGCTTCTTTCCTCTTTCCAGGATCAGCACATGAAGATCCGGTCTTTTTTGCATCAGACGATACGCGCACATCAAGCCGCCGATTCCACCGCCGATAATTACTGCATCATAATTCTTATTCATTTCACTGCCTCATTTCTGCGGCCATACCCGCCGCTGGTCTCCTTTTATTAAATATGCTTTTTCAGCCAATGCAGCCAAAGGAGCATCACTGATTGAATCACTGTAGAACTCTTCAATATCTGCGTTATTTTCCATTTCTTTCAGTCTTCTGACTTTTTCTTTCCCGTGACAGTTCCGTCCGGTATATTTGCCTGTCTTCGGATCGACTTGAGAAGCCAATACATGGGCGATGCCAAGCTTGGCACAAAAGCGCCGGATCATGAATTCAGGAGAAGCAGAGATGACCATATCATCCTTCTTCTGCTGCCGCAGATACCACTCTTTCACATGATCCATATGGCCTTCCACGAACGCATCTGCGGTCTGATCCATATCTTTTACAAAGACGAACATATGATAGAGATTCTGTTTAAAGGTCTGTTTTTTTATCAGATGCAGACCATACAAAATACCGCATCCTGCTGTGCGAAATACAGAAAGCAGCGTCAGAGGCCGATGCACATACAGCCATAGGACAAAGTCTGCGGTACTGTCTCCGCGATAGATCGTATTGTCCCAATCATAGACATTCATTTGTTCTGTACCTCTTGTACCGTCTCACTTGAATTGATGAGATCGCTGTACAGTCCCATCGGAAGATTTGTATAACTGGCGATATGTCCGCACAATGTTGCAAAGACAAGACAGAGCTCCAGTACCCACTGTCCAATGACCGTCCATTCAAACAATTGATAAATGGCTATGAACACGAGAATATCCGTAAACGGATTGAAGAGGATCTCAAAAGCACATGCATATGTCTCCAGTCCTGTGATCTGTGTCAGCATGCCCATGCACAATGGATTGACAAAGAAAACAAGCATGCATATGGTCAGTTCCCGGATCATGCGGTCTTCTTTCGTGAATGCTTTGCAGGCAAAGACAATGACTCCGGCCCATCTCCATACATCCATGATCATATCGATATAATTGCCGCGCGGGAACAGGAAGCCTGCGACCGTACGATGTGAGAAGTAGCTGATATAGTAGCCGTATTCGATACCGTATCCGGCAATAAAGAAACGCAGAATAAAGGTCCCGACAAGAAAGATCACAGGAATGATCACATAGAAGATCTGTCTGTCATAGGCGATCATAAAGTCTTCAATCTGGATCAGTCTATGATACATCTTCCGCTTGCTGCGCTTCATATAATAGATCAGGCATACAATGCCGAAGACCACGCCCCAAAAGAAGCTGCGTGATGCAATCCAGAAGAACAGATAGAAGACGACCGGCATCAGGAATGTTGTCAGATCAAACAGCGCACGGATCTTTTCCTCATGAAAGAGGAAAACAGCCAGGCAGTACACTATCTCGATAGCAATCATCAGATAGCCCTGATCAACAAAGAGCCCGGCACCGAGAACGACTGGCAGAAGATATTTGATATTTTCTTTTCCTGTCTTCAGCCAGCGATATGCTGTATAGATGGCCAAGGCAGTAAAATACAGGCGCCAGTTGTCGCCGTGGAACGCTCCGACAATCTTCCATGAATAGAAAGTACAGTAGAACAGTGAAAAGAAGATCAGGGTAAAACGGAACCATGGATTCGGCAGCTGAAAGCTGTCAATGAAGTTCAGCGACATCATCATGCCAATGGCAGAAGCATATAAGCTTAAGAATAATACAACATCCTGATGATCCATGCCGGCAAACCAATAGATGACACTGCCAGCCAAAGGATATCCCTGCAATGGCGAAGAAGTCAGATACAGCGATTTTGCCCCGACATAGGATGCCATATTCAGAAGTTCACTGTCCTGGACCATATCATTCAGGCCATATCTCAGGAACATACCGCCGATCAGCAGGACAGCCAGAATAATATAAACTGTTCTTGCTCGGAATAAGATATGCCAAGTATCTTTCAGTGTCCGCATCAAAGGCACCACAGCCAAAGCTGTAATGACCATGGTAACGATCAGGATCATACCGAAAGAACCATGCAATACAATAATCGGAATATAAAGCATCGATAACGCACAGAAAAGCAATGCAGCGCCATATGGTGCAGCATACATTGCATACTCAGGCTCATATTTTAAGAACTTCAGCAGCCATCGGCCAAGTCCTTCTGACAGAAAGATCATGGCAATAAAACCTAGAATCATGAATATCATGCAGACTCCTTTAAAGAAACATACCTATTCTACTTGAATTGCTCTCTTTTTACTAGGCGCAAAAGAAAACTGCACCGCACGGGTGCAGTTATTCTGACCTTTCAGATCAATACTGAGGCATTGGTGCAGGTGCAGCCGGTTCCTTGCTTGGAATCTCTGCAACAGCTGCTTCCGTCGTAATGAACAGGCCTGAGATGCTGGCCGCATTCAGCAGAGCAGAACGTGTTACCTTGGTAGGATCAATAATGCCCTTCTTGAACATATCGACCCATTCACCTGTCTTGGCATTGAAGCCAATGTTCTCTTTCTGAGCAAGCTGCTGTTCCAATATTTCAGAACCATCAAAGCCTGCATTTTCAGCAATCTGCTGAATCGGTTCCTTCAATGCTTCCAATACAACATTGATACCGCGCTGTTCATCAACAATATCGCTCTTGACAGTGTCGCGTGTATCTCTGTATGCCTGGATCAAAGCCAAGCCGCCGCCGGTGACAACACCTTCCGCAACTGCTGCTTTGGTAGCATTCAGAGCATCTTCAATTCTCAGTTTCTTATCTTTCAATTCTGTTTCTGTTGTTGCACCGACCTTGATCAGAGCAACACCATTTGTCAGTTTGCCAAGTCTTTCTTCCAGCTTCTTCTTATCATAGTCAGACTTTGTATTCTCAATCAGTGTCTTCAGTTCACTGATTCTGGCTGCAACAGCCTTCTTGCTGCCATCGCCGTCAATGATCGTTGTCTTATCCTTGCCGACAATGATCTTCTTAGCAGAACCAAGATCAGCGACCTTCATGTCAGCCAAATTCATGCTGAGATCTTTAGCAAAGAACTTTGCACCGGTCATGACCGCAATATCATTCAGCTGTGCTTTCGCATTGTCGCCAAAGCCAGGAGCCTTAGTCGCAACAACATTGAAAGTACCTCTCAGCTTGTTGATGATCAGTGTAGACATGACTTCATTGTCAAAATCATCAGCGATGATCATCAATGCCTTATTAGCTTTGACAACTTCTTCCAGAACAGGAAGAATATCCTGGATCGTATTGATCTTCTGATCGGTTACCATGACCAGCGGATTTTCCAATACAACTTCATTCTTATCATGATCTGTAACCATATATGGAGATACATAGCCCTTGTCATACTGCAGGCCTTCGGTCATTTCCAGATTTGTTTCAAAAGAACGGGATTCATCAACATTGATAACACCGTCATTGCCTACCTTGGACATTGCATCCGCAATGATAGAACCAATCTCCTCACTGCCGGATGAAATCGTAGCAATGTTCTTGACATCATCATTTGTCTTTACTTTATGCGACTTCTCTAAGAGCTTTTCTGCCACGGCATGAGAAGCCTTGTCCATGCCCTCTCTCATCAGTACTGGATTGGCGCCCTTATCCACTGCCTTCAGACCGGCTGTGATCATAGCCTGGGTCAGGATCGTTGCCGTTGTTGTACCATCGCCGGCAACTTCATTGGTATTGTTCGCTGCTTCATAGACCAGTTTTGCGCCCATGTTCTCGAACTTATCTTCCAATTCAATTTCCTTGGCGATCGTCACGCCATCATTGGTGATCATCGGTGAACCATAGCTCTTTTCCAGAACAACGTTTCTTCCCTTAGGACCCAATGTGATCTTGACTGCATCTGCCAGCTTGTTGACACCATTCAGCATGCCTACGCGGGCATCATTAGAATACTTGATCTGCTTTGCCATTTCTTCTTATCCTTCTTTCTTATTCAACAACTGCAAGAATGTCTTCTGCCTTGATCAGCAGATACTCCTTCTTGCCTTCTTTTACTTCAGTTCCAGAATACTTCTTATAAATAACTGTCTGTCCCTTTTTCAGATCGATCTTAACAAGAACACCATCTTCGTTCTTGCCAGGTCCTACCGCAATAACGGTACCATGACTAGGTTCATCCTTTGCCTCTTTGGTCGACAGAATGATGCCGCTCTGTGTCTTTTCTTCTTCTTTGATCTTTTCGAGTACTACATAATCATGTAATGGTCTTAACATTTCATGCCTCCTATATTTGTCTTTTAGCACTCACTTTTTTGGACTGCTAACAATAGTTATTATATGCGCTTCTATCACTCTGTCAATAGGAGTGCTAAAACAATTTCAATTAGGTTTTTAATCCGTTCATTCTTATATATAATGGATACAAAGAGGTCATTCCATGTCAGAACTAAGCTTGCATATTTTCCAGGACAGTGAACTGCTGATCATCCTATTGATCAGCTTAGCGGCCATCGCCCTTCTCTGTCTGATCTTCCATTTTCTGCCGAAGCACACAGAAAAAGAACCGCATCAGAAAGAAAGCTCACTTTCTTTTGTGACGCCCTCCCGTACATTTCAGAAACTGCACATCAAGGACTGGTTCCTGATCTGCCTGATTGCCGTACCCTATGCAATTGTTTCCTTTTGGCAGCTGGGATCCACTGTCTTTCCTGTATCCACTTGGCAGCCAAGCAGTTCCAGCGGCGCACAGGATGTGATCCTGGAGCTCACAGACGATACTGATTTCAGTGCGATCTACACCATCTACAGTGATGGCGATGACAGCATCAATCCTGATTATCTTTCCGGTACTTCCGGCATGAGCTTTGCCGGTTCCAATGACGGTACCACGTGGGAAGATCTTGCGACGCTGTCTTCCGGATCGATCTATGAATATACCATCACTGAAGGAACATGGAACTTCCGCTATATTAAGATCCATGCTGTATCAAAGACAAATACGCTGACTGAGATTGGTTTCCGCAATGCTGCTTCTGATGGCTTCCTGCCTGTCAAAGTCTATCAGGATGACAATGCAGATTCATCCTATCCTGCATCTCTGCTGATCGATGAACAGGATACGCTGCTCCTGCATCCGACCTATTATGATCAGGCATACTTTGATGAGATCTATCATCCGCGCAACGCCAGTGAGATCAGTACAGGTCATATCATGTACGCTACTGTGCATCCATTGTTCGGCACCAATCTGATTGCTCTATCGATCAAGCTGTTCGGCATGAATCCTCTTGCCTGGCGCCTGCCGGGAGCTATCACCGGTGTCCTGATCATTCCTCTGATCTATGCCATCGCTAAGCTCCTCTTCAAGAAGCGCAGCTTAGCAGCCATGGCTGCCCTGCTTTGTGCCTGCGACTTCATGCATCTGACGACTTCGCGCATCGGCACCTTAGAGCCTTTCAGCATCTTCTTCATTCTGCTGATGTTCTATTTCATGATCAAATATTACTATACGAGCTTCTATGATACTTCCTTGAAGAAAACGCTGAAGACACTGCTGTTCTGCGGCATTGCCATGGGCATTGCGATATCTACCAAATGGACGGCCTGCTATTCTGCCGTCGGCTTAGCAATCCTGCTGTTTGCCAATCTGTTCCGCAGAATGTATGAATATTTCCAAGCCAAGAAAGCTCTGCAGCATCTTGATGAACTGACAGATGGCCAGGCACATGAAGCAATGATGATCCGTGATTTCTTCTGGAAAAAATTCTGGATCACGATCGGTTTGTGCTTTCTCTTCTTCATTGCCATACCGATTGTTATTTATTGGCTGACGTACCTGCCGGACCGTGTCTGGAAAACAGATACATGGTCCATTGCCAATGTCTGGTCGCAGAATATGTATATGTATAATTATCATATCAACCTGAAAGCAACGCATCCGTATTCTTCTGTCTGGTATCAGTGGATCGTTGACGCCAGACCGATCTGGTACAATTTCTCCACCGATGCCAACGGCCTTCTGCACAGTATCTCCTGCTACTCCAATCCATTGCTGACTTGGGGCGGGATCATTGGCTTTATCGTCTGCGGCACACAGCTCATCAGCCATCGCAATCGCGAAGCTTGGGTCATCTTAGTCGGATACTTGACCGCCCTGATGCCTTGGCTCATCATAACCCGCTGTGTTTTTGCCTATCACTTCTATCCAGCCAGCTGCTTCCTGATCTTTGCAATCGTCTTTCTCTTTTCCCAGATCATGGATAAAAAATGGGGAAAGCGATTCATCATTCTGTTCCTGCTTGCCTATGTCATTCTCTTTTATGCCTTCCTGCCTTCAACAGCGGGCTTCGGCACAGTACTTCCATATATTAAATCCATGGAGTGGTTTGGAAGCTGGTACTTCGGATGAAAACATTTATCAAACAGCATTGGCTTGATCTGCTCTTCTTATTGGGCATCACCGCGGTATTGATGATCCCGTATCTTGGCATGGATCTGCTACCGATCGAGCATGATACTTTCTTTCATGTCTCCCGCATTGAACAGCTGTCGCGTTCCATCAGCGAAGGCAATTGGTTCCCTGCGATCTATCCTTATGAGAATTATGGGTTTGGCTACAGCAGTCCGCTGTTCTATTCAGATGTCCTGCTGATTCCTGCAGCTCTGCTGCATCTGGCTGGAGTTCCTCTGACGATCTGCTACAAAATATCTGTGATCGCGGCGACCTTTATCAGCGGCTGTGCAATGTGGCATCTTGCCCTGAAGATCTCCCAGAAACGTTCGCTTGCCTGGCTTGCTTCAGCAGCCTATATCTTTGCCAACTACCGCATTACCGATATCTATGTGCGCGGTGCCCTCGGCGAAGTGTTTGCCATGATGTTCCTGCCCATGCTGCTGGAAGGGCTCTATGTCATTCTTTGGCAGAAAGATAAGAAATGGAACATGCTTGCCATCGGTCTGATTGGACTTGCTCTGTCCCATGATCTGACGTTCTTAATGGGCGTCGTTCTCTGTCTTCTTTTCTTTATCATAAAGATCAAAGAATTGACAAAAGAGATCTTTCTCACGCTATGCAAAGGAGTCGGTACCGCGTTTCTGCTGACTGCCTTCTTTACCCTGCCGATGATTGAACAGCTGCTGTCGCAGAAATATGTCCTGAACTACGGTACCGATCTTGGTGCCGGCGCGATGCAGCTCTGGCAGTTCTTTGTCAATAAAACTGTCTTTGGCATGAGCGGGTACAATCTGACACCGGAAAATACGATGACCATGAATGTCGGATGGTTCCTGACATTTGCACCGCTCCTGTTCCTCTTCTTCGATCACCGAAAAAAAGAACATCCCTTTGTCTTAACACTGTGCATCATCGGCTATATTGCCATGCTGCTGCCAAGCAGCATTATCCCATGGAGCTCCCTGACATTTCTGCGCTTTATGCAGTTTCCATGGCGCTTAAGCACGATTGCCATGCTGTGCTTAGCTGTTCCTTCTGCCTACGGCATCCTGGCTCTGTGTTCTAAGAAATGGTTCACCCCGATCATTCTTGCATGTCTGATCGGAGAAGGCATATATCACGTTGTACCTGTCTTCACTCGCACCTTCGGCATGACATCTGCCATGACATGGAGCGATATCCTCAACGGTGCAATTATTGATCCATGCTACAAAGCAACCTATATCCGCGTTGAATTGGCTGGTGCGGACTATCTGCCGCAGAACGCCCCTGACTACCGTACTTATGGGACGACGATCAAAGATGATACGGAGACTTCTTTAGATATCAGCTATACGAAAACAGGCACAAAGATGATCTTTGAAGCTGACGATGAAACAACATCTTCCTTTGTTCTGCCGCTGACCTACTACAAGGGCTATCAGGTCGCCAGAGTGAACAGCGATGGGACCACGGAATACGTCAATACATATAAAACATATGATGGCATGGTCGCCTGTGACAATATCGGATCAGGCACTTATGTATGCTGGTATGAAAACACATGGATCCGCAAGATCAGCATGAACATTTCGTTAGTCACAGCCGTCATGCTTGTACTGTCTTCTTTCTGGAAAAGAAAAAAGATCGATAAGCATGCATGCAAAAGGAGTTCCCATTGAGAGCTCCTTTTTTCTGTTCAATCATTTTTCTGGATCATCAAAGAGTCCTGGATCAGTCTGCGATACATGATCTTGTTCAGAACACTTCCGAACAGCAGGGCCAGCAGGACTGTCAAGATCATCAGGAGCGTCATGGTCAGATGCAGAGAGCCATGGATCGTATAGGAGATCAGGACATTTGAGATATAGAACAATGCTGTCAAAAGCACCGCTCCATATACCATCGCCACTTCCTGATTCATGATCTTTCTGCAGTCGCGCGATGTGCAGCCATTGTACCTCAGGATACGATAATCTGTCTGGCGGGTGCTGATCTCACTGCCGAAGCGGAACATCAAAGCCATAGCCTGCAGGAATGTCATCAGCAGAAAGGAAACGAATACCGTCATCATGGCAATCGGCTGATCCATTGAAGCTGCTAACAATGCCGCTAATACAGTTGCACTGACAATGAACAGAATAATATTGAAGCGCAGAATATAAAGATCTTTTCTGAACATACCGATCGAAGCAAGCCGAAGCGGATGGTCTGTTTCTCGATGCCTGATCCAAGAGATCAGTGCCGGCTTCATTTTCAAAGTCAGGATGCCATAGATTCCAGCCGCTCCAACAAAGGCGGCCAAAGGAATATATTCCTGTTCGATATAGAACACCGCCGCCGGAACAAAGAACAGCAGCAGCCAGAAATCACGTTTGATCCAAGCCGGGATCCTGATCACCGACGGCAAGCCAACAGAAGCACTTGTTTCACTCATTGTGACCGTGTTCGGATTCATCAGAACGCCGACACTGTTGCGATAAGCAAAGCTGAAGTTCAGCAGGACGATCCAAAAAACAACAAACAATATCACCACAGCAGACTGCAGGATTGCCTGCCCATTCATCGTGATCACAAAGCCGTCTGTCTGAGCAAGCATGAATTGATTGGCCAAAGGCAGGAACAGACATGCAAGCAGAATACCGCAGGGAATAGCCAGCAGAAGAAGCATAACTGTCTGATACAGCAGAAACGCAGATGTCTGCGTAAATCTAGCACCGCATAATAACCGCACAGCCAATTCCTTGGATTTCAGTTTGACATAGTATTCATTGGCAAACAGGATATCTATACTGCAGAGGACAAGCACAAGAGCGGTCACAAGTGTGATCTTGTTATCTGAATTGTGCAGCGGATCCACCGAAGGATCGCTGGTCGAAATGCTGAAGAACATACAGATAAATACAGTTGTCAGCACAAGGATCAGCCAATAGAAAAATGCTTTGGTGCGATCCTTTTTTAAGGAATGCATTGCGTCGCGGAAGATCATAGACAGTTCTCCTGAAAGATCAATTTTCTTAACATGTTTATTTTACCTTCTTCCAGATCCGAGCTCCATAAGGGCCTAACGATGTACCATGGAGCTTCTTTGGATAAATCAGTTCATACGAAGCATCGACTGCATAGGCAGACATTTTTTTGGATGAAAGACTGCAGTCAATGATAAAATCTTCTTCATCATTCTTTCGTTCATAGACAAAGCGATCACGATGCCGGTCCAGCACTTTGAATGAACCATAGATGAGAGCCGGATGTTCTTTCCGCAGAGCAATCAGATCATGATAGACCTGGGTGATCTCAGGAAGCACTGTCTGCCGGAGATGTTCCGGCACATCCGGATGATTCCATGGCAGCATTGCCCGCACATGATCTCTGGTCCCTGCTTTGATCGTCTTCCATGCTTCTTCCGCGGTCTTCCCCTGTGCCCGCAGCTGCTTTTCATAATTGATCGATTCTACATCATGGATCTCTGACATATCATGAAAATCAAGATCCGTCAGTCCCATTTCGTCTCCCTGAAAGATAAAAGGCGTTCCTCGTAGCGTAAACTGCATGACTGCCAGCAGTTCTTCAATTTCTTTTGTATACTTTCCAGCTTGATCGATCTTTGAAACCATGCGCGGGTTGTCATGATTGTTATAGAACAGGCTCATCCAGCATTGGCTGCCATAATGTGAAAGCCAATCGATCATATAGTCGCGATAGAAATTCAGATCATATTTATAATCATCCCAGCGCACATGCCCCGGTGTCTCAAGATGATCAAAGGAAAATACCATATCCAATTCTTTTCTTTCTTCCCCTGTGACCAATTGGCACATCTTCATGCCAAGACCTGGTGTTTCGCCAACTGAGAATGCCTGATGCGGGGCAAAGCACTTTTCATTCAGTTCATGCAGATATTCATGCAGGTGCGGGCCATAGAAATAATGTTCAATGCCCGTATATCCCATCAAAGCACCAACGGATTCATCCCCATGCGGCAGGCCCGGATCCTTTGATATGTAATTGATCACATCTAAACGAAAGCCATCTACACCTTGATCCAGCCACCAATTGACCATGGACGCCGCACCCTGTCTGACCATTGGCTCGTCCCAATTCAGATCCATCTGTTTTTTAGAGAAGAGATGAAGAGCCCAGTCTTTGTTTTCGCCATACTGATCCCATGCCGAAGGGGCAAAGAAAGAAGACCAATTATTCGGAGCCTGCTCTGAATGAGGCGCAAAGAAATAGCAATTCCGGTATGGACTGTCGGGTGATTTCAGAGCTTCCTGGAACCAGCGATGTTCATCGCTTGTATGATTCACTACCAGATCCATGATCAGTTTCATGCCTCTTGCATGGATCTCTTTGAGCAGCATCTGGAAGTCTTCCATCGTGCCGAATTCAGGATTGATCTTCCGGTAGTCGCGGATATCATAGCCATTGTCATCCATTGGGCTGTCGTAGATCGGAGAAAGCCATAAGGCATTGATGCCAAGATCTTTTAAATAATCCAGCTTCTGCACAATTCCTTTCAGATCACCGCTGCCATCCTGATCGGCATCAAAAAACGTCCGCGGATAGATCTGATAGAACACTGCTTCTTTCCACCATTTTTTCGTGATCTCTCCCGTGCTGACCAATGGTTCTTCTGTTTCTGAATTGATCAGATGAAGAAAAGCATGCCAGAACTCCTCATCCAGCATCTTTTTTGTCAGCGGTGCAATGGTCTTCAGTTTCTGATGCGATACCAGCGGATTGGTCAGCACCCCTTCGGGCAGTCCCTTCTGCATTAAGATCTTTGCAAGAATATCATGACCGATA
>JAKVKC010000032.1 GCA_022486705.1 Solobacterium sp. | reverse complement strand
TCAATTTGTGTATCTGTGAAATAATTGCGTTCATATATCATAATCATTTCCTCTCATTCAAGTATATGAAAACCCCGAAGGATAGTCACCTTTTATTTAGGTGTCCACTCTTCGGGGTACAGTTTAGATTCATTAAATACATTCAACACTGATTTATACAAATTTATTATTCATAGTTATACAACTCCTAAAACATGTGAGGATTTTGATGCTGATATATTTATTCTTGATATCGATATGCCTGATGAGGATGGATTTCATTTTTCTAAACGTATTTATACAATACATCCTTCCAGTAAAATAATACTTTGCACTTCACATAATGAACTTGTATTTGATGCATTTGAATTAAATCCTTTCTATTATGTTAGGAAGGAAGAACTCAAAACAGATTTAGGAAAAGCAATAAATAAGTACTTTGATACAATAGATGATAGATGCTATGTATTTCTAACGAATCACATTCCAAGCAAAATTCCGTATGACCATATTATTTATTTTCAATCAGATGTTAATCGGTTGATTATTAGCACGACAGGATCTCCTGATAATTATACAGATAGAAGATCATTGCGTTCAATCGAAATGCTAGATATGCCAGATTCTTTTATTAAGGTATCCAGTGCTTTTATCATTAATATGAAGTATATAGATTCGTATGAGGGGACTACTGTATACTTTACAAATCATACACATATGGTTATACCTAGAGACAATATGAAAGCATTCAAAGCATCATGGGATAAATATTTGTTGGGGAAGGATTGTCTATGAATAATCTATTTAATACATTTGTTTCTGTCGTTGAGAATGGAATGTATACGGGTTTCTTTGTTTACTTCATGCAGTGTTCTAGAAAAAAGAAAATTATGTTTGGACTCATTTGCTTTATTGCTCTTATGTCAGCAAATTTTCTTTTGAGCAAATATAATGTCATGATTGGGTTTGCATCATTTATCACAGCCGTTATTGGAGGACTGCTTGTGTATTTTTGTTCAAGCCAGAGTTTTATGTCTTCTGCTGTTATTGGATTGACGCCTGATTTACTAACAGCACTGATCAATTCGTTACTGACGATTGTATTCTCATTCTTTTTTTACGGGACGATTGATTTTGCACAATTGATGACATCAAATGGGACTTGGCTGACAATACTTTCTAAAGCATTGCAAGCTATTCTGTTTTGGGTATCGGCGAAATACTTGTCCAAAGTCACAAGAAAATGTACAAATAAAGAATTGTCATTAATTGCCATGATGGTTTTTATGACAATTATCAGCATTGATGCGATTGAAGGTCTTCTATATACACATGTGTTCAATGAAATGAATCTTTCAATCATTGTTGTGACTAACGCAATAGCTGCAATACTATTGATTGCAACAACGAACATGATTGTGAAGCGTAATGAAGAAGAAAGAAAAAATGAATTAGAAAAACAACTTATTGCATCACAGCTTAAATACACACATGATTCGATTGCTGCAGCTGATGAGCTGCATCGGTTAAGACACGATGTACAGCATCTGTTGGCTTCTTTACCAGAAAGTATTGTATTAACCTCAGCTGCTAAAGATCTGCAAGAAAGATTAAGTACAATTGTGCTGCCAGTCAAGACAATTAGTCCTGTGATTGATACGGTAATAAATATTAAACGAGATCAAGCGGCTTCAAAAGGAATACGATTTGATTGCATTTTGAATATTATTGAATCGCCACAATTAAGCGAGGATGATCTATATGTTTTGTTAGTCAATTTATTAGATAATGCTATTGAACATATAGGTGTGGAGAAAACTATAAAAATAGATATGAAAAGCACAAAAAACTATTTTTTGCTTACTATTGCTAATTCGGTGAATAACAGGATAGTTGATGAAAATGGCAATCTTATACAGACCGAAGAAGTAAAACATGGATATGGTCTAAAAACAATCCAGGCGATTGTAGATACAAACGCTGGAAATATTCGGTACGAAGAAAAGAATCATACATTTATGGTGACTTTGCTGTTTTCCTAAATAAGCGGGCCCAAATTTTGTTTATAGTATTTCCAATAGATCTTTTCTGGTCAGTTTGGCGCTGGACATACCTTCACCGGATAGGATCTTATCAGCCAGATCATTCTTTGACTGCTGCAGATCCAGGATCCTTTCTTCGATCGTATCTTTGATGATCAGACGATAGACAGAAACAACATTCTTCTGCCCAATGCGGTGAGCTCTGTCGCTCGCTTGATTCTCTACGGCTGTATTCCACCATGGATCATAGTGGATCACAATATCAGCAGCGGTCAGATTCAAGCCTGTGCCGCCTGCTTTCAAAGAGATGCAGAAGACAGGAACATCATCTTTCTGAAAGGATTCAACCATGTCAGAACGCTGTTTCTTCGGCGTGGATCCTTCCAATAGATGATAGGCGATCTTTTCCTGATCCAAACGTTTTGTCAGAATATCAAGCATGCTGGTGAATTGTGAGAACAGCAGTACTTTATGACCTGCTTCTACCGCATTCCGGATCATATCGATGCAGAGATCTGCTTTGGCGGAAGAGCCGCGGTAATGGTCATAGAGCAGGCTTGGATCGCAGCAGATCTGCCGCAGTCTTGTCAGTTCTGCTAAGACCATCATTTTATTCTCTTTGAATTCCTGATCGGATTGTTTGCTCAGCTGCTGCTTTAAATTCTGCACGCGGGCATCATACAATTGTTTCTGCTCGCCTTCGGCAGATGCATAGTAGACTTCTTCCAGTTTATCCGGCAGATCTTTCAGGACATTCTTTTTCAAACGGCGCAGAACAAACGGCGTGATCATTTTCTGCAGGCGCTTTTCGATATTCTCATCATTATCTTTAATGATCGGGACTTCAAAGCTGGCGCGGAATTTCTGATAGCCATAGAAGAAACCAGGAAGCAGATAATCAAAGATAGACCAGAGCTCGCTTAAGCGATTTTCAATTGGTGTGCCCGTCAAAGCAGCTTTGAATTGAGCACGGATCGCCTTGACTGCCTGCGCAGCCTGGGTCCCTGCATTTTTTATATACTGTGCTTCATCAATGACTTCACAGGAGAAATCAATATCCTGATAGACATCGATATCTCTCTTCAAAAGATCATAAGAAGTAATGAGCACATCATTGTTCTGGGAAGAACGGATCAATTCAGCCCGCATGGATGCACTGCCGGAAATGATCCTGCTTGGCAGAGATGGCAGAAAGTGCTGGATCTCCAAGGACCAGTTGTAGACCAAAGATGCTGGACATACGATCAGGCATTTTTTTCTATCTTTCCAAGCCCCTAAGAAGGCAATGATCTGCAGGGTCTTGCCAAGGCCCATCTCATCTGCTAAAAGTCCGGCAAAGTGATTGTCACGCAGGGCACAGAGCCAATCAAATCCTTCTTTCTGATAAGAGCGAAGCGTTGCCTTCAGATCAGAAGGAAGTTCATATTTAACAGATGAACTTTCATGCATGCGTTCGATCATAGAACGGAACGAAGCATCTTGGCTCATCGTGAAATTCTTTTCTTCCGAAGCCAGTTCTTCTAAGTACTGTGCCCTGTAGGAAGGCAGGGAAACAGAACCGGAAGCGATCTGAGAAGAGGTCAGTGACAGGGAATCCTTAAGGTCAGCCAGTTCATCAATGGAGGGATCTAAGGTCAGAAAGTCGCCGCTCTTCAGACGATAATACTTCTTCTTGCTGCTGTAGCGCGAGAGGATCTCCGACAGCTGCTTGGTGCTCATTGTATCGGATACCAGATCCAGCTGCAGCAGATCATGAGCTACAGAAACACCGACCGATACTTTCGGCATGGTGCGGACCTGCAGCTTTTTCAGCTTTTCACTGATAAAAACAGCAGCGTGATCCTGCAGGGTCGGAATCCCTTCGGTCAGCAGCTGATAGGTCATGTCATCATCATTCCGCAGGATCATCTGGTGCTTCAGGGAATCCATATCATGGAACCAATGAGAGATGAATTCCATCATTTCTTTTTCATCCGCAAAATCACGGATTCCCTGATCATTGGAAGGCTCACAGAGATTGAATTTTCCATCTTTATATACAGAATAAGGAACACAGGTGACCATATTGTCATACGGCAGATCCAAGTAGATCTCATACGAAGGCTTTGCCGGCACATAAGCCGTGGCATCAAAGCTATCCTTTTCCAGATGCATTGATTCCTTCAGCAGCGGATAGACATATTTGGCAAATGCCGGCAGATCACGGTCATCAATAAAATAATCTTCCTGTTTTTCATTATTCAGAAAATCCAGCAGCTGACAGAAGCCATCCTGTGCGTCCTGACTGTAAAGGATCTGGGCATTTGCTTCATCAATGAAATAGAGATATTTCCGTCCTTTTGCATAGGAAAAGCCGCTTCCGCTGAGCAGATAGCCATGCTCTGCTTTGACGAGCGATCCCTGCATCTGCGGCATTCCCTGAGACAGAGAAAGCCTGGCAGAGGTATATCCACCGGTTTCCTGCATAGATAAATACATTGGCAGACTGCCGGCTGCCTGAAAGAACTCATCTAAGTATCTTCCCTGCAGTGCAAGGTTCCTAGTTAAAGCAGTACCGTATTGATAGCCATAGCGATAATAGCTGGCAAAGCTGTTCTGACTTGGTGCGTAGGAGTCGCTGCTGTCATTCAGGCCCATCAGGTACTTGATCATCGGCCGAGATGCGGCACTGAAAGCATCGACAGAGTGAACAAATTCCAGAGCTTTGCCATAGCGGATCGTACTGTGTCCCTGAATGGCATCACAGAAGTTCTCAATATTTTTAATGACATATTTATGACCTGAGCCGGCATAAATATTAAAAGATACTTCTAAAGAATGATCATATATACCGCTGATGCGCGGCTCAAGGATGACGGGTGAAGACGGTGCCAGCAGTGCTGGCTTCTCTGCAGATGTATATTCATCCAGGAGCTTTTTGATCCCTTGGTCGGTCGTGCGCACAGGCCGATGGTTCTTTGAAATGCCATTGCCGATGATCGAGGATTCTGATATGGCAATATAAGCCAGCAGCACAGCAGCGATATGCTTGCATGGACCGGCATAGGATTCATAGTAGGGACAGTCGCATTCACAGTCAATGATCCAATTCTCATTGGCACTGAGCGTGACACGGACTTGGTACTCCTGATAGGTGCGGGAGCTTTCAACAGAACCGCGGATCGTCACAACGCCCGTATCCGGATCTTCTCTGACATCTAAGTCAGAAACATGGCCATGATTGTACAGGGTCATTCCCCGTGCATAGATTGTGGTTCCGAAGTAGGCTGATAAGAATTTGCGATCGATCATTTTTTGCCCCTTTCTGAAATATCATCTCTTTATTTTAACACGGAATGATGATGATTGAGGGGGAATGGAACATACTTCTGCATTGCGCATACAGCGGTCTGCCTATTTGCGGGCAGAATGCGTTAAAATAGAGAGGCAGCAGAAATAGATCGATTGGATAAGAAAGAAAATGAATAAAGAAGAACTGGAACAAATACATGATAAAGCAAGGGCTGAACACGTTCCCATTATGATGGATGACGGCATGAGCTTTCTGCTTTCTTATATCCGATCACATGACAGCATCCAGCAGATCTTAGAGATCGGCACCGCCGTAGGGTACTCTGCGATTCAGATGGCAGGCATCCGCTGGGATATCGAGATCGATACGATCGAGATCAATGAAGCGATGGCAGAACAGGCTATCGCCAATATAGCAAAAGAAAACATGCATGAAAGGATCCATGTCCATGTGATGGATGCCTATCAGTATGAAACAAAAAAGATCTATGATCTGATCTTTGTGGATGCGGCCAAGTCGCAGTATCGCCGCTATTTAGAACATTTCATGAAGAATACCAGAATTGGGACCGTATTTATCTTTGATAATCTGAACTTCCATGGCATGGTCGATGATGAATCGGCGACGAAGAACCGCAGTACGATACAGATGGTGCATAAGATCAAAAAGTTCCGGGACCATATTGAAAAGGATGAACGGTTCCAGACGGTGTTCCACAGCAATGTCGGCGATGGCATTGCGGTGTCCCTCAGAGCAAAGTAAAAGACCAGCGCGTGCTGGCCTTTGTTTTAGAAGTGACCGGAACTGTGGGAGAAGCCGCCGCTGTTGATGGTGGTCCCGCCGCCTCCATCATGATCATGATCAATATGTGTGACGGTCTCGGTACGGTAGAGGAAGATATCCTGTGTGCCGGTCAGTTTAACACCGTTCTTTGGAACATAATCGGATGCTTCTGAGGCGATCCCTGCGGTCTTATTCTTTGCTTTGATGATCATGCAGATAATGAAAGCAATCAATGGTGCACCGATGAAGGTAACGCCATATCGGATATTCTGCATCATCGCTCTGTCTTCTTCGCTGCTGGATGTATTGACATCGATGGGAGTGCCCTGTTTGGAAGTCTCCAGATAGGTGCCGCACTGTTCAATGAAGTATTGGAAGCCGCCTTGATAATCATCTTCTTTTAAATAAGAGGTGGTTTTCTTGCGAAGCTTCTCTTTGCCGTAATCGGTGAATGCAGTGTTGGCTTCTGTACCATGGGCCAAGATGTTAATGGAGCGGTCGGCCATTGTGATGATCAGCATGACACATTCACGATCATCAGAAGTGCCTAGGCCAAGCTGTTCATTTGCATAGACTGTCTCAGCATACTTCTCAATGCTGTCTCCCTCATAATCTGCTTTGACGCGGACATAGACGCCGACATTGTAAGTCTGTGATATCTTTTTTGCCTGGGCGTTCAGTTCTTCTATTTCACTTGCGCTCAATAAGCCATAGTCATCTTTAACATATTCTGTATTGGATGCGTGGATCGGCACAAGGAAGAAGATAGAGATGATGAACAGCAGAAATAGATTTTTCAGTTTTCTCATATTTCCTCCTCTATACCATCATGCCTAACAGGAACCACAGCAGCAGCCCAAAGACAGCCGTCAGAATGGCAAAGTATACAAAGAACTTCACCCAGTCGATCGGCAGATCATCACTGACCATCTTGCCGGTCTGCCCATTCATCGCAAAGAGATAGTTCTTGCCATTGTATTGGGTAGAAAGAAGCCATACTGGCAGGAAGGCATAATGCACCAGACCAGGTTCGATCGATACATCTTCCTGCTCCGGCACCAGACCGGTATAGCCGATGATGGTGGCACGCAGACTGTCGATGGCGGTATTCTTCATTCTTTCATTCGCTCGATCGGCATCTTTTTCACTGTCGACATCATAGCGATTGGCTAAGAAGCCAGGCAGGTAGCTTAAGGCAAAGTCGCACATTTCACTGTAGTCAAATGGTTCAATGGCATCCATCAGTTCATCCGGCATGGCACTGGAGGCATCTGCCGGAAGCCTGTCAAAAGAGAGATTTCCCTGGCGCCCGATCTGATAGTGTTCCGTTGTGGTGACCATATCATCTCCGCGGGTCATTGTCGTTACTCTGGTACCGTGGTACTGCAGATTGCCGAAAGCAGATCCGTCATACAGCCAGAATGGCACATACATGCCTTTGATCTCTTCAATGTGATTCAGTTTGGAAAATTGGGAAGGCAGAAAAGGCTTGCCCTGATAGAATTTCTTCAATACACTGACAGCTTCTTCTTTGGTATTGCGGAAAGGAATAATACTGTCAGGCCGCAGATCATCCGCAAACTGTGAAGGAATGACCGTTGGATTGCCGCAGTAAGGACAGCTTGTCGCTGCCGTTGTTTCATCTGTCACCAGCTGGGCACCGCAGGAAGGACATTTATATGCCCTTAGATGCTGGGCTTCCTCTTGGGACCATTGCATGGTCTCCGCCTGTTTTGCCTGGGCCTTGGCTTGATCGACCGAGACAGCTTCCTGGTTCTTTTCAGCAAACGCGGCTGTGATCTCTTCAATCGTGAAAGTGGATCCGCAGCTGTCGCATTTCAGCTTCTGCAGTTTCGGATCAAAATGCAGAGGTGCTTTGCAGTTGGGACACTGATAGTTCGTTATTTGTTCAGGCATCGTGTTCTCCTATGCTTTTAAGTATGAAGCAATGATCCATATGATGATGGCAAGACAGATGGCACCCAGACTTAAAATAGTTGATACCATTTCATTATCCCTGATCTGCTGATGATATTTTTTCAGATCGATCTTCATATGGATCCTTTCGTTAGATTATTCTGGCTTCTTTTCACCGCAGTTGCCGCAGAATTTTCCGGTATTGACCGTGCCGCATTTCGGACATGTCCAAGTGCCATCCTGAGATGGAGCCTGCGGAGCAGCAGACTGTGAAGCAGCTGCCTGCTGATACAGGGCATTGGCATTGACGCCGCCGGCTGCACCAGCCGCATTCATACCGACAAATCCCATCGCTGCACCATTGGCATTCTTAGCCGCATCCTTCATAGCCTGTGTCTGCGCACCGACCAGAGCCGCTGCCGCAAGACTTGGATCCTTATAGGCTGCATCTCTCTGCATCTGCTTGATCATCTGCTCGTCCTCTTCTGAAGCACTGATCGAAGAGACACCGAAGGAAACGATCTCAATGCCGCGCAGATCTTTCCATTTCTTAGACAGTTCTGCATTCAGTGCATCGGCAAGCTCTTGGGTATGGGCAGGAATCTCTGAATACCGCACGCCGGAAGCACCGATCTTAGCAAAAGCAGGCTGCAGAGCAGTCAATAATTCGGTGCGAAGCTGACCTTCAATATCCGCAACATAATAAGCATCTTCCACATTGGCACAGACATTTGTATAGAACAGGATCGGATCAGTGACCTTGATGGAATATTCACCGAAAGCCTTGATATCAATATCCAGATCCATGCCAGCCCGTGCATCCACGACTCTGAAAGGCACTGGTGAAGCAGTACCGTACTTCATGCCGGGAATTTCCTTCGTGTTGAAGTAGTAGACGCGCTGATCTTCTGCCGGCTGACCGCCGAATTGGAAACGATGGCCGATCTGCTGGAAGATATTCTTCAGCCCATCGCCCAGGGAACCTGTAAACAAAGACGGTTCGGTAGAGGAATCATATTTGTATTCCCCTGGCTGCGCGGAAAGATCAATGACCTGGCCTTGGGAAACAATGACCATGCACTGACCGTCCGCAATGGCAATAACGGATCCATCAGAAATGATATTGTCATCTCCATGGTTGCTGGAAAAACCTCTGACCTTCTTGTGTGCTTTGACACAGATGGTGTCAGCGGGAATCGCATCGCAGTAGAAATACTCCTTCCAAGTATCACTGAAAGCGGAACCGGCTGCACTTAAAGCTCCTAAAACTAATCCCATAGTATTCTCCTTGTGACAGATTTCCTGTCCGTACTGTTAAATCCATCTTATCATGAATTGTTTTATTATTGGATGGCATTGTATATATGATATTGAACAGGATAGTACAGATCTCTGCCGCTTTTCTTATCATCTGTTCATCAGATCCTGCCATCGTTATCAGAAAGCATGGAAGAAAATGAAAAAAATGCTTTTCATGAAGTAAATTTGCTGCGATGCACAACTTTTTCAAGCATTTCATCTTGCATATTCGAGGCATTGATAGTATTATATTTTCGCTGCCTTAGTAGCTCAGTCGGTAGAGCACCTGGCTGTTAACCAGGGTGTCACAGGTTCGAGTCCTGTTTAAGGCGCCATAGAAGAACGATCTGGATATGAAAATATCTGGGTCGCTTTTTTTTTGCTTTTTTCCTGTTCCTGTGATGCTTCTGTGATGTTTTGTTTGCAATAATAGTTTCATTATGAGACTGTGGATATAGAATAATTCGTTTATCACAGCAGACAATCAGAATGAGGAAAAATAATATGAAGAAAACAGCCGCAAGAATCTCTGCCTTATTTATGGCAGTGTGCCTCACCTTCACCTATGCCGGTCCTTTGCAGATCAATGCTTCGGGACCGGGATTGGCCAAAGACAGTACAGGTGCGTATCTGATCAGCAGCGCGGATGACCTGAATACATTTGCGGATTGGGTAAATGATGGCAATGACTGTGATGATGATACTATCAAGCTCACAGCAGATATCATCGCGAGAGATGATTTTCCGATCATCGGCCAATATGGCTTCTGGAGCAATGATTACTTTGAAGGAACCTTTGATGGGCAGGGACATGCGATCACCGTCAATATCAATTCCGATAATAATTTTGTTGGCCTTTTTGGCTGTATAAGGGAAGCGTCCATCAAGAATCTGACGCTGAATGGTTCAGTCACCGGTGATAATGACACTACATTTCAGGATAATGCGACTGGTGGCATCTGTGGCTTTGTTCAGTTATTCTCGGATGATGGGGGTGTACCTTTTGAGAACTGTGTCAATAATGCGAGCGTAACTGGCTATGGAAAGGTTGGAGGAATTGTTGGAAATAATACGACCAAGGGGGACTATGATAATATTTATTCATGCGTCAATTGTACGAACAACGGCAATATAACAGCATTGGATGGAGCAGATAGCGGCGGAATCATAGGCATAGGTTCCACTTGCATCAATTGTGTCAACACGGGAAATATTACGGGTGATGAATCATATGCCGGAGGGATTATCGGGAGAGGCCACAATGTACAAATATACTCCTGTCAAAACAGGGGAACCGTGTTCTCGGGCGACGCTGCTGGCGGTATTGTTGGATACGCAAACTTTATTTGTAAATACTACGGCTGCAGCAATCTTGGTTCCGTTCGGTCCACCGGGAATTATTTTGGCGGAATCATCGGCTTCTCTGATTATCATGGTATAGTTAAAACAGAGATGAATTATTGTTATAACCTGGCTGATCTGGGCTCTGTTTCTCCTCATTATGTAGGTTTTTCTGGATTCGGCTATGGCGGTCTAGTCGGCTGTGCCAATAATAATAGAATCATTTCTTTCCAATATTGTTATACGATAAATGGGACATCGGCGAATCAGCATGCTGTAGCGAGTGACTTTATTGGGATCAGCGATGGTTTACCAGATACTATTAGATATAATGGCTGTTTTACGCTGTCCGAATATTCTGATGTTTCCAATCTGACGGCACTGTCAGAAGAACAGTTCAGCTCAGGAGAAGCGTGCTATTTACTTAATAGAAGAATCACTTACGATGGATTTACGAACTGGACAACGTATCATCAGACATTGAATGATACCGTCACAAGTACGGGCATTAAAAAAACAGATGAGTACCCAAATCTTTCTGACACAAGCTATATTGTGTCAAAGAATGCGGATGGAACATATTACAACGCAGATTCAAACAGAGTGCTGACAGGCACTGCCAGCAATGGCACGGTAAAGGTACAGGCACTGTCTAATGGTGTGTATGTTGATGTGGCAGGACGCCATATTGAAAAGGGCACAACGGTCAAACTGACGGCCGCACCGGATACTTACTGCAATCTGACCGGATGGACGGAACAGACAGCAGCAGGACAAACAGCTGTCACATATGTCAGAACAGGCAACAGTATCACCTTCACAATGCCTGATCGAGACGTAAAGTTCACACCGGTATTTGAACGGCAGAAATATACAGTAACTTTCAACGCAAATAATGGCACGGGCACGATGGGCAATCAGGAATTTGAGTATGGCATCGCAGAAAAGCTGAACACAAACACATTTACGCGCCCAGGGTATACCTTCCTTGGCTGGTCAACAGAGAAAAGTACGGAAGCTGCCGCTTATTCTGATAAGCAGTCGATCACAAAGATCAGCAGTAATTCCACAGTCAAAAATGTTACTCTCTATGCCGTCTGGAAAGCAGATGCGGATGCGTATTTGACCTATACCTCTGGAGATGCCAATATGGGAACCACCAGTCGTATTTATGATACCTGCACGCATGGACTGGAAAGCAATCCTGCTATCGCTGATGTGACTGCAGTACCTAATGCTGGGTATCACTTTGTGAGATGGTATGACTACACTAATTATGACTACACTAATAAACAGGATGTCAGTACAGATGCCACACTAACTGCAGATCAGATCAAAGCCCAGGCTTATAATGGCAGCATTTATAAAACAACTGCCTTTGTAGCATATTTTGAGGCAAATACATATACCGTTGAGTTCAATGCAAATAATGGCACGGGCACGAAGGTCATCCAGAAATTTAAGTACGGAACAGCAGAAACTTTGACAGCCAATGCCTTCACTTACGAGAATCATATCTTCGTGGGCTGGGCAACCGAGGCAGGCGGTGCTGCTGTATACAGCAATGCGCAGAGCGTTGAAAATCTTACATCTGCTAATAATGGCACTGTAAAGCTTTATGCAGTATGGGCAGATAACAGTGATGTCGTTCTCTCTTATATGGCTTCAGATGCGGCCATGGGCGGTGTAACCTTTGCATCGCAGGCATTGTCTGCTTCTGGTACGGCATCTGGTTCTACGGCAGTGGCAGGAGATGGTTACAGTTTTGTCAATTGGACCGACAAGGATGGCAAAGAAGTCGGAACATCTGAGGAATATGTGCCTGAGAAATCTGATGGCAGCTATGTGACTGCTTTATATACAGCAAATTTCAAGGCAAATACATATAAAGTGGTATTCGATGATGGTGTGGATGATTCCAGCGTCAGCGGCACCATGGCTGATCAGATCCTGACCTATGATAAAAAAACAAATTTAAACACAAACGGATTTACACGAAAAGGCTATGTCTTTGGCGGCTGGTATGTAGATGGTGTTACACCGGTCCAGCTTTATAAAGACGGGGCGAGCGTTATGAATCTGACATCAGTTCAGGGTGCAGAAGTAACGTTGAAAGCTGTCTGGACAAAGCTGCCTGACGCTGAACTGTCCTACAGCTCTGGCAATGAGGAACATGGCAGTGTCAGTACAGCGACGGAGATTGTGGATCCATATGGCACACCGGATGGAGCTTCTGCATCTGCAGCAGATGGCTATCACTTTGTGAATTGGACAGATGCCAATGGCAAAGAGGTCAGTACAGAGGCTTCGTTTAAGCCTGCAGCAGAAGACTACTATGTTACGGCATCCTATGCAGCAAACTTTGAAGCGAATACATATCTGATCGTATTCAACGCAAATGAAGGCGCGGACAGTATGGATGATCAGATCATGACCTATGACAAGACAGAAAAGCTTGCGGCAAATACGATCACGCGTCCAGGCTATGTCTTCACCGGCTGGAATACGAGCTCTGATGGCACAGGCACTGCATATGACAATGAGGCAAGCATATCCAACTTAACCGAGGAACAGGGTGCCAAGATCGATCTATATGCACAATGGACATCACTGTCAGATATTACGATCACCTACATAAGTGCTAATAGGACGATGGGAAAAACGCTGCGGGCATATGATGCGATCAATCCAGAAACAGGAGTTCCTGCTGGATCTGCAGCTGAGGCAAAAACGGGCTACCGCTTTGTGAGCTGGACCTATGACGATCAGGTCGTAACAACGAGTGCGAAGCTCACTGCGGCACAGGTAGCTGCCAATGCAAGGGGAAATGATGGTTATGTTACGGGTGTATTCACAGCAAACTTTGAGGCAGTCAAAGGAACGGACGATACTCCTGACGACAACAACAACAATAACAGCAATCAGGGTGGCACAAATGTCGTTGATGATGGGTATGTTGTGCCGGATACTTCGGTGAAACAATAAAAGCATCGGATAATGCTTTGACAGTATGCATGATAAAAAAGTTCGGAAAGTCCTGTATTGATAGGAATTTCTGAACTTTTTAGTTATGACGTATACTGTCGCAATGTGATGCTGTTTTGTCTGCTGGGAACTTTGTTATCATGCCGCAAAATCTTTTCACTGGGCTTGGAAAAGTATAGAATAAAAGCATTGAGGAGCATAGTACATGTCAGATCATATTGTATTGGAAGCGAAGAATCTTAAAAAGATCTATAACTACCACACTTTAAATGCGTTTGAAGCATTGCACAGCATCAATTTCCAAGTCATGGATGGAGACTTTGTGGCGATCATGGGACCTTCTGGTTCGGGAAAGTCGACTTTTATCAACACGATCTCTACGATCGATGTACCGACGGAAGGCAGAGTCTACATCAACGGAAAAGATGTGCGGACGATGTCGGAGAATGATATCGGACGTTTCCGCTATCAGAATCTGGGCTTTATCTTCCAGGATTTCAATCTGCTGGATACGCATACCATGTTTGAGAACATTGCTATGCCGCTGTCTTTAGCTCATGTAGACCGTCAGGAGATTGCGGAGAGAGTGCAGAAACTGGCGGAAGAAATGGATATTGCGGAACTGATGAATAAATTTCCGTATGAGTGCTCCGGCGGTCAGAGACAGAGAGTTGCGATCTGCCGTGCTTTGATCAATCATCCGCATCTGATCATGGCCGATGAGCCGACTGGAAATCTGGATTCTGCCAACAGTGCAGAATTGATGAATATCTTAAAGAATCTGAATGAATCTGGGGTCACGATCGTCATGGTCACGCATGATCCTTTGATCTCTTCCTATTCTTCAAGAATGATCTATATCAAAGATGGGAATATTGAAAAAGATCTTGCGCGCGGAGAAATGAGCCAGGATGAGTATTTCCAGAAGATCGTAGAAATGAATTCGGCAGAATCCAGGGAGATCCTTCACAAATGATCCTGCGCGATGCTCTGCGTTCTCTGCAGAAAGACTTTTCCAAAGCCTTCTTCTATTGGCTGATCTTTGTTTTGACAACGATGTTCATTTATCTGTTCTATAACATTGCGATGAGCGATCCAAGTGTGGATCCGATCAGGAATCCCAGCAGTACGATCACGTATGTCATGATCTTAGTTGTGATCCTGTGCAGTGTGGATATTCTGTTTGCCAATGATTTCTATGTAAAACTGAAGGGCAAAGATCTGGCTGTGCGATTGATCTGCGGCGGGAGATTTACCCAGATTGCTGGTTTTCTGCTGGCCCAGACAATGCTGCTGCTTGTGCTGGCAGTTCCGTTAGGAATTATTCTTTCCAACTGTCTGCTGCCGCTTGTCAATGCCATGATGTCATCAGTTGATCAGAGCTTTGCCGTATCGAGCCATCCAGAAGCGATGCTCAATGCGACGGTGATCCTTCTGTATGTGGTGTTCTGGATCATTCTGCTGAATATGAGCTTTGCCTACCGCAATGCGGTCGGTCTTCTGATGAATCCCAGCAGTATTACAAGTGCTTCGGAGGATTCTCCTTTTGGAACGAACCTTGTGCCGAAGAAAGCAAAGCAGATCTTCTGGATCGCTGTATTTCTTGTGCCGATCCTTTTGATCTATTGGAACCGCAGTCTGGCGATCTTAGTGTCTTTGATCGGCATGGTCGGACTGAACGGATGCCTCTCAGATGTGGTGGCGCCGTGGATCAGTCAGCAGGTCTCAGGCAGGCTGATGAAAGATCCTGATCGGATGGCAGCTGCTGGCTTTGCCAGAAGAGATCTGAGAGTGCTCAAGAACAACATATTTCTCTTTGAAGCAGGTGCGATCATTCTGGTATCCATGCTGGTGGATTCCATCGGCAGTATGGCGGAAGGAATGACGATCTTTATTTCCTATCTTGTGATGGCATGCCTGCAGGCATTGGCCATGATGTTCAAGTTCGGTACGGAAATATCAGGACGGAGAAGACTGTTCCTGACCTTGAATCATATTGGCTTTATTCAGAAAGACCAGAAGAAGATCATTCATCAGGAGATCTTTTATGTCTATGGCTTTGTTATTGGGGTGACGCTTCTTTATATTTTGAATATCCTGCTTGCTTATACTTTGGCTGGCGATCTGACGGCGGGCACATCGGCATTCCTGCTGGCCGGTGCTCTTCTGCCGCTGCTGATCTGTGCGGGATTGAATCTGCTGCTGTATCGGAAAGCGGTATTCCCGAAGGAACGTGAAGCACGCATGCATGCGGATTAAGCATATCCCGCATGCAAAAAGAATATTGGCATGTCAATAGTTCAGGACCTAAGATAAAGGTATAAGGAGATTTGATATGGCAATGAATGAAAAGGCAAAGAAGTATGTGGAAAAGATGGTCACCGGACCAGAGCCGGGACTGTCGGAAACAGATCCGGAATTTGTTGAACGGTTTGCGGATTTTGCTTTTGACGAAGCAGTCAATGAGGAACAGGCCAAACTGGATGACTGCACAAGGTTCTTAGCAATCCTTGCCTCATTGCTTGGATGCCAGGCTTCGGAGGAATTCAGAATGATCCTGCCGGCCGCACTGAACTTTGGCCTGACGCCTGCCGAGGTCAAAGAAACGGTCTATCAGGCAGTGGATTACTTGGGCATTGGGCGTGTCTATCCTTTCCTGAAGATCACCAATGAGATCCTGAGTGCACGCGGCGTGCGGCTCCCTTTGGCATCCGGCGCTGCGGTGTCTTATGAAGAACGCCTGAGAAAAGGCAATGATCTGCAGATCGAGATCTTTGGCGAAGGTATGCGGGACAGATGGAACAATGGTCCGGAGAACCAAAGACATATCTCCAAATGGCTGGCCGATAACTGCTTTGGGGATTACTACACAAGAAAAGGACTGACCTTAGCGGAAAGAGAAATGATCACATTCTGTTTCTTAATGGCACAGGGAGGCTGTGAACCGCAGCTGAAGAGCCATGCTTTAGGCAATATGAATCTAGGCAATGATGAGGACTTTCTGATCAGAGTCGTATCTCAATGTCTGCCGTATATCGGCTATCCGCGTTCACTGAATGCATTGCGGATGATCGGTGAAGCGGCTGCTGAAAAAAAGTAAGAAAATGCTCTGTACATATGTGAATGTACAGAGCGTTTTTATAATATCAAGGATTGGATCACAGCCCCTGTCTCTTTTAAGACACCGGCTGTATTTGGATTGGTGAAACTGTATACGGCATCGATGATCAATAAGACAATGAGAATGGCATCGATGATATACAGGATGCCTGTCTTTCTGCGGCTGAGCCATTGATCCAAGGCCGGCAGGATGAAGTGAATGAAGAACATGCATACAAAGGCGGAATAGATCGTATTCTGCAGAGACACTCTGCCGCCGAAACTGATGATATGCGTACTGAAGTCCCACCATGCCATACCGTACATTGCCTGCAGATAATACGAAGAACAGAGCAGTACAGCCGCCGCAATGATCAGACATCCGATGAATTCAGCGACCGGCTTCTTTCTCAGCTTTGTGAGCAGTGTCACGCACAGGATCCCCATCAGGCCGTACATCGGCACCCATGGGCCATGGAACATGCCGGCATTGACACATGCATTTGTGAAGACAAGATAATCGAGACATTTGAAGATCCAGCCAAGAACAGAACCGATGAAGAAGATCAGGATCAGATTTTCCGCTGTATAGGCACGCTGTTCATTCAGATTGCCGTCATAGTGGATATTTTCTTTGGTATAGGAAGGAGACAGGCGGCTTGGATACTGCCTGCCGTCCAGAGCGTCCTGATCTAAGGAGAGCTGATAAGAAAGGTTGCTGACGCCTTGATAGACCTTTCTCTGCTTATGGTTCCCGGTCCAGATGGACAGTGCTTCGGCAAAGAAGCGGCGGGCGCCCTGCAGAGGCTCTTTGGTATCGCGGATATACATGGTATCCATTTTGACTGTTTTATATGCGGCGGCTAAAGTATCTGAGTCTGCTTTAGCAAAGAGATATGTGTCATTGAGCAGATCAATGTTCGCAATCTGTTCTTCTTTTTCTTCAGCCCGGATGGCGGCATAATATTCCGCAAAGACAGAAGTCTGATAGGCGTTGACATAGAAGATGCCGGCAAGCCCAAAGGTCAAGAGATTCAGCAGATGCCATCCGATCATAGACAGATCAATGAAGAAAGCTTCTTTCTTATGCCCATTCATCATGTCCCGTGACAGCCTGACTGCCTGCTCGCCTGACATATTCGGATTCTCGGCTAAGATATAAGGAACGAAAAGATAGCTGTAGTGCTTGATGACGCCGCCGACAATGGTGAGGCACCAGAGCAGATAATAGATAGAGGTACGGAGCAGTGCAATGCTTGCACGGAACCATTTCTTGGCGGCATTCAGGAAGAAGACATGCTGGACAGGGACCTTCTCATAGCTGCGTGCTTCCAGGAACATGCGGCGCAGAATAATGCATAGGGTCTGCTTGAAGAAAATGCAGACAAGCAGAGAACCGAGGATCCCGGCAAGGGAAGAAAGGATGACCCAGATATTTCGGCTGGAGAACATGCCTAGGATGTGGTAATAGACCTGGGTGCTGATGGAACTGCTGGAACTTGCTCCGATCAGACTGTAGAAAGCCATACTGATGGCCTTGAAGCCGGATGTGCTGATATTCTGAAAGGATTCAATCAGCGATTGGTAATACAGTTTGTCAGTTGTTGGCAGAGAAAGGAACTCGGCGCCAAGGATGGCGGCTGTGAAGCATAATGCTGTTAATAAAAGGTAATGCTGTTTTAAGGTCTTTTTGGCCGTTTGTTTTAATTGTCTGCGATCCATAATATCTCCCGTTTCTAGAAATGATTATACCATTTCCCTCCTTTGTTGAAATGCTTAGAAGATTTCGGCATAAAGAAAAAGAAAATTCGGCTTGGGACAGAGAGAACCCAGCGTACTTCTTCTTCAATTCAAGGAATGTAGGCATATAATAAAGACAGATGTGCAAATAAAGGAGAAAAATAGTATGGCTTTAGCAAAAGACTTCTTATGGGGCGGTGCAACCGCAGCCAATCAGTACGAAGGCGGCGTTTTTGAAGGCGGCGCTGGATTGTCAACAGCAGATGTAATGACCAATGGATCGCATACCGTACGGCGTCAGGTTACTTGGAAGAAAGCAGATGGCACCGAAGGATCCACGCCATTGTGTTTTGGCTCGGCCGAAAGGAATCTGCCGGAAGGCGCAGTGCCATGTATCATTGAAGGTGATAAGTACTATTATCCTTCTCATATCGCTTCTGATTTTTATCATCATTACAAAGAAGACATCAAGCTCTGTGCAGAAGAGGGCTTTAAGTGCTTCCGTCTGTCGATCAAGTGGTCAAGGATCTATCCGAATGGAGATGATGCTGAACCGAATGAAGAGGGACTGCAGTTCTATGAGAATGTCTTTGATGAGTGCCATAAATATGGCATTGAACCATTGGTGACATTGCTGCATTATGAGAATCCGCTGTCTTTGGCAGCTCGCTTCAATGGCTGGGACAGCAGGCATCTGGTCGATGCATATGTGAAATATGCTTCGACATGCTTCAAGAGATTCCAGGGCAAAGTAAAGTACTACCTGACCTTCAATGAGATCAACTGCATTGAAGAGTGCCCATATGTTACGGCAGGTCTGATCCATGGCAATCCGCAGAATGTAGCGAATGCGGCGTTCCATCAGTTCCTGGCTTCGGCACTTACGGTAAAGGAAGCACATGAACATTTCCCTGAATTGAGAATTGGCATGATGCTTGCCTATGGACCGGTCTATGGCTTTACCAGCGATCCAGCCGATCAGCTCTTGGCCAAGCAGGCAGAAAACAAGATCCTGTTCTACAGTGATGTACAGATGCTGGGCACATATCCAAGCTATAAGTTGGCAGAGTATGCCAGAAATGGCATTACGATCCCAGCACAGCCTGGCGATATGGAGACACTGGCCAAGTATCCATGCGATTTCCTGAGCTTCAGCTGCTATGGCTCGCATGTTGTGACGATCCATGGTGAAGACCAGAAGGCAGGCGAAGGAAACGGTGCGATGGCACAGACCGTAGCCAATCCATATCTGGATACTAATGCATGGGGATGGGCAACGGATCCGCAATGTCTGCGGATTGCCGTCAATACGTTCTACAATCGGTATCGCTGCGATATCTGGTGCGTTGAGAACGGCATTGGATGGAACGATGAATTTGCGGATGGCACCGTGCACGATTCTTATCGGATCGACTACATGCGTGCAAATATTCAGTCGCTGAAAGACGCCGCCGAGATCGATGGCATTCCGGTCATGGGATATCTCTATTGGGGATGTGTTGATATGGTGTCCAATGGCGAAGGAGAAATGGCCAAGAGATACGGCCAGATCTATGTTGACGCAGACAATTACGGCAAGGGATCCATGAAGAGAAGTACAAAAGATTCTTACTATTGGTATCAGAAATGCATCCGTTCCAATGGGGAAGATCTGAAATAGGCATGCATGGAAGGAGGAAACTCCTTCTTTTTTTTAACATATATTGAATAACATGCAGTCAAACGCCAAAATCCTGACTATAATTGTTTTAGTAGAGGAAATGAAGAAATGGCGTATAATATCGCGTTTTTGACCTATGATTGGAACAATGAGATCACAGGACAGTTCACTCAGGGGATCCATTGTTTTATCAAGGATCATCCGGATGTGAATGTTCATGTTTTTACGGGCTTTGGCAGCTATCGCATTGCCGAGGAGGAGCGCCCAGCTCTCCAGATCTTTAATCTGCCTTATCTGACGCAGTATGACGGGGTGGTCCTGCAGAGCAATCGCAACTGGAACCAGAAGCAGAAAGGCAAGCTGGTCGAACGGGCCTGTGCACAGGGCGTACCTGTCGTATCCATCAACTATCCGATTGAAGGAACAGTCATGGTCGGAACCGACAATTATCAGATCTCGTATGAACTGACCGAGCATCTGATCACCGAGCATCACTGCAGATCGATCGCTGTGATTGCCGGTCTGCCGACTTCACAGGAATCACAGACCAGAAAGCAGGCCATCATTGACTGCTGCGAAAAACATGGCATTGAGAATGTGCGGATCTATGGCAATGCGTGGAATGAAAAATATGGTGTTCAGGCAGCTCAGGAAATGATCGCAGAAGATGCCGTCCCGGAAGGCATTGTCTGTGCCAATGACCATTTGGCATATGGTGCGGAAAAGGAACTGATCAAGAATGGCATACGGGTGCCGGAAGATGTAAAGATTACTGGCTTTGACAATGTCAGCCTTTCCGTGGCTGCTCCCGTCCGGATCACAACAGTAGACCGCGATTATCCTGGCATGGTCTATACGGCCTTGGATGTGGTGATGTCTTTGATCGACGGATGCGAGATCCATGATGAGATCTATACGCCGGCACAGATCAAATATTCCTGCTCCTGCGGGTGTGCGGGATGCACCAATGAAATGGATGAGATCAAAGAAAGGTTCTTAAAAGCGAACAGTTTTATCACCAGCTATAACAAGCTGTATAAGCTCCTGTCGATGCTGCTGGACAAGGCTGGCAGTATTGCAGATATCGCAGAGATCATCGAACATAATGCCAAGGAATTTAAGAGCGGCGATATCTATATTGTTCTGAATGGACTGTATCTGGAGAACTTCGGCAATACAAATCCGATCCGCCACTATGGCGACCATATGGTATTGGTGGCAATGTCGCAGAAAGATACGATGCAGTGCGATGAGAAGCATATCTATGAGACCTTCTCACGGGAATTGATCCTGCCGGAAGAGATCCTTCAGCATAAGAAGATGCTGCAGGTATATTCGCTGCAGGCTGAAGAAACATGCATCGGCTATGTTGTTACCGATGGCATTTCTGCTCAGACGGAATACAACTTCCTGGAGACTGCTTTCTCCCTGCTGAGCAATTCCATTGAAAGAGTGCGGCGGGCATCGGTCATGGAGAGCCTGAACAGCAGACTGTCCAAGATGTATATCACGGATCCATTGACGGGCCTTTACAATCGTTTTGGCTTGGAACAGAAGGGAAGGCTTCTGTATGATCAGCTGATGAAAGCTGGCAAGAAAGCATATATTTGTTTCATTGATATCGACAATCTGAAAAAGATCAATGATGTCTATGGTCATGAATGCGGTGATGATGCGATCATCCGTACCTCACAGATGATCTCCAAGGGACTGAAGAATGCCATGTCGTTTGCGATGAGATACGGCGGCGATGAATTTGTGGCGCTCGGTGATGCTTCAATGATCAATGATCTGAAAGCAGAGCAGGAAGAGCTCCAGGAGAAGGAACAGAGGTATCCTTATCAGCTCAGTGCTTCGATCGGAGAATTTGCGGTAGACAGTGAGCGCGCATTGACATTGCAGGAAGCGATTGAACATGCGGATGACATCATGTATGAAGC
>JAKVKC010000031.1 GCA_022486705.1 Solobacterium sp. | reverse complement strand
ACCTGTTCCCATCCCGAACACAGAAGTCAAGCACTCCCGCGGCTGAAATAGCCTTCGGGTGAATCAAGCTCGCTGCCAGGTCAAAGAGAGAGACTCGTTTCTCTCTTTTTTTTCGTTCGTCAGCAAAGTACGTTATAATAAAATATATGAAGAATTCGCCTGAAAAGAGCTTTACTGTCAAGCTGTATATTATCATTGGACTTTCCGCTGTGATCTTTTCCGGACTGCTTTATTTAATTGTGTCGGGCGGTGCTGATAAGATCTATCAGACAGCTTCTTCCAGCTCCACTGCTGTACCATCCGAGACGGCAGCTGTTACGGCTGCACCTGCTTCTTCTGCATCTGCTGCAGAGACGGCTGCTCCAACTGCCTCACCATCCGCTGTACCGGATACTTCATCCGATACAGCGCTGCTGCGTATTGTGAATAAAACATATCTTCTTGATTCATCCTATGTGCCAAGCAATCTGACAGTACCGAATGTGAGCATGAATCATGAACAGACACTAAGGAAAGAAGCAGCATCTGCTTTGGAACAGATGTTTGCGGCGGCCGACAAAGAAGGCATCTCTTTGTATCTGATCTCTGGCTACCGTTCCTATGAGGAGCAGCGGAGCCTGTATTGGACGTATTCTGATGAGTACGGCAGAGAGTTCGCAGACAGCATTGATGCGACGCCTGGCGCTTCTGAGCATCAGCTGGGGCTTGCGGCAGATATCGGAACAGAAAGCCATGCCTGCGAATTGCAGCAGTGCTTTGATGCCACAGATGCTTTTGCCTGGCTGCAGACACATGCCGCAGAATATGGCTATATTCTGCGTGATCCACAAGGAAAGCAGGACAGTACAGGCATCAGCTATGCCCCATGGTCCTATCGCTATGTGGGAACAGAAGCGGTAAAAATTGCCCAGTCAGGGAAGACAATGGAAGAATATTACGGCAAGTAAACTGCCTATGTGTATAATCACTGAAAGTTTACCTGATTCAATGCTTTCTTGTTGAAAAGCAAGCGCTTACGATTTAAAATAAGTATATCAAATCCAGTTATGGATCAGAAAGAGGGAATATAGAATGGCTAAGAAAATTACACTGTTCTGCTCAGCAGGCATGTCCACATCTTTGTTAGTGAACAAGATGAAGGCAGAGGCAGAAAAAAGGGGAGTCGATTATGAGATCGCCGCGTACTCTTTGAATGAAGCACCAAAGTATGCACCGGAATCTGATGTTATCTTAATTGGACCGCAGGTCCGTTTTGCACTGGATAAACTGAAGAATGAATATCCTGGCAAACCGATCAGTGCAATTGAAATGCGTGCTTATGGTTTAATGGATGGCAAAGCTGTATTGGATCTTGCTGAAAAATTAATGAAGTAATTTTCGTGTGATAGTAAGACCGATCTTCTTGGACAGCTGAGAGGATCGATCTTTTCATATCATTCATTTCCAAATGATGAAAATGAAATCATGCTTTTTGATTGCGGAACATATCAAATCATATTATGATTGCTGACGGAGAACATTCCTGATGAATAAAAAAATCGCTTTGTTCTGCGCCGGAGGCTTCTCAACATCGCTGCTTGTCAATAAGATGAAAGAAGCGGCGGCTGCTAAAGGCAAAGAATATGATATAGCAGCATATGCAGTCACGCAGATCGAGGAAATCGGTTCGGAAGCATCTGTACTGCTGATTGGGCCGCAGGTCAGATATGTTGTTGATAAATTGAAGAAAGAGCATCCCGCATGGAAGATCACAGATATTCCTATGCGCATGTACGGCACTATGGATGGCAAGGGTGCCATAGAATTGGCTGAAAAGCTGATCGGAGAGGAAGAAACATGGAAGGAACAGAATTAATCGCTTTTAACATCATCGCAACCGTAGGAACCGCACGTTCAAGCTACATCTCTGCTATTGACGCAGCAGCTGAAGGCAATTTTGATGAGGCTGAAAAGCTGATCAAAGAAGGTCAGGACGCATATGTTGAAGGACATGATGCACATGCAAAACTGCTGACACAGACAGCTCAGGGAAATGCAGTTACCATGGATCTGCTGCTGACACATGCAGAAGATCAGCTGATGTCTGCGGAAGCATTCGGTATCTTAGCAGAGCGCTTCGTGACATTGTATAAGAAGATCTACAACAAGTAGTCTGAGGATCTCCTGCATGGAGATCTTTTTTTTGACAGGAGCAGGGAGGAAATAAAGAATGGCAGAATTTGAACATCTTCCAGAGAACTGGAAGGAATTGACGAAACAGGAGAAAAGCATTTGGTTTGCCCGTCACTGCATCAACTATACCAGAGAAGGGGAAGCAGATGGCATCCGAGCGGAAGCCCCGCAGGATGTAAAGGAAGCGTATCAGGCATTCCTTTCAGGTGAAGTACAGTGAAGCAGCCGATCAAAGCTGTTTTCTTTGACTTTGATGATACTTTGGGCGATCGTGAGAGCTATGCCTATGACTGTGCCAAAGCAATCTTAAAAGCCAATACAGATATCGCGGATCCTGTTGCCTTTGAAGCAGTTCTTCAGGACTGGATGCTGTGGGATGAGAAGGGAAATATTGATAAGAATCATGTGGCTGAAATGCTGCAGAAGAAATATCAGATCACGGTGCCATATCCAGATCTGAATGTATATTGGGATGAACAGCTTTGGAAGTACTGTGTTCCTTATAAAGATGCACGGGAGACATTGACGTATTTGAAAGAGAAATATCTCTTGGGCGTCATTACCAATGGACCTTCGTTTGGACAGCGAAAGAAGATCGAGATCTGCGGTCTGTCCTCATTCTTTGCCAAAGAGAATATTACTGTTTCCGGCGATGGAAGGTATCGGAAACCTGATGCTGAGATCTTCTTAGAAGCCTGCCGCAAAGCAGGCGTACAGCCGCAGCAGAGCGTCTATGTTGGGGATATTTATGCCAATGATGTCCTAGGCAGTCAAAGAGCAGGGATGCAGTCTGTCTGGATGTGGAGTGCAGGGAACCGAAAGCAGAGCACTTCGATCCCGATGATCCATGCGCTGCGTGAATTGAAGGATCTTCTCTAAAACGAGAAGTAAGAAAGAAATGAGCAGAGAGATCTGAACATTTTTTTAATTCTGCAGAGCTGCATATAATGTTCACATAGATTTCATTTAGGTACCTTGACATATAAAATGGGGTGAGTATAATATGAATCGCAAGGTACCTAATTAATGCCTGCGGAAAGAATGGAAATGGAAAAAGATAATAATATAGCTAAGAAATGTCCTCTGTGTGAGAAGCATTGCGCGGTCAATTATCTGGCATGCATGCGGGGCAGACAGCTGTTTGATGATTCGGATGATCTGTTTCATCTGATGCGCAGATGCGGCCATGTTCTGTACCACAGTCAGGATCAGAACAATGGACAGGGAAGGATCGTTCATATCCTGTCGGTGCGGGGAAGCATATCGCAGCACGAGCTTCAGGAGATTCTGAATATCCAGCCGGGGTCCTTAAGTGAGATCGTCGGAAAACTGGAAGCGAAGGGATATCTCACCAAAGAACGGGATGAAAAGGACCAGCGCAGAATGATCCTGAAGGTGACTGCCTTGGGCAGAAAATCACCGGAAGAGAAGATCTATTTGAAGTGCCGGGAAGAACTGTTTCAGTCATTGAGTGAAAATGAACAGAAGGAAATGAAGAAACTGCTGCGGAAACTGCTGAGCGACTGGCTGAAAATTGAAGAAAGGACGAATGATAAAAATGATAAAAACATTAATGAAAAGTATTCGCGAGTATAAGAAAGATACCATACTGACACCTATATTCGTAATCGTAGAAGTGATCATGGAGGCATTGATCCCATATGTCATCTCTTTGCTGATCAATGAGATCCAGAATGGTGCTGGGGTCGATGTGATCCTGAACTACGGATGGAAGCTGATCCTTCTCTCTCTGATCGCTTTGGCAGGAGGCTGGGCATCCGGTGTCTGCTGTTCCAAGGCAAGCTGCGGATTTGCCAAGAATCTAAGAAAAGATATCTTTTACAATATCCAGGATTTCTCTTTCACAAACATCGATCATTTCTCCAATGCATCGCTTGTGACCAGACTGACGACAGATATTCAGAATATCCAGATGGCTTTTATGCAGATCATTCGCACTGCGGTGAGAGCACCGCTGAATATGATCTTCTCTTTTGCTATGGCATATATCATGGGCGGTACCATGGCCATGATCTTCTTGGCCATCATTCCAATCATGGGCATCGGACTGTTTGCCATCATCAAGATCGTTATGCCGATCTTTAAAAAGGGCTTCCCTAAATATGATGCGTTGAACCAGTCAGTAGAAGAGAATGTCAAGGGGATCCGCGTCGTGAAGTCCTTTGTACGGGAAGACTATGAGAATGAAAAGTTCGATCGGGCATCGGAGGATATCAAGAAAACATTTACGAAGGCCGAACGGATCTTGGCTCTGAACAATCCATTGATGCAGGTATGCATCTATGGCGTGATGCTGTTTGTCCTGTCGGTAGGATCGAAGCATATTGTGGCGGATGGGACATTGAATATCGGCCAGTTCAGTACATTGCTGACATATTCCTTCCAGATCATGGTATCGCTGATGATGCTGTCAATGATCTTTGTTATGATCACTTTTGCCCAGGAATCTTCTGCACGTGTGGTGGAAGTGCTGAGAGAAAAGAGCACGATCACCTCGAAAGAAAATGCGATCAAAGAAGTGAAGGATGGAAGCGTTGATTTTGATCATGTATCCTTTAAATATCAGGAAAATGCAGAAAGCAATGTATTGGAAAATATTGATCTGCATATCAAGAGCGGGGAGACCATCGGCATTATCGGCGGCACGGGTTCTGCTAAATCGTCGTTTGTTCAGCTGATCCCACGTCTTTATGATGCGGCTGGCGGAACGGTAAGAGTCGGCAAGGAAGATGTGAAGGAGTATGACCTTGTGGCCTTGCGTGATGCAGTTGCTATGGTGCTGCAGAAGAATGTTCTGTTCTCCGGAACAATTGCGGATAATATCCGCTGGGGAAATAAGGATGCAAGCATGGATGAAGTAAAGCATGTATGCCACTTGGCCCATGCGGATGAGTTCATTGATCAGATGCCGGATGGCTATGACACATGGATCGAACAGGGCGGGACCAATGTCTCCGGCGGACAGAAGCAGAGACTGTGCATTGCTAGAGCTCTGCTGAAAAAGCCGAAGATCCTCATCATGGATGATTCGACCAGTGCGGTCGATACAAAGACGGATGCTGAGATCCGGGCTGCCATGCGTACATATATTCCGGAAACGACAAAGATCATTATTGCTCAGAGAACTTCTTCCGTAGAAGATGCGGATCGAATCGTGGTCATGGACAATGGCCATATTGATGCGGTCGGTACTTCCAAGGAGCTGATCAGGACGAATCAGATCTATCGTGAAGTTTATCTCTCTCAGAATAAGCAGGGAACAGAAAGTATTGATGAAGAAGGAAAGGAGGCGTTGGCATGAGCGAGAAGAAAAAGAATTTTGTGAAGCCTGGTGTATTTAAAAGGCTGATGAAGATGCTGATCACTTTCTATCCGGTGATGCTGCCAACGATCATTGTGCTGATCATTGTCAATGCGGTGATCAGTGCAATCCCTTCTGTCTTTATGCAGAACGTAACTGCTGTGATCGAGAATGCCTTGAGCACTGGCACATCCTGGGCTGAGACACAGCCGAAGGTAATGCATCTGGTCATCATTCTTGCATGTTTCTATGCTGTATCGCTGACGGTAGGCATTATCTACAATCAGCTGATGGCCTTCTTTACCCAGGGCGTTCTGGCAAAGATCAGAAACAAGATGTTTGCACATATGGAGGCACTGCCGATCCGCTACTTTGATACTCATAAACGCGGCGATGTGATGTCCTATTATACGAATGATGTTGAAGCAATGCGGCAGATGATCTCACAGTCCTTTCCGCAGCTGCTGATCTCCTGCGTGACGATCGTATCGATCTTAGGCATTATGATGTACTACAGTATCCCATTGGGATTGGTCATTATCTTCGGTGCTGTTTGGACGGTCGCCATTACGAAGAATGTCGGCGGAAAGTCTGCTCATTATTTCATGGCTCAGCAGAAGGCCATCGGCAAGACTGAGGGCGTGGTCGAAGAAATGATCAATGGTGAAAAAGTCATCCACGTCTTCAATCATGAAAAGGAATCGGAAGCAGAGTTTGATCGAGTCAATGAGGAACATTTTGAAGCTGCCTATCAGGCAAACAAGTATTCCAATACGCTGATGCCGATCCTGAATAACGTCAACTATATTATCTATGTACTTGTAGCAGTTGCCGGCGGCATCTTCATGCAGCTGAACATTCCGAATATCTCTATTTCCGGACTGCCGTTCTCCATTGCAGTGGTCGTTCCGTTCCTAGGAATGTGCCGTCAGTTCTCCGGGGCAATTCAGCAGGTCTCGCCGCAGATCAACTCCGTAGTCATGGGACTAGCTGGGGCAGGCCGTGTCTTTGATCTTCTGGATGAAGAAACTGAACAGGATGATGGCTACGTCGAACTTGTCTATGCAACGGAAAAGAATGGCAAGCTTGAAGAATCTGCTGAACCAACAGAACAATGGGCATGGAAATGGCCGCACAGAGAATCTGGCATCACAGAGTACGTTCCTTTAAAAGGAGATGTCCGCTTCTTCGATGTCGACTTCAGCTACAATCCTGATAAAGTCATTCTGCACAATATCACTTTGTATGGGGAGCCGGGGCAGAAGGTCGCCTTTGTCGGTGCAACTGGGGCTGGCAAGACTACGATCACGAATCTGATCAATCGCTTCTATGATATTGCCGATGGCAAGATCCGGTATGACGGCATCAACATCAATAAGATCAAGAAGTCATCTTTAAGAAGGTCGCTTGGCATTGTCCTGCAGGATACAGTACTGTTCACGGGAACAGTCATGGATAATATCCGCTATGGCAGACTGACAGCGAGTGATGAAGAATGCATGGCGGCCGCAAAACTGGCTGGTGCAGATACGTTCATCCGACATCTGCCGAAGGGCTATCAGACAATGCTGGATGGCGATGGATCAAATCTGTCGCAGGGACAGTGCCAGCTGCTGGCTATCTCCAGAGCGGCTGTTGCAGATCCGCCAGTCATGATCATGGATGAAGCTACTTCATCGATTGATACCCGTACGGAACAGATCGTACAGGAAGGCATGGATCGCCTGATGAATGGCAGAACGGTATTTGTGATCGCCCATCGTCTGTCGACGGTCAAGAACAGCAATGTGATCATTGTCTTGGATCATGGAAAGATCATTGAGCGCGGTACGCATGAACAGCTGATTGCCCAGAAGGGCGAGTATTATCAGCTCTACACAGGCGCGTTCGAATTGGAATAAACAAAAAGAAAGCGTGAAGTTCTGCCGCTGTATCGGAAGAGCTCCGCGCTTTTTATATGCTTTGCTTTAGAAAAAGAGTGATGCAGAACAGTGCATCCATGCAAGAATAGAAAATTAGATATTCTTCTTTCTCTCTTTGGCAGCCGATACCAGATCATAATCATAGAGAATATGACAGTCCAGTCCTTCAATGACAGACATGGCACGGTTCAGATCGGTATCATTCAGGAATAATTTTGGATCATGCACATCAAGACCGATGATGATCGGGCAGTCTGCTTTGGCAAATTCTTCAAAGAAGATACGGGTCGGATAGGCATAGCGCATGCCATCTTCATACTGCCGCATGCCATGATGAACGCCGGAACCGGTATTCAGCTCTAAAGGCATATTGTATTTCTTTGAAATTGCAGCAATTCTTTCAGCTGCTTCGCGGACCGATCCGTCCATTCTTGGGTAGGACCACAGGATCACATCCGGATGGCAGATATAATCGCATAGATCAAGGCTGCAGCATTCATTGAGCCGATCTGTATAAATGTTCAGCAGATCAGGCGATGTGGCATTGTAAGAACGGTCATCATCCAGATCCAGGCTATGCTGGCCAAGAATACAGTAGTCCAATTTCTGACGGTATTCTTTCAGAAGATCCATTTCATATGGATAGTATTCGATCTCCGTACCAAGGTACAGCGTAATCTGATCTTTGTATTTTTCTTTCAAGGCAGAAATAGAAGCCATATAGTCAGGAAATTGAGCCAGATCCATGCGATCTGTGCGGCGGGACTGCTCATAAGCTGCGTGATCTGAAAAGCCCAAGGTCTTCAGACCGCCCTGGATCGCTGCCAGAACGTATTCTTCATCTGTACCGACGGCGTGACCGCAGCGGGAAGTATGTGTATGCCAGTTTGTTTTGATCATAGGAAGGCTCCTTAATGGACGTATTATATCTTTTTTTTCTTGTGATTGACAGGGCAAAGATCCTGTCCTATGATATCAATAGAACAGTTGAGCAACTGTTCAACTGTTAGGAGCAGAATATGACAGCATACAGATATAAGATCGATGGCATTGACTGCCAGGCATGTGCCAAAGAATTGGAAACAGAGATTGCTAAGATCCCGGGCATCACCGCATGTTCGCTTGCTTTTGGGATCCATTCCCATCTGCAGTATGAATATGAAGGCGATGCAGAAGCTGAAGCCGAAGCAGAGATGCGGCGGATCATTGAAGAAGATCAGGAACATCCCATCATTGTCAAAGAAGGCGGTGACGGTACAAAGCTATATAAATATGCTGTGAAAAATATTGACTGTGCTGACTGCGCACGGATCTTGGCAGAGAAGACAGAGAAAATCGCTGGCGTAAAATATGCCCAGGCTGATTTTATGCAGGAAACACTTTCTTTTTCCTGTGATCCAAAAGAAAAGAAACGGATCGTTAAAGAAATGACGGCGATGATCCGCAAAGAAGAACCGGAAGTGGAAGTTTCTGAATTCTCGTTGGAACATCAAGGTGATGAAGAAACAGAAGATACGAAAATGATGGCGATCCGGCTGATTGTCGGAGCAGTGCTGTTTGTGATCGGCGTATTCCTGCCGGGCATTCCGCAGATCGTGCTTTCTTTGGCTTCGTATTTTGTGCTTGGCTATGATGTGATAGGGAAGGCAGTGCGCAATATCGGTCATGGGCAGCTGTTCGATGAGAATTTTCTGATGACCGTGGCGACCGCAGCAGCCATCTATCTTCAGGATTGGAAAGAGGCGGCAGGAGTCATGCTGTTCTACCAGATCGGTGAATATTTCCAGGCAAGAGCAGTAGAGCACAGCCGCCGTTCGATCGGGGAACTGATGGATATTCGGCCGGAGTATGCTATGGTATTGGAAAATGGAGAATATATCAGAAAGGATCCAGAGGAAGTCAGGATCGACGATATCATTCGGGTAAAGCCAGGGGAAAGAGTGCCGCTGGATGGCATTGTGACAGCTGGTTCCTCCAGCCTGAATACCGCGTCGCTGACGGGTGAAGCGAAGCCAAGAGATGTGGATGTCAATGATGAAGTGATCTCCGGATCGATCAATCAGACAGGTGTGCTGGGAATCAAAGTCACCAAAGAGTATGGTGAATCAACGGTCGCCAAGATCCTGGCATTGGTGGAGAACAGCGATGGGCATAAAGCAGCCCAGGAAAAGTTCATTACGAAGTTCTCAAAGTATTACACACCGATCGTGGTCTTCTCAGCTATCGCTGTTATGATCATTGCCGGCATCATTTATCAGGATATCAATCTTGGCATTGAAAGAGCGTGTACATTCTTGGTCATCTCCTGCCCATGCGCGCTGGTCATCTCGATCCCGCTTTCTTTCTTTGCGGGTATCGGCGGACTGTCCAGCCATGGGGTCTTAGTCAAGGGTGCAGATGTCATTGATTCTTTGGCGAAAGTAAAGCAGATCGTCATGGACAAGACAGGTACTCTGACTTCCGGCCGTTTTGCGGTCGAGGAGATCCGACATGCATCAGATAAGAAGCAGGTCCTGAAAGATGCGGCTGCAGCCGAGCATTTCTCCAATCATCCCATTGCCCAGGGGATCCAGGAAGCGTATGAAGGAACCTTTGGGGAAGATGAGATCCAGGATGCGAAAGAGATCCCTGGCAGAGGCCTGCAGGTGAAGTATCATGGCGCAGAGATCGCAGCTGGCAATGCAAAATTGATGAAAGAACAGAAGATTGCTTTTGCCGAAGAAGCGGCGGAGGGAACACTTGTCTATGTTGCCAGGAACGGCATCTATGAAGGATGTCTGGTCCTGCGCGATCAGCTGAAGGAAGATTCCTTGGCTGCAGTCAAAGAGCTCCAGGCAGAGGGAAAGAAATGCATTATCGTTTCCGGAGACAGCCAGGCAGTGACAGATGATATTGGAAAGAAGCTTGGTACAGATCAGGCCATCGGCGGATGTCTGCCGGAGGATAAGGTCAGAACAGTCCAGGAACTGATGAAACAGGGACTGACAGCTTTTGTTGGTGACGGTGTCAATGATGCGCCTGTGATCCATGCGGCAGATGTTGGCTTTGCAATGGGAGGTATTGGCTCTGATGCGGCCATAGAAGCGGCAGATGTTGTCCTGATGGATGATTCAATGAAGAAGATTCCTTTGGCTGTTGCGTCGGCTCAGAGGATCCTCAGGATCGCCAATGAGAATATCTATGGTGCGATCATCATCAAGGTGGTCATATTGGTGCTCGGTGCTTTTGGCTTTGCCAATATGTGGATGGCCATCTTTGCGGATACAGGGGTAGCGATGCTGTGCGTACTGAATTCCATGCGGTTATTGCACATTGCAGTGAAATCGTGATACATTAGACACATGAAAAAATTCTTAGTTGCGTGGGCCGCAAACGGCATCTCCCTTTGGGCAGTGGATGCCTTGATGAAATCGATCTATTTTGACAGCTTCAGTGCTTTGGCATTGACTGCTCTGTTCCTGACATTGCTGAATGTCACACTGAAGCCGTTCTTGAAAGTCCTGTCCTTGCCGATCTCGGTACTGACACTTGGACTGTTCTCCGTGGTCATCAATGGTCTGGTACTGTATGCGGCAATCTCTTTATCCGCAGGATCCTATGTCAGCTCCTTCGGTATGGCTATTGTCGCAAGCGTTATTCTGAGCGTTGTGAACAGTGCTATTGGAATGCTGATGTAATAAGGCGAAAGCCTTTTTTCTTTTGGGCATAATAAAAGATCTCTGAATGTTTCAGAGATCTCAATTTTAATTATTTGCCAACGTAGATATAGCCTTTGTTTTCCTGGAAACCATCGCCGGAAGCGGCAGCAAACTGATCTTAGGCTGCGGGGTCCCAGTGATGCCTGCTTTTGGGTACACGGATTACTGCAGGATCGGCACTGATGTTTCTTTAGATTGGGACGATAAAATGTATATGAGGCTTCTTCATCGCGAAAGAGTTTCTACAAAGAATGCCATTGGAAATATTCTGGCAAGACGAGAACTGAACAATCGTCTATGGCAATGACCCAGATGTCTTCTTCTTAAGAGATGACAATATCAAACTGCAGGCAGAACAGAAAGAGTCGTTAATGAAGCTGGATGCATTATTAGGCAATGTCTTTCTGATCTCAGATGATCCAGGCAGGTATACAGATGAGATGATCAGGAAGTATAAAGAGGCCAGACATTTGTCGGAAGCAGAAGTACTGCATGTCAGAAATGACAATGGGATTGCCATAGAGTATGAACTGGATGGCATAAAAAGGGAGATCCAGCTGTTTTAAAGAAAAATGATGCAAGGAATCTGTTCGTGCTTATATAAAATGCCGCTTAGTAAAGATGAGCGGCTTTTATTGATCTATGCGGGTGCCCATAAAAAAGTGATATCTCGAATCAGAGATACCACTTTGCAATAAATAATATTGGATTACTTCACGTAGATATAGCCGATGTTAGCTTGGAAACCATCGCCGGAAGCAGATACCCAGCGCTCATTGTAATGACCGTTGTAGTTGCCCTCGATGATATGAACAGCTGAACCATCTGCAGATACTTGGTCAACATAAGCAACATGATGAGAATATACAGCAACAGATCCAACAGCAGGAGATCCACCTGTTGAATAGCCATCAGCACTTGCACTGTAGAGCCAAGAACCAGCATCGCCGAAGTTCGGTAAGGAAACACCTAAGTTCTCATAGACAGCTTCCCAAGCACCTGCTGTGCAGTTGCTCCAGCCGCCGGAATATGGGTTCGAACCAGATACACCATATACTTTGTTTCCGCTTGTTGTAGTAGCCTGTGCAGCTGCCAGAGCAGCAGCTTCTTTGGCCTTCTTCTCTTCTGCAGCCTTCTTCTCTTCAGCTTCCTTCTGTGCAGTAGCTTCTGCTTCTTCAGCAGCAGCTCTTGCATCTAATACTTCCTGAGGCGTCTTGACCGTAACATTCAGGACTGCAGTTGTGCTGTAGCCTTCTGCATTGACAGCGGTATAAGAAGCATAATAATCACCATCCACGCTCATATTGACGTTGTCGACTTCCTTCAGTACAGGAAGTGCACCGGAATCATCAGAGATGGAAGAGATGTAGGAAGATGGGTTCCATGCATCGCCATTATTGACAACAACACTGACTTTCTTCAGTTTCAATGTTGGTGTAGAAGTCTTTACGACATTGATGGCAGCTGTTTCAGTGACCGAATAGCCAAGCGATTTTGTCGAATCATCGTTCTGTGCTAAGCCAATCTTAATTGTAACGGCCTGAATGCCAGGTTTGTTCATATTCAATCCAGAGACGGACATCTGACTGTTGGAAATATCAACATTGTTAAGAATGATATTGCTGTCCTGCTCTGCAAGTTTCTCAATGACCAAAGTCTTTAAGGTATCGGTTGAATATGGATCACTGGAATCCAGTGAATAGACAGCCATCTTTTTACCGGCATCATCAGCAGCGGCGACCTTCTGCGTAGGAATCAGCATTCCTGTAATAGCAGCAGCTCCGATAGCTGGAAGAATATATCTCATAGGGCTTTTATTGTGATTTAAATTTTTCTGCATGCACACATTTTAGTCAAAACCGTTTTGCTCAGTCAACCTTTTTCAGTCATTTCACACACCTTTCACACTAAATAATACCCAAAAATACTCCAAAAAAGTATAAAAAAAGTGTCATAAACGCCTTTGTTAAGCGATATGACACAGTTTTCATACATTTTCATACTTAGAAATAAATATATCCGATCAATGGCTGAGAAGAGGTACCGCCATTGGCTGCCCAGCGTTCGTTGTAATGACCGCAGTAGCCGCCTTCGATCAGGTAGACGGAAGATCCATCGGCGGAAACGGCACTGACGTAGGCAACGTGTCCATAGTACACTGCCACGGATCCAGCTCTTGGTGCACTGCCGGTAGAATAGCCAGCTGCCTGTGCACTTGCCAGCCAATTGGTCGCGCTGCCGAAGCTTGGAAGGGCAATGCCTAAGTTCTCATAGACGGCCTGCCATGCCCCGTAGGTGCAGTTGGACCAGCCTCCGCTGTATGGGTTGGAGCCTGAATTGCTGTAGCTCAGAGAAGACGTGGATACGGCTGTCTGCTGGGCTGCCTGGGCTGCCTTCTCGGCCGCTGCCTGCTGAGCTGCTTCCTCAGCTGCTTCTGCCTCTGCCTGAGCTGCCAATTCTTCTGGTGTAGGACCAGGCGTCGTGACATTGACGGTCAGAGATGCTTTTGATGTCTGTCCTTCTAAGTCAATGACCGTATAGACAGCTTCGTAGGTTCCATCGGTGCTTGTATCAACAGTACCGCTCTCCTTCAATGCTGGGAGCTTGCCTGTTTCGTCGTAGAGATACTTGATGTAGGATGATGCATTCCATTCGTCGCCATTGTTGAGATCGACGGTGTCAGATGTGAGCTGAATGACGGGAGCTGTGTCTTCGGTTACTTTTACGGCTGCGACTTCGGTATAGCTGGTCGACAGCGTTTCCTTTCCGCTCGTCAGATGCAGGGTCACATTTTGAATACCTGTTTTGGTACTGTCGAAGCCGACGGCTGTCAGAACAGAGGTATCTTCGTCAATTGCTTCAGAAGAATCTGCTGTTTCAATCATCTGCTTTTTTAAAGTGCCCAGAGGGTCACTGTCCGAAGAAGACAAAGAATAAATATGCACTTCTTCGCCAGATGGTGCGTCTGTTCCAACTGCCATGACAGGCAGTACAGATCCGGTCAGCATCACGGCTGCACAGAACATGAAGAATGTCCTGAGTGTTCTCTTTTCGCTTTGTTTTTTCTGCATGCCGAACACCTTACCGGGTAAATCCCACTTTTGGCAAGCATTTTGCTCAATTTCACACACCATTCCCACATTGAAGCGCTTACACGAAGGCAAATTCAGGAAATAGTCACCATTTCGTCTGATATGCAATCCGTGGAACAATGGGTGTTTCAATGCTATAATTTAGGACAATGAAAACAGTGATCCAGAGAGTAGAAAATGCATCGGTTGCCATCGACGGAAAAGTCCACGGTCGGATCGATCGCGGGTATATGATCCTGGTCGGGATCCAGAATGAAGATGTGCCTGAAACAGTAAAAAAAATGGCAGAAAAAATTGCCAATCTGCGGATCTTTGAAGATGAAAATGGCAAGATGAATCGGAATCTGAGCCAAGTGCAGGGAGCCATTCTTTCCATCAGTCAGTTCACTTTATATGCGGACTGCCGCAGAGGAAATCGTCCTTCTTTTGATACTGCGGGCGAGCCGGTACATGCCAAAGAAATGTATCTCTTATTTAATAAGGAAATGAGAGAGAAAGGATTTCAGGTAGAAGAAGGTATCTTTGGCGCCGATATGAAAGTGGAACTGCTGAATGATGGACCGGTCACGATCATCCTGGACTCGGATCATGATCTTCATCGCTGAGGAGAAAATATGACAGATATTATATATGGAAGCGAATTGTCAAAAGAATTGAAGCGGGAAATGAAGACACAGGTCGATCTGCTGAAGCAGGAAGGGAAGCGGACACCAAGCCTGGCGGTCGTGCTGGCGGGAGACGATCCCGCTTCCCTGTCCTATATCAAAGGGAAAGAAAAGGCATGTGCAGAGATCGGCATCCTGTCGCAGATGCACCATCTGCCAGCCGATGTATCGCAGGAAGAACTGGAGAAGTGCATTCGGTCCTGCTCAGATGATAAGACAGTAGATGCGATCTTAGTTCAGCTGCCGCTGCCGAAGGGGCTGGATGATGAAAAGGCGATTGCCTGCATTGATCCGGCGAAAGATGTCGACGGACTGCATCCGATGAATTTTGGCAGATTCTTTATGAATCAGCCGTCCTTTGTACCATGTACGCCGCTAGGCATCATGGAGATGCTGAAGAAGATGAACTGCGATCCGGATGGAAAGCATGCGGTGGTCGTCGGAAGGTCCAAGCTTGTCGGCACACCAGTCGCAAGATTATTGCAGAATGCCAATGCGACGGTCACGATCTGCCACTCGCATACAAGAGACCTGAAAGAAGTGACAAAGACCGCAGATATCCTGATTGCGGCAATTGGGAAAGCAAAGATGCTGGATGCTTCCTATATTAAAGAAGGAGCGTATGTCGTTGACGTCGGCGTCAGCCGTATGGCAGATGGACATCTGTCAGGGGACTGCGATATGGCATCGATGATGGGAAAAGCAGCCGCGATCACACCTGTTCCTAAGGGCGTAGGACCGATGACCATTGCGATGCTGCTGAAGAATACACTGAAAGCGTATCAGATGAGGGAAGATCATGAATGAGATTGAATATGGGCTCAATGATATTGTAGAAATGAAGAAGGAACATCCTTGCCATCTGTCCAAATACTGGAAGATCATTCGCGTGGGTGCAGATATTAAGATCAAATGTCAGGGATGCGGAGCTGTCGTAATGTTCCCAAGACACGAATTTGAGCGTAAAATGAAAAAGCTTGTGGAAAAAGCTCCACAGAATGAAGAATAGAAAGAGGTATTGAAATGTCATTGACCGCAGGAATCGTCGGACTGCCGAATGTAGGCAAATCCACGCTATTCAATGCAATTACAAACAGTCAGGTACTGGCTGAGAACTATCCGTTTGCGACCATCAGTCCAAATGTCGGCGTCGTAGAGGTGCCGGATCAGAGAATGGAAGACTTTGTAAAGATCTTCAAACCGAAAAAGACGATCTATACAACGTTTGAGTTTACGGATATTGCTGGTTTGGTAAAAGGTGCATCCAAAGGCGAAGGACTGGGCAATCAGTTCCTGGGAAATATCCGTCAGACAGATGCCATTATCCATGTTGTAAGATGCTTTGATGATTCAAATATCGAACATGTGGAAGGATCGGTCGATCCTGTACGTGATATTGAAGAGATCAATCTGGAACTGGCATTGTCAGATCTGGAAAGTGTGCAGAACCGCATTGCGAAAGTTGTTAAGAAGGCACAGACAAAAGATAAGGATGCTGTAAAAGAAATGGATACCTTATCCAAGTTTGAAAAAGCACTGCAGGCAGGTACCGCCGTCAGAAATCTTGAATTGACAGAGGATGATCAGGAGATCATGCGGAATTATGGACTGCTGACCGCAAAGCCAGTGATCTATGTTGCAAATATGAGCGATGAGGAGATCTCGGATCCTTCTTCCAATCCATATTATGCAAAGGTAAAGAAGCTGGCAGATGACGAAGGTTCTGAATGCATTGCCATCTGTGCAAAGATGGAAGAAGAACTCTCAGGACTGGATAAAGAAGAAAAGAAAGCATTCTTAGACGATCTGGGCATTGCCCAGTCTGGTCTGGATCAGATCATTCAGGCAGCGTATCATCTGCTGGGACTGCGTACTTTCTTTACTGTCGGGGAACCGGAATGCAGGGCGTGGACATTCCACAATGGCATGAAGGCACCGCAGTGCGCAGGCATTATCCATACAGATTTTGAGAAGGGATTTATCAGAGCGGAGATCTATGGCTATGAAGATCTCATGCAGTATGGCAGTGAGAAAGCATTGAAGGATGCCGGAAAACTGAGAGTAGAAGGAAAAGAATATCTGATGCAGGATGGCGATGTCGTTTTCTTCCGCTTCAACGTATAACAGCATATCGTTCAAAATGTATAGCGCAGGATGAAAGATTGGCGAAAACACTTTGAGAAACATGACAATCAAGGGTACTGTGCTAAAATAGAGGTACATAAAGGGAGGATGTTTTATGAAATTGGTCCTTGCAATCGTATCAAACGATGATGCCTCGGCAGTATCTGCTGCTCTGACAAAGAATAATTTTTACATGACACGCTTAGCAACAACCGGCGGATTCTTAAGAGCAGGCAATACGACACTGATCGTAGGTACCGAAGATGATCTGGTCGACAAATGTATTGAAGTGATTGGCTCGGAAGCTAAGAGAAGAACAGAGATCGTACCATCCACTGCCAGCTATGATATCGGCAGATATGCTTCCTTCCCTGTAGAAGTGCAGATTGGCGGAGCAACGATCTTCGTATTGGATGTAGCACAGTTCAAGAAACTTTAAGGAAAGCGGAGCGATCCGCTTTTTTATGATGATGATAAAAATAAGAAAAGCAGAAAAAAAAGATATTGATGAGATCTATGCTATCATGCAGCAGGCAAGAAGATACTTTGCCGAGGAAAATATTCCGCAGTGGCAGGGAGACTATCCTAACCAGATCGATATCATTGATGATCTGAAGCAGGATGGCGGCTATGCTGCTGAAGAGGATGGCACCGTCATCGGCTATTGTTTCATTCGGGTCATGATCGATCATAACTATGATGTCATTGAAGGCAGATGGCTGAATGAAGAGCCATATGCTGTTATGCATCGAACATGCATTCATGATGATCATAAAGGCAGAGGGATTGCAGGCATGTTTTTGAAAACAGCTCTGCAGATGGCTGACAATGTGCGTGCCGATACTCATGAAAAAAATCTGTCAATGCGAAAAATGCTTGAAAATCACGGCTTTCAGGCATGCGGCACAATCTATGTGGAAGATGGAACACCGCGGATCGGATACCAATATGCAAAAGAGAGAAGACCTTAATGATCTTCTCTCTTCATATATGCAAGCAGGTCTTCCCGACAGTTGCTTATTTTTTCTTCGATAACAGCATTCAGCAGTTCAGCTAAGATGGCGGAGATCTGTTCTTTCTGATATCCGCAGGCAGCGGCATCAGCACCATTTACCTGCAGCTGTCCAATGGAGATACAGTCATTGTCTGCAAGGATCTTTTCATAGCATGCTTTGACACGTGCACTTGGAAAAGATGGATCAAGTGCCTGCCGGTAATTTAAATAGGCATCAAAGGACAGGGAATAAACACTGAGGAAGCGGCGCAGCTCAATGCGATCCGTGAGCGGATCATGGCGATGGTCGATCATTGCAGTGATCAGTCGGATCTCCTGCTTTGGATACTTCAGACGGCGCAGGATCGCTGCGGGATCCTCTGATTCCGACAGCAGAACAGCCATGCGTACATTGGCATCCGGTTCTGTCCGATCCATGCCTGCAAGCACCCGATCCCAATGCGGGATGCTCATGATCTCCGGAAAGAATACATGCATGACACTGCGGTAGGTATCAAAATAAGAGGCACATTTCTTGGCCTGCAGAAGGCCTTTCATTTCTTCACGGATACGTTCATAGGAGATATAGGACAGCAGATCTTTTTTATCAAAGATCGCTTTTTTTGTTTTCTCTTCAATCTTGAAATCCAGCTGTGAAGCAAAGCGGATGGCTCGCAGAATGCGCAGAGCATCTTCATCAAAACGCTTTTCTGGATCCCCAATGCATCTCAGAATATGGTGCTCAATGTCTTCTCGGCCATGGAAAAAATCAAGAATGCCAGTCGCATCGCTATAGCAGAATGCATTGACGGTAAAGTCGCGGCGGGCACAGTCTTCCTCGATGGCAGAAGTGAACTGTACGGCATCCGGATGCCGGTGGTCCTGATAGGCAGCATCTTTGCGATAGGTCGTGATCTCGACCGGATGGTGCTGTGAAAGCACTGTTAACGTACCATGCTTCAGACCTGTTTCAATGGTCTTATGATCTTTGAATACTTCTTTCATCTGCATTGGCAGGGCATTGGTCGTCAGATCGTAGTCATGTACCGGCAGACCTAAAAGCATAGAACGGACGGCACCGCCGACAACATAGCATTCATAGCCATGCATGTTCAGATCATTCATCAATGTTCTGACATATTCTGGAATCTCTAGTTTCATGGCTTTATTTTAGCATTCTCTGCCGATGTTTTGTATAAATTGGGAATGCTTGGCTATAATGGAAACAGAAGCGTGAGGATATAAAATGCGAATTGGACAGTCATCAGATATACATCAATTGGTTGCGGGAAGAAAATTGATCTTAGGCGGTGTAGAGATTCCGAGTGAAAAGGGACTGCTTGGGCACAGCGATGCGGATGCTTTGTGCCATGCGGTAGGCGAAGCTATCTTAGGAGCACTTGCTTTGGGCGACCTTGGTTCCCATTTTCCGGATACCGATCCCAAGTGGGAAGGCGTCAGTTCTTTGGTGATTCTGGCGGGCTGCTATCAGATGATGGATGAAGCAGGATACCGCATCGGCAATGTGGACAGTCTGATCATGATCGAGCATCCGAAGATGGCACCGCATATTGAAGACATGCGTGCAAACTTTGCCAGAGTGCTTCACTGCGATCTCAGTCAGATCAGTGTGAAGGCAACACGCGGCGAAGGCATGGGCTTTGTTGGACGCGGGGAAGGCGTACTGGCGCAGGCGGCAGTGCTGCTTGAGGAGAACAATCATGTTTGAAAGACTGAATGAAGTAAAGGTACTGCGCGACCCGGTCCATGGATATATTCATATCGATCTGAAGGTCGTATGGGACGTGCTGAACAGTGCATGGTTCCAAAGACTGCGGCGGATCCGGCAGCTGGGCGGTGCCGTTGTAGTCTATCATTGTGCGGAACATACAAGATTTGAACATTCTCTTGGTGTCTATGAAATTGTCAGAAGGATGGTCACAGAAGTGCCTGATCTATCACGGGAACTGAATGAAAAAGAAAAAGTGACAGCAGAGCTTGCGGCCATGCTGCATGATATCGGCCATGGTCCTTATTCCCATGCCTTTGAAGGTGTGACGAATACATCGCATGAAGTCTATACCTGCCGGATCATTGAGGAAAATACGGAGATCACGAAGATCCTGGAAGATGCCTGCCCTGGCTTATCGAAGGATGTGGCAGATGTGATCCGTCATGAAAGCTCCAATCCGATCCTTTCACAGCTGATCAGTTCACAGCTGGATGCGGATCGCTTTGACTATCTGATCCGCGATGCCTACTTTACCGGTACAAAGTACGGGGAATTCGATATGGAACGGATCCTGCGCACAATGCGGGTCGACAATGGCAGATTGGCCGTAAAAGAAAGCGGCGTCTATGCCGTGGAGAACTACATCATGGCCCGCTATCATATGTATTGGCAGGTCTATTATCATCCCGTGGCACGTTCGTATGAATGCGTGCTGCATATGCTTTTCAAAAGGCTGAAAGATCTTGGCACAAGAAAACTGGATCCTTCAGTGATCCCGCTGTTCATCCCGATCATTAAAGGAAAGAAGATCCCTTTGAGCACCTATTTTGACTTGGATGAATATGCCTGTGCCTATGGTTTTGCACAGCTGGTTCATCATAAGGACCCGATCACGGCAGACCTGGCCCGGCGGATCCGCGATCGCGATCTCTTTGCATATGCGGACAGTACGCCATCATTCAATCGGAAGATGAGAAGCACACTGAAAAAAGCAGGATATGATCTGAATTATTATTGGGGCAGAAATGAAGTGGAACAGAATCCATATAAACCTTACAGCGGTGAATTCAGCGGCAGTATCTGGGTCAGGATGAAGGATGGCTCTACCCGTGAGCTCAGCAATGCGTCAAACATTGTATACAGTCTGATCCATGGTCCAACAAATGACGATAATAAAGTATTTTTCCCTGATCTGAAGAAGAAGTGAGCATCGTGCGCTTCTTTTTTTCATGATTTTCATAAAATATACTGTTTTTTTATGCAGAATAAATGAAACTGCATTGACGTAGCGCAATTCTTCAGTATAATCATCCTGCAAAGGAGATCATCCGATGAGAGTGCATGTCTGCTTTGTACAGAATGATGTATTGAACCATGAGATAAAAACAGCTGCCGATGGCATCGGATTGCTGAATGAAGATCATCTGCTTTACTTAGAGGACGATAAAAAGGCAAAGCATAAGATCACATTTACTTCAGAGGGGGTCATTTTAGAAAGAATAGCAGAGGTATCAAGCCGTACCGTTCTTCGATATGGTGAACAAGGAGAATGTGCAGTGGATTCGCCCTATGGAGCGATGCACTTCACAGCTCAGCTGCAGTTCAGCGAGAAGAGGGATTCTCACTGGAAGGTCCATTATTCGATCTTTTCTGAGGAAGAAAAAGTGTCGGAAATGGAGCTCGAATGGAAATTTGAAAAATTAGCCTGATTCTGTATTGACTTATGGTCAATCATGACTTATTATCACCACACAGAATATACTAAAAAGATCATCTTAACTAATCGCAGCACAAGCAAAGGAGCTAATATCATGACGTATACGCAGACAATGACAGATGTCGCTTATGACTGTCTGTCCAAGCGCAAAAGAGAAATCGAATTTGTTAAATTATGGGCGGATGTAGCAAAAACTATGAAGATCCCAGAGGATCGCTTAAAAAGGAAAAAGGCACAGTTCTATTCGGAATTGATGCTGGACAGCCGTTTTGCGTCACTGGAGAACAACAAGTGGGATCTGCGCAATCGCAGAAAGTTCAATGAACTGCATTCTGCTTCGGAAGAAATTGAATCTGAAGAGGATGATGATGAGGATGAGCAGCTTGATCGTTCCGGCTTGGATATTCCAACCGGTGACGATGCATACGATAATTGATCGCTGACAGAAGAGACGGAGGTCTCTTTTGTTTATGTGATTTTTATGCGAATTGCTTTTCAACAGGGAAGTTTTGACATAGAATAGAGATGCAATAAAGGAGGAAGTATAAACTTATGGCATTAGTTTCTGCAAAGGAAATGGTAGACAAGGCTCACGAGGGCCACTACGCGATTCCGGCATTCAACATCAACGATCTTGAGTGGACAAAGTCCGTACTTGCTGGTATTCAGCAGGCAAACTCACCGGCAATTCTTCAGGTATCTGAAGGTGCTGGAAAGTACATGGGAGGATTTAAGACTGTAGCTGATATGGTCCGCGATCTCTATGAGCACATGGGCATTACAGTTCCAGTTGCTCTGCATTTGGATCATGGCACATATGAAGGTGCAAAAGCCTGCATTGAAGCTGGTTTCACATCCATCATGTTTGATGGTTCTCACTTTGATTTTGATGAGAACGTTACAAAGTCCAAGGAGATCATCGCTTTGGCTCACAGCAAGGGAATTTCTGTTGAGTGCGAAGTCGGCGGTATCGGCGGGACAGAAGATGGCGTTACATCTGCTGGTGAATTGGCTGATCCAAAGGAATGCAAGGCAGTTGCTGAGTTAGGGGTTGATTTCTTAGCTGCTGGCATTGGCAATATCCACGGTGTATATCCAGCTAACTGGGCTGGTCTGAACTTTGACAGACTTGATGAGATCAACGCTGCTGTCAATGGCAAACCGCTGGTTCTGCATGGCGGATCGGGCATTCCATTTGAGCAGGTCCACAAGGCCGTTACGATGGGTGTTTCTAAAGTAAACATCAACACAGAGCTGCAGCTTGAATTTGCTAAGGCTACACGTGCTTATATCGAAGCAGGCAAGGATCAGGAAGGCAAGGGCTATGACCCTCGTAAGCTTCTGAAACCAGGCAGCGATGCTATCACTGCTAAGGTCATTGAGCTCTGCAAGGCATTTGGTTCTGCTGACAAGGCTTAATCAGGAAATACAGAAGAGGTTCTTCGGAATCTCTTTTTTTGTGACAGTTCTTTCTGTTTCGTATGAGAAACATTAGCAGAGTAAAATAGTGAAATCTGTCAGGCATGATTTATGCCTGTCTTTTTTAATTCTGCATAGAAAACAATTATTCAGCGATATACAGGAAAGCAAAGGATTGTAAGGGATACAGAGGCATGGAATGGTAACAATGAATTTTTGAATAAAAGAAAAATTACCACAATAACGGCCCGAATAATCATGCCCCATAACAATCTGCTCAAACTATATTAAAGAAAAGAAAGGATATATCATGAGCAAATTATTAGAAACGGTTCAAAAGTATCCCCAGACTGAGATATGGAATGATTCCTGCAGCTGTCAGGAATTATCAGAGTCTATCAAGGAGAATGGGGCTAGCGGGGCAACAACAAATCCTGTCATTGTCGGAAATGTTTTAAAAAAAGAACTTCCGGAATGGGAAGATACAATTCGCCGTGAGATTGCGGATCATCCTGAGAACACAGAAGATGATACTGCATGGGCAGTTATTAAAGCAATGGGCCTGAAGGCCAGCAGATTGCTGATGCCGCAATTCGAGGCATCACATGGGCAAAAGGGTCGGATCTCTTTTCAGACGAATGCCAAATACTACACCAGTTCTCAAAAAATGATCGATCATGCATTAGATCTTGCGGCTGTCTGCCCAAATGCGCAGATCAAGCTTCCTGCCAGCAAAGCAGGAATCGATGCGTATGAAGAATTGACGTATCAGGGCGTATCTATCAATGCAACTGTCTCATTCACAGTATCACAGGCAATTGCGGTAGCAGAAGCGGTTGAACGCGGCCTGAGGAGAAGAGAAAAAGAAGGGTTGGACTGCAGTCAGATGCATCCTGTCTGTACGATCATGGCTGGCAGAGTCGATGACTATTTGAAAGCATGGCTAAAGCCAAGAGATGTACTGATCAGTGCCAATGCGATTGAACATGCCGGCGTATATGTCGTGAAAAATGCATATCATATCTATCAAGAAAAAGGATATCGGACAAAATTGCTTGTGGCAGCTTTCCGCAATCTAGATCATTGGCGTGAATTTATCGGTGGCAATATCATATTGACGATCCCGTTTGCCTGGCAGAAAAAGTATAACAGTGC
>JAKVKC010000030.1 GCA_022486705.1 Solobacterium sp. | reverse complement strand
CTTACTGAAACACTGTGTTTCACTTAACTTGGGATTTAAAGTGACTTTAAAATGACTGTTCTCTTCAGATCATTTGTGCTAAACTTTTATTGAATAAGGATATTGATGCATAGGTTCCATTCGCTTATGCGGATAATATTCTGCGCCAAAGAAGACCTGAAAGGTACTCACCGATCTCTCAGGTCTTTTTCATACGCATTTCTAGGCATTATATCGGTCTCCTGCTTTTTATCATATCTTTGCATAAGCAAAAGCACTTTAGTATTTTTCGCAGAATTGGCGATAGAAATATTTCCAGAGAAGAAATAATATGACACAGGTAATGACCCACGACAGAGGAAAACACATATAGAGAACATCCAAGGTCGGATCAAGTTTCCATATCGTTGCAATGTAGAGAAGACGTACACCGACAATGCCCAGCAGCATTGCGACAGTAGGCGTTGCACTGTATCCCATGCCGCGCAGAGAAGATGCCGGAATATCCAGCACGCCATTCAGCCACAGCCAGAAGACCACATGCCACATGCGGATCATGCCCATATCGATGACTGCACTGTCGTTGGTAAATAGTGACAGGAAGAATCTGCCGAAGCCCCAGGCAAGTGCACCGACGGACCAGCTGGAAACAATCATCAGTACAGTCAATACCCAGAAGATCTTTTTGATCCTCTCTTTTTCACCGGCACCGGCGCATTGTGAAGTAAAGGTAATGCATGCCTGTGAGAAGGCGCCCATGCCTATATATACAAAGCCTTCAATATTGGCAGCCGCACTGTTGCCGGCAACAGCGGTAGAGCCAAAACTATTGATCGCGCTCTGCACCGCAACATTCGAGATCGACCACATCATTGTCTGCAGTCCAGCCGGAATGCCGATCTTCATAATAGATGAAGCAATTGCCGGATCCATCCTGATCTTTTTCAGATCCAAATGAATACTGCCGCTTTCCTTCATCAGCTGCACGGTCACCATGACCGCACTGACGCTTTCTGATATGACAGTGGCAATCGCAACACCCGCGACGCTCATCTGCAGACAGATCACAAAATAAAGATTCAGGATCACATTCAGCACGCCGCCGATGGCTAAATACAATGTTGGATGCGCTGTATCTCCTTTGGAGCGAAGAACTGCCGATCCGAAATTATAGACAAGCAGAGGAATGCTGCCGACAAAATAGATGCGCAGATACAATGTGCTCTGCGAAATAATATCGGCCGGTGTCCCCATGAAATCCAAAAAGAGAACAGATCCAAAAAAGCCAAGTACCGTCAGAAGAATGCCTCCGGTCAAAGCTAAAAAGTAGCTTGTGTGGACAGATGCAGTAATTTTTTCTTTCTGTCCTGAGCCAAGCTGACGTGCAATGACAATATTGGATCCTACTGCCAGGCCGTTGAAGAGTGCGACCATCAGATTGACGATCGGTCCGACCGCACCGACGGCAGCCAATGCCTCCTGCCCAGAGAATTTTCCTACCGTGATCGTATCGGCTGCGTTGAAGGCAATCTCCAATAAGTTCGCCGCCATCAGCGGAAGCGCAAAAATAAAAATATTTTTCAGCAATGGTCCATGCACCATGTCCATTGTCTGGTTCATTTTTTTCATTGTTCCCATTATCTCACATAATCCTTCACATGATGTTCACTTTATATTCATTCTGTGAACAGATGCATTGTTTATCCTAATAGTGTCAAAAGGAAGAGATTCCTGATGATACAGTTCATAATTTCTTTCCCCCGAAATGAAAATTTGAACTATCCCTTGAAAAAAGGAAGGCCGCGCGAGCGACTTTTCTTTTTGTTTATTTTCCCAGCTGATCTTTGTATTCGTTCAGAATATCTTTAATTTCCTGCAATGTATTGACTTGGCTCAGACGGCTTTTATATCTGGCCGCATAAGGCATGCCGGCAAGATACCATCCTGCCATGCCGCGCATCATCGGAATGCCATTGTATTCCCCTTCATATGCACACAGTCTTTTGGCATAGTCATAGCAGAGTGCTAATTTTTCTTCGTACGTAGGTTCTGCATATTCTGTACCCTTCAGAGCTGCGTTCAGTTCTTTCAGGAAATACGGTCTGCCCAGCAGGCCGCGTCCGATCATTATGGCATCGCAGTTAGTTTCCGCCATCATTCTTTTTGCGTCTTCTGCTGTTTTGATATCGCCATTGCCGATGACCGGGATCGATACAGCATCCTTGACCATTTTGATATACTGATTGTCTGCGTGTCCGGTATATCCCTGTGTCTTTGTACGGCCATGGACTGCAATTGCACTGGCTCCTGCCTTTTCCGCAAGCTGCGCAATCTCGGCACAGTTTATATGATCTTTATCCCATCCCGCTCTCATCTTCACGGTGACAGGACGATCGGTATGATCCACGACTGCTTTGATCACAGCATATGCTTCCTCAGAATGTGCCATCAGATAGGATCCGGATCTTGCTTTGATGACTTTCGGCACAGGGCATCCCATATTGATATCGATGATATCGCAATCCGTATGTGCGGTGAGATATGCGCTTGCTTCACCCATTGTTGCCGGATCATTGCCGAACAGCTGCAGTGAAACAGGATGTTCCTTCTTCGATGTTGCACACATATCAAAAGTCCGCGCATTATGATAATGCAATGCTTTATCAGAGATCATTTCTGAAACGACAAGTCCCGCCCCGTATTCATGCATGACTTCACGATAGACAGGATTGGAGATACCGGCAAGCGGCGCCGCAACAAAAGGATTGCGGATCTCTACGCTACCGATCTTCCACACGATGCTTTTTCTCCAGGATCTCTTTCAGTTCTTCCGTTGAAAAATTATATTTTGTGCTGCAGTACTGGCAGACGATCTCCGCGCCCTTGCCATCATCGATCATCTCCTGCAGATCTTTTTCATGCAGAGCAGATAAAGAATCCATGAACTTTTCTTTGGAACAGCCGCAGTAAAAGCGCACATCTCGGTGAGCCAATACATTGGCATCTGGGAAGTAAGTGCGAATGACTTCTTCCAGATCTGTTCCTTTATCGATCAATTCTGAAACGGGACGCTGTGCTTTCGCAGCAGCTTCGCAGAATTCAATTGTTTCTTCACTGGCCTTCGGCATCAGCTGATAGATCAGTCCACCGGCTGCCTGGACCTTTCCCTGCGGATTGACCAAGACCCCGACTCCGACGACCGATGGGACCTGTTCAGAAAGGGCATAATAGTAGGCAAAATCATCCCCGACTTCCCCACTCTGCAGGGCTACCGTGCTGGTGAATGGTTCTTTCAGTCCCATATCTCTGGTCACTGTCAGCGTGCCATCTGTACCAATGCCTTCGCCCACAGCCAAATGCCCGTCTTTGCGAACAAGATAAACATTGGGATTGGCCGCAAATCCTTTGACATTGCCTGAGCCGTCTGCCTGAGCAAGCACGGTCCCGATCGGGCCTTTGCCATTGAAGACAGCCTGGACCTTTTCTTTTTTATTTTTCAGATCAGAAGCCATAATAGCTGTTACGGTCATGACTCTGCCAAGTGCCGCAATACTTGTCGGCATAGCGGTATGATGGATCCTGGCCTCTTCCACCAGCTGGGTTGTACATGCGGCATGGATCCTGACTTCACCATGCATTGCTTCTGCAATTACGATGCCATCTTTCATTTTGAAATTCTCCTATATAGACGCTCATTCATTTTCTTCATGCGATGAGGGTCGACTTTCAATACTTTGCGATCATAGGTAAATAAGCCATTGCATTCATCTTCAACATCACTGACCTGCGTAAAGATACATCCGCTCAGACCCTTGCGGATATTTGCCAGGATCATTTTTTCATACAGCCGATAGATCGCATCTTCCAATTCTTTTTTATCTTTGAACTTCCGATAGCCATACAGCTTCTCACATGTTGTATGTCCCCATTCCAAATACGCATAGCCGCCGAATTCGCTCAGCAGCAGGATCCTTTTCTGATCTTTCCGATTTGCATGGAAAGGAAAGAAGTAATCGTGGATGCTGTTAAAACTGCCGCAGCCTTGATCGAACCATCCGGAAGCACTGTCAATTAAGCGTGTGCGGTCATACTGATGGATCCGCTGGGTGACCTGTACGGAGGAGAACTGTCCCCATCCTTCATTGAAAGGGACCCAGGCAAAAATAGAAGTGACATTGTAAAGTTCATCCAGCATAGCATCCAATTCTTCATAGTACAGAAGCTTGGAAGCTTCACTGCGCTGTAGCTTAGCGTCGCTGCCATCATCTTTCCGATGTCTCAGGCCAAGAGACGGAAGAACACCAAGTGTCTTCACATCATATTCCGAGAAACCGCCGGAAGGCATATCCTGCATGACAAGAATGCCCATATGATCGCACAGACTGTACCATCTGCGATTCTCGATCTTCACATGCTTGCGGAGCATATTGAATCCCATATCTTTGATCGTCTGCAGTTCATAGACCATTGCTTCTTCACTTGGATAGGTCATCAGTCCATCTGCACTGTATCCTTGGTCCAGCAGACCGGATAAGAACAGAGGATGGTGATTCAGGCAGAAGCGCAGGATCCCATCTGCATCAAATTCAGCAGAGAAATGACGCATGCCAAAATAGCTTTTGACAACATCATCATCGGTAGAGACATATAAGTCATATAAAAAAGGATCATCCGGTGTCCATGCATGAAAATCCGGCAGTGGGACTGTATAGTGCCCATCATTCGTGATGCCGCTGTGGATCACATGTCCCTTGGAAGAGACGGTGATCACGGCCTGTTCAAAGTTTCCGGCTGCGTTGACATAGACGCAGGACGCATCATAATCCGGTGTGATCTTCAGATCATGGATCCCATGCGGGCCAACATCTTCCAGCCATACGGATCCCCAGATGCCGCTGGATGGGGTATACCACATGCCGCTGTGATGGGTGACCTGCTTGCCATAGGCATACATGCCCTGTTCACTGTCATCAATGATCTTCAGCATGATCGTATTCTGATACTTTACATATTCCGTCACATCAAAGCTGAAAGGTGCATAGCCGCCTTTATGCCCGCCGACCTGCATGCCATTCATGAAGACAATGCATTCCATATCCACAGCTTCAAAATTCAGCCATGTACGGAAGGAATTCGGTCGATAGGCAAACTGACGGCGGTACCATACTGCCTGACCAGGCAGCAGCTGTTCCTCCGTTCCGCTGAGCGAAGATCCCAGCGCAAAAGGAACGGTAATGCTCTTCCAGCCGTTCTCTTTGGTATTTCCATTTCTTTCGGTGATCTGATACTGCCAATTGCCATTCAGGTTCTGATAGCTGTCCCGCTGCATCAATGGACGCGGATACTCTGGCAATGGATGATCCCGATCTAGTTTTTCTCCCCAGTTACTGAGCAATGTCATTCGGATTCCTTTGCATTCGAAAATATTCTAACACATCTCCTGTGTCCTTACTTATTGAGATGATGATGGGCTGCTTCACTGATGCATACGCAGATCAAAGAGAGCCCATGCGCCAATCCAGATGCGATCAGCACCTGCAGCCAGAAAGAAGGATAGGAAGATGCGGCCGATCCGCTGTAAGTGACATAGCCGCCATAGATTGCCGTGATGATAAAGCTTGTCAGGATCATCATGATCTGCGCAAGAAAGACATTCCATCCTTTTTGGCGCAGGAACGTCAGACAGAAAGGAATGGCACAGCAGGCTGCGGCGGTGATCCAATAGCTGATCGAACCAAGATCAAAGAAACTGATGATCATCATGTACAGTACAGCAATGCTCATAAAGAGGCCGGTACCGATACCGACCAGAATACTGAATAGATTTCTTTTTGCACTGTCGCTCATTCGAATATTTTCCTCGGTACTATTATATACCGAAAACTGTCTAACCCATGAGGGCAATGAACTGATACATCATAATGAAGTGACATAGGCTCCCTGCTAAGACAAAGCAATGGAACAGTTCATGATTGCCAAAGCCAGGACGGTCCAGAATGGCAGGCTTTAAGGAATAGATCACAGCACCGATCGTATAAAGGACCCCACCGGTCAGCAGCCAATCGAAAGCAGCGCCATGCAGAGCCGCAATGATCTGCGGCATGATCATCAGGCAAGCCCATCCCATGCCTGTATAGATAACAGAAGAGACCCACTTTGGACAGGTGACCCAGAACAGCTTGAACAGCATTCCAGCCGCCGCCATGATCCAAACGACGCTCAGCAGCATTGTTCCTGCGCTCTGTCCTCTTAAAGCAACGGCACAGATCGGTGTATAGGATCCCGCGATCAGGGCAAAGATCGACATATGATCGATCCGTTTCAGCACCATATTTGCCTTCGGTGAGATATTGAAAGAATGATAGGAAGCACTGGCACCATACAGCAGGATCATCGACATCATGAAGACGCTATAGCTGATCAGACTGCCTTGTGAAGCACCATTCTCACTGGCATGGATCAAAAGGAACGGCATCGCAATAATGGATGCAATAAAACCGCCGAAATGCGTATAGGCACTGACCGGGTCTTTTGGTCTGAAAGTCCCTGTCTTTTTATATTCTGTTTTTGAAACTGTATTCTCTGAGGATAGAACTGTCATCATGTGCCTCCTGCTTACATGCTTTATCCTATCGGTTATTCATTAACCTGTCAATAGATTTTAACATTCTTTTATAAGTTTTATACAATCCTGAGCAACTGTCCATTCAAGAAATAAAAAACTTGGAAGAACGCTGCATTCCTCCAAGTAGATTTCTTTTACTTCTGCCGATCGTCACTGCTGTCTTTGAAGGATGCGTCTTTCGCATCATCCTCGGTTGTCAGCGGCACGGTCTTTGATCCTGGATCCTTTTCTTCTGCCTTGACCTCAGGTTCCTCTGTTTCCGGTGCCTGCGGTGCAGCCGGTGCATTGACTGTCTTTTCAATCACGAAGTCAGCGGAGATATCTTCTCCCTTGACCAGACGGTTGATCTGCTCTGCGGTCAGTGTTTCATGTTCCATCAGCGCATTGGCAATGTTTTCCAGCTCTGCTTTATGCTTTTCCAGAAGATCTCTGGCTGTATCATGGCAGCTGTTCACGATCTTGCGAACTTCCTGATCGATCTCAAATGCGACCTGTCCGGATACATTGTTCGGTGAATTGTAATCTCTTCCTAAGAAGACATTCTCGGTGCCGGAGTTGTATTTGATCGGGCCAAGATCAGACATGCCATACAGTGTGACCATGTCCTTGGCGAGATTTGTTGCACGTTCAATATCATTGGATGCGCCCGTCGTAACATCATCGAAGAACATTTCTTCAGATACTCTGCCGCCCATATAGGAAGTGATAGTTGCGAGAAGATCGCTCTTTGTTTCCAGCATCTTTTCTTCCTTCGGTGTCATCAGGTTGTATCCGCCTGCTTCACCGCGCGGAATGATCGTTACTTTCTGTACGATCTGCGCATTGTCCATGAAGAGACCTACGATCGCATGTCCTGCTTCATGATACGCTACCAGTTTCTTTGTCTTGTCATCATAGGTACGGGATACCTTTGCCGGTCCCATCATGACACGGTCGATTGCTTCATCCACATCCGCCATGGTGATCTCTGTTTCATTATGGCGCACTGCCATGATCGCAGATTCATTCAGTACATTTTCCAGATCGGCACCGCTGAAGCCTGGTGTTCTCTTGGCCAATGCATTGAGATCCATATCTGGGGCAAAGTGCTTATTGCGTGCATGGACAGCAAGGATTGCTTCTCTGCCCTTGCGATCCGGCAGGGATACCGTGATCTGACGATCAAAACGTCCTGCTCTCAATAAAGCCGGATCAAGAACATCCGGACGATTGGTCGCCGCAATGACGACAACTCCGGTATTCTCTTCCATGCCATCCATTTCAACCAGCAGCTGGTTCAATGTCTGCTCACGTTCATCATGTCCGCCGCCGAAGCCTGCGCCTCTCTGTCTGCCGACCGCATCGATCTCATCAATAAAGATAATGCATGGTGCTGTCTGCTGTGCTTTCTTGAACATATCGCGCACACGGCTTGCGCCTACACCGACGAACATTTCAACGAAGTCAGATCCAGAGATGGAATAGAACGGCACGTTTGCTTCACCTGCTACAGCTTTTGCCAGCAGAGTCTTGCCAGTGCCTGGATGTCCCGACAGCAGTATGCCCTTCGGGATCCTTGCGCCCATCTTTTCAAACTTCTTCGGATATTTCAGATACTCGATGATCTCCGCCATTTCCTGCTTTTCTTCATCGCAGCCCGCAACATCCGAGAATCTTACCCGGATCTTGCCTTCCAGCTTGGCCCGGCTCTGTGAGAACTCAAAGGCTTTGCCATTGGCGCTCTGGGCACCGTTCATGCGATTGATCATCCATACCGCAAGTCCTGCTAACAGTACGAATGGGATCAGAGATACAAGTGTTTCCACAAAGAGATTGGAAGCTGCTGCATCTACGATCGTTACCTTGGCATCTGTTTTATCCAATGACTTCAGTGTTTCGGCAATCTCATCATTGGTAGAAGGAAGTGTTCCTTCCATCGTTGTGCTCCTGCCGTTGGCATCTTTCACCAGTACCTTAATGGTCGTGATGTTCGAGCCAATCGATACATTTGCCGCATCAATTGTTTCTTCGCTCAGTACAGACTTGATCTCTTTATAGGAGAGCGTCTGTGTACTGGCATTGCTGCTCAATGAAAACAAACTTGCAATGGCAACAATGACAATGAGATACGGCAGCCAGTTCGTAATCTTATTTTTCTGCATTTAATACTCCTTATTTTCCCTGATAGCATTCATCCTTCAGCACACCGACATATGGAAGACATCTGTAGCGCTGATTGAAATCCATGCCAAAGCCGACAACAAACTCATTTTCTACAGCAAAGCCAACATAATCTGCTTTCATGTCAACAACTCTTCTGCTCGGCTTATCCAGCAGAGTTGCGACTTTAACGCTCTTCGCTCCCTTATTCAGCAATGTCTTTTTGACGGTCTCAATGGTCCGGCCGGTATCGACAATATCTTCCACCAGCAGAATATCCATGCCGATGATCGAAGTATCGAGATCCTTGATGATCTTGATGTCACCGATCGATTCTGTGCCTTCATAGCTGCTGACATCCATAAAATCATACTGGATATCCAGATCAATATGCTTCAGCAGTTCTGCTAAAAATGGAACAGATCCTCTTAACAGAGCGACCAGCAATGGGGACTTGCCCTGATAATCCTGAGCAATCTGCTTTCCCAGCACAGCTGCTCTTGCCTTGATCTCATCTTCGCTGACCAGGACCTTCTTAATATCTTTTTCTTCCCACATCGTCAAAAGTCTCCTTAATTAAGGGATATTGTACCACATTGACCGTGGGGCTGTCAGTGAAATGCATGACATCACAGCCAATTCCCGGCACGAAGATCACTTTTCCATCTCGATTGCACAGGATAGGCCAAGTCTTCCTGAGATATCTTGGGATCTTTCGATCAATAAAGAAGCGAGCAACGCTTTTGGTGCCATAGCGCAGAGCAATGGCATCTCCATCTTCAAAACTGCGGAGCGTCAGCGGATAATCCGCTTCTTTCAAAGTCACGGCATTGACGCCGCGGCTCCCTTTTTCAATGGCAAAGCATGTCTTTTGACCTAGCTGTTTCAGTTCGTCAATGTCAGCTGCTTCATACTGATATGGTGCATATCCTGCCGTTAAGAAGAAACATCCTTGGTCCTGCACAAGATGCTGGCCATGGACAGCAATATCAAAGTCATTCTCGTTCATGAGAAGGTGATCGATCTCTTGGCTGAAAGCCAAAGAGATCCGCGCTTCCTTCATCTCTGCTTCTGGTTCAATGATCTTTCTCAGCAAGGCGAGGCGATCCTCTTGGCGCAGCGAACGGTATGCCGTCAAAGCTGTTCTCCCGGTATGGATATATGTGCTGACCCGACAGCTCTGTTCATGCCGGGCGGCATTCTTCATTGCGATCTCATGCAGCACCATATCTCTGGCAAAGCGATCCATCGGTGCAACCGTTTCAGCACGCATCTTATTGCGGGCATAGGTCCTATCGGCATTTGTTTCATCAAAAAAGTAGCGGATACTGTGTACTTGGCAGTATGTTTCCAGCTCTTTCTTTGTGTATTGCAGCAGCGGTCTTTTCACCAGAATACCGCGGTACATATTTTCTTCCTTCAGACCATAATACGCCGGCACCAGATCCTTTTCTTCCTGCATCAGATAGGTCTCGATCAGATCATCTTCCTGATGGGCGATCAGCACGCCGGCAAAATGGTACTGCTGTACAAGTGAGACAAAAAAATCATAGCGCCAGTTCCGGGCATTTGCTTCAAAGTTCCCCTGACATTGAAAAGGCTCATTGCGCACATAGCACGCCACATGATGTTCATGGCAGAATTGACGTACATACGCTTCTTCTTCCTCTGCCTGCGCACGATGATGATAGTTGACATGCGCTGCGGCACAGTCAATGCCTGCTTCCAGGCACATCGCCAGCAAAGCCATGGAATCTCCGCCGCCGCTGACTGCACACAGCCATTTCCCTTTCAATTTCTGCATGCCTTAATGGTAACACAAACACTAGATCACACGGGCCATGATCAGCATCTCCTTCAGCCGATCTTTTACTTCTAAGAACAGCGGATCCTCTTCCTCAAGATGGGCGCGTACCTCGAACATCCTGGCAGTATTGACGAAGCGCATATCGTTGAGATACAGCGTACTGCTCTTGCGCAGGCCTTCCACTAAGCCGATCCGCATCAGACAGCGGTTGCCGCCTGGATTATCCAATGCATCATACGCTCTGCTGTATGCACTTTCATTGCTGGTCAAGGGAATGACCAAAGCCTTATGCATACAGATCGTTATAATCAGCCCAAAGTGCTGATATCCCATCTCATTCAGATATGCCTGCCCATAATCCATCCAGCAGATATCTCCTGTCTTCACTTTGATCCCTGCTTCTTCGCCATTTGCCATTGATCCTCGGTCGATCCAATTCTCTTCTGAGATCATGCATCGTCCGACCTTCCCCGGCATCAATTCCTGATATGCCTCCTTCATGCTTCTGAGATACACACTGATCACTTCTTCGCCTTCCATATAAAAAGCCCTCCTACCTGTCTATACACAGCGGAGAGCTTTCTTCCCGAATGATCTACTTTTTTTCTGCATCTTCGTCTTTTTCTTTGACGATATAGATCGGACGATTCTTCACTTCCAAGTATGTCTTGGCAAGATATTCTCCGATGATCCCGGTGCAGAGCAGCTGGATCCCTGAACAGAACAGGATGATCACAACTGTGCTCGCCCACCCTGCGACCGGATCGCCGAAGGCAAGCTTTTTAATAATGATCACTAAGATCCCAATGATGGAAATGCAGAAAAAGAAGAAACCAAACCAAGCCGCAAATTCCAATGGCTTCGTTGTATAGCCGACCAAGCCATCAATGGCATAATGGCACAGCTTGCGGAAGGACCAGCTTGTTGTGCCGGCCGCTCTTTCGATATTCTCATAATCAATCCACTTCGTCTGAAAGCCGACCCAGGAGAAGATCCCTTTGGAGAAACGATTGTATTCGCACATGGACAGTACCGCATCTGTCATCTTCCGGCTCATCAGGCGGAAATCTCTGGCCCCATCGACAATTTCTGTATCTGAGCCATGATTCACCAGCTTATAGAATAACCGAGCAAAGAAGGACCGTACTTTCGATTCTCCTGTACGCGTCACGCGCCTGGTCGCACAGCAGTCATAGTCGCCTTTTTCTACCGTATCGATCATTTCCGGTAACAGCGATGGCGGATCCTGCAGATCAGCGTCCATGACACAGACATAGTCTCCCTTGGCTTCCTGCAGACCAGCATACAATCCTGCTTCTTTGCCGAAATTGCGGGAAAAAGAAATGTAGTGGATCCTAGGATCTTTCAGATGATACTGGCGCATCAGATCCAGCGTATGATCCTTTGATCCATCATCCACAAAAATATATTCCGTTTCGATATCCTTATCTTTCTTTAAAGAAGCTGTTACTTCCCCTACCTTTTCGCAGAACAGCGGAAGGACCTCTTCTTCATTGAAACAAGGAACGATGATGCTTAGCAGTCTGCTCATCTTTTTATCCTCACTTGCTATGTATTATTCTACCACGCTGAAAGAAAAAAAATGAAGCAGACCAAAGCCTGCTTCACTGATATAGAAATGCACAGCAGAAGGATCCCACCAGATAGGCAAGTGCTGCCACCAGCAGGAAATACAGGATCTGCGCTTTCTTCACATGTCCCGTCTTCAGTATTTTCTCATAATTCACCGCATCCAAGGCAAACCAAGAAACGGCAAAAGACAGAAGATAGATGCATGCACGGGCAATGAACTGTACAAGCGGCATTACTTCGTGCCGAAGATCCGGTCTCCGGCATCGCCAAGACCTGGGACAATATATCCATTCTCATTCAGATGATCATCCAAAGCAGCCAGATACAGATCAACATCCGGATACTTTGCCTGAACAGCCTTCACGCCTTCGGGTGCACCGACTAAGCAGACCAGCTTGATCTGCTGTGCGCCTCTCTTCTTGACAGCCGAGATCGCATCGATTGCACTGCCGCCGGTCGCAAGCATCGGATCAACGATCATCACGATCGCATCTTCCATGCCGCTTGGGAACTTCGCGAAATATTCATGCGGCTCCAAAGTCTTTTCATCACGATACATACCGATAAAACCGACCTTTGCCGTCGGGACCAATCTGCGGATACCATCCAGCAGACCGATGCCTGCTCTTAAGATCGGTACAATGACAACTTCTTTTGATAATTCAAATCCTGTGCATGGCGCGACCGGTGTCTCAATATCAACGGTCTTGACTGGCAGATCACGGCATACTTCATATGCCATCAATTCCGCGATCTCATCGAGATTTTCACGGAAATCCTTGGTGCCGGTACTGCTTTTGCGCATCTGTGTGAGCTTGTGAGTAATCAATGGGTGATTCAGTACTTCTAACATTGTCTAAGTCCTCGCTCTCTTTTTTCTGTATAATCTTATTCCAAATGCAGGGCAATCGCAACCGCCTTTCCCCAGCATCTTCCCTTCGCATTCTGCTTTCTTCCGGTCCGCAAATTTTCATCTGTCGGCAATACATCAGGGGAAGTCTGTGATATTGTTAAGTCATCAAACAGGAGGATGGCATCTTCTCACTGCCGTATATAGCAGTAAGTTTCTATGTCTGATGATATTATGAAGATCTTGATTGTTCCTTTGATCCTGCATCCAAAGAATGATGCGGCCTATTATGTTGCACAGAACTTGGCTTCTCTGCTGCACAGCAATGGCGATGTCGCTGCGATCTCAGCAGACAAAGCCAATGCTTTTCATTATGCCTCCAGCTATCCGGCGGCCAATCCAAAGCAGCCGCTGTTTGCCAGCAGAAAAGACAATCATTCATATGAAGAATGGCTGAAGAGCCGCGGTGCCATGGATGAAAAATATCTTCATGAAGATATGGAGATGCTCTTAGATGCCATTGACCACTTTCAGCCGGATCGGATCCTGACCTATGACCGTTTGGCTGCCATTTCTGCCGGCCGCTTAAAGAATATCCCGGTCGATGCTGTGGTGCAGAGCGCACTGTATAAGAAGACTTCTTTCCCCAGTGCTGTCTTAAAAGAATATAATGCTTTTCTTTCTTCCTATCATCTCGAACAGGTACTTGAAGTAAAAAGTATCTATAAGCAATGCGATAAGCTCTTCGGCTTCGGCCCGATCGAGACCCAGCCATTTCCTGCGCATGCGAAGGTAGATCGCATCGGCATCTCTTCTTTGGCACCGATGAAGAAAGGACTGACGAACCGTGTCTGTGTCTTTCTGCCGGATGTGCACAAGACTGCCTTTGCCCTGAATAAGCTGATCAAAGATGCTTTCTTAGGTGCACCATATGCCGTTTATGTATGGTATCCAGGATGCCATACGCAGAAGATCCAGAACATTCATTATATGGCACATGCACGGGCAGATATGATCGCCGGTTCCATCTGTGTGATCCATGATGGGAACGATTACTATATGAATCAATGCATGGCCCAGGCTATTCCGCAGGTGATCATTGCCTCCCATGAGTATTCACGCATGTACAATGGACAGGCGGTCAAGCGTACAGGTATCGGCCGATATATCTATGAGGAAGATCTCACCATGTCCAATCTCTATGAGAACTTCCGGCAGGTACTGGCGGATGATGCCTACTATGATGCCAACCAGGAGATGAAAAAAAAGATCGCCAAGCAGGGCGATCTCAATCAGTTCCTTCTATATGAGAAGCAGTGATCTGCTTCTTTTTTATGCAATCAGCTTCAGATGACGGAAGGCATTTTCAATGCCATTGTCATTGACATCGGTCGTGATATAGTCAGCAGCTGCTTTGCATTCTTCTCCCGCATTGCCCATCGCCACACTGGTCCCGCATAATTCAAACATCGAGATATCGATCTTGGCATCGCCGAAAGCAATGGTATCTTCTTTGTCCCTGTTCAGATATTTGAGCAGTACATCGATCGCATGTTTCTTCGTGATCCCTTTCGGTCCCAGATCGCCGAACAGTGCTTCTTCTCCCTTGCCGCCCCATGTATTGGCAATCAGCTCTGGAAATTCTGTTCTTGAAGCCAAATGGTCCTGATAGGATGAAAGAATAAACGAGATCTTATTCACATCCTCACGATACAGATCTTCTCCCTGGAGCAGGATGAACTCATTGACGAAATCATCCGCACTTCTCTTTGCTTTGCTTGGATCGGCGCCTTTGCCAAGGGAGTATCTGACCATCGTATCCGGCCCCTGTTCCTGCATGTATGCATTGCAGTACATGCCGCTGTTGCATTCCAGATAGAAGCCAAGATGACGTGCATTGCACCAATCCACAATATGCTTTGTTTCTTCTCTGCTCAGTCCCTGATGCAGAATGACTTTTCCCTGTGACTCCACATAAGCACCGTTGCCGCCGATCATGCCGTCTGTTTCACACAGATGTCTCTGCAGGATCTCTGCTTTGGAACAGCCGGTGCATAAATAGACCAAATGTCCATTGGCGCGTGCTTCTTCTACTGCTCTGGCAGCGGATGCCGGCATCTTTGTCTCATAATCGATCAAGGTACCGTCAACATCCAGAAAAATGATCTTTGTCATAGGATTCTCCTTCTGCTGTCATTCTAACAGACGGCTGTTTTATTTGGTTCCTGACTTTGAAACTTACTGCAGTGCCTGATGGATCTGTTCCATGGTGACTGGCCCCTGCCGCAGGATCCTGATCTCTTCTGCCGTGCAGTCAATGATCGTACTGGCCTCACCAAAAGAAACAGTCCCCTCCATCATGCCATCCAGATCTGGGCAGGATCTCTCGATCTCATCCAGCGATGTGCAGACAGGTTCGCCTGACTGATTGGCACTGGTCATGAAGATCGGTGCCCCGCACTTTTGGATCAGTTCCTTCAATGCTTCACTGGTCGCCATGCGGACAGCCAAGGTATCCATGCCGCCATTGACATAAGCCGGCACTTCTTCTTTTTTCTTCAGAATGAAAGTAACAGGCCCTGGCATAAATGCCCGGATCAGCTTCTCTGCTCTTGCATCCGTATACGCCACCGTTTTGATCTGGTCTTCATCGGCGCACATGATCGGGAATGCCTTTGTTACAGGACGATGCTTCACTTCTCTCAAGTTCTCCTGTGCCTGCTGAGAGGACATCAAAGCACAGACACCATAGACGGTATCTGTCGGTACAGACAGAACACCATTCTTCTTTAATACTTCAGCCATGGCCGAAGTCTCACTCTGCTGATATCTCTTCATATTCATCTGAACAATGACAGCACCATCGAAAAGATGATAAAGGTCAAGAGAAGGATCACCATTGCTTTTGTCTTTTTTCTGCTGTTCATTGCTTTCTCCTTTTGCTAGAGTATTATAGTACGAAAACGGAGGACTTAGCATGATACGTTTTGACACAGATTATATCGAAGGATGCATTCCCGAGATCCTAGAAGCACTGCAGCGCACAAATGAAGAACAGACCGAGGGATACGGCATGGATCCTCATTGCGATGCAGCCCGTGCTCTGATCAGAAAAGCCATTGGCAGAGAGGATGCGGATGTTCACTTCTTAGTCGGCGGCACACAGACAAACATCACCGTCATCGACTCTATCCTGAAACATTATCAAGGAGCTATCTGTGCGGAATCCGGACATATCAATGTCCATGAAACAGGAGCATTGGAAGCGACTGGTCATAAGTGCTTAACGATTCCAACAAAAGACGGCACGATCACTGCTTCACAGATCGAGCAGCTGATCCTAGATCATTACAACGGACCTTCCGTTGAACATACCGTGCAGCCTGGCATTGTGTACATTTCATTTCCAACCGAATCCGGCACCCTGTATACCAAGCAGCAGCTGACAGTTATTTATGCCGTATGCAGAAAATATGATATTCCGCTCTTTATTGATGGTGCCAGACTTGGCTATGGCCTGATGGCCCGCACCAATGATCTGTCCATCCAGGAGCTTGCCAATCTCTGCGACGTCTTCTATATCGGCGGCACAAAGATCGGTGCTCTGTTCGGAGAAGCTGTCGTAATCCTCAATGAGAAATATAAGAAAGACTTCCGCTACAATATCAAGCAGAGAGGCGGCATGCTGGCAAAGGGAAGAATACTTGGCATCCAGTTTGAAGAACTGTTCAGGAATGACCGCTACTTTGCAATCTCCAAACATGCGATCGATCTGGCTGATAAGCTGGCGCAGGCCTTCAAAGAAAAGGGATATTCCTTTTACTTTCCAGCCGAAACAAATCAGCTGTTCCCGATCATGACCAATGAGCAGATGGCCGCACTTTCCAAGGATTTCATCTTCTCCACGTGGGAAAAGATCGATGAAGATCATACTGCTGTGCGCTTCGTGATCTCCTTCATGACCAAAGAAGAAGCAGTTGATGAACTGATTGCCCATCTATGATAAATGCGCGTTCCCAGAAAGGAATGCGCATTTTTTTATTCTGTCGGTGAAGTCGAGAGCTTCGCTTCCTGTTTCCAGTTATTGACATCCCAGATATTGTCATGAACAGAGAACCAATTGTTCGGCAGGAAGACATTGCCGTTGTTTCTGCTGACATCCCAATCTGCCGCATTGGTAGAGGAGATGACATACTGTGTTCCCTGCTTGGCATCGCTGGTCAATAATTTACCGGTAAATGGATTTGCGGCATTTTCAATGACCTCTGAAGTCGCAATCTCCGGCACATCCGCATTCGTCATGAATTCATCTGAAGTTGAAAAGCCCGTACTGTTGAAGTCCTTGACCATCAAGAGAGGCGCATACGCTTCCAGATCTTCGATCGTTTCGTTCTTATCTTTCAGCTTCAATTCATCGAACTGTCCCAATGGGAAGCCATGATCGGCTACCAGAATGATCCTTGTATTGTCATAGACACCATTTTCACGCATATAGTCGAACCATTCTCCCATCTGCTGCAGAGAAGCGACGTTGATCTCATACGTCGGATAGCTTTCACCGTCATCCATATTCATCGTTCTGCCATTGACGGTAAAACGATCCTGATTCTCTTCATCATATTCACGATTGTCGACCGTCGCTGACGGTTCATATTCCGGTTCCTGCAGCTGTGTTTCTGAATGCGGTGTTTCGTTGTCCATCATCAGGAAGTTATTCTGTTCTTCTTCGGTAATATTGGTCATCTCCGGCAGGCTCTTGAGGACATTGTAATTGTCCATGAATGTCTCATCCAAGCCGCTGAGCGTTCCATCTTCATTCCAGCTTTGGGTTCCATAGGCCGAAGCATCTTCCGGCTGGAAGTAAGTCCCGCTGTCATACAGGAATACCTGCAGAGGAAGCGGTGATGATTTCATCAAACTGTAGCAGAAGAAATTCCGCAGATCTTTATTGTATACAGCATTGTTCGCTGCTTCATCATTGAACTTCCCGATCGTATGATAGGCCGAGATATTCGGATATTCATCATAGATTGAGAGATCTGTGATCCATTGATAGTTGCCGTAAGGCACATCGCATACAGTCACATCATAGCCATTCTGATCAAACAATACCGGCAGGACTTTCAATGCCTCGTTCTGCTTGCTCAGCAGGGATTCACTGCTTCGCGCATTCAGTTCAGTCGGTGTATATTCATAGCCGCCAAATAAAGCAGCGGACGCAAAGTTCGTATGCCAGCCATACGACAGCGTATTGGCATAGTAGGTAAAGCCATCGAACTGTTCCGCCAATTCCGGCTTTTCATTGAAGATATAAGGAATATAAGAGCCCATCGCACGGTCCAGCATAAAGACAACGACATTCTCTCCTGTTTTGCTTAAAGTGAAATTCGGCGTCTGCTCGGCAATTGCTTCTGACTGTTCCTTCAAAGGAGAGACAGCTGTCTGGATCTTGCTCATATTGACAATGGACATTCCGCTGATGGCTAAGATTCCTGTTGCCAATGCACCTGCGGTAAACTTCGGATAGCGCTGGAAGGTCACTGCCATGACAATGCAGAGAATGATGATCAAGGCAATGTTCACTAACATCTCAATACCGGTGATCTTGAACCCTGCTGTAAATACCAAAGCAGATGACAGCGTACCGAACTTTGTACCGAAGAACATATAATCCATGACCGCAATCCCGCAGAGGATCCACATGATCTTTTCAAACAGCACTTTTCCTTTTTTACTTGCCAGACCATAGAAGACACCGAACCAGATCAGACAGGTTCCAAAAGAAAGTGCAAAAGCACTGACAATGTAATAGATCGGATCATGGAAGTTATAAAGATCTACAAATTCCTGCGGTGAGGAACTGATCACTGAGGATGGGATCAAAGCACCTAAGATCACTGCTAACAGCAATGCGGAAAGGATGAACATCTTTGTGCTTGGCTTTTCTTTGATCTCTTTCTGAACGGCCGGCGATCCTTTTCTGAACCAGAGCCTGATCACAGGGATCTCTAAGCAGGCGCCGATCAAGAACAGGATCACATTGTCTTCGACCGCACTGTCCGCAAAAAAGAAAGCGAATACCATTACGCAGATGCCCGTCATGCATGACATCCAAGCTAAGATCCTTCCTGGGTCTTTCAGCTTATAAAAGATATTCTTCACCAAAGAGAAGACATTGTTCAGTGTCCAGTAGAACAGCAGTCCGGCTGGAGAATCGTAAAGGAAGAACAGGAAGAAGATCGCCATTCCATACAGCTGGATCTTGGTCTTCATCGGGAATCCCTTTGTATAGATAATGCAGGAGATCATATTGACAATGGTCATGATGATCGGCAGCAGATTGATCGACAGTGTGCCAATTGTCAGGAGTCCATCAGCTGCCCCAAGATCGCTGATCGGTCCGAAGGATACGCCCTGCAGTGCCTGCAGATTGGACAGGAACTGATAGGCCGCAATAAAGAAAGGGATCTCTAAGAACAGAGATACCGATCCTTTGAAAGCATCGGTCGGCTTATAGTGATTCTGACGGTAGTACGTCTGCTGGATCATCATTCTCTCATCGCCGGAGAATGATTTCTTGATATGTGCTAAGCCATCATGGAGCTTGGCTTCCGTGTCTCTCTCTTCTGCCTGCATCGCATCTGCACGTTTATACAGCGGCAGGACAAGAAAATTCATGACCAGGCTCAGTACAATGATCGACAATCCCGGATGTCCGGTGAATCTCTCGGCAAAGCCAAAGATGAATTCAAAGAACATCTGCAGAGGACTGATCAGGATCGTATACAGTATTGTTCCAAAGCTCATTTCTGTACCTCCTCTTTGTTCAGATCTTTCTGTTTGGCAATCAGGTAATCCGCTGCTCTCACAGCGCCCTCTCCCTCAAAGCACCAAGCTTCTTTGCGGGCTTCATCTCTGCCCTTGGCATATTTCTCATCATGCAGGCATTCTTCAATGATCGCTTTCATAGATGGTATATCTTCTTCTTTCAGCACATGGCCGATCTTCGGTAAGATCTGGCTTGTCCATATCGGTGTGTCCAGCCACCATGCATCATAAACACTGGTATCGATGTTTGCGGCTGTATAGATGACCGGCTTATCATAGATCATCGTAAAATCAAAGATCACACCGGAGAAGTCTGAGATCATCAGATCCGATCTCCGCAGCACATCAAAGTTATCATTATCGCGGTTCCACTCCAATTGATCTGAAGCTGGATATGCTTTCATCAAGCTGTCCATCAGTTCCTTTTCAGACGCAAAAGACTGCGGATGCGGACGCACAATGACATGGTATCCCGTATCCAGCAATGGCTGGATGATCTTCTTCCCATACTTTGTCAGAAGTCCTTCCGGTCCCCAGGATGGTGCCAAGAGGATCGTTGTCGGATGTTCCGGCACTGCTCCTGCTGCGGCAAGTCTCTTCTTCATCTCATCCATGTATGGAATGCCGATCCTGACCAGTTCTTTTGCCGGCAGATCGCGCAGTTTTTCCAGATTCCGAATATCATCTTCCTGGAACTGACCTGACAGCAGGATCGCATCATAGTAATCAATGCCGAACATCCGGTACATCGTGACTTCGCTGGCCGCATGAAGCATATGCACATAGCACTGCACATCCTTTGAACGCTTCCATTGATAGACATCCAGTCCCGGTGTCGTGGACAGTACAATGCCGGCATTCAGAAAGTTCAGCTTGGCAAATGCTTTATTTCCTTCCCCGATGAACTGTCCTTTGATATGCTCATACGGGCACGTTAAAGCGGGATCATCCGGTGAAGCTGTCATATAGACAACATCCACGCCTCTCTGATCCATCTCTTGGCATACTGGTTCAAATACATTCCAATATCTTTTATTATCCGAAAAGATCACAAAAGGGATCTTATTCTCATTTACTGCTACCTTCTTTCCGCCGCTGACTAAAAATCTCAGTTTTACGAAAAGCATACGCAGAGAATAGATCCCTGCTCCGATCAATCCTATCAGGATCGTAAATAACATGCTCCCTGTGCCAGGGTCTATATACAGCTGATGCATTCTTTTCCCTCGTATTTCTGAATCCAATATCCAGGTGCTATCGTATCATAATTGCCATGAAAGCGCCATGATATAAAAATGTGAACAAATGCCTAGAATTCAGCATTTTGTTCACATTATTGATGTTTTTTTGCATGCAGAATTACAATGTCTTTTCCAAAGTTGAAATCATGTATGATTCCAGTGATTGCCTGACTTGTCTGGGTACTGATATATGCATTTGTACGGCCGCTCTCAATCGACTGCAGGAAAGACACGATTGCATAACGGATGCCTTCCCCTTCCAATTGATAGAAATAGCGCTTGTTATCACTGGCATTTTCATAGCGGATCTCAAAGTAATCTGTTTTCCACCAAGGTGCCGGGACATAGACATATCCCTTTGTGCCAGAGATGATCAATTCGCCTTCCGATTTCACGCCGGCACCGACTTGGATCGAAGCTGCCGCATTTGGATAAGTGAAATTGATCTTGGTGAAGATATCAAAAGCTGGATTGTCAGCCCGCCAGGAAAGGATCTGCTTCTGCGTATACTCTGTCCCTAACAGCTGAAAGATCGGCAGCACTGCGGTCGGCGCCCAGGTCGCAAAGCTGTTCCAGCCAACGCTCTGATAGATCGGATCATTGACATCCTTCATACTGGTGCAGGTCGCATCGACTGATACAACTTCTCCGATCCGGCCGGATTTGATCAGCAGCATCATGCGGTCATATGCTGTCGCAAAAGCTGTTTTGATCGTTTCCATGAGGATCAGATGTTTCTCCTCGGCCATTTTTGTCAATTCCATATACTGCTCTGGATCTTCACAGACAGGAGACTCACATAACACATGTCTGCCTTTCTGGAGCGCCTGCCGGATCTGCTTATAGTGCTCCTTCGGCGCAGAAGCCAGATAAATGGCATCGCTTTTCTGCAGAAGTTCCTCATAGCTGCGATAGATCTTTGGTTCTTCACCGCTTTCCATTTCCAAGGGCTGTCCGAACGTACAGATGCCGGCACAGTTGGCGCCGTTCACAAAACTGCTTTCATGATAATACTTCTTCAGTACATCGACGTATTCCCCCGCAAACCCAAGCTTCATTGCTTTCTGCTCGGTACGGATCTCTGAACTGGAAATACCTTCGGTCCGATCTAAATAAACAACTTTGCAGTACTCCTTCAGATAGTCGAATTTGCCTTTCCAATCAGAACCAACGGTAAAGATATCGATATTGTATCGGCGGATATCATCGATCTTCTGACCTTCATATTCTTCAATGATGATCTCATCTGCCAAGCCTGTCTGTCTGACATTTTCAATTCTTTCCATCAGGCTCTGCTGGACATTGATCTTGCCGCGGGACTTATCAAAATCTTCTGCGGTAACACCGACGATCAAATAATCTCCTAAAGCTTTGGCCCGCTTCAGCAGATTGATATGACCATAATGAAGAAGATCATACGTTCCGTAAGTAATGACTTTGATCATAGACTTAAAGCAGATCCCTCTTCTGCATATCTTTGAAAGCATGGATCAGCTCAGCGTTGTTTTCCGGGGAAATACTGCCAATATGTCCTACCCGGAACACTTCATTGCTCAAAGCTCCGCCATTTGGGCAGATCCAAATATGATATTCATCCTTCATGATCTGAATGATCTTTGCAGCATTATGATGTGCTGGGCGCAGAGAAGTAACGCAGTTCGATGGTGCTTCAGAGGCCAAGGCAAACGGCAGATCCTTGATCTGGGCACGGAAATCTTCTGCTGTTTTCTGAATGCGTGCTCTTTCTGCTTCAATGCCGCCATGAGCTTTTATTTCCGACAGTCTTGCATGGAGCTCCAGCAGCGTATTGACCGCTGGGGTAAACGGTGTCTGTCCGCGTTCGCCATTTTTCAATGCAAGCTTCAGAGAGAGATACATGCATACTTCCGGATTTTCTTCGATCCGCTGAATCGCTTCCGGTGCCAAAGCAACTAAGGCAATGCCTGGATGCAGGGCCAGGGCCTTCTGCGATCCGGTGATCACAGCAGCCGCATGCAGCTCTGCCATATCCAATTCATCTGCCATAAATGAACTGATTGCGTCCACAATGAGCAGGATCTTTTCTTCTTTGCAGAAGTCAGAAACAAGCTTCATATCATATAACGTCCCAGAGGATGTCTCATCCATATTGATCAATAAAGCTGTATATCCCTGCCCTTTAAATGCATCCAGCTGTTCTCTTCTGATCTGATGGCCGAACTCGCATTTGATCTCGCTCAGCGTACGATGATGGAGCTGGCACATTTCGACAAATCTCTGGCCAAAGCTTCCGCCATTGACAACAAGTACCTTATCTTTGTCATTCAGGATATTCATGACACAGGATTCCATTGCCCCGGTACCGGAAGAAGTCAAAAAAACACAGCGGGCATCCTTCGGTGCTTTCATATCCTTCAGGATCCATGCTTCATTTTCTTTCATGATCTGAGAAAACTCCGGTGTCCTAAAATACGGTGCCGATTTCCCTGCTACTTCAAGTACAGCATCTTCAGACATGACCGGTCCCACTGTAAAATTTAACATATCATTTACCCCACTCTCATTTTTTATTAACTTTGTGTTCAAATTATAACACCTATGCTTTGCAAATGAACACTTAGGCTGGCAATCAAAAAAACCTTGGAGGATTTTTCTCTCCAAGGATAACCAACCTTGTTTATTTCTCTTCAATAACGGTACCGTCATTCTTCCAGATACTGTTGGCTGGAATGACGCCCCTGACACAGCTGGTCGGATATACACGGCAGTTGCGGCCAAGGATCGTACCAGGATTCAGCACAGAGTTGCAGCCAACTTCTACATGATCTCCCAGCATAGCTCCCATCTTCTTCAGACCGATCTCAACATCTTCATGATTGAACCGATCATGGACAACGACCAATTTCTTGTCGCTCTTGACATTAGATGTAATGGAGCCGGCGCCCATATGGGAATAATAGCCAAGGATCGAATCCCCGACATAATTGTAATGCGGTGTCTGCACATGATCAAACAGGATGACATTTTTCAGCTCGACACTGTTTCCCACTACACAGTCCGCACCTACCAAAGCACTGGAACGGATAAAGGCACAGTGGCGTACTTCAGTATTCGGACCGATAATGCATGGTGCTCCTAAATAAGCACTTGGGAATACATGTGCTGTTTTTGCGACCCAAACGTGTTCACTGACTTCTGTATACTCATCTTTCGGCAGCGTCGGTCCTAACGCAAGGATCAGATCTTTGATCCCTTTCAGCGCTTCCCATGGGTACTTGTACTGGCTGAGGTAATCCTTCGCCAGCGTGTGATCCAAGTCATACAGATCCTTGATTTCAATCATTTATTTGCCTTCTTTTCTAATTTTTTGTATATGTTCCATCCGGCAGCTCCTGCTGCTCGACAATTTCGCCGGAATCGATCTGATCAATAACAGATTTTACATATTCGATCTGATTGGTATATGGATAGACAACGGACAGCTGCTCGCCCGGTGCAGAAGCACAGACTTCCATGCCTGTTTCACCGATGACATGATACTTCACGACATTCCAGGAAATGCCTTCATCCAGCTGCTTATTGACTAGACCATAAATCGCGTTTGAGCTAAGATTCGTTAAGAATTCTCCCTTGATCGAATCCAGCATAGAATTGAAGTTGACAATGCCTGATGGGCTTGTGATCTTATCAATGATCGCGCTCATGACCATCTGCTGATGCATGTTGCGGCCGAAGTCGCCATCCGGCAGTCCTTCTCTTTCTCTGACATACATCAGAGCAGAATCCGGTGTCAGATTGATGACACCTGCCGGGAAATATTCATCATCCAGAGCAGT
>JAKVKC010000029.1 GCA_022486705.1 Solobacterium sp. | reverse complement strand
TGCACTGTCTGCGGGAACATATCGACCGGCTGTACTTTTTCCAACTTATATTCATGATCAGTTAATATCTTTACATCACGTGCTAAGGTTGCTGGATCGCATGAGACATAGACAAGTCTTTTCGGAGCAATCTTCATAATGGCATCCAGTGTATCTTTTGAACAGCCTTTGCGCGGCGGATCAACGATCATGGCATCTGCTCTGATCTTTGAAGCAATGATCATCTGGGCACCTTTGCCGGCATCTGCATTCACAAACTGAATGTTGTGCACATCATTGGCTTCAGCATTGATCTTGGCATCTTTGATGGCATCTGCGACGATCTCAATGCCATAGACTTTCTTTGCCTTCTTTGCGCCAAGGATCCCCATCGTACCTGTTCCGCAATATAGATCAATTAATATATCGCTGTCTGTCAGCTGGGCATACTCTAAAGCAGTGCTGTACAGCTTCTCCGTAGCATAGGGATTGATCTGGTAGAAAGAACGGGCCGAGATACGGAACGTGCATCCTAAGAGCTCTTCTTCAATATACGGTCGGCCAGCCAAGAGGATCTCTTTGCCATCTAATATGACATTGTCCTCGCGGCGATTGACGATTGCTTCCAAGCTTTTAATGGCCGGAAATTTCTGCAGCAGTTCTGCCTGCAGCTCTTCACAGCCCTCAAAAGGATACTGCCGCACGATCATGACGACCATAGCTTCACCTGTATGATGGGCATGCTTGATCAGAATATGGCGAAAAATACCAGCACAGTGATACTTCTTCAATGCCTGGGTAAAGAACTTTGTCAGATCATTGCTGAGCTGGGTCTGGACCATGCATGTCTCATACGGTACAACATCATTGGAATGATTCCGATAGAAGCCCATCTGGACTTCTCCCTTTTTGACCTGCACCGGGATCTGTACCTTATTGCGGTAATTCCAGACCGGATCGATACGGATGATCGGTAGATTCTCGATCTCCATATTGGCATTCTGACGGAAACAGCTGCGCAGCTTATCCTCTTTAAAGAACTTCTGTGCTTCGTCATCCATGAACTGCAGCGAACAGCCGCCGCACAATCTGGCCGCCGAGCATCTTGGTTCTGTACGATGTTCCGATGGCTTTGTGATCCGGATGACTCTGCCATAGCCATAGTGCTTCTTCATGGCCGTAATGCTTATTTCTGCTTCTTCCCCTGCGATCAGTCCTGGTACGAAAATAACGACACCGTCGATCTTAACAACGGCTTCGCCTTCAGCTGTATATCCTTCCGCAATCACTTGATACGTTTCATTCTTCTGCATGTTCTTTCTCCGATAAAAAAAGGGGAATGCCCCTTTTTCTTGATTTATTCTGCCGGTGCTTCGGTTGCCTGCACTTCATTGCCGCCGACGGTGATCGTACCGCCGTCTGTTGCAGCTGCTGTTGATGCTGCCGCTGCTTTTCTTGCGGTCACATCATCACGAAGCTGCTGTGCCAAAGCTGCATCCTTTGCGGTCGACACAATTTCAGATGCCGGTGCATCCATAGACGATGTCTTTGTTTCAATGACATAGACAAAGTTCTCACCCTCTGTATTTTTTCTTTCAGCTTCAGTATAGACATGTATTTCCAGATCATACATCTTTTCTGAATCCGTCTTCGTAAAGTAAACGGATGGATCCAATACTTCAGCCACTGCTTTATAGACAGAATCTGCTGTTGCCGTCGCTGTCTCTGCTGTCGCATCATCCGCCACATCCACATAGACACGCAGTGTCGCCGTTGCCATCTCAACATCGACGCTCTGCACACCTTCTACGCCTTCGCTCTTTGTCTTGACCTCTTTCATCTGTTCGCTCTTGATGGCAGGATTCAGGTCATCTTTATAACGATCGCCCAAGACCGGTTTATGCGTATTCATTGCACTTGAGAACAGGATCCAGCCCAAGATGATCAAAGGAGCCGCAACAAGAACTAAACAGATCCAGAAGATCATTGCTGTCCGGCTGCTTCTTCTCTTTTTCGGCTTAAATTTATTTGACTGCGGTGCTGCTGGTTTTTTCTTTGCTGTCTGTGTCATAAAATTCTCCATTCATATTCTACCCTTTTTGAGCAGATATGCCAATCTTACCCAATACGTTTCTGAAGTTCCTCTTTGATCATCTGATTGACAAGACCAGGATTTGCCTGTCCCTTTGACTTCTTCATGACCTGTCCTGTCAGGAAACCGACAGCTCTGTCCTTGCCATTGCGGAAATCTTCAATGGCCTGCGGATTGGCATCCATGACTTCATTTACCATAGCATTGATGGCACCTGTATCAGAGACCTGCTTCAGGCCCTTTTCTTCCGCGCTCTTTTCCGGATCTTTACCGCTCATCAGGTCATCCGTCAGCTGTCTTGCCTGGGCATTGGAGATCTTCCCATCATCGATCAGACCAATGAGCTTGGCCAGCATCTCCGGCTTCAGTTCACAGTGATCGATCGTCATTTCCTTCGTATTCAGCCAAGCACTGACATCTGCCAGCAGCCAATTGCATGCGCTCTTGGCATCCTTGGTATACTTCACGACCTGTTCAAAGAAATCCGACATCTCCTTATTGGAGATCAATACACTGATATCATGCTCGCTCAGGCCGTAATCTCTTTCATATCTTTCTTTTCTTGCACTAGGAAGCTCCGGCATCGATGCCTGGATCTCTTTGATCCATGCTTCATCCAGACGGATCGGCACAATATTCGGCTCTGGGAAGAATTTGTAATCAACATTGCCTTCCTTGCGTCTCATCATAATGGTCGTTCCTGTCTTTTCATCAAAACGGCGTGTCTCCTGTCTGACTGCTTCGCCAGCTTCCAAGAGCTTTTTCTGACGTTCCACTTCATAATCAACGGCTTTGCCGATATGCGAAATAGAGTTCAGGTTCTTGATCTCATTCTTCGTACCTAAATGAGATGCGCCCTTTGGTGCGATAGAAACGTTGACATCGCAGCGCATGGAGCCTTCTTCCATCTTGCAGTCAGAAACCCCGATATAATACAGGGTCTGCCGCAGAGCTTCTACATATGCTTCCGCTTCGGCACCATTGTGCATATCCGGGCGCGATACAATCTCGATCAGCGGTGTACCGGCACGGTTGTAGTCCAATAAAGATACCTTGCTCAGATGGAACTGCTTGGCGGTATCTTCTTCCATATGGATGCGTTCGATCCGGATCTTCTTCGGTCCTTCCGGCGTATCGATATCTACATAGCCATCCCGACCGAGCGGATGGAACTGCTGTGTGATCTGAAATCCCTTTGGAAGATCAGAATAGTAGTAATTCTTGCGGTCGAACTTCAGTACCGGATCGATCGTCAGATGCAGTGCGGTGCATGCCATGACAGCTTTTCTGACTGCTTCCTGATTCAGCTGCGGCATGGATCCTGGATGTCCAAGATCTACTTCATTGACACATGTATTTGCTTTGCGTCCAAAGGACGTAGGCGCACCTGAGAACATCTTCGTTGCCGTCTTCAGCTGGCAATGGATCTCAATTCCTATCGTAACATCGTATTCCATTACTTTACCTCCGCCTGCAGGTCTTTATATCCTGTGATCTCTTCTATTGCCTTAGCAATATCAAACATCGTCGGCTCATCAAAAGCGCGGCATGTCAGATTGATGCCGATTGGGCATCCCTCTTCAAATCCCATTGGGACCGTCATCGACGGATCGCCGGAGAAGTTGGCCATGGCCATATAGTTCTCCGCAATCAGGTTCTCATCGCTGAGCGCATCCTGATCTTCATTTGCATTGATCAGCGGTGCAATATTTCCGCTGGCTGGAGCCGCAATGGCATCGTATTCCTTCAGGCAGTCATTCATCGCATTGACAACGACTCTTCTGACCTTCTGTGCCTTCCGGAAGATCCTCTCCTGATTGGCTTCAAACAGACCATAGGAACCGATGACAAATCTTCTGCGGATCAATGGTCCAAAGCCCTTTGTCCGAGAATTGGTCATGATCGCTGCCATATCTTCGCCATCCTCACGCACACCGAAGCGGATCCCATCCAAATTGGAATCATTGGAAGCTGCTTCGCAGTTGGCAATGATGAAATAGGCCGGTAAGATAGCCCGCATCAGATCTTCATCGAAATCATAGACATCGACCTGGGCACCTCTTGCCTTCAGCTGATCCATCAGATCATTGAACATCCTGACCGTCTCCTGGTTGGAAACATTCTTAATGACATTGCCCAGCACAGCAATCTTTTTGCCATGCAGATCAGAATTCAGCAGTGCACTGTAATCCGGCACTTCTTTATTGGAAGAAGTCAGATCGCGGTCATCTCTGCCTGCTAAGACTTTCAAAGCGACACACGCATCCTCAATGGAGCGGGTAAAGTATCCGACATGGTCCAAAGAAGAAGCATACTGAATGATCCCATAGCGGGAAATACGGCCATAGGTCGGCTTGACACCGACAATGCCGCAGAAGGAAGCCGGTTTGCGCACCGAGTCTCCGGTATCTGAACCAATGGCCATCGGAACAACACCGCTGGCTACCAGAGCTGCTGATCCGCCGGAAGACCCGCCGGTCATTCTTCTTGTATCCCATGGATTGTAAGCAGGACCTGTAAAGCATGTTAAATTCGTGCCGCCCATGGCAAGCTCATCCATCGAGCTCTTGGCAATCGTCACGGCGCCTGCTTTTCTCAGTTTCTCAACGATCTCTGCATCATAGACAGGCACATAATTGCTGAGAATGCGCGATCCCGCTGTCGTTAAGATCCCCTTTGTATTTACATTGTCCTTCAGAGCGATCGGAACGCCTCTCATCAGACCGTTTTCCGGCAGATGTTCCAGCTGTTCCTTCGGATCCACAAAGGTAATGACATCATGAAGCTTTTCCTGCAGATGCTGTGCTTCTGCATATGCCTTATTGACGCGTTCTTCCGCGCCATTGCGATCAGCCGCCATCTCTGCGATCATTACTTCACCACCTTCGGAAGAACAAAATGTCCTTCTACCTTTTTCGTCACATTGGACATTGCCTCATCCTGTGAGATCACATCCGATACTTCATCCTTGCGGATATAAGATGTCTCAGCCTCAAAAGGATAGACCATTTCTTCTATCCCATCTGTATTTACGGCATCCAGCAATGCCATCTGTCCTTCCAATGTGCCGAATTCCTTGACCAAGGAATCCGCTTCTGCATCGGAGAGATCGAACATCAGCTGATGAGCCAGCTTTTTAAAATACTCTCTGTCTTTCTTTTCTTCCATCATAAAAACCTCTTTTTCACTGTACAATTTTACAGGTTACTGCCCTATTTTACAACCTCGTACATTATATAAGGAAAAAATGCTCTGACGAGCATCTCATTTCTGATGGGAAAAGAAAGCCATGACGATCGCACCTGGTCCCGCATGCGTGCCAATGGTACTTCCTACCGTGCAGATCGGTATCTCTTTGATGCGATTCCGCCATAGGGTCTGATCGCTGTCGATATACGCCTGCAGCTGACTGTCATCATTGCCGGAATAGGCAAGCTGGATCGGCATCTGATAGTCAATGCCGCCCTTCTCTGCAATCAGCTGATTCAGATGCGAACAGCTCTGCTTGGTGCCATGTGCTTTGCCAAGCGTTACGATAACACCATTTTCCAAGCCAAGGATAGGCTTGATCTTCAGCATGGTACCGGCTGCCCCAGCCGCTCTGGAAAGCCTGCCGCCCTTCACCAGATATTCCAAGGTATCCACCGTCGCTAACAGAACGATCTTTTTCTTTGCGCTCTCCAGCTGTGCTGCAATCTCTTCTGCATGCATGCCTTCATCCCGGAGCCGGATTGCATACTTGATCAGGATCTGTTCTCCGACCGTTGCATTCTCACTGTCAACAATACAGATCTTCTTTCCCATCTCTTTAGCCGCCATCACCGCGCTCTGATACGTACCGGAAAGCTTTGATGACATCGCAATGACCAGTATTTCTTCATTCTTTGCCAAAGCATCTTTATATGCTTCTGTATACTGAAACGGCGTAATCTGTGAGGTCACCGGCAGCTGTTTCGATGATGCCAGCAGTTCATAGAATTTTTCATGGGTCAGATCGACACCGTCATAATAGACGGTATCGCCAAAAGCTGTCTTTAAAGGCAGAAATGCCAGATCATTCTCTTCTGCTTCCTGCTTTGTCATATCGCTGGCAGAATCGATCATAATCTTTACGCTCATTGAATCTCCTCATCTTTCCATTCACTGAAGCCTGTGTTCAATGCTGAAAGAACACGATAGAATGCTTTCATTTCTTCATCGGGGATCTCTTTTGAGACTTTATTCTGAATTTCCATCGTGATCTGATCGATCTGGTCCGCAATCTTCCTGCCGCGGGCTGTCAGATACATTTTCCTGGCATATGCGTTCTTCTTTTCGCTCTTTTCATAGCGCACCAGTTTTCGTTCGATCAATGTTCCCATCTCACGCGACACCAAAGATCTGTCTGTCTTAGACTCCTGGGCCAGCTGCGATGCGATCATTCCTTCTGGATGTTCCTTCAGCAGAAAAATCCAGAATACCTGCACCGACTTGATATCCAGTTTGGATGCATAGCTGCAGCGGATCCGCTGCACTTCACGGTAGATACTGGAAAGATTTCTGTAGAAAATTTCAAAATGCGGTTCTTTCATATTCCCTCCGAATTGATAGAAATATAATCCTTACTTGTTGACTTGTCAACATCTTGACAATGCAAAAGAAAAGATCATGGCCTGCATGATCTCTTATATGTGTCAGAAATGAACGTTCAGAATGCCTTCCAGATCTTTTGTATTCAGCAGATCCCGAATGATCTTTTCATTCGGTGTCCCCTTTAATTTCTGGGCTGCTTTCTCCAGATCATCTCTGCACTTCTTCGTTTCCTTTTTCAGATACCAGGACTGTGCTGCTTTATAGTAGTACACGCCAGACGGAATATCTTCTTTGACTTCCTTTGCTTTCTTTTCCAATTCATCCGCGAACTTGCCGCTCTTATGAAAATCAATGGATGACGTATATCTGCATTCCTGCAGGGCATTGGCATATTTCGCCTGCTGTTTCTTTCCCATAGATTCATACAGCTTTTCTATCTGGTCAAAAACATCTTCACCGCGCTCAGTTTTTTCATTCTGTGCACAGTACACCAATTCCTTCTGCAGCACCAAGAGACGGTCTCCCATCGGCAGACGATGATCTCTTGCATAGGCAAAAGCTTCTTCCAGTTTCTGCGCATCTTCTTTCATCATCCATGCATCAATGGACATCAATGATCTCAGTCTTTTATTGAAGAACAGTTTTCCCTGAAAGGTATCCAGTTCTTTTAAATACGCATCTGCATTCCCCTGCCGATACAGCAGAATGGAAAGATATGCGACCTCTCGCTGTGAATAGAACATCCATGCAACATACAGGATGACACCAATGATCAATATGATCCAGAATATAGTCCAATTCATAGTTATCCTCCTTCATTATTATATCATTCGGTCCTCTAATTTTTACGCGTTTCATGCTAAAATATAGACAGTGAAAGGAGTTCTTTATGTCCTCTGCCATCTATGTTGCAATCGCTGCTTTTGCGGTCCTGGTGATCGTGTTTGTCCTGAAGAGAAAGAAAACATTTCATCATGTACAGAACAGCAAAGAAGAATACAAAGTTCCTCTCAGTGATGATATTCAGCGTGTCTATTATGATGCGTATGAAAAAGAGAAACAGAACAAGGAACATCCGCAGGAAGAAGCTAAGCCTGAAGATCATTCCGAACAGCATTGAAGAAAATGGATCTCTGTCCATCATAGACAGCGATCCATTTTTTAATTCAGCAATTTTGTACAGATCAACTATGCCAAGGTACGGCAACCAGTGATGTATAATCACCAGACCAGATACCGAACATACATCCGACAATACCGATAGCAAGAAGCAGACCGATGCACATTGTTGGAGACCACTTCTTCTTCTTGATCAGTACATAGCACATCAGTGTCAGTCCAAGAGGGATCAGAGCTGGCAGAATGCCATCAAGCAGAGCCTGCATATCGATGAAGTTGGCAACTGTTTCATTTGTTGTTGCATCGATCTTAGTTCCGTTAGGGATCTGCATACCAAGCTTTGTTGCACCATAGTTGCATGTCAATGCACCTACAACGAAGACACCGAGCATAGCAGCTGCATGTGTGAACTCACGCGCATTCTTCGTTAATACTTCGATTGCGCCTGTGCCCATCGCATAAGACCAATACATCAGCCAGTAACGCAGGATCATCTGTACACCGAAGGTAATAACGAAGTACAGGATCGGTCCTACAATGCTTCCGGCAATTGCCATGTTAGCAGTAATACCGGCAGTAATTGGAACGAGTGTGAACCAGAACAATGCATCTCCTATGCCGCCCAGAGGTCCCATAGCCGCAACACGTACGGCACGGATCGAGTTGATATCAGACTTGTTCTGTTCCATGGAGAGAACAATACCCATAACGAATGTGACTAAGAATGGATGTGTATTGAAGAACTCCAGATTGTGTTTCATTGATGTAGCAAGATCATCTTTATTTGTATGGATCTTTTCCAGACCTGGCAGGATAGCCCAGAGCCATCCAGCAGCCTGCATTCTTTCATAGTTGAATGAAGCCTGCAGATTCATGGAACGCCATACCATCTTATTCAATGTAGCTTTGTCTAGCGCAGCGGCCGGCGTCTTATCTACATATACCAATTCATCATTAGATTCCATCACTTGCGCCTCCATTTCCCTGCAGTTCCTTAATCTTTACATTTGTGTTGTAATCATAAATTGCAATTGCAGCACCGATGAATGCAACAAGGATCAATGTAGCACCTGATGTTGCTGTCAGGTTTCCGAATAATGCTGCAGCAGCGAAACCAGCGAGGTAGATGCCCCACATATCGTCAGCAAGCATGATCTTCAGAAGAACAGCGAATCCTACATAGCGCATCATTCCGCCGGCTGCACCAAGTCCGCCCATTAACCAAGAAGCACTCTTGGAGAATGACTGGAGGGCATTTCCTGCAGCTTCGCCGCCAACATAAGCAACGACAGCAAGGATAGCGAACAATGTTCCTAAGATGCACATAGAAGTTAAGTTGACTCTTGTAATGCCCTTAGGATCTGCATTTTCAGCAGCCTTATCAGCACTTGCCATCAGACCGGACATGACAGTGAATGTCAATGTAACTGCATACTGTCCGAAGATGGAGAAGACAACTGCGAGACCTAAAGCCTGGTCTACTGGAAGCTGTGATTTGACAGCGAAGATCATTGCGACGACTCCGCCTAATACTGCGTTTGGTGGCTGAGCTCCGCCAACAGGCATGTTGCCGACCATCATCAGTTCATAAGTGCCGCCGATGACAAGTCCGGTATTTACATCGCCCAGGATCGCGCCGATAATTGGGCAAGCGATAATTGGACGATACAGCAATTCTGTCAGCGAGAACTGGTCAATTGCGAAAATGAATGTAACAATAGCTAATAATACTACCTGCATTGATTCAATCCTCCTTATTTTAGTTTGGTATCCCTTTAATAATTTTGCTGCGAAGTGTTACTTGAATAATTTGTTAATGTCTTCTGCATGTTCCTGCGGAACTTTACGGATCTCAAGTTCAACGCCCAATTCCTGCAGTTTTCTGAAAGCTGCGACATCTTCGTCGTTGACTGCGACAGTTGTAGCAACCTGTCTCTTGCCTTCAGCCATGTGCATGTTGCCAATGTTGACTTTTTTGATTGGAACACCGCCTTCAACGAGTTTCAGTACATCTTCTGGATTTTCACATACGATGAAGATATGCTGCGATGGCGATGCTTTGCTGATTGTGCTGATGGTCTTCTCCAATGTCCAGTATCTGCACTGAGCATATGACGGAGCCGCCATATCCATCAGTCCTTGGCGCAATTTGTTGCTTGCTACCGAATCATTGGCAACAAGGATCAGGTTTGCGCCGATCGAGCCGCACCATTGTGTTGCGACTTGACCATGTACCAGACGATTGTCGATTCTGGTCAATACGATGTCAGGCATTTTTCCTCCTCCCCTTTCTTTCTGCTTTTGGAAATGCTTTGAAGTATGTAAGCACTTTCCTTACCTGTATTCTAGCTTTTGACTTCTTTTAATGCTTTACATTTTTCTGCATCAGTGTTGCACTTTTCGTTTTGGTATAATTTTTCATTAACAAATATGAACTTTTGCCAATAATTCAAAATTTATGCTATATTTATGAAAAGGAGTTACAATTTCGGGTAAATTTTATGTTTTATAAAACAACAAGTGCAAACTTCTCAAAATATGGCAGTGTTTCCAACTCATTCAAGAAGATCGATGAACTGGAAGCTCATGAATATACGGTCTCTGAAGATACTGTTTTTACAATGGCATCTTATGCCAACCCCGTTTATATAGAGCCAATGGAAGGCATGGCGATGCTGCGTGTCGCTGAAGATCCAAGTGATGAAAGCACAATCTCTTCTTTTGCTCTCCACCGCAGCGTCTGCATCTTTCCGAATATTTATTTCTCTCTTGTTCCAATGACAGGATATATTATTTACAACCTATACAATTCTAAACATTCAAAACGCACTGTCGTCAAGCTTCATGCTCCCGTACGCTATCAGCATATTATTCCGATGATCCGCATTGAGGAGATCCTGGCGTATTACTATGTTGTCAAATGGCCGCATTACCATTTTGCTGGAGAGGTCCACAATTTCTATGAACTGACCTATGTTGACAACGGGTCTTTGGAAACAAAAGTAAACAATAAGACATACCAGATCAATGCTCAGGAGTGCATGGTCTATGGCCGCGGTGAATTCCATGATCAAAGCGTTATAAGTGATAAGTCCTGTTCCTATCTGACCGTCATCTTCCGTGCCAATGGGATCCCATCGGATCATATTCTCGGCCGGATCTTCAAATGCACGCGGCAGATGATCAATGATGTTGAGATCTTCGTCAAGACCAGCGATACCGAAACAAACTTTTCGAATGATACCATGATCTCCGCTCTGCAGTCGTTCATTGTTTCACTGATCAGCAGTTCTGATGATACAAGCCAGACAAAGTCCCTGTCACCGATCTCACAGCATTTTGAAGATCATCTGACATCGGAAATTGTTGACTACATCCATGCCCATCTTTATGAAACTCTGCCGATCGATCAGATCTGCGATAAGTTCTCAATCTCCAGAAGCACCCTGCAGAACCTCTTCAAGCACAATCTGAAAATGCCGCCGAAAGAGTATATCAATGAAGCAAAGCTCAGCCGCAGCCGGACCCTGATCCGCAATGGCGATCGTACGATCTCCGAGATTGCTTCCATGCTTGGCTTCAATTCCATTCATTATTTCTCCCGCAAGTTCACTCATCGTTTCGGCATCACGCCAAGTGAGTTCTCCCGCGGCATTTATGATAAAGAGATCGTTGCCAAGAAGCCTAAGAAAAAGAAAAGCAAGACCCGCTGAGTCTGCTTTTTTTACTGATTAGGAATAGATATAGCTGACAATCCAACAGATAAAGATCTTAGATTCCTTCGGATGGTTCTTCTTCGGTTTCATCCTTTGCCTGATAGACATAGTGAATGACCTGGTCTTTGCCGGTATTCACGATACTGTCAGCCAGAGCATCTGCATCATCTGCAAACTGACGGGACATGGATGCTTCGATCAGCATGCCAAGATTCGTCCCCGAAAGGATGGCAATATGATATGCATCCGCTAAAGTCACTGACAGTTCTGCACTGATCTTGAACGGAGAACCGCCGATCAGATCGGTAAAGACAAGGATGCCTCCCTCACAATCCTTCAGCTGTTCAAAAGCATCTCTGTACTTTGCTTCCAGATCCTCCGATGACATGCCTTCAACAAAATCTACGGGAATGAACTTCTCTGGTTCCCCAGCAATCAGTTTCACGGAACTGGCTAGCCCTGTTCCGAAATTGCCATGGCCTGTAACTACGATTCCGATCATTTTATTCTGCTCCTATCTTTTTGTATGGATATAAAGTAACGCCCTTGACGACACGGTTCACTTCGCCAGTCGGACAAGGATTGTCCGGAGTGATGCCATTCTGCATCGAACGGAAGACTGCGATCAGCTGGGCGCACAGGATATACTCTAAACCTAAGAATACATTGTCCTTAGCAGAAGTACCAAAACTGTAATAGAAATCAGACAGTCCCTCTGCTTCAGCCGACGGCGTATTGCAGATGGTCATAATGCGATTGCCCTTCTTCTGTCCCGCCATCTCTTTCAGCAGATCAATTTCATACTGACGCTGATAGGCATTGTCGGAAAGATAAACAACCGTCAATGTATCATCATTGATGATCGACTTCGGTCCATGGCGGAAGCCAAGCGGTGTATCATACATTGTCGGAATACTGCCGGCATTCAGTTCCAGCATCTTCAGTGCCGATTCCTGAGCAATTCCCTTGAGCGTATTTGCACCTAAATATACAATTCTCTTATAAGCAAACTTCTGATCAACATCCAGCATCTGCTGCCACTGTTCATTCAGCAGTCTGCTTCCGGCTTCAATGATCTCTTCCGCCTGTTTCACTGTCTCATCCATTGTATCCAAAGAGAAGCAAAGCAGACAAGCCAGATACATATTGGTAAAGCTTGAAGTCATTGCAAAGCTCTTATCCAGTGTTTCCGGAGTCAGGTCAATAGCTAAGCAATGTGAGCCTTCCTGCGCTGCACGTCTGCTGAGCGCACCATCTTTATTGCAGGTAATGAACAGATGGTACAGATGATCATTCACTGCTTCCACTGACTGAATGGCACCGATGGATTCAGGAGAATCGCCAGAGCGTCCAAAGCTGATCAGCAGCGTCGGCTTATGCGCTGAAATGTAATTTTCCGGTGTCGGAGTCAGATCCGTTGTTGCATAGCTCTTGACTTTGTAGTCGCAGATACGGTTGAGATACGAATATAAAGCATTGCCGACGAACTCACTTGTACCAGCGCCAGTCAGGATAATATCATAGTCGGGCTGATCGGTAACATGCTGCATAAATTTCTTGATCTCGGCAGATCTTTCTCTGATCTGTGCAACCGTCTTCTGCCAGGTAGAAGGCTGCTGATGAATCTCATTAACGGTATCAAAAGCTTTTTTCTCCAAGAGCTTTTCTTTGGTAAAACCAAACATCATTTCCATATTTTTTCTCCCTCAGTTTTCAATGGGATTATAGCAAGGGCATTTTTAGATTGGAACTGTTCGGTTGAAATATAGCAAATCATTACCTAAAAGTGCACATGCATATACGTATACCTATTAATAAGCAATTTCCCATTAATTTGAACACTTCAGTTGAAAGATTACAAACATTTGCACAAAAGTACAAATCATGACAATCACTTTTTCCGCATTTCGTGCTACATTTGTTATAGTAAAAACAGAAGGAGCAATCAAATGAAAATACAAAGTACTAAAGTATGGATCGACGGTGTCTTTCTTCCCGCAGAACTTGAGATAGCTGACGGCCGCATCCAAGCCATTCTTCCTTACGGAAGCACTGCACCGGATACAGACTACGGCGATCGCAGGATCGTTCCAGGCTTCATTGATATTCACTGCCATGGCGCCTATGGTTTTGATACGAACTTTGCCGAGCCGGAAGGACTGAAGAAATGGGCCAAGAACATTGTCCATGAAGGCATCACTGGCTTTATGGCAACGACCATTACTGAAAAGCATCCTGTTCTGGAAAAGGCTGTCCGCAATGTTGCGGCTGTCAAGAAAGAACATGAAGCAGGCAAAGACGGTGCGGATATCCTCGGCATCCATTTCGAAGGACCGTATCTTGATATGCAGTATAAAGGCGCTCAGCCGCCGGAAGCCATTGTTCCGGCTTCCATTGATGAGTTCAAACAGTATCAGGAAGCGGCCGACGGTCTGATCAAGATCATCACGCTGGCACCGGAGCATGATCCGGATCTGGCCTTAACGAAATACTGCAGCAGCCATGGTGTTGTTGTTTCCATCGGACATTCCGGAGCGACCTTTGAACAGGCATCCTTAGCCATTGCCAACGGTGCAAGATCCATCACGCATACATACAATGGCCAATCCCCGTTCAATCATCGTGAGAATGGCGTTGTAGGTGCTGCGCTGCGCTATCATGATCTCTACAGTGAAGTCATCTGCGACTGCAATCACAGCACACCGGAAGCACTGAATATCTTCTTTACCTGCAAAGGCAAAGATCATGGCATCATGATCTCTGACGGTCTGATGTGCAAAGGCTTCAAGACCGGCGATAAGTTCCTGTTCGGCGGCCATGAGATCGAGATCTATCCGGATGGCTCAGCCCATCTGACCGAAGGCAAGAAGAGCTTGGCCGGAAGTACCATGAAAACTAATGAAGGTCTGCGCAATCTGGTCCTCAGAGCAAACGTCCCATTTGATGCGGCATTGAATTCCTGCACGATCAACCCTGCTTCCCTGTTAGGGATGAATGATCATTTAGGCAAGCTGTGTGCTGGGTATGACGCAGATATCGTTGTTCTGGAAGATGACTACTCTGTCGCTGAGACCTACTGCAAAGGAATCTCACAATGGTAAAAAACGCAGGTCAGTCGAACCAGAATGGCAAAAAGGTGGTCGGCGGATGGAATGTATATCTGAATAAGAACAACCAGACCGTCATGTATGACCCGATGTCCAAGAATGGATATCTGATCCTGTCGGAGAACATTAACAACTTTACGCTTTATCACAACCGCATTGCCTTGGCCATTGCCTTAGGCATGGTACTGGTCAGCTTCATGAATGACTGGAAGATCCCTCTTCTGGCATCGGTCATCTTCTTCGCCGTACTGGAGTTCCGCTATCGCAGATCCTGGCTGCCAAGCCTGGTGTGCATTCCTAACTTCAAGCCGGAACATAAGGTCGGCTTCATTGACAGTCTGGTAGAAACAGGCAATACGACCCGCTATATTCTGCTGTTCGTTCTCTATCTTGCCTTCGGCATCCTCTTGGTGATCAATGGCTATCAGATGAATTCTTCACTGCTGATCCTGATCATTGACTACTGTGTCTTGGCCGGATGCACCTGTCTGTCTCTCTGCTATCTGATTGCCTTCATTCGGGTCAGATCCCAGAAGTAAAACTCATGATATATAAACAGTGATATCGAAAGATACCGCTGTTTTTATTATATTTGCCGATAAATGCAAACAGTCTCGCCAAATGCATAAATGCGATTCCGTATAATGAAAATGGAGGTACATCATGAAAGAAAATCCATTGAAGAAGATCATTGCACTGCAGAAGAGCGGACAGGCTGTCGGCATTTATTCCGCCTGCACAGCAAATGAATTGGCCCTGCGGGGATGCATGGCCCAGGCAGCAGCGGCACAGTCCATTCTTTTAATTGAAGCGACCGCAAATCAGGTAGATCAGTATGGCGGCTATACCGGTATGAAGCCAAAGGACTTCGTTGCCTTTGTAAAGAAGCTGGCAGCGGAAGAACATATATCTATGGACCAGATCATTCTTGGCGGAGATCATTTAGGACCATTGACCTTTGCCCACTATGATGAAGAAAAAGCGATGGAAGAAAGCAAGGAACTGATCCGGCAGTATGTCGCCGCCGGCTTTACCAAGATCCATATCGATACATCCATGAAGGTCGCCAGCGATGATCCTGATACACGCCTCAGCGATGAGACCATAGCAAAGCGCGGTGCGCTGCTTGCCGAAACCGCTGAAGAAACATATCGCAGACTGCAGACGGCACAGCCGGATGCGATCCATCCTGTATATATCGTCGGTTCGGAAGTCCCGATCCCCGGCGGTTCGCAGAGCGCCGCTGCTCAGGAAATGCAGGTCACAGAAGTATCTGACTTTCAGAAAACAGTAGCAGCTTTCCAGCATGCTTTTGAGGCAAGAGGCCTCCAGGATGCATGGAATCAAGTCATCGGCGTTGTTGTGCAGCCTGGTGTCGAAGAAAAAGATGCCGGATGCACCGAATATGACCGAGCAAAAGCAAGCAGTCTGATGGCATCGATCGATGCCTACCCGAATCTTGTCTTTGAAGGGCATTCAACCGATTATCAGACAAAGATCAAACTGCGGGAGATGGTCGAAGACGGTGTCGGCATTCTGAAAGTCGGACCTGGTCTGACCTATGCCGCAAGAGAAGGAATCTTCGCCTTAGCATATGCCGAAAAGGAAATGCTGAAGAATGAACCGGAGAAGCAGAGCCATTTCATGGAAGTACTGGATGCGGCCATGATTGCCGATCCGAAATACTATCAGAAACATTACCACGGCAGCGAAGCAGAGATTGCGATGAAGCGCATGTTCTCCTTCAGCGACCGTTCTCGCTATTACATGCCGCAGCCGGAAGTGCAGAAATCTCTGGCCGTCCTGATGGATAACTTCAAGAACGGCGTGCCATTAGGACTGCTGAGCCAGTTCATGCCGATGGCATATACCAAAGTACGGGAAGGCTCTCTCTCCAATGATCCTGTCTCACTGATCAAAGACCGTGTTGCCTATACCGCAGGTGAGTATATGTATGCGACCCGTCAGGAGACCATTCAGTTCTAATCAAAAAGGCCACGTTCATATCACTGTGATATGGACCTGGTCTTTTTTTTCGCACGCAATGCAGAAGCTCTATGCCCCGAACTTAGCCAGGAAATCTTCTTCTGACAGAATTGGGATCTGCAGTCTCTTGGCCGCCGTATTCTTGCTGGAAGTACTGGTGACATCATTGTTGATGAGATAGTCCGTGCTCTTGGATACGGAGCCTGTCACCTTTCCTCCCTGCGATTCAATATAGGCTTTCAAAGCATTGCGATTTGGATAATGATGCACATCGCCTGTTACCACAAAGGTCAGATCCTGGCATTTCGCACCTGTCTGCACAGCATTGCTTTCTTCTACGGTGATCTCCTGCAGCAGATCCTGCAGGTCTTTCTGGTTCTCTTCTTCATGGAACCAATGTACAAAGGCTGCGCTCTTTTCCGGACCGATACCGTCAATGGAACTGAATACTTCCGGATCTTCACTGGTCTCTGCGGTATGGATCAGTTCCGCAAAAGAATATGCGGACAGCAGTTTCTTGGCCACATCCGGACCGATCAGCGGAATGCTCAGGGCAAAGATCAGGCGGCGATCCTCTGCCTTTCTGCTTTTTTCCAAAGAAGCCTTGATATTCTCCGCGCTCTTTTCCTTAAAACCATCCAGCTGGGCAATTTCTTCGGCATGATCGCCCAAACGGAATATGTCCGCATTGGTCCTGATCCAGCCTTCATTGATAAAACGTGACAGCGTCTGTTCCGATATGCCGTCAATATCCATACCAGGCTTCGAAACAAAGCGCGTAAATTTCTTCAGTTTTTTTGCAGCACAGTCAGGATTGGTGCACTTCAGTGTTTCGGTATCGCTGGCAGGGCTCTGATGGATCTTGGTCGGTGCCCCGCATACAGGACAGACTGCCGGGATCTGGAACGTCCCTTCGCTCTTTCTGACATGAATGATCTTAGGAATGATCTTATTTGCTTTAATGACATCCAGGACCGTTCCCTTTCCGCCCATGCCAAGCCGGCGGCATTCGCTGATATTGCAGAGAGAAGCCCGCTTTACCGTCGTCCCTTCCAATTCTACCGGTTCAAAAACAGCGACCGGTGTGATCGTTGAAGCAGCGCAGGACCATTCAATATGATCCAATGTGCTTTCTGCCGCTTCATCTGCCCATTTATAGGCATAGCCAGCTCTTGTCGCATGATGGCCCGTGACCGATCCCGTCTCGGCATATGCCGCATCATCATAATCAATGACCAGACCGTCGACCGGATATGGATTGATACCAGCCGTTACTTTCTCCGTCCAGCGTGCAATGCATGCCTGCAGGTTTTCATAGCTTGGTTCTTTGATCCGTTCATGATCTACTGTCTGAAATCCCTGCTTTTCCAAAAAGGCCATACGCTCGCCCCAGGAAAGGATCTCATGATCAGTATGCACGCAGGTAAATGGGATCCAGTGGATCTTCCGCTTTTTGACTTCTTCCGCATCTTTCAGCGTCAGTGAACCTGACGCAAGATTTCTTGGATTGGCATAGTCCTCCCCAGATTCTGCCACAAAATCATTAAAGTCCTCATAGGCAATGACTGCTTCCCCGCGGATCACCAAATGGCCCTTCTCCGGGATCTTTTCCGGAATGCCCTGCAGTGCATCGGCGAGATGCGTAATGTTGGTACCGATATGCCCATCGCCTCTGGTCACGACCTTCTGCCTTCGGCCATGATCATAGGTCACGACAAGCGTCAGGCCATCGAGCTTCCAGCTCAGCCAGATCTCTCTGCCTTCGGCCCACTTCACAAGATCATCGATCTTCTTTGTCTTGGCCAATGAAAGAGCTGGAAATTCATGTGCTTCTTTTTCTCCGGCTGTCTCATCCGCTGATACATTGACCGTCGGTGAATCTGAAAGGACCGTACCGGTCTCTTTCTCCAGACGTTTGACTTCATCGAACATGGCATCCCATTCAAAGTCTGTCATGATCTCATTCTGGCCATTGTAGTACGTCTCAGCCGCATCATTCAGCTTCTGCACAAGCTGGCGCATGCGTTCTATTTTTTCATTCTGCTGGTCCATTGCCATCTCCTATGCTTTTTTTCTGCTCAGGCTTGGATGCCCTGCGGCAATCTTTTTCACGCCATATGGATAAGGGAACGCAATCTCTGCAATGCCATTCTTGCATGCAATGACAATGCCATCGCCGAATTTGACATGGCTGACCTGATCGCCCTTTTTGAAATTGGCTGGTCTTGCATGTTCCCCATGGGACATTGCCTCGCTCATCTTTTCGTTCTGAGCGAACAGATCCATTGATGCATGTTCATGCTTTTCTTTTTCCTGATTCAGCTGGCGGCTGCCAATATGCTGAATATCAGCCGGATCGATCTCCGCAATAAAGCGGGAAGGAGACAGCGGCCGCTGCAGGATATATGAAAATCCGCCAGGTTCTGTTAAGAACAGTTTATTCTTTGCCCGCGTAAAAGCAACATACGCTAAGCGTCTTTCTTCTTCGACACCGCGCTTGCCTTCGCTCATCGCTCTTTCATTTGGGAAGATGCCGTCATTGAGATCGCTGACAAATACCGTATCGAATTCCAATCCCTTTGCCGCATGCACGGTCATTAACTGCAGACAGTCCTTTTCATTTTCTTCATCCCGATCAGTATACAGTGCAATATTCTGCAGATACTCATCCAGCGACTCGGCCTGCGTATTGGCCAGATCCTGTGCCAATGCCCTTAAGTTCTCTTTTCTTTCCTGACCCTTTTCCAGATCTTCGCTCAGCATCGCATTGATGCCGCTGCTCTCCAGGATCTCATCCAGCAGTCTATTGAGATCTGCATTCCCCTTCGCAGCTTCTGAACGCCATGTTTCGACCATCTGCACAAAGGCCTGCAGAGTTGTCTTCGTCTTGCCGGTGAACAGATCTTCTTCCTTCAGCACTTCATACATCGATCTTCCTTCTGAACGTGCCTGTTGGGAAAGGGTATCAATCGTCTTCGGCCCGATCCCGCGCTTAGGACGATTGATGATCCTCTGCAGGGCCAGATCATCTGCGGTCGTGCACATTCTGAGATAGCACAGTGCATCTTTGACTTCTTGACGTTCATAGAAACGGATGCCGCCGTAAATGATATACGGAATACGTACATCGATCAGCCCTTTTTCAAGAGAGCGCGACAGATAGTTGGAACGGTAAAGGATGGCCATATCATGATATGGCAGACCGTTCTGATGCAGTTCATAGATCTTTCCTGCGATCCAGGCAGCCTGATATTCATCTGAAATAGCCATGTAATGCGTGACTTTGGCATCGCTGCTGCGATTGGTATACAGTTCTTTCTTCATGCGATTGACATTGTTGGCAATGACGGAATTGGCCGTATTCAGGATTGCTGAAGTCGAACGATAGTTCTCATTCAGGATCACGGTCTTGGCATGCGGAAAATCCTTGTGGAAATCCATGATGATATTCACATCGGCACCGCGCCAAGTATAGATCGTCTGATCCGGATCGCCGACCACATACAGACTGCTGTCCTTCCCCGCCAATTGCTTGATCAGAGTATATTGGAGCCGATCGATATCCTGGAACTCATCGACCAGCACATATTCAAAGCGGCGCTGCCATTTCTCTTTGACATCCGGGAACTTCTGGAACATCTGCACAGTCCATAAGATCAGATCATCAAAGTCCAGCGCAGACATCTGCTTCTGCCGATCCAAGTAGTAGGCATATACTCTTGCCTTATCCTTATCATCGCCGAAAGAACCGGCCATCTTCATCGCTTCTTCTGCGCCGACCTGTGCTGTTTTATTATTGGAGATATAGTCGATATACCCTGCCGGTGTCACATTGTTCGTCGTGATGGCCAGCTGCTTGCATGCCTCTTTGACGACAGATTTCTGATCATCGCCATCCATGATCGTAAAATTCTTGGGATATCCCATATGCTGGATATCTTCTCTTAAAATACGCACACACAGAGAATGGATCGTGCTGACCCATGGATGGAAATCCTGCGAAGTCAGCATCTTTTCAATGCGCAGCTTCATTTCATTGGCTGCTTTATTGGTAAACGTAATCGCCAGGATCTTGTAGGGACGTACATCCTCATCTTCGATCAGATGCGCGATCCGCATGGTCAGGACCCTTGTCTTTCCCGAACCGGCACCGGCGATGATCCTAAGATATTTGTCATCCGAAAGGACCGCATCTTTTTGATTCTTGTTCAGTATACTTGTATCGATCATTTTATTCTCCGCTTCTATCATCCGGGAATGATCCCGTCTATTTTCATACGTACATGATTATACCATCCTATGATCAAAACCACTGTACATGATTAGGTACTGCAGTCGGTAAAAAAGAAGTGCCGCTCATGGTATAATAGTTCTGAGGTATACATCTATGTTATTGAAAGCAGATCAATGGAAAGATTACGCCTGCCTGGATGCAGGCAATGGTGAGAAATTAGAGCAGTGGAAGGGCGCAGTGCTGAGAAGACCGGACCCGCAGGCCATCTGGCCGGTAGAAGACCGCAGTGCATGGAAGAGCGCAGATGCGATCTATCATCGTTCCAGCCAAGGCGGCGGTTCTTGGGAATACAAAAAGAAACTGCCGGAAGAATGGACGATCGATTATAAAGATCTGACATTGAAGGTATCGCCGACCGGCTTTAAGCATACCGGTATTTTTCCTGAGCAGGCTGTGAACTGGGATTGGATGGCCGATCTGATCAAGGCTCATCCGGATGAAGAGATCCGCGTGCTGAATCTGTTTGCCTATACCGGCGGAGCTACCATGGCATGTGCAGCCGCTGGGGCAAAAGAGGTCGTGCATGTGGATGCGTCCAAAGGCATGGTGCAGTGGGCCAAAGAGAACCGCGACCTTTCGCACTTAGAAGATAAAACGATCCGCTTTATTGTGGATGACTGCATGAAATTTGTGGAACGGGAAAAAAGAAGAGGACATACGTATCATGGCATTCTGATGGATCCGCCAAGCTATGGCAGAGGTCCGAACGGTGAAATGTGGAAGTTTGAAAAAGAGATCACCGGTCTGATCCAGGCATGCCTGGAGATCCTGGATGACCATGCATTGTTCTTCCTGATCAACAGCTATACAACTGGCTTTTCTTCCATTGTACTGGAAGATCTGATGAAGACGATGATCCTGCCGAAGCATCCCGATGGCAAGGTATCTACAGGTGAAATTGCGATCCCGCTGCAGCACAGAGATCTGCTGCTGCCATGCGGCATCTACGGCAGATGGGAAAGAAAATAAAATGCTGAATGTCTTATATGAAGACAATCATGTGCTGGCGGTCGAAAAGCCTGTCAACATGCCAACGAATGAAGATGATTCTCATGATGAGGATCTGCTTTCATTATGCAAAGAATACTTAAAAGAAACATATCATAAGCCAGGCAATGTGTACTGCGGCCTGGTCCATCGTCTGGACCGTCCCGTCGGAGGCGTCATGGTCTTTGCCAAGACCTCCAAAGCAGCTTCGCGCCTCAGTGATTCTGTACGCAGGCATGAGCTCAAGAAAGAATATCTGGCCGTCATTGACGGCATCGTTCCGCAGGCACATGGGACCTTCATTGATTATCTGACCAAGAATGAACATACCAATATGGTCAGCGTTACAGACGAAGCACATGGCAAGAAATGCATTCTTCACTATGATGTACTTCAGGTCAAAGGATTGCGCACCCTTGTGCATATCACATTGGAAACAGGAAGATCGCATCAGATCCGAGTGCAGTTTGCTTCAAGGAATCTGCCTTTGGTCTATGATCAGAGATACAGCAGCCACCCTGGCAAAGGACAGATCGCCCTCTATGCCTTTCGGCTGACCTTCCCTCATCCAACAAAGAAAGAACCGGTGACGGTTGAGCATCTGCCGCCGCAGAAAGATCCTTGGGATGCTTTCGAGATCAGCCTATGACCGTGAGAAAAAAAAGAAGGACAATCCGCCGAAAAGGTCCAAAGCGCCATCTGCGCAAATCCCTGGTCATTGCTGTTCTAGCTCTCGTACTGGTCATTGTCGGCATTGTAAAGATCCCCGGCATGGTCACTGATTCCAAACTGCGGAAGCTTGGCTATACCGAAGTCCAGATCAAAAAGATCCATACCGATAAGATCGCTGATATGATCTTAAAGAATCAATACTATTCAGAATATCTTGCCCAATGCATTCAGGACAGTACCCTGCGCAAAGAATATATTTCGCTCTATACAAAAGTTGACAGCAGCCGCGGTCTCAGCGACACCAGTCTGCTGCTCTACAATCGTCTGGCAGATATTGGCTATGAAGATGATCAGCTGGATGATCTGTTTGAAAATCTGTATGATTGGGAGATCACGCCATTGCTAGTTTATGACTATCAATGGGATGAAACTGAGTATATCAAAGACTGCAAAGCACATCGGGATGTCAACAGTCAGTCTTCCTTCACTCTGGACGGCGACTATCTGCGGGAATTCAAGAATATTTCCACATCCAAGACCGTAGATGGCCCGATCCTGATCAACACAAAGAACAGTCTGGATGAAAGCTATGTACCGTCAGATCTGACGGATATCACAACAGAATACGCTGCCTCTGGGCAGCAGATGTGCAATGAAGCTGCTTCTGCTTTTCTCTTGATGGCAAAAGCTGCTCTGCTGAACGATACACCATTCTTTGCTTCAGCCACCTATATCTCTTATGCCGATCAGCAGTCCGCTTACAAATCGATCTCATCGCAGGTCGGTGCAGATCTGGCAGATGTTTACTCCGAGCGAGCTGGCTTTTCGGAGCATCAGACAGGACTTGCCGTCAATATATCGGCGACCTATGAAGACAATGAAAAGCTCACCTCAACGAAAGTCTATGAATGGCTGAGCGCCAACTGTGCAAAATACGGCTTCATTCTCCGCTATCCGCCAAGCAAAGCAGCAATCACGGATCAGGCAGATGAAGCAGGCCACCTGCTCTATGTCGGCAAAGATCTGGCCCAGAAGATCCAGGATTCCGGACTGACCTATGACGAATACTATGAACTGTTCTTAGCCAGCTGGTATGATCAGACCTGTATGCCAAGTGCCGATCTTCTGAACAGCACTTCATGCACGAATGCTCTGCAGAGCGACGCAGAACCGACAGCTTCAGCAGAGTCCAACAGCTGAGAAAGATCCTTTTCTCTTACCAATCGTTTCATTCGCAGAGGGGGCACTATGGAACAGCATCATATCGATCAGGCAAAGAAGCAGATCAGGATCAAGCGGATACTTATCATCATCCTATCCGCTGTTTCTGCGCTGCTTCTTTTTGTTTTCTTTATCAATCGTTTCCAAATCAGGATCACCCTTGACGGAGATTCGCCAAGCACTGTCAATTACAAAGATGCCTATGAAGATCCGGGTGCTTCTGCGGTCTTTGAAGGCACGCTCCTTCCTTTCTATCATAAGGACATCGAGGTATCCTGCAGCGGCACTGTAGATACCGATACAGAAGGTGAATACACGCTCACTTATACCGCCCAGGAAGGTCATCATACGGCTCAAGCAGAGCGCACGGTCATTGTCAAAGATATCAAAGGTCCCGAGATCACTTTGATCACAGCGGCCGATTCCTATACGCCATACAATCATGAATATCAGGAAGAGGGCTATGCAGCCATCGATCAGAAAGACGGCGATGTCACAGCCAATGTCAAAAGAGAAGTCAAAGGAGACAAAGTCATTTATACTGTTTCGGATGCGGCTGGCAATACCTCCGTCAAAGAGCGCACCATTGTGTACGATGACCGCAAAGCTCCCGAGATCACCCTATCCGGCGGAAATGAAGTCACGATCTATCTCGGCAATGTGTGGACGGATGAATATTCAGCCATCGATGACAGCGATGATGATGTTACCGCAAAAGTCACCATTGAAGGATCGGTGGATACAGATACGATCGGTGATTATACCCTCACCTATACCGTCAGCGATACGCATGATCATACGGCTCAGGCGCAGAGAATCGTCCATGTCACGCAGCCGCCGGTCAATGTGCAGTATGGAACAGCAGATGCCAAAGCGATCTATCTTACCTTCGATGACGGACCAGGTGAAGCGACCGCACATCTCTTGGATGTTCTGGACCGCTATGGCGTCAAAGCGACCTTCTTTACCACAAGCTGCTATGCCGGCTATACCGATCTGATCGGTGAAGAAGCACGCCGCGGACATACCGTTGCCGTGCATACATACACGCATGATTATGCCTCGGTCTATTCTTCGACCGATGCCTATTGGGCTGACTTCAATGCCCAGAATGCCGTGATCCAGCAGCAGACAGGCTCCGCCAGTTCTCTGCTCCGCTTCCCTGGCGGTTCTTCAAATACAATCTCTGCCAACTATTCTTCCGGCATCATGACTGCCCTAGTGCAGCAAGCCAATGCAAATGGCATCTATTATTATGATTGGAATGTTTCCTCCGGCGATGCCGGCGGAACAGCAGATACCAATACGATCATTGCCAATGTTGAAAATCAAGTCTCGGCCAATTCTTCCTATGGCACAGCCAGCATTGTTCTCCAGCATGACTATAAAGCATTCACTGTAGAAGCCGTAGATGACATCATTGAATGGGGCTTGGCCAACGGCTATCATTTCGAACAGCTCAGTCCCGGCAGCTTCACCGTTCATCATCACATCTCCAACTGATCAGAAAAGCAGTCCACATCATAGCGTAAACTGTACCCCGAAGAGTGGACACCTAAATAAAAGGTGACTATCCTTCGGGGTTTTCATATACTTGAATGAGAGGAAATGATTATGATATATGAACGCAATTATTTCACAGATACACAAATTGA
>JAKVKC010000028.1 GCA_022486705.1 Solobacterium sp. | reverse complement strand
TGCGGCGACTGCTCAAGTATTGATGATTCGCATATTCGCAATAATATAATCTAGTTCACTACACAGACAAAACGGTGCAGAGCCCGTAACCATGGGCTTTACACCGTTTTTACTTCAAAACTCGAGAGGTGAAAGGAAGAACGGAATTTCGATCTCTTCAGTTTGATCAGTGCTTCTTCAGCTGTCTGCATCCTACTATTCTAAAAAAAGACACCGGTTTTTTCCAGTGTCTTTCAATCAATCATCCGATTCGTCTTCGATCTTGCCAAGTTCTCTTGCGTGTCTTCTGCGTTCGACCGCAGTCAGATACTTCTTGCGGATACGGATATCCGTAGGTGTGATTTCAACAAGTTCATCATCATTGATAAATTCAATTGCCTGTTCCAGCGTCAGTACCTTCGGCGGAACAAGTTTCATAGCTTCATCATTGCCGGTAGAACGAACGGCTGTCATCTTCTTATTCTTGATTGGGTTGACGCCCATATCCATATTCTTTGAAGAGACACCGACGATCATTCCTTCATACACAGGTGTCTGTGCATCAATGAACATCTGACCTCTGTTCTGGATATTCCACAGAGCATATGTCATCGCACCGCCTGTTTCCGTTGAGATCAAAGCACCGTTCTCACGCTGCGGGATCTCGCCCTTCCATGGCTCATAGTCTGCTAAGCGCTGCACCAATGTGCCTTCACCATGCGTCATATTAATGAAATCAGAACGGAAGCCGATCAGGCCGCGGGTCGGGACCATATAAGTGATCCTTGTATATGTGCCCTGGTCTTCCATATTGTTCAGCAGTCCCTTGCGGACATTCAGAGTACTGATCACAGAACCCGAATACTCGTTCGGCACATCAATGACAACTTCTTCAACTGGCTCACATGTTACACCATTGATCTTCTTCAAGATGACCTGAGGTCTTGAGACAGCAATTTCAAAGCCTTCTCTTCTCATCTGTTCCAGCAGGATCGTCAGATGAAGCTCACCTCTGCCGGATACCTTGAAGGTATCGGTAGAATCTGTATTTTCAACTTTCAAGCCAACATTGACTTCCAGTTCCTTATCCAATCTCTCACGGATATTGCGGGAAGTCACATATTTGCCGACCTGACCGGCAAACGGTGAATCATTGACCATGAAGTTCATGGACAGCGTCGGTTCTTCGATCTTGATCGCAGGCATTGGATCCGGTGCTCCGACTGGGCAGAGCGTATCGCCGATATCAATGTCCGGAATGCCGGAGATCATACAGATCTCACCGCACTGGATCTCAGAAGCAGGGATCCGTGACAGTCCCTTATACAGGAAGATCTGGTTCGTCTTTCCCTTATGTGCATTGCCATTGGCATTGCATACTTCATATTCCGTTGCTTCTTTCAAAGTTCCCTTATAAACACGTCCAATGCCCAAGCGTCCGATATAATCATCGTAAGCCAAAGCAGAGATCTGCATCTGCACAGGTTCATCCATCAAATTCGGATACGTCTGCGTATGATGAATGATCGTTTCAAACAATGGCACAATGTCATTGTTCTTATCTGTCCATTCATAGCGGACAATTCCTTCTCTGGCAACACCATACAGAATTGGGAAATCCAGCTGATCATCCGTCGCATTCAATTCCAGCATCAGATCATACACTTCATCAACAACTTCGGTAGCTCTCTGATCCTGTTTATCCATCTTATTGATCAATAAGATCGGTCTCAATCCGCATTCCAAAGACTTCGAAAGTACAAATCTTGTCTGCGGCATCGGTCCTTCGGCAGAATCAACAAGCAGAATGACAGTATCGACTGTTTTGATAATACGCTCTACCTCAGATGAGAAATCTGCATGCCCTGGGGTATCTATAATATTGATCTTATAGTCCTTGTACTGCACTGAACAGTTCTTAGAATAAATCGTTATTCCTCTTTCACGTTCCAAGTCATTGGAATCCATGATGCAGTCAACAACCTTCTCATTGTCCTTGAAGACATGCGACTGCTTGAGGAATGCATTGACCAGAGTGGATTTGCCGGCATCAACGTGCGCAATGACAGCGATATTTATAATCTTCTGATAGTCCATAGTTCACACTCCTTTACTTTATTTAATATAAACATTTGGAAACCTGCTTATTATAAAGTCAAAGCCCCTAAATTACAACAAAAAACCGTCCCAGCCACGTTGACTTTATTCCAAATGCCGATATATAATACTCAGGCATGCACCAGTGGTGGAATGGCAGACACGTACGCTTGAGGGGCGTATGGGGCGACCCGTGCAAGTTCAAGTCTTGTCTGGTGCACCTAAAAAGCTCGCATAATCTGCGAACTTTTTTTATTCATGAATATTTGCTGCAATAGTACGGAACATTGTTTCGGGGTCGATCGGTTTAGCCACATGTGCATTCATTCCCGCATCCAAGCACTGCTTGATATCATCTTCAAAGGCATTGGCAGTCATTGCAATGATCGGGATTGTATCGGCATCCTCTCGGCCGCTGCGGCGGATCGCACGGGAGGCATCCAATCCATTCATGACCGGCATCCGGATATCCATCAGGATCGCATCATAATAATATTCTTCTGATGCTTTATATTTCTGCAGTCCTTCTTCGCCATTGACTGCCGATTCAATGATCATGCCTTTTCTCTGCAGGATCTCTTTGGCAATCTCGCGGTTGAGCGAATTATCTTCGCATAGCAGGATCCTTCTGCCGGTAAGAATGTCATCTGACTGGCTGACTGTTTTATGCGGAAGCGATTCTGGGGCACACGCAAAGTGAAAATGCAGCGTAAAGCATGTTCCCTGATTCTTTGTGCTTTCCACTTCAATAGAACCATGCATGATATCCACCAGATTCTTCACAATGGATAAGCCAAGGCCAGTACCGGAGGATTCCCCGCCGGTATTGTCTTCCTGCAGGAACGGTTCATAGATATGGGGCAGAAATTCTTTGGAAATACCGATGCCGTTATCAATGACCTGTATGATCGTCTCTGTAGGCTTTCCTTCTTCCGGCACGGTCTGCACCTTCAGAAGGACCTTTCCGCCCGCCGGTGTATATTTGACTGCATTGGTCAGCAGATTCAGCAGGATCTTTTCCAAATGCAGCGTATCTGCCATCACCGTCCTGCTTGGACATGCTGTACGATCGACGGTGAAAGTGATGCCTTTCTTTACCGCCATATCCTGGATCGGTGAACATATTGCATCAAAGATCTCATCGGTATTGACTGCTTTCAGATGGACTGTCATCTTACCGCTGTTGATCTTGGAAATAGTCAGCGTGTCATTGATCATATCATTCAGCAGTCTGCCGGATTTTTTGATCTTTTTCAGATACTCTTTTGTCTTCACTGAGGCAGCTTCTTCATAAGCCAGATCAGAGAAACCAATAATGGCATTCAATGGTGTACGCATATCATGGCTGATATTGGAAAAGAAATGGTTCTTTTCCATCGTCTGCTTTTCGGCTGCCGAAAGTTCTATCTCACGGCGGTCATTCTCTGCTTTGATCTGCATCAGGGCATTTTTTTCTTTCTGATGCTTTACCAGCATAATGATCATGGAGATCAAGGCAATTGCCAAAGCGATCAGACCGCAGGCAACACCGAACAGGACCGCCGGAGACATGCGGGTGATCATTGCTTTCAGATCATTGGATGGCAGCGTATTTGTATTGACCAGTTCATTGAACTGATAGGAAACAGAGGTCACTGCTTTGGAAAGAATAGTGCACAGCATTGTTTTATCATAGGCCAAAGCACCGGAGATCTCGATGGCACCGGAAGCGATCGTTGTTACGCTGTAGGAAGAAGCGTTGTTCTGATTGATCAGCCAGCTCGCACTTGGCTGTCCGCAGACCATCGCATCCACCTCGCCCTTCTGCAGGGCCGCAAAGCATTCAGCGCCATTATTGTACGTAACAAGATCCGCATCGATGCTGCTGCCAAGAATTGCTTTCAGCGTGCTCTGGGTACGTTCCTTTACGGCGATCTTATTAATATCTTTGACAGAGACACCGCTGTGCGTGATCAGTACCGCATCGGCATCGGCATACGGAGAAGTCACCCGCAGATCAGAATTGTACGCAATGATCTGCCCATCGCTGTAGAGGCCAAGCACATCTGCTTCTCCGCTCTTCACGGCCAGCACTGCATCTTCTTCACTGTCATACGCCTGATAGGTGAACTCCAGTCCGGTCAGGACAGCCACCTTGCTGTAAAGTGCTGGGAGGACTCCCGTATCCTTGCCATCAGAATCTTTCGCATAGTATGGCTGATCATTGGTCAGCACCGCAATCTTGACTTCAGGGTTGAACAGAATGTATTTCTTTTCTTCATCGGTCAATGCTTCCATGTCCTGCACCGTATGGCCGGCATAGCGATTGACAAGCTTATTGCGGTAAAGAGGATCCTGCGTCAGGATCGCATTCATGGCATCATCGATCTGATATTTCAAAGCCGTTCTGTCTTTGGCAAAGGCAAAGTAATATGGCTGCGATGAAAAAGTCATGATCGTACGATAGCCCGTGACCGAAGGAGAACTGTAGATTCCGCCATCGATCTCACCTGCATCAATTGCCTTTTTTACATCTTCGATCGATGCATATTCCTTCAAATGCGGAACAACATCATGAGATGCGCACCATGTCATGAAAAGATCTTTGGCCGCATCGCCTTCGGCTGTGCCGAGCGTCATTGTATTGATCTGCTTGTCGCTGTTATACGAGTAGCGGGAATCATCTTCGGCGGTAAAGACACACAGCGGAAGATTGCCGATCTCCTTGTCAGAGAAAAGGAATTTTTCCGTGCGCTCCTCGGTCTTGAAAAGATTGGACATGATATCCAGCCGTCCATTGACAAAATCATCCATGCATTCTTTCCCGTTCTGATACAGCACGATCTTGATATTCAGATTGGCATACTGGGCGATCTTATAGGCAAACTCTACATCGGAGCCCGTATAGGTCCCGTCCTCTTTCTGTGTCGCATAGCCTTCTATTTCCAGCATGCCTACAGTAATGATCGAGCCGCTGTCATCCCCATGGATCGGCATGACAGAAAAGATCATGGCAAGCACCATAATGATCATGACGGATATTCTGTATCGAGCATCCTTTATTTTCATATCCTACCTCAGGGGATTTCATGCACGCAGATTGTTTTTATAAATATATGCTATCGGAAAATGCCTTTCGGCACAATCTTTTTTCACCAGCGGTTCAGTACTTTTTCGGCAAAGCCAAGGAAGTGATCCAGATGGATCGTCTGCCCATCATCCAATACCGCTTCACCTGTAAAGGTACCGAAGACCTGGTTCTGATCTGACTTCAGGATCAGTGCATCTGTACAGGAACTGCGATCGAGGATCGGTTCAAACACCATCTCAAAGCGCCGGTCATTGGAAGTGAATTTCCATGCATGCAGCCAATCTTCTTTTCCATCTGCGCTCTGCGGGATCTGGAACTGCACACGGTCAAGCTTATGTCCGATGCCATCAAAGAACAGCATGTTCTCACTGGCTGCTGTGGTATCGCCGAAGCCATAGCCAAGATTGAAGCCAAAGCGATGTCCCTGCCATGTCCCTGAGGCAGAAGCCCAATACCATGTATTCTCATAGGTCCATACCCCTCTGCCCCAATCCAGCGAGCCGAACGATCCCGTGCGGAAGCTGTGCATATGCGTACCGACACTGACATAGCCAGAGGCACTCAGGCAGTTGATCTTCTGGTTGTAGTAGAACGCTTTGGGATCATCACTGTATGGTGTCATGATGACCAATGAATCCTGCGGCACTTCCGTGAGTTCGATTTCGGCATGCAGCTCTTCCCCATTTCTAAAGCGCGGATAGGTACAGGAAAGTCTTCTTCTGTGCCCATCATTCAGGAACTGAATATCGATCTTTGCATTATGGAACTGCACATCGCCCTGCACAGAAGTCTCCGGCAGATGCGTCTTTCCTTTCGGCATCAGGGTCATCACCGACTGTGTCGTCTCTGCTTTCTGTTTGAAATCGATCCAGGAAACAGAGCTCAGTCCCATGTAGCTGTTGTCTGCGATCGTCAGGCATAGGGCATATTCCTGATCATAGATCAGGTAGTAGTCCCATTCTTTGATGCGCAATGCATTGGCTTTTACAGCACTTCTTTCATACGTCCTGATCAGGCTCTTGGCGTATCCCGCTTCGCAGAGACTTCCGTCTTCTTTCAAAAGCGGTCCTTTCTCAATGATCAATTTTTCCATACCGCAATCTCCTACTGAAATCATAATCCTTTTTTCAGGAAAGATACGGCATTGGCCAGAAGAAAACCTCCGTTTGGACCAAGATCCAATACGGAGGCTGTATTTTACAATAATTGTTCTGTTTCCAATGAGGCAGTTTCACTCACAGATGGCTGATATCCCGTCACGCCTTCCCCCGTATTCGGATGGAAATGCGAATATACCATATCGCCGGCAAACAGTGTGCATAGGATCAAAGCAAGCGGAATGATCACTTTCTGCGGGATCTTGGCCAGGATAGTATCAATGGTCGGCCCTAAGAAATAGATGAAGATCATGCCGCCGACCGCAAAGACAAAGAGTCCCTCGGCACAGATGCGTCCATTGAGATTCAGGAAATATCCTGTATAGTCCCACCAGCGCATACCGTACATCATCTCCATTGCCCAGGAAGTCGTAAATTCAATGATGCCGCTGACGATCACTGCCCCGACTGCTTCCAGCAGCGGATTCTTCCGCAGTGAGCTCAGCAGGATCATGATCATCATAGCGCCCGTGCCGTAGATCGGGATCCATGGTCCAAAGAGATAGCCGCGATTGACAAAGGCTCCGGTATTGACAAGATACAGACTCACTTCCCAGATCCAGCCAACAAAGGAAATGATAAAGAACATCATGAGCAGAGACCATACCGTATAGCTTCTGAGGAACTGGAAATTCAGCACCGCCTTTTTCTTCTGCTTCCACAGAGGATTCAGCCGCATCGGATAGCACTTTCCTTCTTCCGCATCCATATTATTCTGATTCTGATATCTCATATTCTCGATCTTCTGATAGGCATTCTTTTCCTGTACGGAACCGAGCCAGATACCGAAGGTATTGCTCATGAACTGCTGTGCTTTAGTCAGCGGCACAGCATTCTGCTGAATATACGCTGCCTTTTCGACTGTATCCGCATATGTCTGGGCCAGAAGATCTTTGTCTGCCGCCCCATAGAGATATACATCGTTCAGTTTTTCTGCAGAAGCAATGGAAGCATCTTTTGCGCACCTGCGCAGATCAGCATAGTATTCGGTATAGACCGATGTCTGATAGGCATTGAAATAGAAGATATCTGATATGCCGAAGGTAAGGATCGAGACCAAATACCAGCCGATAAAGCTGACATCGAGCTTGAAACATTCCCATTTATGTCCCTGCATCATTTTTCTTGACAGCGTGATGGCTTCATTTGGTTTAATATCAGGATTCTCTGCCAGGATATAGTCCGTCATAATATAGGAATAATGCTTGATCGCACCGCCGACGATCGTCAATGTCCAGAAGAACATATAGATGCCCTCCAGCATGATGCCCAAAGCAGCTCTGGCCCATCTGCCTACCGAGCGGAAATAGCCGATATGCGAGATCGGGACTTTCTGATAGGAACGTGCCTCCAGAAAAAGCCGGCGCAGAACAGCCCGGAAGATCCCGACCACAAATATACTGAAGGCCAAAGTGACCGTCAGATAAATCAAGATGAACAGTACCGTCGCGATACTGTTTGATTTTGTGATCGACTGCAGTGCCTTGATCAGCACAATATAGACCTTGCCGGAAGATACGGTGTTGACGACCTTGGCCAGAATGCCTTCTGTATGTCCCAAGGAATCCGTATCCTTTGTATTCTTCTGCAGACTGTCAATGACTGACTGGGCTGCCGCATCTCCCTGTTCTACCCGATTCTCCAGAATATCCGTCAGGACATCCGAAGCACTGGTGCTGCTTTCCTGCAGGACACTGCTAGTTTCTGATGTCGGCTGATCCAGGTTCTGAATGGGATTGGAGCTGGAGAACTCACTGCCCAATAAAGATGCGGCCAAGCATAGCATGATCAGCAGAAAATAGTGTTTTTTAATTGTCTGATGGGCTGCCTTTTTCCAATCTTTCCGTGTCCTCATTATTTTCCCCCTTCATCAATAGCTCAGATCGATCACAGCGATCTCGCTCTTGGTGCCGATCCGCAAAGGCGGCCCGTAATAGCCAACGCCTGATGTAACAATGGTATCCATGCCCTGGATCATTTTTTCACCGCAGGAATTCTCATACATCAAAGAGACCAAGATATTTCCCGGAAAGATCTGACCATCATGCGTATGCCCGCATAAAGCAAGATCTGCACCGTATTCTGCCATTTCTTCAAAGTCCTTCGGCTCATGCTGAAGCACAATGACCGGCTGATCCGCATTGACTTGGCTCAGAACATCCTTAGTGGATTCTCTGTCCTCCGTACCATCGCCCGCTTTCTCACGGTCTTTGCGGCCGACGATCTGGATGCCATTGACCGTGGTCATCTCATCTTCCAGCATGGTGATATTCGCATCCTTCATGAACTGAACCATATCTGCCGAACGGAAAGCCTGAGAAGGAGGCGTCAAAGCAAAGCCGCAGAGCAATGGCTCCACAACATCATGATTGCCCCATACACCATAGACACCGTATTTGGTCTGAATCTGCGAAAGGATCTCTGCCTGCCGATCCGGATCGGTCAGTCCATCATATGTACTGTTGAAGATATCCCCGCCGATCAGAACAAGATCCGCATCCTGTTCGTTGATCTTCTGGACCATATCTTCCAATTGCGAAATAGAACTGTTGACACCTAAATGCAGATCTGCGATCAGCACGATCTTCATTTTTCCATGTTCACTATAATCACTCTCATTCAATGAAACCGTGTAATTTGAAGTATAGATCGTATGGGCTGTATGTGTCCCATAGACATTCATGCCAATAGAAATGACAAGACAGATGACCAATGAGATCAGCGCATGCTTTGCGTTCATTTCCTTCTTACGGCTGCATAGACGGCAGATCTGAAAGATCAGAAGCGCTGCCATATAGATGAGAATAAAGCCAAGCCAGATATTAGCGAATCCCTGCAGCTGATTCCGAAAAGTTCCAGCCTGCGACCAATTGATTGCTAAGACCGGAATAATCCCCATCAGTACCAAAAAGACAGCAGACAGTACCGCCGGCCATTTTTTTGCAATGATTCTTTTCATTAAGACAAAAGTCTGCCATACCGCATATGCATTCAGCAGAACATAGAGCAGATAGATTACCCAGGCGCTCATAAATTTTCCTCACTTCAAATATAGGTACATTATACCCTTCGATTTCTTCCATCAAAAGAAAAAATGCACTTTATACATTGCAGAACAGTGCAGTCATCCTTGCCACGTCAAACTGTCGGAAGAAGAAATAAAAGAATGCATGCATACTGCCCTGCATTCTCATGGATCTGTTCTATTTCTGATGGCGGATGGCCCAATCATAGAAGAAAGAGCCTGTATTGCCGCGCTCTGGATAAGCAGTATCCGGTACATCCAGTACATATTTTCCGCAGCAGTTGATCACCTGTGCACCGCAGGGATGATTCCGTACACGCTGAAAATCCCCGTAGTTCTGATGGACATGGCCATACAGCATATATTTCGGCTGATAGGCATCCAGCAGAGCATTGAAGCAGGCAAAGCCATGGTGAGGAAGATCTTCCTGATCCCCATAGTTCTCTGCCGGAGCATGGCTCAGCAGAATATCAAAGCCATTGGTAAAAGAGAAGGTGCCTTTCAGCCGACGGATACGTTTTGCCATCTCTGCTTCACTGTACATATCCGCCCGATTGCCATAGCGCATGGACCCGCCTAAGCCCAAGATGCGCAGTCCTTTGAAGTTATAGACCTGGTCATCAATATCAATGCAGCCAAGCGGCGGCTTCTGGTCATACTTTGTATCATGATTGCCGCGCACATACAGCAGCGGCAGATTGCTCATCGTTGTTAGAAATTCCAAATACGCCGGATCCAGATCGCCGCAGGAAAGAATCAGATCGATCCCTTTCAGCTTTTCCGGCGTGTAGTAATCCCACAGACCAAGATCTTCCTGATCGGATAGACATAGGATCTTCATTCCCGTGTCCCCTTGATGCCGCTCATGATAGTCATGCGCTTCATATCATCATTGAGCTCAGAAGCAGATGGGATCGTACCGATCACATTGTGGTTCAGCCAATCCATCGCAATAATATCTTTGCTGGCAAGACGCTCCGTTCCGGCATCCTGGATCTTTTCTGCCTGACTGTGCAGTTCTCCTTCAAAAGGATTCCATGCATTCTGGATCAATAAGCGCTTATAGATGTCAGCATCTTTTCTGATCATCCAATTCAGCGAAGGATCCATATCCAGATCGATCACACCAGCATCCATGCCCCACCAGCAGTTCAGTGCCGTGCCATTGGACGCATAGCGGGCCTGATCCCATTGCCGTTCCAGGATCATCTGTATGATCTTTTCATAGTAGCAGTTCCAATGCCACAGAGGCGACGCCAAGACAGTTTCTCCCTGTTCTGTGATCTGATGAATGCCATGCACCGGCTGGGCATCTTTTTCATCCTGCCAATGCGGTCCCGCATAGATATGTATCTTTTCTTCCGCAAAGTCCCGGCACCAATGACCATCTTTTTTCCCAGACCACGCCAGATAGATCTTCGCCTGCGGGTCGACCAAAGACGCACCGATCGCAAAAGCATTGATCTCGGAAAGTCTGCCATAGACAGGTGCATTGGCCACATAGCCGATCTTATGATTGTCGGATAGCTTCGCAGCGATCCGGCCCAACAGGAACATCACTTCATACATCCGTCCGAAGTAGCCGATGACTGACGCATGATTCAGATAAATACTGCAGTTGAAGAAGCGCACCTGCGGATATTTCAAAGCAGCCCGCAGCGTATCTGTCATCAATTCACGCCGGGTCGTAAATACAGCATCATAATTCTTTACTTCATCCCCGATGCGCATTGGATTGTCGCTGCATGCAGCTGCGATCTTTTTTTCGGTATGAACAATGCCGGCATATTTCTTTTCAATGTCCAGCCGTCCGCGCTCATGTGCCTGCTCCCAAGAATCCATTTCCGGATCTCTTCCATAAATAAACAGCACCTGCAGCGGACGATTCTCATTATACAGAGAACCTAAAGAGAAGAAGCTCTTCTTATCTTCCTGCATTGGTTCTTTGATCAAGGATACTTTCACTGCTTTGGTCTCCAGCAGAACTTCTTTCCATACCGCATCTAAGCGTTCTTCAATATCATCGCGGCTGCGGTCCAGCAGGGAATCAAACCGATAGACCTGCAGATACAGCAGGAAAGCATCGCCAGCCGTAATCGGAAGCTTATCGCCGCCCTTCTTTTCAAAGACACTGTAAAAGCGGAAGAAGGATCCGCGGATGATATTGATGAAGTCCAGGTCCCATTTCTTTGTCAGATCATGATTGACCATGGAAGCAAAGCGATGATAGGAGCCAGGCTGCGTAAAGACAATGTCATAGATCGGAGCACAGGCATAGAATTCCAGAAATTCCTGATACATCAGATACTCTGGATCCTCTGATCTCTTCGGCAGGATCCTGGTGATATCTGCCTCAATGGATGGCACATCCAGATATTTCAATACCGAGACCCGCTTGTTTCCCTCCTGCACATAAAAGTGCAGCATATACTCATAGACTTGGATCGGATCCCGGATTCCTTCTTCGATCTGGGCATCATACAGATGCGCCCACTTTTCAGACAATTCCGTATGTTCCGCCATGATCGGCATAAAGCTGCAGGAAAAAGCATTGGCCCTGCTCTTATTCTTCGTACCGGATATCATCCGCAGAGGAATCTCCTGCACCCCGATATGTTCCCTCAGCAGACTGTCCGCTTCCGGCAGGATCTCATCTAAAACAGGCAGATATGGATCTCTGCCCTCATTCCGCGCCCGGCGGATCGCTTTCTCGCCAAGTTTTCTTGCTTTGGTGTATTCTTCGTTCATAAGTTTATTATACTTGATTCAGTATGCCTGCGTATCGTCAATCTCCTATTCATCTTCTCCAATAGATCTATTCCTTATATAGAGCAGCTGAATAGTTGTAAAATAGAGACAAGTTTCAATTAAGGGGGATTATGAACAGTTTATACCAGTATACAATCAGTGCTTCTTTGAAATGGTTTCGTATGCAAAATAGGATTTCTCTGCGAGAAGCAGCAGAGGGATCCGGTATGTCTCTCCAATACATCGGTGAAATTGAAAGAGGCGATAAATCCATTTCCGAAAGTTCAGCCATGAAATTGTTTTCATTTTATCATCTAGCTTTTTCTTTTCAGGAAGAAGAAGCTGTAAAATACCAAAAAAAACTACAGGACGCAATTACTGCATTTACATATCAAAACTACGGCGAAATGAAAACAATATGTGAAGAAGCATATAACGATAGCACAAATATTGATGCATCCTTTTTATTTCGAATGCTTTTGCAGGAGGCAAAAAGTCTAATTTTAGACGAGAATTTCGATTGCTTTCCATCATTTGCCAAGATACTTGAACCATATTATCAAAAAATTGATGGTGACCTAAAAACAATCTTTTTATTCTTAAAAGTAGTATATATGGATCATAATAATGATCAGCGAGTCTGCACAATAATGAATGAAGTCATCAATTCCGGCACGCATACATATGAACCATTATTATTCTCTTATTATTCATCGCTATTAGCCAAGCATAATCAGATAATTTCATCTTTGCGAGAAAGTGATAAAGCAATATATGCCGCCGAAAAAGCAGCGATATTTCCCGTTGTTTTATTGATGCGCATGAATCAAGCAATTTTGTTTGTTCACCTGCGACAGTTTGACGACGCAATTAACGAGTTTAATATCTGCAGCAAGTATGCTGTATTAAATAAACAGAATGACCTCATTTGGAAAATAGACCAAAATGTGGGCTTCACTTATTTGTGTGCAGCAAGATTTCAAGATGCCCAAATATACTCCCTAAAAAAAATGAAAGAGAATCCCCAAGATTTTGTTTTTTACTATATAAATGCTATTAGCAAATTGTTTCTTAGCAATGAGACAAGCAAATCAATAAAGGCTCAGGAATCTGAAGCATCCATCTTGTACAATTGTTTATTGCAGATCCTCAGAAAAAATGGATCTTTGACAATCATTAATCAAATGATAAAAAAATACCATTATGATTACATGTTTAGAACCATTATATTGAATTATGCAATGATTCTTGCTAAAAAAAGAAATGATTTTAAATTAGCCTTTGAATACTTGTCAAAGCTCGAAAACTCTTCAGGATTTTAAGCAGAAAAATTGGTTTTATTCTTCTTTGCTTTTTTTTATAATTTTGCCGAAAGGAGAATAATATGGAAGAATTACTATATTTTCAAGCAGCGTCATGTATGACCATATTCATCTCCTGATAGATTGCTTATTTGAGGATAAATCATGAAACAAATAATCAGGAAATATAAATGGCAATATATTACAGTTATATTTTTTTCAGCCACCGTATCGATGCTGAATGTCATGGGAGCAGCATTGTTGGGAAATTTACTAAATGCGGCAGCCGATTCTTCAATTCCCGCATTAGTTCATAGTACTTTAGAAATTGCTGTAATATGGACCGCATATTACGAAATAAACAAGTATCGTAATAATTACAATTCAAAAGTACGTGCACTAGCCAATAATACTATTAGATATTGGAAAGCCGATAAAGATATACATCTCTCCAATGATGAATGGGCTAAAAGGTCTCCTGCAGAGCTTGCTGGTGATTATACTTCAAACATTGATCAAATTGATCGAAATTGTATTGATCCTTCTTTAAATATTGTATATTCATTCTCAACACTTCTATTTTCTTTCATAGCCTTAACCATGATTCATATTACCGTAACAATTTTGGCTTTAATAATGTTCTTCTGCATGACATTTCTGCCTAACATAATGAAAAACAGAATGAAAATAGCTGCGGAAATAAACGAAGAAAAAAACAAAGAACTATCTCAAACTATGAATGACTGTTTATATGGTCATCAGGAATTTGTGCTTTACAATAGTTTACATCTATTTTTTAAACGTATTATGAACGCATCACAGCAAAGCGAAGATGCAAGAATCAAATTCGAGAAAACAACTAATTCTGCCAATGCTCTTGTGGGAATAATTGGTTTTTTGTTTCAATGTGCGTTTATTGTATTGGCTGGCTGGCTGACAATTCAAGGCAAAGCATCCATTGGATCTATTCTGATTGTCGGCAACTTGGCTGGTACGTTTACACAAAGTGCATCATCAACGATTGGTGAATGGATGAAGATCTCTGCAAATGATCAATTAATTACAGGACAAAAAAACAATACTGAAAAAATCGAAAAAATAGATCTTCTTCCGATAATAATTGATAACTTAACTTCAATTGAATTAACAGATCATCATGTAAAATATCATTCACTTTGTATGTGTATTGATAGAAATGAAAAAATTCTTATAAAGGGGAAAAGCGGGTGCGGCAAATCAACATTATTGAAACTATTGTTTCAGAACAACTTTTGTTATTCTGGAACAGTAAAAATTTCCTCGCAGAATCGCTATGAAATATCATATCTTTCTTATCTTCAGAATGTTGCTTACATAGATCAGAATGCTCATATTTTCAATGATTCCATATATAACAATCTATGTATGAGTGGAATTAAAAAAGATGAAATGATTATCGATCTGCTAGGCAAGCTTGGTCTGTCTGATCTGTTTCATCGATGCAATGATGATTTATTTTTCACCATCGGTGATAGCGGTTCTAATATTTCCGGCGGTGAAAGACAGCGATTATGCCTTGCAAGGGCTCTTCTATCTGATCGCAGAATTTTAGTTTTGGATGAAAGCATATCTGCTGTAGATGCATATAACAAGAAAAAAATACTAATGTTTTTAACTTCCTTAAAAGACTATACAATTATTTTAGCAGCACACAATATAAATGAATCAGAAGAAAAGCTATTTGATAAAACTCTAGTCATTTCGTGAAAGCTATCAATAATATACTATGCGATACACATTATCAGCAGAACAATTACGCTTTTTCATTCCTTTTAGATTTGACATACAATCACGAATGTATAGTTCCTTTCCGTATGTTTTATGCTGTTCATTTGACGCATTTGATATAATAGTATGGCACGAAGAAAGAAGGAAAAGATATGACAAAAGTAGACGTAATATCAGGTTTTCTTGGAGCTGGTAAGACGACTCTGATACAGAAACTGATCAAAGATGTATTTGCCGGACAGAAGGTCGTCCTGGTAGAAAATGAATTCGGTGAGATCGGCATTGACGGAGGCTTCTTAAAAGAAGCAGGCATTGTGATCAATGAAGTCAACGGCGGATGCATCTGCTGCACACTGAAAGGAGACTTCCAGGCAGCTTTGAAGAAGGTCGTAACGGAATATCATCCGGACCGGATCGTAATCGAACCATCCGGTGTCGGCAAGCTCTCGGATATCCTAAAGATCGTAAAGTCTGTCGAGGGATTGGAACTGAACAGCTACAGTGCTGTTGTAGATGCGAAAAGATGCAGGATCTATCATAAGAACTTCAAAGAGTTCTTTGATGATCAGATCGCTACGGCGACCTGTGTGATCCTGTCCAAGACACAGATGGCTGATGAAGCTGTGATCCAGGAGGATCTGGATATCATTCATGAACTGAATGCCAAGGCAAGAGTCATCACTACCCCATGGGATGATCTGAACGGCACTTCGATCTTTGCGGCCATGGAAGGTTCCTCTTCCGGTTTCCCTGAAGGCTTAGGAGAACTGGAAATGGATGACGATGATGATGATGATGACGATGATCACGATGAACATGAACATCATCATGAACATGGCGGTGCCGAAGAAAAGGTCAATGCCGGCTTAGCTGAAGGCAATCATATTCATTTAGGCGGTGAAGATGAACATGAACATCATCATCACCATCATGAAGACGAAGTGGATGCCGATGATGTCTTTGATTCTATTGGTGTTGAAACGATCAATCAGTACAGTGAAGCAGAGATCAAAGCTGCTTTGGCTGGACTAGGTGAGAATATCGTCCGGGCCAAGGGCATTGTTCCAAGTACCGATGGTTCCTGGCTGTTCTTTGACTATGTTCCAGGCGATACTGATATCCGCCCAGGTGCACCAGCCTATACAGGTCTGATCACCGTCATTGGTGAACATGTCGACGTTGAGCAGATCAAGCAGCTCTTCAAGGTAAAGTAAATGGCATCCCCTGTCTATGTATTTACGGGCTTTCTGGATGCCGGCAAGACAACACTGATCAAAGATACCTTAAATGATCCGCAGTTCATGGAAGGCGTTTCCAGAACACTGATCGTCTGCCTTGAACAGGGAGAAGTCTCCTATGATGAAAAATGGCTGGAAGAACATCATACGAATATCGAGTATATCGATGACGCATCCAGTTTGACCGCCGAAAAAATGCATGAATTGGATACCATCTATCATCCATCTCAAGTCTTCATTGAATGGAATGGAACGATTGCTCTGCCTGATCTGATCCTGAATCAGATGCCTGATTTCTGGCCTCTGGTGCAGATCCTGACACCGGTAGATGCCACGACCTTTGCAAGCTTCATGGGTCCGCTTCGTCAGATGATGTATGAACAGATCCGCTATTCCGATACCGTGATATGCAACCGCTGCACTCCGGATACTTCCGGTTCCATGCTGCGGGGCAATATCAAAGCGATCAACCGCCGGGCCCAGATCTACTATGAAGGAAGCTTTGGCGAACCGGTAGAACTGAAAGACGGAGGTCTGCCGTTTGACATCAATGCCGATATCATCGATATCAAAGATGATGACTACGGCCTCTGGTATATGGATGCCGTTGAAGATCCAAAGAAATATGATGGCAAAGAGATCATTCTGCGCGGCTACTATGCAGATGATATTCCTGGATATAAACAGACGTTCATTATGGGACGTCAGGCCATGGTATGCTGTGCCAACGACACTTCTCTCTGCGGGATCACAGTGACCAACGTCAAGATCTGGGAAATGAAAAAAGGCGATTGGCTGGAAGTCCAAGGCAAATTAAAAGCCATCCCGATGGAGAATGGCGGCGAGACCGTCGTCCTGTATGCATCAAAAGTTGCGCGGTACCAGAAACCGGCAGAAGAATTCGTTACTTTCTCATAATAAATTGTTCAGAAGCGCCATATTCCGAAATGAATATGACGTTTTTATATACAATCAAGGGATTTATTTTCATACATTTGAGGGAATTTTTTTGTTACAAATAAAGGATTTATTTCCATACATTTGAAGGATAAATGATGGACGGCAGTTCATAAAAGCGCTATTATAAAGAAGAAATGGAGGGTCCTGAAATGGAATATAAAAGCAGAATAGCCGACACGATTCTTCTCGATAAACTGGAAGAAAAGGGAGCTGTTGTGATTGAAGGACCAAAATGGTGCGGTAAAACAACGACAGCGATGCAGGCTGCCCACAGTATTCTGAGAATGGATGAGCCAACCAGGCGGGATGAAAATATCATGATGTCTGAGCTTGACCCAGAAAAGCTGCTGGAAGGAGATACTCCGCTGCTGATCGATGAATGGCAGATTGCGCCAAAGATCTGGGACTCTGTCAGATATCAAGTTGACATGAGAAATAAAGAGGGCCAATTCATTTTAACTGGATCCTCTGTACCCATTGACGCAAAAGAAATTACGCATTCAGGAACAGGGCGATTCACCTGGCTGAAAATGCGTCCTATGTCATTATACGAATCTAAGGAATCTTCAGGTGAGGTCAGTCTCGAAAATTTATTTTTGTCTCCAGAGAAAATAAGCGGAAAGAATCCCTTTGATATTGACCGACTTGCTTTTGCCATCTGCCGAGGCGGATGGCCGCATGCTGTCGGAATGAAAGAAAAGTCTGCTCTTGCACAGGCTTTTGATTATTACGATGCTGTTGTTCGCTCAGATATCAATCGAGCAGATGGAATCAATAAAAACCCAGAAAGAGTAAAACTTCTCATGCGATCATATGCAAGAAATCTGGGAACTTCCGTTTCTAATTCATTGCTGCGGAGCGATATGATCAGCAATGACGCAGAGACTTTAAGTGTTGATACTGTCATTTCATATGTGAATGCCTTAAAAAAAATATTTGTTATCGAGGATATGCCCGCATGGAACCCGAATCTTCGTTCTAAGACGGTCATCAGAACATCTGATACACGATATTATATTGACCCGTCGATTGGAACGGCAGCACTCGGTATTTCCCCTCAGGATCTGAAAAACGATCTGAATACTTTTGGATTTCTTTTTGAGACATTATGTGTCCGTGATCTTCGTGTATATGCAGAATACCTGAATGGGGAAGTACTGCACTTTCGCGATCAGACAGGACTGGAATGCGATACAGTCATTCATCTTAGAAATGGCTCTTATGGTCTTGCTGAGATCAAGCTTGGCGGTGAAATGCTCATCGAAGAAGGTGCAGCCAATCTAAAGAAGCTGGTACGTAAAATAGATACTTCAAGAATGAAAAAACCATCCTTCATGATGATCCTTACAGGCGTCGGTCAATTTGCCTATAAACGTGAGGATGGTATCTATATTGTTCCGATTGAAACACTGAAGCCATAACAGGTCCTTTTACAGCTTACTTCTGCGCTGGTTTCTTCACGATCATGAAATCAAGCAGACTGTGCCCCAGCATATCATAGCCAAGCTGGATCGTTTCTTCGACGCTCATCGGACCCGCTTCCTGGAAAACAAATAATTTAACAATATAAGCCAAGGATTCTGCATAGTAATGTGCCAGGATCTTATCATTGTACTGCGGCAGCATATTCTCATCGCGATACTTCTTGAAATACGTCAGGCATAGATCCACGAACTGTGCCCGCACCATATCTTCAAAACTGTTCTGTCCCGTGACATTGCGATAGGCAGATGCATAGAACGCTCGATTGGCATCCACGGTCTTTAACAGATCCGAGAAAGCACCGATCATATCGCCAGCTTCCAGTTTCTTTTCATTGCTTTCAATTACATCATGATAGATGATCCAATTCAGACAGTCATATTTATCTTCAAAGTAATTATAGAAAGTTGCCCGAATCACCCCTGTCTCATCGCAGATCTGCTTAATGGTGATCTTTTCAAACAGATGCTTGACCATCAAGGCTCTTAAGTTCTCTGCAAGAGAGACTTTCATGATCCCTCTATGATATTCCATGGCTCACCCCCCTACATCACAAACTTCAGTACATGAACAGCCATCAGGTACATACTGAAAATGATCATCAGTGCACCGCCGAACATACCGACTGCTCTTTGATAGCTTGCGCCTAAATTATACCCAATCTCCATAGCAAAGAAAATTGTTATGTACGAAGTAATAAAGCTGATCAGTACGGCACTGACAAAATGAATGCCCAATAAAGAGAAGCCGGCACCGATGAACAGTGTATCAATGCTTGTATAGACAGCTAAGCGAAGAAGCTTCTTCATATTGAAATCATGATCGACTTTTTCAACGAAGGTCTTATTCTTATATGATTTTGTCATCAGCCATACACCGCATGTCACAATGATCAGGCAGGCAATGGCGATCTCCAGACGGTCATCCGGAATGATGCCTTTAAAAGACATACTGATAGCATATCCCAATAGGAACATACCGCAGTTTGTTAAAGCATATACCAATGCATATAAAGCTTTTTTACTGATAGGGAAGTTCGTCAGCTGAGCGCCCTTCTGCATCATGACAATGAAACTGTCCAATGACAGTCCGATAAATATTACAATTGCTTGCAGCATGTTTTTGTCTCTCCTTAAAACGCTTTAATTGTATATGAAATCTAAAGAAATACGCTATACAAAAGAAGAAATATGTTCATACTGAATGATTCCTCGCAAAGATGTTTGAATATGATTCCGAATGCATCGCATCATTGGAAGAAAAAAGACCTGCTGGCACAAGTCTTTCTTCAATTTCATAAATTCTGCTATTTGCTGCGGGAGGGAAAGAATGAATTCGTCTTTCTTAAGACATCTTTAATATACTAAAAAGCTGTGTTGAAATCATGGCAATCTTGTGAAAGTTTGGTGAAAACTACGATCTGACCCGGATACCAAGCAGTTTAGCCATCACAACAGCCTGTTCTGCATTGACAATGACGCCCTTCAGATTCTCTGCATTGACCGCAATGCCGTCAATGATGGAATCACTGAGATCAAGATCTTTCATCTTTGTATCTGCCCATTCAGAGCGAGTAAAGTTGCATCCTTTGATCTCTAAATGCTTGATCTTCATCATCGCAAAAGATGCTTCCTTGAAGAGCGTTTCCTGCCAAGAGCAGTCATTGAGACCAGTACAGTTCAGATTCAGATATTCCCCCTGGCACTCTTTCATTTCGGTATCGGTCAAAGAGGAACCGCTCATATCGCAGCCGGTTAAACGGCAGTGAAGAAATTGAACCCGGCGGAAGCAGCACTCCTGCATCGAGATATTGCTGAAGTCGCAGTGATCAAAGATCACATCTGCGAATTCCATCTTATCCATTTTTCCTAAAAATATGATCTTTGCAAAGGTGCATTCAAAGAATTCATGCAGCGTCAGATCTTTGCTGCACTCTTCATCGCTGAAACTGCAATTGTCTGTCCGCTTCTCTGCTTTCTCTCTTTTCAATTCTGCCGGAAGACATTCTTCCGAAAAAGACGGTGCACTGATTTTTTTCATATTCCTATTATAAGAGAAAAGAGAACTGCGCGTCCTCTTTCTTACAGAACAATTGTTTTTTCAGCGTGCCCGCTCTTTTCCTGGGCTGCTTTGATCACAACACTGTCGCCGGTCTTTCCTTTGATGATCCAGGAAACTTTCTTCTTTGCCTTTGCATTGGCGAAGGTCGTGAGATTGCCATAGAAGGAACCCGTCTCCGTCCGAGAGAAACCTGAGAGACTGCCGATCTCATTGACTTTCTTTCCTTCAATGACTTCTGCCTTTTCAATCGATACCGCTACGGGATGATCCACCTTCAGAGTGACAGCTTCATCGGTCAGATTTGTCGGGAGGAACCCAAGATTGCCTACCTCTGCCGTAACTCTGAAGAGACCATCGCCTATCGTCTCACTCTGGACGCTGTCCAAAGTCAGATGCGGCATTGCCTTAGCAAAGCGAAGGTTGAACTTTGTATCATGTTCACACTCGGCTGCTAAGTATTTCTGCGGCGGATTCTGGATCGTATACTTGATATTCAATCCGCCCAATTCCACCCTGCCAAATACAGGGTGATCATATTCTTTCCAATCCGCATAATATTCCGGTGCATTCTTCTTGACCCAATCCATGACGGCATTGAACCGTTCCAATGTTTTCTGCGGTTCTTCTGGCTTTCCAGCCCAGACACGAGGAACGCCTGCTTTGCTCGCCACATCCCAGAACTCCATAGTATAAGCCGGAATGCCCTGCGACTGATAGAACCAATCATCAAGTGCCCCGCTGTCATAATGCGTCTGATCGCTCATAAAAGAATCAAAGATATTCAATGGCTGATAGCCCAGCTCCTGCACTCCCATCTCAGCAATCGCCTTAAATGAAGCGATATCGCTGCCTGGGGCATCCTTGGAAGGTTTGGTTCCAGGAGGATAGAGGAGCAGACCGCCGCTCGTATGGCCGATGGCCGCCCCTCCGATATTCGGATGTGCTAAGACAAAATCCACCACTGCTTTATTCTCAGGATTGCTGAGCGGATAGGCACCAGCCCCTGGCTGACGGGAATCCGGAAACCAGCCCAAAGGGAAGTTCCGGTTGAAATCCAAGCCCCAATCTGCTTTCTTCTGCTTCAGATTCTCATCGCCATCATATGCCTCCAAGACACCTTCTGGATAAATATCATAGAAGGTTCCTTCGGTATCACTTGGTTCACGGAAGACCATCGAACCATCTTTCTTTGGATCCTTCTTCCAGGCACCGTATGGTGTCGCTATCCGCATCATCCGGATCACACCGTCCCCATCCAGATCTTCTCCTTTGATGCCGCCCTCTTCGCTCAGGTAGTTACGCGGTGCCGAACGCAGGGAATACGGCGTCGTCAGATATTTCTCTGCACCATCCGGAGAGACTCTTGGGATGACATAGATCGTATATGTATCCAGCATCTTTCTGCATTCCGCATCCGTTTCATAATTCGTCAGCAGATAGTCAATGGTATGCATGGCACAGGAAGCGGATGTCACTTCGCCTGCATGAATGTTTCCATCCAGATACCATCCCGGTTTGCTCAAAGCATCCCCTGTCTTCTGATTCGTCAGCGTCACTGCATATTGATTCCGCCCTTCCTGCGTCACCATATTCACTTCCGCTTTGCACAGTTCCGGATACTTTTGCACAAAATAATTCAGATCATTTTTAATATCTTCATACAGCAGATAATGATCATATTGAAATGTTGTCTTCATAGTTCTCTTTCTAAAGGACCTGCGACAGGAACTCTTTGGTCCGCTCATTCTGCGGATGATCAAAGACTTCTTCCGGTGTTCCTTCTTCCGCAACAATCCCGCCGTCAATGAACAGGACACGGTCGCTTACTTTTCTCGCAAAGCCCATTTCATGGGTCACAATAACACACGTCATACCGGATTCAGCCAAGTGCTGAATGACTTCCAATACCCCTTTGACCATTTCCGGATCCAAGGCGGAAGTCGGTTCATCAAACAGCATGACATCTGGATGCATTGCCATAGCACGCACAATGGCCAATCTCTGTTTCTGTCCCCCGGACAGTTTTCTAGGATACTCCGCTGCCTTTTCTTCCAGTCCGACCTGCTTCAGAAGCTCCTTTGCTTCTGCTTCCGCATCGCTCTTGGATATTTTCTTTTCCAGCATCGGCGTGATCGTAATATTGTCCAGCACATTCAGATGCGGAAAGACATTGAACTGCTGGAAGACCATCCCGATCTTCTGACGATGCTGATCCAGATCTGTTGTCTTTGGATCCAATTCCACACCTTCAAAAATGACTTTTCCTGAGGTTGGTTCTTCCAATAGATTCAGGCATCTCAGAAAAGTTGATTTGCCGCCGCCGGAAGGTCCGATGATCGTTACAACTTCTCCCTGATGGATCGTTTCATTGATCCCTTTTAATACTTCCAGATCTCCAAAGTTCTTATGAAGATCCACTGTTTCAATTAACGCTTCACCTTTTTCAGTCACTGACGCTCAGCCTCTTTTCCATTTGATTGACTCCCCAGGAGAGTGTCAAAGTTACCAGCAGATAGATCCCGGCAATGATGAACAATGGCTGCCATACCAGATACTTATTTGCCAATAATGTCTTTGTATACATCAGTTCATACAGCATCATTGTTCCAGCTAAGGAAGTCTCTTTGATCATGGAGATATACTCATTTCCTAAAGCAGGAAGAATGTTCTTGACGGCCTGGGGAAGAATGATCTTCTTCATGCAGTGAGAAGCGCTCATGCCTAAGGAACGCGCTGCTTCTGTCTGCCCGATATCCACCGACTGAATGCCGCCGCGGAAGATCTCTGATACATAGGCACTGGAGTTCAGGATCAAGGCAAGCAGCACATAGTAGACTTTATCAATGCTGTTGAGAGCCGGAAAAGCAATCGGCAGAAAGAAGTAGGAAATATACATCTGCACAAGCAATGGTGTACCTCTCAGGACATTGACATAGATACCGGCAATGCATGACAGGATCTTATGCTTGGATAAATGCATCAAAGCAATCAATGCCCCGATCAAAGAACCGAAGAAGACAGCGATAAATGCATATTCCAATGTGCCGCCAAGGCCTCTTAAGAAGATCGGCCAATATTCTATAAATACTTCAATGATTCCCTTGCCCATAGATCTGTCCCCTTTCTATCCATTTCATTATTCTGTTACGCCAGCTTTTTCTTTCGCTGCTTTATACCATGTCTCGTAATAGCCATTGTCTTTCGCACAGGCAAGGACCTCATTGACGGCATCCATCAGGCTCGTCTCGCCCTTCTTCGCTGCCGCAACATTGCCCTGATAGTCGCCATAGGCAGAAAGATCAAAGTATACATTCGTCAGTGCGAAGGCACCATCAGATGATTTGACATAGTTCTCTGCGGTACTGTTGTCCAAAGCTACCGCATCGCATTTTCCAGAAGCAAGTCCGAGGATTGCCTGATCCAGCGTTGCGACTGGTTCCAGATTGGTCGTGCCATTCTTATCCAATGCTACGATCTCATCCTGTACATACATTTCCTGCAGAGAAGTTGCCTGGGCAAGAATATGTGTGCCGACAAAGTCGCTCAGTGAATGGTACTTGTCCGCATTCGCTGCGGTCGTGATCAGTGTATGCTTCGCCGATTCCGTTGACGTTGGATCGCCGACATAGCCATTGGATAGTTCATACGCTTCCGCTCTGTCCTTCTTCCAGCCATAGCCCGAGAAAGCCAGATCCACCTTGCCTGTATCAACGGCGACCAAGGTACCTGAGAAATCCATTGTTTCAATATCCAGGTCAACACCTAAGCAGTCCGCTACATACTTGGCCAATACCATCTCACTGCCCCATACTGTTCCTTCATCATCCACAAATTCCACTGGCGGATAATCCGGTGATGTGGCAACTTTCAGTACGCCATTCTTCAGTACATCTGCCAAAGCACCAGTAGCATTGCTTGTATCAATCGTTGGTTTCTTCAGATCTGTTGAATCTAATAAATATGCATAGGTACTCTCTGTACCCGTTTTATTTGCAGCTGTGCTTGCCGCGGAAGCATCTGCATTTGCCGTGCATGCAGTTAATGAAATGGCTAGTAATGAAACGGCGGATGTCTTAATGATCTGATTGAATGTTTTCATGTTTCTTCTCCCCTGAGCTCTGCTCATATTGTTTTCAATGCATCGATTCTCTTTACAGCAGATCTTTCGTCGCTCTTCCATCTCACTCACCTCCTTCAGCAATAAAAAAGCCGTCCCTGGAAATACTTTTCCAGAGACGACTGATCATCGCGGTACCACACTGGTTATCGGTTCAAAGAACCAATCACTCTTATCTGTAACGCCGATGTGCGTCCTTCACTATGACTTCATGAAGGCTTCTCCCAGATGCGCTTCTCTGTACTTTCCCTTGCCGGACTCACACTCTGTTCCAGCTCGCTTGAAGTTCCCATACAGATACTCTTCTGTTCCTTGAATGTATAAGTATATTAGTTTCATAATTTACATTTGTCAAGAAACATTTTACATATTTATGAAATTTATTTACATAAGTCATCTAAGAAAAAGACCCCCTGCCAGGGATCTCTTCTTCCGATATGTCTATCGGTGTCTGGGTTTCAGTTGTTATATTTGCTCATCTCTTGACGAAAAGTGATGAGAACAACTGCAGTTTCCGCTTACTTGACTTGTTTCCTGCCTTAGGAATCAGCGGTATATCTTTAGCTTCAAGGCACTGTCTGGCAACTGTATCAAGTCATTTCATCAATTGCCAATATTGCTTAGTCTGTGTACTTCTTCTTGAGGAAGAAGGCAAATCCTGCTGCCAGCATAGCAAATCCGAATACTCCTGCTGCCAATCCCGAGTTTGTCGCATCACCCGTATTCGGTGTATGCGGACGATTCACTGCAGCTGCAGTTTCTTCATTCTCTGCTGTCGTTGGTGTTTCAGTAACAGCAGGTGTTTCAGTAGCTTCTGGTTCATCAGGTGTCACTGGTGTGACAGGTCTTGCTGGTTCTTCAGGCGTGACCGGTGTGACAGGTGTGACAGGTGTTTCAGACTCATCTGGTGCAATCGGCGTAACAGGTCTGTCCGCAACAGTCAGTGTTCCATTGATGACCGTTACATTGTAGTTATCAGCGTTTGTACCTTCATTCATTGTATAGGTGAATGTGTTGTCGCTGCTTCCCTTTTCTGTCTGTGTTCCAGTTACTGTATATTCTGCGCCTTCGCCTTCAGCGAAGCCATCTCCTGATACCAGGACATTCTCATTGGTCAGTGCGGTACCATCATATTTCTTTGCGGATGTTCCGCTTGTCAGTGTTACGTTTCTCTTTTCAACTGTCAGTGTTCCTGTTTCCGTTGTAACATTGAACCGTTTTGTTACATCATTTCCATTCTTATCAAGAATCACGAATGAAGCAACTTTGTTTTCAGATGTACCTGCATTAATCTGACTTCCCTCTGTCTTTACTTCATAAGTAAATCCATCTGGAAGATCATTCACCGTAGCTCCGGCAGTCAATGCACTGCCATCATATTTTTTAGAACCATCATCTGCTTTTACCGTGACGCTGATTGGTGCAGTCAATGTCCAAGATCCTGTGATCTCTGTATCTTCTGTCACTTCAAACAATGCTGTCCTGCCCCAGCCGCTGAATGTCCATGTGCCATATTCATTCGTGAATGTCGAAGAACCTGTATAAGTTGTATCAGGTGCATATACTGATCCATAGTTCACTGTCGATGATGACGGAACTGAAGGCTCTGTGCCTGTGATTCCCTTCCAAGAATAGTTTACTGTTTTAGTCGCTGCCGATGTCAGTGTCCATGTACCTGTGATCTCTGCATCCGCTGTTACTTTGAATTCTGCTGTTTTATCCCAGCCGCTGAATGTCCATGTGCCATATTCATTCGTGAATGTTGAAGAACCTGTATAAGTCGTATCAGGTGCATATGCTGTTCCATAATCTACAGTCGCTGATGATGGAACTGCAGGCTGTGTGCCTGTAATTCCATTCCAGTTATAAGATACGTTGAATTTCTGCAGTTCCCATTGAGCCGTATATGTAATACTGCCTGTTACAGTTGCGGCTACTTGTTTATCCCATCCAGTAAAGTTATATCCCGCTTCACCGGTCGGTGTGCCATTAAATTCCGGTGTATCTTTTCCATATATCAAATTTTCTGTAGACTGATCTGCAAATGTTCCATGATCGCCCTTTGTATAAGTAACTGTGTATATATCCTGTTTCCACTGTGCATATAAAGTCGTTGCTTCTTCGATAGTGAATACAGCATCATTTGCGTATGATGCGCCCGTTCCATCGGCCTTTGTGTTCCAGCCAATGAAAGTATAGCCAGGTCTTGAAGGTGTCATCAAAGCTCCATCATTTCCGCCTGTATGCCCTACTTTTGCTTCGTTGCCAGTAAGATACTGACTGCCTAGTGGAACATTAGAAACCGATCCATCTTTTGCATTGCCGTCATAACTCAAATTGACTAATTTCTTCTCAAGTACAACGCCATCTACATGCCAGCTTCCAGCAACTTTGATCACATACCACATAACATACTGTTTTTCACTGTCATATGTGCTCAGAACACCCTTGATCTGTTCATCTGTAGGGGTCGCACTCAGATTTGCTTCTACAGCTGCACCTGTTGTATCGCATACCCAATGTGTAGATTTAATTGCCCCAGCAATTTTTATTGCTGCAGTATATTCGCTTGCGACATATTGTGAAGGCTCATAAGGAATTGTACCGTCTTTGCGAATATAAAATTCAGCATTTGCTGTTGTTGACCAAACTGCATATAAAGTTGTGCTTTTTACGAACTTGTCAACACTGCCAGCAGTGTATACTTGATAATAAGTATTTTGAATTACATTGTTTGTTACTGCCCAGCCAATAAATGTCTTGCCTTGTTTTGTTCCAGTATAGTCAGGCAATGTCACTTCGCCGTTTGATGCAACTTCAATTTGTTCAGGAGCAGCAGTACTTCCGCCATTGCTATTAAATGTCAGAACAATAGTCTCACTATCTGCAGCACCAGCATTTGTATTTGCTGCACTATCCTCGGCAGCAATTGGCGTAATTAATGCTGTTCCAAATATTGTCAATGCTGCCATTAATGCTGCTAAAGTCTTTTTTAATTCTTTCATAATTAATCTCCTTCGCAAAGGTCGTCTTCCTTTGCCGCCTACCCAGATAAGGTTTTTAAGGGACTTGCATGATTCGAAGAATCATTGATTATGACGTATTGATATAAAAATGCTTGGTAACAGGTATTTCTGTTATGCAAGCATTGAATGTTCAATAATGCTGTAACGACAAAAAGAGCTCTTCCATCATAGTTACGTCAGCCTATGACCGGAGGGTTCAAATTCCCGTCTCATGTCAAACCTTTTTATGTTTTCGTCATAAACATAAAAAAGTCCCCTCCAGATACAGTTACGTCAGCCTGCATTAGGAGAGTTATTGGTCATTCAATTGCAAGATGCAACGCGTCCCAGACTACGTGTATCTCTAGCGATATTATGTCTGACATAAAAACTGAATTCAAGTATAAAATGTTTATTTCCGCCATTATTTTATGAGTAATAATATTTCTTTTGAGTATGGATTATTCTGTAAATTGCTTAACAAAGCCATTTTTGGCATGCCTATTGATATCCAACGATTTTCTTTCGAATATAAGTAAAAGCCAAATCATGAGCACCTGTACGATAATTGGGACATTGAGATAATTAGTCTAGAAAACCATAGGATTTTCTAGACTAGGAGGCCTCAGTTATGGAACACGTAACACAGTCGATGCGCAGAG
>JAKVKC010000027.1 GCA_022486705.1 Solobacterium sp. | reverse complement strand
ATAAAGTGTGCCCGGTGGGGATCGAACCCATAACCTTCAGATTCGGAATCTGATACTCTATCCAATTGAGCTACGGGCACATAAAGCTTATTTATTTTAACACGGTTATGCGCAATGAGGAAATGTGAGTGGACTTTATTTTTTATAAAGTTTAAAATTCTAATCATGAATATAAATACAGAAAATATAAAGCTGATTGTCTGCGATATAGACAATACGCTGATTCCTTCCGGAAGTCTTTCTTTATCAGAGCACAATCGCACAGCATTGCAGAAAGCCATTGCGAAGGGCATAAAAGTCATGATCAACTCAGGACGGCACTATACCTTCCTGCAGCCATCTCTCTTTGATGATCTGCCAATGGATGTCATCGGTACGATCAATGGTGCCTGCCTGACGGATCGTACAGGCAAAGTGCTGGAAAAGCATCCGATGAGCGAAGAAAATATGAATGCCATAACTAAGATCTGCATTGAAAATGGAATCGGACTAGGTTTTAAGTTTGAAGATCGGATTGTGACATACGCCAATCATCAGAAGTTCATGGATGGCTATGTACAGAAAGATGCTCCATGGGAGGGCACAGTCTTAGATGATACAGAGAAACGGTCGCACCATATAGAACATGGCTGTCCGCTGGGAACATTTATTATCGGTGATGAAAGTGTGATCGAACCTTTTGAGAATTCTATCCCAGGGATCCAGTTCGCCTGGTCCTTCCGCGATGGCTTTGATGTATTCCTGAAGGATGTTACCAAGAAGACATCCGTTGATGCTGTATTGAAGAAGTATGGCTGGAATTGGGACAATGTCATTGCCTTTGGCGATGCAGGAAATGATACGCCTTTTATTGAACCGGCGGCGATCGGTGTTGCTATGGGAAATGCTAAAGATGATGTGAAGAAACATTGCGATATTGTGGCACCGGCCTGTGATCAGGATGGGGTTGCAAAAGTCTTGGAGGATCTGGAACTGATATGAAGATGAAGAAAACAATAAGCGTTCTGATCAGTGCAATGCTGATGATGGGATGCTCTAGTGCTTCGGCACAGCCGAGCGCCACGGCACAGGTCAATGCTGTCAAAGCAGAATATGAAGCTTTGAATGGCACAGTGAACAGTGCTGGCAAAGAGAACCGTACGGTGACGATACCGGAAGATGCACCGTTTGTGCTGGTCTCACCGGAAGAGATCGTAAAGAAAGCCGAAGCGAAAGAAAGCTTCTATGCAGTATACAGCGATCCTCTGTGCCCTTGGTGCCGCAGTGTGATAGAAGCGGCATGCGAAAGTGCCAAAGAGAATCAGATCGATACGGTCTATATGGTCGATATCTGGGATGAGGATGGCAATGAGATCTTCCGCGATAAGTATCAGATCAAAGAGGGAGCCATCGTAAAAGTGCAGGATGGTACGGAAGCATACAAGAAAACATTGGAATTGTTTGAATCGGTTTTGGGTGATTATTCCATCACTGATGAGAATGGCACGAGCTACTCGGTTGGAGAAAAGAGGATCTTTGCTCCGAATTTCATTCATGTCAAAAATGGCAGTGCGATTGCCCTGACGGAAGGGATCTCTGATCTGCAGAAAGATGCGAGAGAAGAGCTGACAGAAGAGATCAAGCAGGATGAAAAGAAAATACTGGATCAATTCTTCCAGGGATAATTAAAATATGATACTTCTGAGACTGAAGTATCATATTTTTTGCTATTTAGTAAACACGTATTTCTGCATGCGGTCAAATGCTTCCTGCACACGTGAGAAGGGCAGTGCCAGATTGATCCGAATGCAGTCAGAACTATGGAATGGCCTGCCATCCTGGAAGCACACACCGACTTGGTATGCGCGATGCAGGATCTCGTCCAATGAGATCTGATGTGCATTGCAGTATTCCGTGCAATCCGCAAACAGCATATACGTTCCTTCCGGATGGCTGACCGATACACCTGTGAAGTTCTTTTTAATAAACCTGCAGGCATAGTCTGCATTGTTCGTCAGCACCTGCAGGAGCTCATCCGTCCATGCATATCCTTCGGGCTGATAGGCACCGATCAAAGCGTACATGGATAATACATTCATTGAATTGTAATGTGATTTTTTTGTTTCGCTGTTCATGCGGTCCCGGAGCCACGGATCATAGACAATATGATAGCTGCCGATCAGTCCGGCTAAATTGAATGTCTTGCTTGGTGCATAGAGCGCAACTGTATGCGATCTGGCATAGTCATTGACCGACTGCACTGGCGTATGGACATGCCCACCCAGCATGATATCCGACCAGATCTCATCTGCGATCACATAGACGTGATGTTTTTCGAAGAGATCCATGGCCTTGGAAAGCTCTTCTTTGGTCCAGGCTCTGCCGCATGGATTGTGGGGATTGCATAGAATTGCCGCATGAATATGATGTTCGATGATCTTTTTTTCCATGTCTGCATAATCCATGGTCCAGCGATCATTCTCATCTTTGATCAGCGGGCTGTCAACGATCTCATAGCCGTCATCATTGAGCGCATGGGTAAAGCCGATATATGTAGGCGAATGCACCAGGATCGGATCGCCCTTGGAAGCTAAGATATTCGCTGCGCTCAGCAGTCCGCCGAGAACGCCGTTTTCATAGCCGATATCTTCCTGCTGAAGATTGCATACATGATTGCGCACTGTCTGCCATCGTATGATTGCATCATAGTACTCTTTCCGCGGTTCATAATAGCCGAAGGCAGGATGCTGAAGACGGCCTGCAATCGCCTGCTGGATCGATGGGCATACTGGAAAATTCATATCTGCGACCCACATAGGAATAATATCAAAGCCTTCTTTTCGCGGTACATCGAACGGTGCTTCATAGGATGCAGGAACATCAACGGCCAGGGCATCATGCCCCGCACGGTCCAGTATCGAGGTGAAATCGTATTTCATAGTTTTCCTCCTGTTAAGAAATGCGTAAATTCTTTGTTCGGCAGATCATGGATCTTATGCTTTTTATGCGTGATCGGGTCGCGGAAAACAATTTCATAGGCCCATAGTCCCATATTGGAAAAATCTTGGCAGGGACTGCCGTAAAGACGGTCATTGACGATCGGGTATCCTAGATCTGACAGATGGACACGGATCTGATGGGTACGTCCGGTCTCCAGTTCGCATTGGAAGAGACAAAGATCATTCTGCACAGCCAAACATTTCACATGCGTACATGCGCTCTGCCCGGTTGGAGAAATGCGATATTTATTGGATACATGCCGATCTCTTCCAATCGGCTTGCGGCAGGTGAAGACCTGATCGACTTTAGGGTGCCCATAGCAGACCGCAAGATATTTCCGTGCAATCTTTTTCTCGGCCAGCTGATCATCGAACCATGGCTGGAAGAAAGGGATCTTTGAATACAGCACTAAGCCAGAGGTATCTTTGTCCAGCCGATGGATCGGACGTACGGGCGCATGGATCTCATGCAGGAGCTGATATCTGGATGCCTGCGCATTCAGACAGTCCGTGTCATCTGGATCGCCATGAATGATCGTCCCAGGTTCTTTATGGACAATGTACAGGAAGGCATCTTCATAGACGATCTGACATGGTTCTTCGGCAGGCTTCCAATCCGGCTGTTCTTCGTTCAGCAGCAGCGTCAGAGCATGATGCTCGATCGGCGTATGGACATCTCTGACCGGCACATCATCCAGCAGGATACGTTTTTTCTGCAGCAGAAGATACTTATTTTTTTTTGACTGGTGATAATCATCCAGAAAATCTTCAATCGTTTTTTTCTCATAGAGACCGGCGGTATCTATTTTCAGCTGATTCTTTGAAAGAGTATATTTCATATGTTTTATTTTAGCAGAATGCGCTCCCTAGAACACATGATATTTGTGGTATTATGAGGACACGATGGAAACAAAAGAAAGAACATATATTGCGATCGATCTGAAATCCTTTTATGCATCGGCAGAATGTGCGATGCGCCAGCTGAATCCTTTAACAACGAATCTTGTGGTCGCTGACACGAGCCGCACAGAAAAGACGATCTGCTTAGCCGTATCGCCTTCATTGAAAGCGTATGGGATCGGCGGCAGAGCACGTCTTTTTGAGGTAGTCGCTGCAGTAAAAAAGATCAATCAGAAGCGTTTATGGAAAACATCAAAGGGGCGTTTTACGGGGGAATCGGCAGATGCGGAGACACTGCAGAAGGAACCTGATCTGAAACTGTCATATCTTGCGGCAGTGCCGCGCATGTCGATGTATATTGATATCAGTGTGCGCATCTATCAGATCTATCTGAAATATATTTCCAGTGAAGATATCCACGTCTATTCAATCGATGAAGTATTCATTGATGCGACAGATTATCTGAAGCTCTATCACATGGATGCGGAAAGCTTTGCTAGGAAACTGATCTTGGAAGTGCTGAAAGAAACAGGCATTACCGCGACCGCCGGCATCGGAACAAATCTTTTTCTATGCAAATGTGCCATGGATATTGTGGCTAAGCATATTCCGGCAGATGCCAATGGGGTGCGCATCTGTACGCTGGATGAAATGTCTTTTCGAAAGCAGCTGTGGACGCATCGTCCTCTAACTGATTTCTGGCGTGTCGGCAGAGGCATCGCCAAGCGATTGGAGAATGAAGGGATCTTTACTATGGGAGATATTGCCAGATGTTCACTGGGGAGCTTTCAGGACTATTACAATGAAGATCTTCTGTACCGTATTCTCGGCATCAATGCGGAACTGCTGATTGATCATGCATGGGGGTATGAGCCGACATCCATGAAAGAGATCAAAGCCTATCGTCCATCTTCTCATTCGCAGTCGATTGGTCAGGTACTGCAGAGAGCATATTCTTTTGATGAAGGATTGGTCATTGTCAAAGAAATGGCAGATCAGCTTTCTTTAAATCTGATTGAGAAAGATCTGGATGCTTCCGGCATTGCGCTCCACATTGGGTATGATATTTCTTCCTCTGAATTGGAAGGATTTGACGGTGAGCTCGAATTAGATTTTTATGGGCGTGCAGTGCCGAAAGGAGTTTCTGGGAATATCGTTCTTCCGCATTGGACGAATTCATCAAAGCTTCTGCGCAGCGGGGCCGCAAAGATCTACGAACATCTGGTGAATCGCTCGTATCTCATCCGCAGAGTGCAGATCACTGCCGTCAATGTACGCTCTTGCCGAGATGTATCCAATATTCTGTATGAACAGTCTGATCTATTTATGGATCCGCAGCAGCAGATGCAGAAGGAGAAGAAAGATCTGCGCGAAGAGGAACGTGAAAAAAAGGCCCAGGAAACGATCTTGGCCATCAAAAAGAAATATGGAAAGAATGCAGCAGTGCGCGGGATGGATCTTGAAACAGGTGCGACAGCCATCGATCGCAATGATCAGATCGGAGGGCATAAAGCATGAGAAGAGTCAGTGAAGACAGCAGCGATGAACATCGCTATGACGATCTGCTGGATCTGCCGCATCCGATATCTAAAAATCATCGGCATATGTCCCTGCATGATCGTGCGGCCCAATTCGCTCCGTTTGCGGCGCTCACCGGATACAATGAAGCTATCGATGGTTCTTTGCAGAGAGGCGTACCTAAGACAGAGCTCAGTGAGAGCCAGAGCGAAGAACTGAATCAGCAGATCATCGTTCTTGCAGAACAGATCCGCAGCCATCCGCTGGCAGCGGTATGCTATTACCATCTGCCGGCAGAGAACATGCATGAAAAGATCCTGCATAAGACAAAAGAAATGTCATCCGATGCTCGTGAAATGCTCTTGGTGCAGCACCAAGAAGCTGCTATCCGGCAGAAAGCCAAGGGACAGCAGAAAAGAATGGGCACCTATGTGACCAAGATCGGCAGATTGAAAAGCATTGATGTCCTGCATCAGCAGGTAATATTCATGGATCATACGATCATATCTTTCCAAGATATTCTGTCTGTTCACGGTGCCGAGAAAAAAAGAAACACATGATATACAGTGTCTCTTTATCCGCGTTCCAATACGGTAATGGATTCGACCAATGGGGTATGCGGGAACAGATCATAAGGAATGACGGTTGCCACGTGATACTTATGCTTCAGATCCTTCAGATTCCGGGCTAAAGTTGCCGGATTGCAGGAAACATAGATGATCTTTTTCGGACGTGCTTTCAGGATGCTGGCAATCATTGCCTCATCCATGCCAGAGCGCGGCGGATCTGCTAAGATCACGTCGATCTTTGTCTTTGCAGCAATCTGATCCAGTCCGGCTGCCGCATCCGCACAGATAAATTCAGCATTATCAATGCCATTGTTCTCAGCATTCATCTTGGCGTTGTTTACAGCATCTTCCACGGCTTCGATCCCGTAGATATGTTTGGCTTTTTCATGGGCCATTAAAGACATTGCCCCAATGCCGCAGTATGCTTCGACCAGTGTATCGCATGGATCGATCTTAGAAACCGCCATATGGTAAAGTTCCCTTGCCTGCGGAATATTCAGCTGGAAGAAAGACTGCGGGGACAGCTGCAGTGTGATGCCTTCCATGACTACGCTCTGGGTATCTTCCCCGGCCAGCTTATGGACTTCAGAACCGAAGATCTGCACTGATTTCTTATCCGTATTGATCGATTGGAACAAGCCCTGCATTTCACTGATGGACATGATGTCTTCGATCAGTTCCTTATGGACTTTATCCTTGCCGGTGACCAGTGTGCATTGGATCTTTCCATCAATGCAGCGCATGACTAAATAGCGCAGTCCCTTTTCTTCTTTCGGGTCCCATACATGCATGTATGAGCGTCCGACTCTTTTCAGGATCTTGACTCTTGTCTTCTCAAGCAGCGGGTCCTGGATCAAAGAACGATCGATCATGTGCCAATGATTGGTGCCAGGCACATACATGCCGGTCTGCACCAAGTGATGGTCTTCCTGTACGGGAAGCTTGCATTGACTGCGGTAGCCTAACGTAATAGGGGAAGGATGGATATCCCTGACCAGTGTCCGCTTTACATTTCCATATTTGATCAGAGCTTCTTCAAGAAGTTCTTTTTTATGGACCATCTGACATGGATATTTCATTTCAAAAAGAGGACAGCCTTCTTCGACAGCGTATTTATACTCTGTCCTGACTCTTTCTTTTGAAAAGAAAGTGATGCGGATCAGTTTTGCCCGCCAGTATGTTTTGTTTTTCTGCGTAATCTCAACTTCGGCTTCTTCGCCTGGGAAAACACCGTCGCAGAAGACCGGAATATGATCAGCATATCCAATGCCTTCTCCGTTGATGCCCATTTTTATAAATTTCATTTTCATATTTTTCACCATAGTGCTGCTAAAGAGCGGCTGCCTGTAAATTCATCAAGAGAGTAGATGACATAAACATCAGTACTGCTTGGATCAGTGATCAGAGAAGACACAGCGTTTTTATAATAGCGCAGGTCGACCAGATCAATCTCACTATATTCCTGTGCCAGATAAGGCACAAGGATATGTGCATAGGAATCTTTGACGATCACGGCTTTCTTTCCATTATTCACAGAGGTCTGGATCTTTTCGTAGGCATGGTTGCCATCGACATAATAGGTGTATTTATCTTTGCCTGCTAAATTGGCATCATTGTACAGGGAATCCATGACGGTTCCATCTTCCATTGTTATCGTGGAAGGATTGGCTGATTCAGGATCGATCCGATACAGTGATTCGCCCTGGTGCCAGAAGGCTCCGGACTTTGAATACATCGTGCCTTTGAAATCATCCGTTACTTCTGTATATGTGAAGGACTGCGGTTCCGTCTTGGTGACGGAAGCACAGATCTTCTGATAGGCGGCATAGGCACCGACGGTGTTCCAATGATGATCAGTCTTGAAGTAGGCATCAGTATGATGAAGCTCCTCACAGACATTCAATGTATTCTGCCCCGGCATCTGTGCATAGATCTCTGCAATGCGATCTGCTTCATCCAGGTTGTAGGCACCGCTGGGCAGATACTGGCTGCTGCCATAGGCAGAACCAGGTACGATCATGACATTGACTTTCTGATTGATCTCCTGCGAAAATTCGTTGATGCTCTGGATATTCAGACGGGCTGCGGCTGTATCATCGGAAGTGTACGAACCGATCAGATGGCCGTCGCTGCCAAGATAGACACTGTTGTTCTCAATGGCACCTGCGCTGATGCGGGCGGCTGCTTTTGCCTGGATCCATGTATCTCTCGCAAAAAAGTGATCGGCGAACCATGTTTCAAATTCATCATCGAAATCGCCCCCGAAGACATTGGAAAGCGACAGGGAAGGAAAAGGAGAAAGGACACGGTTCTCATTCTCCGAAAAAGCTGATTTTGGATATGCCAGATTTGTGATCGTCATGGCAAAGATCAGGATCACGAAGATAGAAACGGTTGCGATCTGGAGCATCCGCATATTCTTTTTTTTCATACCGTACCTCCTTTTCAGAATCTGAAATACAAGAATGGATTATACGTCGCATCCACAATGAACGCCGTGCAGAGCAGAAGCGCACCGGCAACCAGCAGAGGCTGCAGGGCACGCAGCTTTGTGCTGCGGAAAATATTGAGCTTTGTTTTGGCAATCGGGGTCGAGCCGATGAGGCATAACAGCAGCAGAACACCATGATCTCTCAGGACATAGAAAGCACTGCTGCTGAAGAACGAACCGGTGCTGCCGAACAGCATTGACAGATACTGCACTGCCTGCGAAAGATCAGTAAAGGCAAAGAGCACCCATGCAAGCAGGACAATGAACATTGTATAGACATGGCATATCCATGCCGGTGCTTTCTGAAGATGCTTCAGCAGGAATACTTTTTCGAAGATCAGCACCACACCATAGAAGACGCCCCACAGTACAAAGTTCCAGGAGGCTCCATGCCAAAATCCAGTCAGGAGCCAGACGATCATGATGTTGATGATCTGCCGCTTCAGGCCATGGCGATTGCCGCCAAGGGGAATATAGACATAATCACGGAACCAATAAGACAGAGACATATGCCATCTGCGCCAGAATTCAGTGATGCTCTTGGAAATATAAGGATAGTTGAAGTTCTCTAAGAACTCAAAGCCGAACATGCGGCCTAGACCGATGGCCATATCAGAGTATCCGGAGAAATCAAAATAGATCTGGAAAGCAAAGAAGGCAATGCCAAGCCATGCAGTCATAAGTGAAGACTGCGCTGGGGACAATGCACTGACGAACTTCCATACAGTACCTGCACTGTTAGCCAGCAGTACCTTTTTGCATAACCCGACGGTAAAGCGCACGACGCCGGAGGAGAACTGCTTCATATTCTCTTTTCTGCTGTTCAGTTTCGCGGCAATATCGCGGTAGCGGACGATCGGGCCGGCAATCAGCTGCGGGAACATCGTGACATAGGCACCGAAATTGATAAATTTTTTCTGCGGATCTGTATCATGCCGGTACAGATCAATCGGGTAGGACATCGTCTGGAAGGTGTAGAAAGAAATACCAATCGGCAGTTCAATATGCAGCGGTTCAAAAAATGTGAGACCGATTGCATGCAGGTTGACTGCTAAGAAGTCATAGTACTTAAAGAAACCGAGGATGGCCAGATTCAGAACAATATCCATGATCAGATACTGTTTCGCTCTTTCTCTGTCGCTGTCGCGGTACTGTGCAATCTTACGGCCGAATAAGAAGTTGAACAGGATGGAGAATATCATTAAGAAGACATAGATCGGCTCGCCCCATCCATAAAAGAACAGCGATACCGCAAAAAGAACGAGATTTCTAAATCTCGCTGGAACACAGAAATAAACTGCCAATACAATTGGCAGATAAGCATATAGAAATGTCAGACTGCTGAATACCATGTTGGACCTCGCAATATAATAATGTTGGAAAACTCGATTATTATAGCAGTAAAGGTATAAAAACTCATCTTTTTGAAACAAGTTTCAATGATTGTTGCATGCATATGAAAAAAATTTGCGGATTCGCCAAAAAGAAGATGAAACTTTCCCTAGTTTGAATTGCAAACCAAGACGGCTTTCTTTAAAATGAATCTAGCGACTAGTCTTGCGCAAAGGAGGAAAGAATCATAATGAAGAAGTTAGTTTCTGCTTTATTGGCTGGTGTTATGGCTACATCTTTGGTAGCGTGCTCCAGTTCAGCTTCAAGCTCAAGTTCCACTGCTTCCGCATCATCTGCAGCTGCGACTGACATGAAAATTGCCATGATCACAGACTACGGAGATATTACCGATCAATCTTTCAACCAGAATACGTATGAAGCATCAAAGGCTTTTGCAGAGAAGAACAACTGCAAGTTCACGTATAAGAAGCCTGCATCAAATGCCGACCAGGATCGTGTCTCTTCCATGGAAGAAGCGATTGAAGAAGGCTACAACGTCATCGTTATGCCAGGATATGCATTTGCTCCGGCCATCGTTGAAGTTGCTCCTAAGTATGCAGATGTAAAGTTCGTTGCATTGGATGTTTCGCAGAGTGATCTGGATACTGCTTCCAAGACAACGAATTGGACATCAAAGAATGTGTACAGTGCAGTCTACCAGGAAGAATTAGCTGGCTATATGGCAGGATATGCAGCTGTAAAGCTTGGATATAAGAAGCTTGGATTCCTTGGCGGCATGGCAGTTCCAGCAGTTATCCGCTATGGATACGGCTATGTACAGGGAGCGGATGCAGCAGCTAAGGAATTGAATCTCACAGATGTAACAATGAACTATGTCTATGGCGGTCAGTTCTATGGCGATGCTGATATCACAGCACGTATGGATACATGGTACGGTGCAGGCGTTGAAGTTGTCTTTGCCTGCGGCGGCGGCATCTATACATCAGCAGCTGAAGCAGCTGTTAAGAAGAACGGCAAGGTCATCGGTGTTGATGTAGATCAGCAGGCTACTATTGATGGCACATATGGCAAGGGCGTAACAGTCACATCTGCAATGAAGGGCTTAGCTGCAACTGTCAACACAGTTCTCAGCGGCATCCAGAATGGCAAGTGGGATTCTGATTTCGGCGGCAAGCTTGTCAACTTAGGCTTGGTAGGCGATGATCCAACAGCCAACTATGTACAGCTGGCAACAACAACTGTCTATAACAGCACATTCACAGAAGCAGATTACAAAGCACTTGTAGCTGATATGTACAGCGGCAAGATCAAGGTTGACAATTCTTCTGATGTCAACAAGGCTGAAAGCTTCGGAACTGTTGTAAAGGTTACAGACGAAGGAAATATCAAGGGTTAATTAATTCGAAAAAGGCTGAAGATGGCTTCCATCCAAGGCCTTTTTTTTGTATAATTTTATTTAGAGCAAATAGAGTTTCTGATCATTCATACATAGGAAGGAGGGCGAATTCATGGGGACAGAATATGCAATTGAAATGTGCAATATTACAAAACGTTTTCCTGGAATCGTCGCAAATGACAATATTACTCTTCAGCTGAAAAAAGGGGAGATCCACGCATTGCTTGGTGAGAATGGTGCTGGCAAATCTACATTGATGTCAGTTCTGTTCGGACTGTATCAGGCAGAAGAGGGTACGATCAAGAAGAATGGGAAAGAAGTAAAGATCAATGATCCAAATGATGCCAATGCACTGGGCATCGGCATGGTACATCAGCATTTCAAATTGGTGCAGTGCTTTACAGTTCTGGACAATATCATTCTCGGTGTCGAAGACACAAAGCATGGTTTTCTGCAGAAAGATAAAGCCAGAAAAAAAGTAATGGAATTATCCGAAAAGTATGGCCTGAAAGTTGATCCGGATGCTTTGATCCAGGATATTACCGTAGGCATGCAGCAGCGTACAGAGATCCTGAAGATGCTGTACCGCGATAATGATATCCTGATCTTTGATGAGCCTACTGCTGTATTGACGCCGCAGGAAATTGAAGAACTGATGCAGATCATGAAAAATCTAGCCAAAGAAGGAAAATCGATCCTATTCATTTCACATAAGCTGAACGAGATCATGGAAGTCGCTGATCGGGTAACAGTTCTGCGCAGAGGCAAGTATATTGGTACCGTCAATGTGGCAGATACGAATGAAAATGAACTGTCCAGAATGATGGTCGGCAGAGATGTGAAGCTGGTCGCTGATAAGTCGCCGGCACAGCCGAAGGATGTTGTACTGGATGTGAAAGATATGACGGTTGCTTCAAAGCTGCATAATAACAATGCGGTAAAGCATGTTTCTTTCCAAGTACGGCAGGGAGAGATCGTATGCATTGCCGGTATTGACGGCAATGGACAGACAGAGCTTGTCTATGGCATTACAGGATTGGAACCGCTGAAGGAAGGAACTGTTTCTATCTGCGGAAAAGATGAAACAAATGCATCGATCCGAGAGAGATCTTTGGAAATGTCCCATATTCCGGAGGATCGGCAGAAACATGGACTGATCCTGGATTATCCTTTGGACTACAACATGGTATTGGAAAGATATTGGCAGCCGGAATTCACTTCGAAGGGCGGCTTCCTGAAGAAGGATGCGATCCGCAGGTATTCAGATGGATTGATTGAAAAGTATGATGTCCGTTCTTCCCAGGGCTCAGATACGCTTGTCAGATCCATGTCCGGCGGCAACCAGCAGAAAGCAATCGTTGCCCGTGAACTGGACAAGGAACATAAACTGCTTGTAGCGGTCCAGCCGACAAGAGGATTGGATGTCGGTGCGATCGAATTTATCCATCATCAGATCATTGCTTCGCGTGATGCGGGAGATGCGGTCCTTCTGGTCTCATTGGAATTGGAAGAAGTCATGAATCTTTCAGATCGGATCTTGGTCATGTATGAGGGTGAGATCGTTGGTGATCTGGATCCAAAGAAGATCACAACGGAAGAATTGGGCCTGTATATGGCAGGCGCAAAGAGAAATACACAGAAAGCGGAGGCCTCCTCATTATGAATAATGAAACAAAGAAGAGCTTTCTGGAAAGACCGGGCGTACAGTCTGTCGCTGCGGCATTGATCTGCGTTGTCATCGGTCTGCTCATTGGCTTTATCGTTCTGTTTCTGATCAATCCGGCAGGAGCTGGAGATGCGATCATGACGATCCTGCTGAACTTCTTCACGCGAGCAACAAGCGCTGCTCAGCTGAAGGCCTTCGGCAATACTTTGGCAAAGACAGCACCATTGCTGATGTGTGCTCTGTCTGTTTGCTTCTGCTATAAGGTCGGATTATTCAATATCGGTGCACCAGGCCAATATGAAGCAGGTGCATGTGCAGCTTTATTTGCTGCTTTAGCTTGGAATCTTCCTTGGTATATCTGCATTATCATGGCAGCGATTGCCGGTGCATTGCTTGGCGCAGTTTCAGGCATTCTGAAAGCATATCGCAATGTCAATGAAGTCATTTCCGGTATCATGCTGAACTGGATCACATTATATGTATGCAATATGATTCTTTCTTCCACGGCTGTGAAAGATGCAGCGTCACCGTATTCTAAAGATCTGACACAGGCGAATCCCGGCAGTATTATTCCAAGCTGGGGATTGAATTCTCTGTTCCCTGACAATAAAGCGGTAACGATTGCGATTCCGCTGGCAATCATCTTTGCCATTCTAGTCTGGGTCGTTCTGAATAAGACAAAATTTGGCTATGAACTGAAGGCGACTGGCTATAACAAAGAAGGCGCTCGGTATGCAGGCATGAAAGAAAAGCGCAATATCATTGTTACGCTTGTTATCGGCGGTGCACTTGCAGGGTTGGGAGCAGCTTTCCTCTATCTGACAAATTATATCAAGTGGGAAACAACCGCTACTTCTGTTCCGGGCATGGGATTCAATGGTATTGCGGCTACCTTCTTAGGCGGCCTGAATCCAATCGGTACAATCTTCTCATCCTTCTTCATTCAGTCAATTTCTGATGGCGGATCACTGATCGACCGTATGGTATATCCATCGCAGATCTCAGATCTGATCTCGGGCATTATTATTTATCTCTGCGGCTTTACAATGTTCTTCAAATTTATTATGTCTAAGCGCAGGATCAAAAAGGATGAAGAAAAGATCCAGTCTGAAAAGGCAAAGGAAGGAGGCGATGGCAAATGATGCTGCTTCTTCAATATACAATCGTCTTCGCTTCGGTACTGTCGCTTGTAGCTTTGGGCGGATGCTTCTCTGAACATTCCGGTGTCATCAACTTAGGCCTGGAAGGCATCATGGTCATGGGTGCTCTGGGCGGTGCTATTGCAATGAATCTTTTCCCAAGCTCCAATGCCTTCGTGATGATTCTGATCACGGTCGCTGCGGCAGTTGCAGTCGGTATGCTGTACTCGGTGCTGCTTGCCTTTGCCTGCATCAATCTGGATGCAGATCAGACGCTGGTAGGCACGGCTATGAATATGCTTGGCACAGCCATTGCTACGGTCGTTGTCCGTTCGGTCAACACTGCTTCTGATCCGAATAACGTATCCACAACGCTGCAGTATGTTGATCAGAAGAAGCTGTTCTTAGTCAATATCAATGGCTTTGAATTCAACTGGTTCATGCTGATTGCTGCGGTGATCCTGGTCGCTTCCTTCTTTGTTCTGTATAAGACAAAATTCGGACTTCGCTTAAGAGCGTGCGGTGAGAATCCGCAGGCAGCTGCTTCGGTCGGCATCAATGTCCTGAAGATGAGATGGTCCGGTGTATTGATCTCTGGCTTCTTAGGAGGACTTGGCGGTATTGTCTATATTATGGCAGGTGTATCTGAATGGAAGTTTGAAGTAGGTGTCGCTGGCTTTGGCTTCCTGTCGCTTGCAGTTATGATCTTCGGCCAATGGAAGCCTCATCGTATCGCTTTGGCAGCACTTCTGTTTGGTTTCTTCAGAGCACTTTCCAATGTTTATACTGGTTTTGATTTCCTGGTCGCATTGAATATTCCTTCACAGGTCTACAATATGCTGCCGTATATTATTTCTCTGGTCGTACTTGCCTTTACCTCAAAGAATTCTGCCGCACCGAAAGCGGAAGGAATTCCATACGATAAAGGAACAAGGTAAATCATTCCTAAAGAGCGTCCTGATTTTCTGGGACGCTTTTTTTGCACTTTGAAATGTGGTACGATAGCGGGACAAAAAGAGGTATAAAGATGAAACAGGAAAGAACGTTTCCTTCTTTTATTGTTACAAAGAAACAAGAAGGAAAGATAAAGAATGGACACCCGTGGGTGTATGAAGATGAGATCATGAAGGCACCTGATGAAATTGACAATGGTGCTTTGGCTGATGTCTTTGGCGTAAAGCAGAATTATCTTGGCACAGGATTCTACAGTGCTGCTTCTAAGATACGCATCCGTCTGCTTGGCAGCAATGCGAATGAGAAATATGATGATGCTTTCTTTCAGAGAAAAGTAAAGTATGCACTAGATTATCGTATGACGGTCATGCCGGATGATTTTGATGCATGCCGTTTGATCCATGGCGAAGCAGACGGCCTGCCTGGACTTACGGTAGACCGCTACCATGATCTGCTGGTGGCACAGGTGGAATCCTATGGCACCGAACAGCATAAGGCAGTGATCTACCAAGCATTGCTGGATCAGCTGAGCGCAATGGGAGAAACGATCCATGGCATCTATGAAAGAAATGAAGGCGATCTGCGCAAAAAAGAAGGTCTTCCGCAGTATCAGGGATGGTATGGCGAAGATCATCCGGCTTCCTGTATAACGGAAATAACGGAAAATGGGATCAAATACGAAGTGGATGTTGAGAATGGACAGAAAACAGGTTTCTTTCTGGATCAAAAATACAATCGCTTAGCTGCAGCACGGATTGCCAAGGGCAGAACGGTGCTCGACTGCTGCACGCATACAGGTTCTTTTGCCCTGAATGCCGCCAAGGCTGGCGCCAAGCATGTGACGGCGATGGATATCAGCGATGCGGCGTTAGCCATAGCCAAACAGAATGCCGAAAAAAATGGACTGTCCATTGAATTGAAGCAGGGAGATGTCTTTGAAGTCCTGGCGCAGCTTAGAAATGAACATGCCTTCTTTGATTTTGTCATCTTAGATCCGCCGGCATTTACAAAGAGCAGAAAGACCTTTCACAATGCACGCAAAGGATATCTGGAGATCAATACCGAAGCAATGCAGCTTCTGCCTAGGGGTGGGTATCTGGCTACTGCCAGCTGTTCGCACTTTATGCCGAAGGAAGAATTCGAGAAAATGCTGCTGGAAGCTGCTAAGGCGGCAGGCGTGCAGATCCGTCTGATCGAGCGCAGAGGAGCGGCCATGGATCATCCTGTGATGCCGGCAATTCCAGAGACAGAGTACCTGAAATTCTATCTGCTGCAGATACTTTAATGAGAGTAAACTTTATATATTAGCAACATTTAATGCACTATACAATACCTCAAATTGCGAAAATCATCAAAAAATGATAAAATAGGAATGCTGTGAAAGCGAGGTGTTGAATATGTACAAAGTAAATGAAGTGGTTGTTTACAGAAGAGATGTCTGCAAGATCGTCGGCAAGCATAGAAGTGACTTTACCGGTGAGCAATGCTACATCCTTGTTCCGTATTACAATCAGGATGGTTCGACTAGAATGCAGGTACCTGTGGCGAATAAAGCAGGGCATCTTCGTGATCTGATTACGAAGGAACAGATCCATCAGCTGATCCAGGATACGCCGGACATTGAGACCCTTGCCAATAAACCGGCAAATATGAAATCGCAGTACGCGGCTCTGCTGAAGAGCGATGATCTGTCAGATCTTGTCAGGATCATTAAGACATCCTATGGACGCAATCAGGCACGGATGGAACAGCATAAGAAGCTGGCTTCCATTGATGATGAATATCTGCAGAGAGCTGAAAAATACTTATATGATGAGATCAGTGTGGCATTGGATATGTCTTATGATGAATCAAAACAGTATTTTGAAGATGAAGTAGAAAAAGCAAAGAATAACTAAAAATAGAAAAGAAGACAATATGTCCAAGAATGATACGGTACTGCAATGCTTTGAATGGTATCTTCCGGAAGATGGCACTTTCTGGAATCATGTGGCGGACATGGCGCCTTCTTTTTTGCAGGAAGGAATCACCTGTGTCTGGCTTCCGCCGGCATATAAAGGTCAAGGCGGAACAAGAGATGTCGGCTATGGTGTTTATGATATGTATGATCTGGGAGAATTTGACCAGAAGGGCACGGTGCGGACAAAGTACGGGACCAAGCAGGAATATCTGAATGCAGTGAAGGCGCTGCAGAAGAATCAATTGGCAGTGATCTGCGATATTGTTTTCAATCATCGCATGGGAGCGGATGAAAAAGAAACAGTAACAGCGTATGAGGACGCTTCTGACAATCGCACCGAGCAGATCAGCGGACCGGAGCAGATCGAGAGCTGGACAAAGTTCACTTTCCCCGGAAGAAAAGGAAAATACAGTTCCTTTCAATGGGATCATACATGCTTTGATGGTACAGACTGGGACGATGAGGGAAAAAAGAAATCAATCTATCTCTTTGCGGACAAGCATTGGGACTCAGATGTAGATTCCGAAGATGGCAACTATGATTATCTCATGGGATGCGATCTGGATATGAGCAATCCAGCAGTCAGGAAAGAACTGGTTGATTGGGGAAGATGGTATCTCAATTTGGTAAAGCCGCAGGGCGTACGTCTGGATGCGGTCAAGCACATTGAATTTACGTTCTTTGAGGATTGGCTGCAGCTGATGCGGAAAGATACGAACAATCCGGATCTGTTTGCGGTAGGGGAATATTGGAATGCGGACTGCGGCAAGCTTCTTCATTATCTTGACGTCAACAACAACTGTCTGTCTTTATTCGATGTTGCTCTGCACTTCAAGTTCTATCAGGCAGCCAATGGATCCGGCTACTTTGATATGGGCTCGCTGCTGAACAATACGATCGTATCGGAAAGACCGATGAATGCGGTGACTTTTGTGGACAATCATGATACCCAGCCAGGTCAGGGACTTTCTTCTTTTGTCATGAGCTGGTTCAAGCCATTGGCGTATGCGGCGATCCTGCTGCGCAGAGATGGTCTGCCGTGCGTGTTCTACGGCGATCTGTTCGGTATTCCGCATGACAATGTGGCACCGACCAAGGGACTGAAAGAAATGATGATGGCAAGAGCTGCGGATGCCTATGGCGATCAGGCGGATTACTTTGACCATCAGGATATTGTCGGCTGGACAAGAATGGGCGATGAAGAACATCCGGGATCAGGCTTAGCAGTATTGATGAGCGATGGCCCTGGCGGCGATAAGCAGATGTATGCCGGTACAAATCATGCCGGTGAGACATATATCGATCTTTTGGGCAATTGCCCGGATAAGATCGTCATCGGAAATGACGGCAATGCGGTCTTCAGATGCAATGGCGGATCGGTCAGTGTCTGGATGCCGCAGGCAAGTGCAGAAAAGATATCAGTTTCTCATCAGAGAGACTGATTTTTTTGCTATAATCATTTTCATGAAGCTATTGAACGAATATCGCGGACTGCGCAAAGAAAACTATATCCTGTTTGTCGGTCGGATCATGACATCGTTTGGATCGATGATCTATCCGATGCTGACAATGATTCTTTCGCAGAAGCTGCATATGACAGCAGGTACAATTGCTGCTGTCATGGTCATTTACAGCATGACCGGTATACCGATGAATCTGATCGGCGGAAAACTGGCAGATCGCTGCAGCAAAAAGAATGTGATCGTTCTATGCAGCTGTATTACCGTGCTCTGCTATCTGATCTGTGCTTTTCTGCCGCTGTCAATTTATTCCATGGCTATTTTTGCGTTGGGCTCACTGATCTCACAGATGGAGAATCCAAGCTACAGTGCATTGATTGCAGATATTACACCGGCAAAGGATCGTTCAAGGGCATATTCTCTCAGCTATTTGGGCATGAATCTTGGCATGGTCCTAGCACCGACGATCGGCGGCCTTCTGTTTCAGGACTATCTATGGCTGATGTTCCTGATCGGCGGCCTGACCATGATTGCCAGTACATGTCTGATCTATTTTGCTTTTGATCCTTCGGCTGCCGTTCATGAAACGGCATCGGTCTATGAGTCTGCGGATGAACATGCTTCCGTGCATTCTGTCCTTGGTCAGCATCGCATCATTCTTCTGTTCTTTGCCATCATGGCATTGGATCAGGCGGTCTACAATCAGTACGGGTATCTGATGCCGCTGGGTCTTGGCGCGGTCCATGGCAGTGAAGGAGCAGTGATCTATGGCACGCTCTCTTCTCTGAACTGTGTGATCGTTGTTATCTTTACTCCATTGATTACACGCCTGTTCAGCCGTTTCAATGAAACGCAGAAACTGCTGATCGGCGATCTTCTGATGGTAGGAAGCTATTTTATTTTTCAGCTGTTTTTAGGCGTCATTCCTTCCTACTACGCAGCGATAACGATGTTTACCTGGGGCGAGATCTTCCGTACGATCAGTTCAGATCCATATCTGACAAAGCGGATCCCGCAGTCTCATCGCGGACGTCTGCTGTCCATCAATTCCGTAGCGGGTGCTTTTGCCTATGGACTTGCATCCATTGCTGTTGGACAGATCTATGATCTGTATGGCTCGCACAGTGCCTGGATACTGGTCATTGCACTAGGCTGTCTGACCATTGCTTTGGAACTGTGGCTGTGCAGAGCAGACCGCCGTGCCTATCCCGATCTTTATAAAAAAGTTGACGAAAGCTGATCATTCGTGTTTAATAGTACGATAACGTGAGGGAGTAGTCAGCTCAGATACGAGCAGCAGATCAACATACTGGTGAAAACCTGGTCTGCTTCAATTGATGAGACTCATGCATGGTTTTTGGCATGCATGACGCTCCTTGGATGAGTCAGGCATGGCCTGGCTTTTTTCTTAGGAGGATGTGTATGGCTTGGAATTATCTATTCTTTATCAACAGTGCTGCTCTTGGCGTAGGCTTGGCTATGGATGCTTTTTCTGTCTCTTTGGCAAATGGTCTCAATGAGCCGCATATGAAGAAAAAAAGGATGGCAGGGATTGCCGGTGTCTTTGCCTTCTGCCAATGGATCATGCCAATGATCGGCTGGTTTGCGGTCCATACGGCACTGCTGTATTTTACAGCAGCGCAAAAGGCGATTCCTTGGATCGCTTTGGCTTTGCTTGGTACCATCGGCGGCAAGATGCTGTATGAAGGGATCTGTGGCTGCGATGAGGCATGCACCGAAAAAAAGGTCAGCGGGGGAACATTGATCATGCAGGGAATTGCCACGTCCATTGATGCTTTATCAGTAGGCTTTACGCTGGCTTCCTATGATCTTCTGCAGGCCTTTGTTTCTTCACTGATCATTGCGGCGGTAACATTTATTATCTGTATCGGCGGTCTGCTGCTCGGACGCAAGTTCGGCATGAAACTGTCTGATAAAGCATCAATCTTAGGCGGCACGATTCTGATTGCTATCGGGCTTGAGATCTTTATTTCTAATATTTTCTGATCTTGGAATCTTTCTCGGTGCCTATCTGTCTTCTGCTACAATACAGATGTGAGGTGACATTATGTATAAACTTGTTGTATGCGATCTCGATGAGACGCTTATATCACATGACCGCACGATTTCACAGGAGAACATCGATGCCATTAAAGCAGCATCTGCAGCAGGTGTGAAATTTGTGCCGGCAACGGGACGAGGATACAATTCAGTGCATGATACTTTAAAGGCACTTGATCTTGATCAGGAAGGGGGCCAATACACGATCTCTTACAATGGCGGTGCCATTACCGAAAATCGTGACGAAAAGCTGCTTTATTTTCAGGGCATCACTTTTGAAGAGGCACAGGCTCTTTACCGGCGCGGACTGCAGTATGAGCATCTATGCATTCATATCTACACGCCCGATCAGGTGTGGGTGCGGAATTTTTATCCGGAAGAACGCGCGTATCTGGCAGAGCGCCAGCCATGCACGGAGATCTATGGTGATGACATTGACTTTCTGAAGGACAAAGAGATCGTTAAAGCAATTTATATGAATGAGGATTATGCTTATCTGAAGAAAATTGAAGGAGAGATTGCAGATATCACCGGAAAGATGGATGTATCTTTCTCTTCCAACCGCTATATGGAATTCAATCGAAAAGGTGTATCCAAAGGCAGCGGACTGGAAAGACTGTGCCGTCTGCTGCAGATCGATCTGAAAGATACCATTGCGATCGGGGATAATTTCAATGATCTGTCGATGATCCAGAAAGCAGGTCTGGGCATTGGCACAGCCAATACCATTCCAGCAATGAAAGGACTGTGCGATGCACTGACACAGAACGACTGCGATCATTCTGCGGTCGCTGAAGTGATACATAATTATATTCTGCAGAATCAATAAAGCCATGAGCACATCGTGCCCATGGCTTATATATACTTTCAGCTTAAGCGGAGGGAAAGCTTTGCTTATAGGCTGAACAGCATATCCTCGTATAGCGGAAGATGATAGAAATTACGCGAAGCAATTTCTTCATAACGATCAATGTATTTCCGCAGTTCTGCCATTTCAGGCACGACCGTATCGTAGATCTTTTTGCCGCACAGATAATCATCTTTTTCACTGCAGGCCTCTTTCCAAAGCGAAGTCATGCGATCAACAGATTCATACGTGCCATCGACCAGTTCAGCCAGCTGAGAAACTCTCTTAGCAGCAAACTTCGGTGCTTTTGGACCCTGCATTTCCTGATAGAAATGATATTCAGCGCTCATGGCCGGCAAGACATCTTTTCTTGTCATTTCCAGCATTGTACGTACTTCAATATCCATCATGCGATCATACTGTTCTTCTAAGATCCGGCGATTTGCCTCCAGTTCTTTTTCACTGTATACGCCAAGTGAAGTGAACAGATGTACGATCTTTTTGTCTTTGAGCACTTCGACCGATTCAATGAAGGATCTGACATTCGGCAAGCCTCTGCGCTTGGCTTCTTTGACCCATTCATCACTGTATCCATCGCCGGAGAATAAGATGCGCTTATGATCATGAATGATGGTACGGCAGATATCCAGGGACTTTTCACGGACATCCTGCAGGTACTTGATGCCTTTCAGCTGCTCATAGATCTCATTCAGCGATTCTGCCATGATCGAGCTGAGGACAGTATTTGGAAAGGATGCGGACATCGAAGAACCAAGCATCCGGAACTCGAACTTATTGCCAGTAAAGGCAACAGGAGATGTACGGTTGCGGTCGGTATTGTCATGCGGAATATAGGCAAGTCCGGCGACCGGATTGAAATCTTCACCAGCCTTCTTTAACGGTGCTGATTTCCCCTGGGCAAGCGAATACAGAATGTCTTCAATATAAGACCCAAGATAAATAGAAATGATAGCTGGCGGTGCTTCGTTGGCACCTAAGCGATGATCATTGCCCGTGCAGGATGCGCTCATGCGGAGCAGCAGAGAGTATTCATCCACTGCTTTGATGAAGGCACAGATAAAGGTCAGAAAACGAATATTGTCTGCTGGCTTTCTGCCTGGATCAAACAGATTCTGGCCATTGTCGGTCGTAATAGAATAGTTGTTATGCTTGCCGGAACCATTGATGCCATCAAAAGGCTTTTCATGAAGCAGGCATGCAAGACCATGCTTTTCTGCTGTTTTGCGCAGAATATCCATAGTGATCTGGTTCTGATCGACAGCAATATTTCCTTCCGAGAAGATCGGTGCCAATTCAAACTGACCAGGGGCAACTTCGTTATGTTCTGTTTTAGCGTAGATGCCAAGCTTCCAAAGCTGTTCGTTGACATCCTTCATGAAATCTTTGACGCGCATTGGGATGGAACCGAAATAGTGATCATCCAATTCCTGTCCTTTGGTGGCAGGTGTGCCGAATAAAGTACGGCCAGTCAGTTTCAGATCGATGCGCTGATCATAGAATTTCTTATCGATCAGGAAATACTCCTGCTCTAAGCCGACGGAGATCCGGCAGCTCTTTACTTCACGGTCGCCTAGAACATTGACTACTTTCGTTGCGGCTGCGCTCAAGGCTGACAAAGACTTCAGCAATGGCTCCTTGCGGTCCAATGCTTCACCGTTATAAGAAACAAATACAGTCGGAATGCATAGGACTTCTTCCCGAATAAAGACAGGTGAAGTCACATCCCAATAAGTGTATCCTCTTGCTTCAAAGGTAGCTCGCAATCCTCCCGATGGAAAACTGGAGGCATCTGGCTCTCCCTTGATCAGCATCTTGCCGGAAAAGCGGGCAATCGGCATACCGTTGGCATCTGGTTCAACAAAGGCATCATGCTTTTCAGCAGTGCCGCCGGTCATCGGCTGGAACCAATGCGTGAAATGCGTAGCACCATTTTCCAATGCCCATCTTTTCATGGCATGCGCAATGGCATCTGCGGTAGTGCGGTCAAGCGTTCCTTCATTCAATACTGTTTTCTTCCACGAATCATAGACTGGTTTGGGAAGACGGTCCTTCATCTCTTCTTCATTGAAGACAAGGGATCCAAATCCTTCAAACGGTGTTGACATGGTATTTCATCTCCTTTTATGCTGAAGACTATAAATTCAAAAAAACGTCGTGTCAATAAAAAATAATTGCAAAAAAGCAAATAAAAAGCAGAAACAATTCATAATATAGAAAAATAAATCGAAAAACAAAAAAAATAATTCAAAATATAAAATAAAAATAAAATTCTTGACATGATCATCGTTTGCCATTATAACGGTAGTATCAAAAGCAAGAACGGGAAAAAGTATTTCCTGCACGGTCTACAGTGAACAGGCGCCAGTGAGAAGCCTCGTGATACGGCAGAAAAGAAAGAACATCCTAACAGCTTCATTGCAGAAACGAAAGAAGTAAGCAATGACGGACGCAGACCGTTATCTGACTGACCCCGAATTGATTTGCTCGGAGACTAAGCGACTGATGAAGATCAGTAAACTGGGTGGTACCGCGGAGAATAACAGTCCTTCGTCCCTGTATTGGGATGAGTGACTGTTTTTTGTTTAAAGGAGGAACTGCTTATGTGCGGATTGCTGGTGACGACAGATGCAAGAACGGATTTTGGAGCATTTAAAAAAGGCCTGGAAACATTAAAGGACCGCGGACCAGATGATGAAAGAGTAGAAGCAGTGGATGGCGGTATCATGGGATTCATGCGATTGGCTATTATGGGCTGCGATGAAAAGGGCATGCAGCCATTTCACCGCAAGGGAAATGCAGCCGTATGCAATGGCGAACTGTATGGGTTCCGCCAGATCAAGAAAGAGCTGGAGATCGATGGATATACTTTCCAATCGGATTCTGACTGTGAACTGATCCTGCCGCTGTATGAGAAATATGGGGCAGATCTGTTTGTTCATTTGGACAGTGAATTTGCCTGTGTGATCTATGATGCAGCATCCGACAGCTGGATCGCTGCCAGAGATCCCATTGGCATTCGCCCGCTGTTCTATGGCTATACCGAAAATGATAAGATCTGCTTTGGCTCAACGGCAGCTTCCCTGATGCCGATTGCCAAAGGGATTGCGCCGTTTCCTCCAGGATGCTATTGGAAGGAAGGAAAGTTCATTGCATATACGCATATTGATCAGCCGGCAAAAACATGCCGCGATGATATGGATACGATTGCGCGTGAGATTCATGATCGTCTGATCGATGGTGTATGCAAGCGCATGGATGCGGATGCACCCGTTGGATATCTGCTGTCGGGCGGCTTAGATTCTTCCTTGGTCTGTGCCATTGCCCAGAAGCACAGCAGTGCACCGATCCGGACCTTCGCTATCGGTATGGATAAAGATGCGATCGATCTGAAATATGCCAAAGAAACAGCCGCATATATCGGCTCGGATCATACGGAGATCATTATCACGCAGAAGGATGTCATCGATGTCCTGCCGGAAGTGATTCGGGCATTGGGAAGCTGGGATATCACCACGATCCGTGCATCGATCGGCATGTATCTGCTCTGCCGGGCTATTCATCAGAGCACGGATATCAAAGTCCTGTTTACCGGAGAGATCAGCGATGAGCTGTTCGGCTATAAATATACTGACTATGCACCCGATTCTGTGAGCTTCCAGAAAGAAGCTGAAAAAAGGATCCGCGAACTGTATCTCTATGATGTGCTGCGGGCAGATCGCTGCATCTCCAGCAACAGCATGGAAGGGAGAGTCCCCTTCGGCGATCTTGCCTTCTGCCGCTATGTCATGGCCATCGATCCGGAAAAGAAAATGAATCATTATCACATGGGAAAGTATCTTCTGCGGCATGCATTTGAAAAGGATGCCCTGCTGCCGGAAACGATCCTGTATCGTGATAAAGCTGCCTTCTCTGATGCAGTTGGACATTCTCTGTCTGATGATCTGAAAGCAGAAGCAGAGAAAAGATACAGTGATGCGCAGTTTGCTGAGGGAAGAAAGAAGTATCTGTGGCATTGCCCATTTACAAAAGAATCATTGATGTACCGTGACATCTTTGAAAAATATTATCCTGGCATGGATCGCATGATCTTAGATTATTGGATGCCGAACCAGGATTGGAAGGGATGTCAGGTCAATGATCCATCCGCCCGCTATTTAGCTAACTACGGTGCAAGTGCATACTGAGGAGGAAAAAAATATGCTGGATATTCAGATCACACAAAGTACGGAAAAGAAAGAAAAGCCAAAAGATGAAAGTCATTTAGGCTTCGGTCAGATCTTTACGGATCATATGTTCATCATGGATTATGATAAGGGTACAGGCTGGCATGATCCTCGCATTGTTCCTTACGGACCTCTGGAGCTGGATCCAAGCACAGCCGTATTCCATTATGCGCAGGAGATCTTTGAAGGACTGAAAGCATATCGGACTGGAAAGGGCATTCAGCTTTTCCGGCCGGACTGCAATGCTGAACGTTTCCAGAACAGTGCCAAGCGCATGTCCATGCCGATCATTCCCAAGGAAGACTTCCTGCAGGCATGCTGTACCTTAGTACGGATGGAAAAAGACTGGGTGCCATCGGCCCCAGGTACATCCTTATATTTAAGACCGTTCATGATTGCGACAGGGACCGGGCTTGGCGTCCATGCAAGTTCTTCTTATCGCTTTATGATCATTGCTTCGCCAAGCGGAGCGTATTACGCTTCCGGGCTCAAGCCAGTCAAGATCTTTGTCGAAGATCAGTATATCCGTTCCGCTCCTGGATTGAGCGGTTATGCAAAATGCGGCGGCAACTACGCTGTCAGCATCCGCTCGGGCGAATTTGCCAAAGAGCTTGGCTTTGATCAGGTACTTTGGCTGGATGGCGTCTATCACGAGTATGTTGAAGAAGTTGGATCGATGAATATCTTCTTTAAGATCGATGGCAAGATCTTTACCGCACCATGCACTGGCACCGTGCTGCCAGGCGTGACCCGCCGCTCGGTCATCACACTGCTCCGCGAACTTGGCTATACCGTATATGAAGAACAGCTGTCGATCGAAGATGTGATGCGGGCTGGAAAAGACGGACGTTTGGAAGAAGTATTCGGCACCGGAACGGCTGCGGTGATCTCGCCCGTCGGCGTCCTGCGCAAAGATGAAGTAACGATAACGATCAATAACGGAGAGATTGGAACACTGTCAAAAGCAATGTATGACACATTGACAGATATCCAATGGGGAAGAACAGATCAGCACAGCGATTGGACAATGTCCATCGAATGAAGGGAGAGAACATGACACAGACAGTTCAGCCAAGCACATCTTCATCGACGCATGCCAAAAGCTTTCGTGAGGAAGCAGATTCGATTGGCATCAAACAGATTCCAAGCAACGCGCTCTACGGGGTACAGTCGCTGCGGGCAAAAGAAAACTTTCCGATGACCCATGAAAGCATGCGCCCGGAAATGATCAATGCTCTGGCATATGTGAAAAAGGCATGTGCGATAGCCAATGAGAACAGCGGGATCCTGGAAAAAAGAAAAGCTGAAGCGATTGCAGATGCATGCAATGAGATCATTGCCGGCAAATACCATGATGCGTTTATTGTTGATCCGATCCAAGGCGGCGCGGGAACATCCATGAATATGAATGCCAATGAAGTCATTGCCAATCTGGCGGCTGCTTATTCTGGCAGAAGGATCGGTCAGTATGACTGGATCCATCCAAATGATGATGTGAATATGGGACAGTCGACCAATGATGTCATTCCGACAGCGGGTAAGCTGGCATGTCTGTGGCTGCTGAATACGTATGAAAAATCTCTGCAGGAACTGATCTTATCCTGTCAGAAGAAAGCAGATGAATTCTCAGATGTTCTTAAAATGGGACGTACCCAGCTGCAGGATGCCGTTCCGATCCGCCTGGGCCAGGAATTTGATGCCTATGCATCCAGTCTGCAGAGAAGCTTGGATCGGATCCGCATGATCTCGCAGGAGATGCATCAGATCAATCTTGGCGGCTCAGCTATCGGTACATGCGTGAATGTTGACAGATCGTATTATTTCATGATCTGCAGCGAGCTTTCAAAAGAGACAGGAATTGCTTTTGAACACTGCAGCGATCTCGTTGATGGTACCCAGAATATTGACTGCTTTGCTTCGGTATCTTCTGCCATCAAGGAAAGTGCCATTGCTTTATCCAAGATGGCCAATGATCTGAGACTGCTGTCCAGCGGTCCTAAGACCGGCATTGGTGAAATAGCTCTGCCGGCAAAACAGAACGGCAGTTCGATCATGCCCGGCAAGATCAATCCGGTCATCCCAGAAGTTGTATCGCAGGCTGCTTATAAAGTCATGGGCAATGATGTAACGATCTCATTGGCATGTGAAGCAGGACAGCTTGAACTGAATGCATTCGAACCTGTTGTATTCTATTCTTTGTTTCAATCAATCGATCTGATGAGCAATGCCGTCGATACCTTCCGCATCAACTGTATTGAGGGCATCCAGGCAGATACCGAAAGATGCAGCCGTCTGCTGAATGCAAGTGTTGGCATTGCAACGGCATTGAATCCAATCATCGGCTATGCCAAAGCTGCTTCTTTAGCAAAAGAAGCACTGAAGAAGGGCAGATCAGTCGGTGAACTTGCGGTTGAAAAAGGATATCTGAAACAGGAAGAACTTGATGAAGTTCTGGATCCTTATCAGATGACAAAGCTTGCCCAGTATTCGCATAAAGAAAATTAATATAAGAAACAGAAAGGACCGCATCGATCGATGCGATCCTTTTTTGTGAAATAGGCAAGGAAACACGGCTCTTCAGAACCGTGATGAATTGCCTGTATATTAGTTCCATGCGATATAGCATCAATGATATAATATGTACATAAAAAGGCGTGATGAACGCATTACATACGGTAGAACGTGTGCATATAATTTTAATTATCATATTGTGTGGGAAACAACATACAGAAACAAAGTTCTGCATGGCACAATCGAAGAAGATTTGAAACGTCTTATGTATGATATTGCCAGAGAAAAAGACTTTGAGATTATGCATTTAGAAATTGGACATGATGACCATGTGCATTTGATGGTATCTGTTCCGCCAAAATTATCAGTTACAACGATTGTGAGCTGTTTGAAAGGTACATCGGCTTTTCGACTGTTCCGATTGCACCCAGAATTGAAACAATATTATTGGAAAAAAGAAGATAGACACTTGTGTCATTGTCATATTTTGTGGCAAGCATTGGTGCTTCAAATGAAAAGTCGGTTGCGAAGTATATAGATGACCAGCGAAGAAAGGGAAACGGTGATGCCAATTCAAAAGGGATTTAATATTAGAATCTATCCAAATGCTGTTCAGAAAGAACAGATAGTCA
>JAKVKC010000026.1 GCA_022486705.1 Solobacterium sp. | reverse complement strand
ATATCCATGTAGGGCAGGGACTGCCCGAACAAAAAGCTTGTGGACATCATGTAAGACGGAATTAGTACAGAGATGTATTCATTCTGCTGTGATGGATGAAGCAAGAAGCCCCCACTTCTTAAGTGGTGGGTAGTTCACATCCATATAAAAGAAAACCAGAAAAATTTCTTGCTCTGTCTAATCATTCCTCAATCACTCAGATCATCGCCATTCGATGCAATGACTTTCTTGTCTCTGTACTATCCAATTTTCTTATTCTCCACTGAATCATTGAAATTCTTATAAGATAAAAAAGCTGGAGATCTTCATCAGACCTCCGGCATTTTCTTACTTATACATATCAAAGCCAAAATCATTATAGACATCAGATACCGGTGTATGGTTCTCAATGGCATCGATTGCTTTAGCAATCATGGCATCAATGGACAGTACATGGATCTTTGTGGACTTCTCTGCCTTTTCCTTCGGGAATGGGATCGTATTGGAGATGACCATTTCTTTAATGACACTGTTCTCTACCTTTTCAACTGCATCTCTGGAGAAGATGCCGTGGGTAACCCCGACGTATACTTCTTTCGCACCATGATCCTTTAAGATCTTGCAGCCAGCGCACAGTGTTCCTGCCGTATCGACAATATCATCCACAACAATGCAGATCTTGCCGTCTACATCGCCAATGACATTCTGTGCCTCGACCATATTCGGCTTCGGTCTTCTCTTATCAATGATGGCAATTGGCGCATCCAGTACATCGGCCAGTCTTCTGGCTCTTACAACTCCGCCATGGTCTGGGGATACGACAACGACACCATCCTTTGGAAAGTTCTTATCCTTGAAATATTTGCCAAGCATTGGAACTGCTGTCAGATCATCGATCGGGATATCAAAATATCCTTGGATCTGTGCTGCATGAAGATCAAATGTAATGACGCGGTTGGCACCTGCGGTAACCAATAGATTTGCGACCAATTTAGAAGTGATTGGCTGACGCGGCTTTGCTTTGCGATCCTGCCGTGCATATCCATAGTACGGCATAATTACATTGATCTCACCTGCACTCGCTCTCTTGCATGCATCAATGCAGACAAGTACTTCCATCAGATGTTCTGTAACCGGCGTGCATGTTGACTGAACAATAAATACCGAACGTCCTCTTACAGATTCCTGGGGTTCCACCAAGATCTCGCCATCTGCGAAATGCTCGACCTTGATCTTGCCCAAAGGGAGATTCAAGTCTTTGCAGATTGCAGCTGCCAGATCAGTGCTGGAAGTCAGAGCGAATACAACAGTTTCCTTAACCATGCTTTTCCTCTTTCTTTTTTCGATTGATCTAAAACACTCTGTTCAGATCATATCTTTTCATATGTGCGACACCATTAAACCAGTTTTCCTGCCCTTTTTCAACCTTTTCTGACGCAAAATGGTCCTACGGTTTCATTTTTTTTGATGGATGCGTCCCGCATATAGCATCCCGGCAGAATCTCCGCGCCATCCTCTACTACAGTCTTTCCATAGAGGTATGTATTTGGATGAACGGTAATATCATGACCGAAGGTGACATCCGGTCCGATATAGGTGCTGTCCGGATCAATGATCGTGACACCTTCCTGCATCCAGTGAGAATTGATCTGGTGCTTCAGGTACTTGGCTGCCTGTGCCAAAGCGGTATTGTCATCAACGCCTTCGCATTCTTCCCAATTGCTGGCAGGGATCGCAATGACTTTCTTTCCCTGTGCAAGCATGATCTCGACTAAGCCTGGCAGATAGTATTCTTTCTGCGCATTGTCATTCTTCAGCAGCTTCAGTCCGGCAAACAGCGACTGATTGTTAAAAGCATAGATACCGGTATTGATTTCTCTGACTGCTTTTTCTTCATCATTGGCATCTTTAAATTCCACTACTTTTGCGACCGTGCCATCTGCCTGGCGGATCACTCTGCCATAGGCTTTGCTGTCAGATGGGACAGCCGTAAGAATCGCCATGTCCGCATCGCCTAAACATGCAAGCATCTTTTGATAGGTCTGTGCAGAGATCAATGGACAGTCGCCGTTGGCAACGATCGTCGTACCAGTCTCATTTTCCAGCTGCTTTGCCTGCATGACAGCGTGCCCCGTTCCGAGCTGCGGTTCCTGCAGAGCAAACTCGCACTGCCCAGCCAGTTCTTTTTCAACATCTTCATGACGATAGCCAACGATGGTAACGATCCTTTCAATGCCGGCTTTTTTTAAAGTACGGATCTGCAGACCGACCATCGGTTCTTCTAAGATCTTATGCAGCACCTTCGGCAGTTCGCTCTTCATGCGCGTTCCCTTGCCGCCAGCCATGATAATTGCATTCTTCATCTTATCTTCCTCCTGACAGGATCTTTGTTCTGCGCACAAAGTATCCTTCTGCTTTCATTTTCTTCATTGTCTGTTCCAGCAATGCATCTTCTTTTGCAATACCGAAGACTGTGGAACCGGAGCCTGACATCAGCACACCGTCAAAGCCAGCTTCTTTCATCTGTTCCTTGATCCTTTTGATCTCTGGCACAAGCTGCAGAGAAGCTGCTTCCAAGCTGTTGCCAAGATTGCGGATGATACCTTCATAATCATCCATCATCAATGCTTCTTTCATAGCCATGCAGTCAGGATGTACATCATTTCCCTGATCGACGATCTGAAATGCTTCCTTGGTAGATACGCCTCTTCTTGGCTTGACCAAGAGCAGTTCCAAGTTCGGATGGCAGTAGAATGGTTCGATCTTCTCACCTGTACCTTCAACATATGCCGGCTGATTCAATAAACAGAACGGCACATCCGAGCCAACTTCCTGACCGATCTCGATCAGTTCATTGTTGGATAGATGCAGTCCGAGCATGCTGTTCATCATACGGATCGCTGCCGCCGCATCTGCACTGCCGCCAGCCAATCCTGCTCTGGTCGGAATATGCTTCTGCAGTATGCATGCATAGTTTTCGGAGAAACCGTATCTGTTCTTCATGACCGTGATTGCTTTGATGATCGTGTTCTTGCCATTGACCGGCAGATAGCTGCGATTCAGCGACAGCGATGTTTCTGCTGCCGGTTCCATTTCCAGTACATCATAAAAATCGATCGGCACCATGATCATCTTCAGTTCATGATATCCATCTGATGCTCGTTTTCCGACAACATCCAAGCACAGATTGATCTTTGCATACGCTCTTTCTTTCATTGCATTGCCTCAAATATTTTTTTCAGATCCTGCCAAGAACATTCCTGTGCTCTTTTCGTGCAGGGGATCTCTGCTTTTGCCAATACTTCTTTGGTACGCTCACTGTCATTGAGATATTCTCTCAGATTATTATATATTGTTTTTCTTCTCTGCTTAAAGCATGCTCTGACCAATTCGAAGAAAGCATTCAGATCAATAGAAAGATCCGCATCCTGTCTGCGCTTGAACTGGATGATCACACTGTCCACATCCGGCGAAGGATTGAAGCTCCTGCCTGGCACATTGAATAGTTTCTTCACTTCATACAGATACTGTCCTTCAGCAGACAGTGCCCCATATGGTGGTTCCTTCGGCTTAGCCGCAAAACGCTCGCCGACTTCTTTCTGCACCATCACTGTAATATAGGGAATCTCCGCTCCCTGTTCAAAGATCTGAAACAGGATTGGGGTTGTTACGTAATACGGCAGATTGGAACAGACACTTACCGTACCATACTTCTCTTTCAGTTCTTTGACCTTGCTTGGCAGATCGATCGTCAGGAAATCCTGCAGAATGATCTCCACATTGTCATAGTCTTTCAATGTATCTTTCAGCACATCGATCAGATCAGGATCTACTTCATATGCCGTGACATGCTTTGCATGGATCGCCAGCTGTTCGGTTAATGAGCCGATGCCGGGACCGATCTCAATGACCGCTCCTTCGCAATGTGCTTCTTCTGCACAGCGCTCGACAATGACTGGATCTACCAGAAAATTCTGACCGAAGCTTTTTTTTGCCCGAAGCCCATACGTTTCCAGGATCTCTTTTGTCCGGGACGGTGTTGAAATGAATTTTGTCATTGATGTACCGCCTCCTTCAGCTGTTCATATGTGATCTGCAGACAGTTCAGGCGATGCCGCACTGTCTTTGCGCTGCCGCCGCCGACATGGAAGAAGCGGCCGATCTGTTCACGCTTTGCGGCGCTGTCCTCTGTACCGATCAAGCCCAATTCATAGAATTCTTCAACGGTGATCTCTTTGTTTGGATGTTCGCAATACGTTACCAAGTGCTCTAGGGACTGTGTCAATGGTCCTTCCTCTGCATGCTCGACGCCCACTTTCTTAGAAGTGTGTGCATCCTGACGGTCCACAAAGGCATTCTTGCATCCTGGCACTGCCCGATTGATCGTATTGCGAATGCGATTGCCGGCTGAATCTGGATCGGTAAAGATGATCACGCCGCGAGATGCCTGGGCCTGGCGAATACGTTCCAGCACATCTTTTCCAAGCGAAGAACCGCCGGTCTCGATCGTATCGCATGAAAAATATTTTCTGAGCTTTTCTGTATCGTGACGTCCTTCTACGACAATGACTTCCTGGATTGCTTTCATTGATATTCTCCTAAAAAGCGATCCCAGTTCGCTTCAATCGTCTGGGCCATATGTTCCAGACTGACGCCTTTGACTTCTGCCATCTTTGCGGCAATATAAGGAATATTTGAAGGTTCATTGCGTGTTCCCCGCACTGGTTCGGGAGCCATATATGGACAATCTGTTTCTGTTAACAGCCATTTTTCATCCGCTGCCTGTACGGCTTCTATGGAATGACGGGCATTCTTGAAGGTCAAGGCACCGCCAAAAGCAAGATAATAGCCTAGTTTTGTGAATTCCAATGCCATTTCTTTTGTGCCGCTGAAGCAATGCAAAAGCCCATGGCCCTTGTATTTGGCAAGAATGTCATAGGTATCCTGCATCGCATCTCGGCTGTGAATGGCAAAAGGCTTCTGCAGAGAATTGGCCAGTTCGACCTGGCGAATGAACAGTTCTCTCTGCTTTGCGCGGATCATAGGATCTTTCTGCCAATGATAATCCAAACCGATTTCACCGATGACTTGGATCTCTGGCCGTGAGACAAGCTGCACAAATGCCTGCCAGCTCTCTTCCGTCACTTTTTCTGCATCATCTGGAAAGATTCCAGATGCGACTGTGTACCGATGCGGATCCTGAGCGGCAAAAGCGATTGCTTTTTCGGCTTCTTCTATAGAAAGGGTGATGATCATGATCCGATCTACGTGCTTTTCCATAGCTCTCGCGATCATTTCATCACGATCGCTGTCATATTCCGGACCAAGAATATGGGCATGGCTGTCAACAAATTTGAGCTCTGTCATATTACTTCCCCAGGCAGAAACGGGAAAAGATCTCATCCAATAAGTCTTCTTTTCCGCTCTTGCCTGTAATTTCCCGCAATGCATACCATGCGTTTTCCAGATCGATCGTGACCAGATCCAATTCCACTCCCTGCTTTAAGGACTGAACGGCATCTTTCATTGCCTGTTCTGCCTGCAGTGCCAATCCAATCTGTCTTTCATTATTCAATGTGTCCGTATCTGCTGCCTGGATCTCTTTCTCATATTTCTGCTGGATCGCAGCAATCAGTTCATCCAGCTGATGATTCTTTGCGCTGATGGACACATCTCCTGTTTTTTTCTGATCTGCTTTGTTATAAACAACAATGCGTTCTTTGTTTTCTGTCAGTTTCAGCAGTTTCTGATCATCTTCGGTCATTTCTTCACTGCCATCCAGAACGACAATGACAAGCTGTGCCTTTTCCATGGCCTGCAGAGAACGGTCAATGCCCATCTTCTCGATCGTATCCTGTGTTGCATGGACACCTGCTGTATCGATCAGGTTCAATGTTATACCACCGATCCGCACCGTTCCTTCCACAAGATCTCTTGTCGTACCGGCAATGTCCGTTACAATTGCCTTATCTTCTTCCAGCAGGGCATTCAGCAGAGAACTTTTGCCTACATTCGGGCGGCCCAAGATCACGGTATCAATGCCTTCACGGATGGTGACAGCCTGCTGCGCTGTCTCAATGATCGCATGGATCTGTTCCAGCCACGCTTCGCTCTTCGGCAGGACTTCTTCCTCACTTAAAACATGAACATCATCATATTCCGGATAATCAATATTGACTTCAATATTAGAAATGATCTGCGTCAGGTCTTCTTCTAACGGATCCAGAAGTTTCGCTACCGATCCCTTCAGAGAATGAACTGCACTTTTCGCATTGACCGCATCTTTTGCCCGGATCAAGTCATCAACACCTTCTGCCTGTGCAAGATCCATCTTCCCATTCAGGAAAGCACGTTCGGTAAATTCTCCCCGCCGCGCCATTCTGGCACCAAGCCCTAAGATCAATGAAAGGATCCGCCGAGTGATATAGACACCGCCATGGCACGATACTTCGACCACATTCTCTCCCGTGTAGCTCTTCGGTGCCCTGAAAACAGACACCAGGACTTCATCCACCGGTGCCCCATTTTCTTTGGCTGTTCCATAATGGATCGTATATCCCTTTGCCTTCTGGAGATCTTCTTCTATCAGTTTTCCTGCAATTTCGATCGCATCTTCTCCTGAGATCCGGATCATTGAAACCGCGGACATCGTGGAGGCGGTCGCAATCGCTGCTATCGTATCCGTGACCATTTTTTGTTTTCCTTCTGCATTAGTTTAACACAAAACCCCAATTTCATTCTTTTCCTGTGTTAAACTGTCCCTATGAAAAACGAATTGGTACAGACATTAGAAGAGCTTGGCATCCATGATCTTCTTGAGATCCAAAAAAAAGCGATCCCTTTGATTGAAGAAGGAAAGGACGTCTTTGTTAAATCACCGACTGGTTCAGGCAAGACATATGCCTATCTGATCCCGGCCATTGACCGCATCGATCAGAATGAAAGCATGACAAAAGTGCTGATCATCGTGCCGACCAGAGAACTGGCTCTGCAGGTCGCAGAGAATGCAAAGAAGCTCTCGGTCCGTACCGGGAATCATATTGTTACACTGATCGGCGGAATGGATATCTCAAAACAGATGAATGCTTTGCGGCATCGTCCTCAGATCCTGATCGGTACACCAGGAAGGATCGTAGATCTGCTGCATCAGAAGTGCATTGATCTTTCTGCACTGTCCCTGCTCATCTTTGATGAAGCGGATCAGATCATCTCGACCGGACAGAGCGAAGAAACGGAAGAAATACGCAATTATCTGTCTCATGTCCAGACCGTCTGTCTCTCGGCAACAGAGAATGAACTGACGGATAAACTTTTCCCGGGAAATTGTGAATATGTTAACATGGGTGCCCAATCAAGTATCAATACATCCATCGAAACGTACTATGTTGAAGCCCAGGACCGGAACAAAGAATTGATGCGTCTGCTGAAGACACTGCCGATCACAACTGCCATTGTCTTCACGAACTATAAGAATGATGCGAATGATCTTGCGAATATGTGCAAGCAGAGCCACATTCTGGCATCTGCCTTCTCTTCTTTCTTTGAAGAAAGAAAACGGATCCAGATCCTGCGCAGTTTCAAAGAAGGCAGGATCCGGGTACTGATCGCAACGGACGCTGCCGCCAGAGGCCTGGATATCACGGATGTTTCTCATATCATCCACTATGATATTCCGGTAAATACCGAAACATGGATCCATCGTTCCGGCAGGACTGCTCATCAGGGAAATGAGGGCATCACGATCACCATCTTTGATGCCAATGAACCAGTCAATGAAGTCGGACAGTACATTATGGATCACAGTACGCTCTATATGGAAAAGCCAGAACCAGCAGATCTTTCTAAGCCTTTCACAAAGGCACAGCAGAAAAAGACCGATACAATGGAACTGCTGATCCGGGCAGGCAGAAAAGATAAGATCCGTCCTGGCGATCTGATTGGTGCTCTGTGCACCATCTATGCCTTTGATGAGATCGGCGTTCTTGAGATCCAGGATACCTACAGCACTGTGACCATTCTGAAGAATGATCCTTCCTCTCTTCCTGCTTCTTTATCTGTAAAAGGAAAGAAAAGAAAAGTTGAATTGAAACGGCATTAGAAAAGCCTCCATACGGAGACTTTTCTTTATGTTCAAATTTTCATTCGGGGGGAAAGAATTTTATGAACGGTCATGCGGGATGTTCTCCCTTTTGACACTTATAAGATACGCAATTTATATGAAGTTCTTTTGTCCCCTGCGTGAACATTCCATGAAGCTCTGTGTGAATCTATCACATCATTGGCGCAAATATGCGCACAATTGAGATAAATATGGTCTTTACGGCACCGAAGGTGCTTTCTTTCGCAGTCATCTGGTGGCACTTTTGGATCGTCTGCAGATAATCATCGCGGATCTCCGCAATTTCTTTCACCTGATAGAGATAAATGCCATTTTCAAAATGCAGATACAGCGAACGATAATCCAGATTCAAGGTCCCTACAGTCGCAATCTCATCATCAGCTACAAATACCTTGGCATGCACAAATCCCGGTGTATATTCATAGATCTTCACACCGCCTTTGATCAGCTGCTTGTAGTAGGAACGTGTAATATCCCAGACGATCTTCTTATCCGGAATGCCTGGTGTGATCAGACGGATATCCACGCCTCGCTGGGCAGCTAAGATCATGGCATTGCTCAGTTCAGTATCAATGATCAGATATGGCGTATAGATATAGCAGTAATCCTGCGCCTGATTGATGATGTTCATATAGATATTCTGGCCGGTGATCTCACCATCCAATGGTGTTTCCCCATATGGTGCAATATAGCCTTCCTGCATGGCATCTTCTGTATGGACATGATATTTCTCATAATCCGTATCCTGATGTCGATGGGCATTCCAGCTGGTCAGGAACATGCATTCCAGCGACCAGACAGCTTCTCCCTGGATCATAATGCAGTTGTCTTTCCAATGGCCGTGGATCGTTTTGACATTGATATACTCATCTGCCAGGTTGATGCCGCCGGTAAAGCCGACTTTTCCATCAATAACTAAGATCTTACGATGGTCACGATGATTCATCACGATATTGATGATCGGATTGATCGCATTGAAACGTACACATTGGATGCCGAATGTCTCCAGCTGTTTGGCATAGCCTGCCGGAACCGTCACGAAGCTTCCCATATCATCATACATGACACGGACTTCCACGCCCTGCTTTACCTTATCCTTCAGAATATCCAAGATGCCATTCCACATAACACCTTCTTCAATAATGAAATATTCTAAGAAAATGAACTTTTCTGCTTTCTTCAGCTCTTCCAGCATCACCGGATATCCTTCATCGCCAAGTTTATAGTAATGAACGCCCTGATTGCGATAGACGGGGAACCCGGCATGCTTAGAAATATAATTCAGCTGGCCCTGCTTCGATGGCAAACTTTCTTCTGCCTCCTGCAGGACTTTGTCATCCTGCACATAATACTTCTTCGCTGTTTCTGTCTCTTTGACAAGATGACGGAATACTTTGGACGAAAGCAGATTGGCGCCAAGGCACAGATAGATGATCGTCCCTGGAACAGGCAGTGCCACAATGATCAGGATCCACATCATATCCGATGACAGATGCAGAGAAGTCCGGACAATATGCATGATAATGACCAGCGAAAGCAGGCGCAGAACGCCTTCGATCCATCCGGCGGATGATCCCAGCTTGGCAAATAGTCCATAAATGATCAGGACTTCCAAAAGAACGGCGGCTGCCATAATGGTTGCGCGATTGAATATTTTCTTCAGAATGTTCATACCGATCTCCCCTCTGATGAAGAACTTATAAGAATTATATTTTTACGAACTCGGTCTTTTTTGTTATGCCGTGATATTTTTTGACCAAAGCATCCAATTCATCTTCTGCTTCCAGATAGTTTTCAATGAAATTCCGGCGGATATTGACTTCATTGTCCAGATCTGTTTCTTTTAGATCTCCCGCCGCTTCAATATGATAATTGATCTCAGTCCCTTCCAACGAGAATCTGGCTCCCTCCGCCGTATGGATCTTCTTCAGTTCCTCTTCGATCGCTGCTTTTTCTGCCTCATTGTATTTCAGATCGCTGTAAAGATAGGAAGTCTCTTCCCCCGTGATCTTTTCTCCTTCTTTATGCAGTTCAAAATGATAGGGAAAGGAGCACAGTACTCCATCCTTGATATATTTATCTGTATCTGTCATTCTTCCTCCTCTTTGTCCAAGCCCAGTGCTAAAAGCTTATTGTATTTCTGATTTGCATATTCTGCCTGCTTCTTTTGGATCCAGCGCTGCTTTTCTTCTTCAATTGCGATCATTTCATCCGCAATCTCTTCCGGATTGGATGGTTTCCCCTGCAGCAGATAGCCGATCATGCGCTTCATGGAATTCTCCGTCCGCAGCTGCTGTGCAATGGCTCTGCCAAAAGACTCTGGATATCCATATCGCTGCAGAATACGGATCATTTTCATTTCTTCATCATTGCTCATATTGTGTCCTTATATGCATTTTAATCTTCTATGTGACGGCTGACAAGAAAAGCATCGCAAGCAAAAAGCTGACTTCTGCCAGCTCTTATTTCTGATCTGCCGCTCCGGCCTGTCCAATGATTGGAATTGACGTCGTCTCTTCCCGGGCTGGGAACTGCACATCTATGACCTGTGATATTTTTACACTGTCCTTCATCAGCCCATTGATCAGCAGCATATCTTCGGGCATGTTTTCTTTAAAATCTTCTGGATTCCCAATATATCCAGCATGGACGGAACCGTCCTGCATTGTTACCTGAATGAATCTTTTCGTCAGTGCTCTTAATAATTCCTGCTGTGCTGTCATCTGTTATTTTTTCTCATAGCGTACATCTGCCCCCAATTCCTTCAATGTTCCCTTTCCTTTCGGTTCTATATCTGTCAGAACGATGGCAGGATTGACCCGTTTCAGATATCCTGCCGTCCTTTCTCCTTCTTCACGATCCAATAAGCTCATATCGATCGTATGTGCCGCATCTTTCAGATGAAGTACATATCTGCCATGCGCTTTTTCTTCTAAGGCTGCTGCAATCAGATCTTTTGTCTTCACTTCTTCAATATGCAGACCATCGCATACAAGCATGCGGTCTTCCAAGAAATAAGTGCGATCGATCATCCCGCCATCTTCATAAGCTTTCAGATCTTCTACTTTTTTCAGCTGACGTCTGACTAAGAGCTTGCTGTGATAATAAAAGACCATAACAACTGCTAAAGCTGCCGCAGTAATGATCAAAGCGATACGAAGCGCTGACACTGCTTTTCCCAAAGTCATAAGATACGCTTCCGCAAAGATAACGAACGCAAGAACGGTCATCGGGATAGAATATTTGATTGTATTGACTGACTGATAGAACTTTCTGATCATATATCTCCTTCTGCATGCATCTCTAGGATCGCATGAATGATTGTAACAGGTTATGCAAAAAAGGAAACTATTGATTCCGTTTCCTTCCTCGATCATTATTTTGCCAATACTTCTTTGATCTGCCTGCAAATACCATCGCCATCCAGTTCATATTTGGCCAGAAGTGCTTTTGCTTCGCCGCTTTCTGCAAACCGATCCTGCAGACCGATCTTATGGATCCAGCGCGGACATTTTTCCCCGGCTATTTCAGAGATCATGCCGCCAAGACCGCCGACAACGGTATGTTCTTCGATCGTAAATACCTGATCGAACTTCTGCAGTTCTGCTACAATACCAGCTTCATCGCATGGCTTGATGGCACAGACATCGACAACTTCTACTTCAATGCCTTCCTGGGCTAATTTATCAGCTGCCTGCAAAGTCATCGCGACCATGACACCCGTCGCAAAGCAGACTGCCTTTTCTCCATGACGGACAATATTAGTTTTGGTAAAATCGAACTTTGTGCCTTCTGGATAGACATCCATAATGCCGCTTCTGCTCAGTCTGACATAGCATGGATTCTTTGTCCCTGCTACATAGCGGATCACCGCTGCTGCTTCGGCTGCATCGCTTGGCACATAGACTTCCATATTCGGCATCGCTCTCATCAATGCAATATCTTCAATGGCCTGATGAGATACGCCATCTTCACCAACAGTAATGCCGCTGTGCGTTCCGCAGATCTTAACATTCAGGCGCGGATAAGCAATGCTGTTGCGGATCTGTTCCCAAGCTCTGCCAATGCAGAACATAGAGAAACTGCTGGCAAAGGGAATATAGCCGCTTGCCGCAAGACCTGCTGCATGTCCCATCATATCTGCTTCGGCAATGCCCATATCAAAGAACCGTTCCGGAGCTTCTTTCCTTGCCATGGCTGTCTTTGTGCTTCCCGCGAGATCCGCATCCAGGACAACGATCTTTTCATTCTCTTTGACCAGCTGTGCCAGTGTTTCTCCATACGCTTCGCGCGTTGCCTTTGCCATCTTACTCTGCCTCCAGTTCTTCAATTGCCTGTTTCAATTGTTCCGCATTCGGTGCTTTGCCATGCCATCCAGCCTGGTTCTCCATATAAGAGACACCTTTTCCTTTAATGGTATGTGCAACAATGCAGGTTGGAACACCTTTGGTATTCTCTGCTTCTTTGAATGCTTTTCTCAGATCATCAAAATCATGGCCATCCGCATGAATGACATGCCAGCCAAACGCTTCCATCTTCTGATCCAATGGATTCGGTCCGATGACATCTTCTACCTTTCCATCGATCTGCAGACCATTGGAATCCAATATCATGCAGAGATTGTCGCTCTTATAATGATGGGCCGCCATCGCAGCTTCCCAGATCTCTCCTTCTTCACTTTCACCATCGCCTACCAAGCAGTAGACACGATGATCATTCTTGGACAGTTTATTGGCAATCGCCATGCCATCTGCTGCAGCCAGGCCCTGTCCCAAGGAACCGGTGCTCATATCAACGCCCGGCACCAGATTCATATTCGGATGTCCCTGCAGTCTTGAATTGATCTTGCGGAAGGTCATCAGTTCCTCTTCCGGGATAAATCCCTTTTCACTGAGGACCGCATATAAAAGCGGTGAAACATGTCCCTTTGACAGCACAAAGCGATCGCGGTCAATGGAACGGACATTGTCCTGATTGATATCCATGATCTCAAAGTACAGCAGGGTAACAATATCTGCTGAGCTCAGGCTTCCGCCTGGATGTCCGCTGTTGGCGTTCGCCACTTCCTTCAGAATGTTGATGCGAATGTGATTGGCATGCTGCTTCAGTATTTCATTTTCCATCTGATCTTCCCTCTCCCTGACATTGATGAGCGAATGTCGGCGCTGTCTATTCCTGCTGCATTCTTTTGCAGCGATTCATTTCTATTGCGGCCTGCATGTCCATTATACCGTAATTCAGCTGTCATAGATGCCCATGATTCCCTGTTCACAGCAGGTCCGTCAGGATACCTATATTTTCCATCACTGCATCCGGAATGGTATTGCTCTGGGCAAGATCTTCTTCTTTGGTCTCCCCGCTCAGCACAAGGATGCTGAAGGCTTCACTTCCTTCTGCTACAGCAATATCTGTATACAGACGGTCGCCAACGATAGCAATCTGTTCTGCCGGCAGTCCCGTCGCTTCCACCATGTATTCCAATGCCCGCTGGCTTGGCTTGCCGAAGAATTCCGGATATTTCCCAGTACTGGATTCAATCAAGCGCGCAATACTGCCGCAGTCGGGAATAAATTCTCCATCTTCTATCGGACAGTTCAGATCAGGATTGATGCCAAAGTAAAGCTTTCCATGCCGAATGAAGGAACATGCCTTTGCCAGTTTTTCATAGGTCAGTGTCGTATCAAAGCCAAGGATCACAATATCCGGATCCTGATCATCCAGGATCCATCCCTTCTCTGCAAACCCTCTCTGCAGAGCAGGTGTTCCTACAACATACAGTTTCTTTCCATCATAATGTTTCTTCAGCCAGCGCATGATCACATGTGTCGATACCATCATCTGTTCCTTGCTGATATCAATGCCCATATGATGAAGCTTTTCAAAGTATGCTGTTATATCTTTGGAAGAATTATTCGTAAAGAAATAATATCGGCGATCCGTATCTTCTATTTTCTTTAAAAAAGCATGTGTATAGGGAAACAGTTCATTCCCCAGATAGATGGTGCCATCCATATCCAGAATGAAAGCTTTGATCGTCTTCATTCTCTCTTTGATCTCATCTAGATTTCTTAACATTCTTTCCTCACAATGAATTTTATCTGCTCGACTGCCGTCAGCACAGAATACTGATGGATGAACCGCTTCTTTTTCCTTAATGATTATATGCCAAAACAGGCCCTTTTCCTAATTGTCCTTCATAACCGCTCTGGTCATGACATGCATGCACAGAAAAAGCAGAACATCACTGTCCTGCTTCAGCTATTTCAATGAATATTCTATGAACGATACTTTACTGCAGTATCTGGTTCTTTATAAGAAGATGTTGGCGCCGCCGTTGGTTTAGCCGTTGGTGTTGGTGTTGGTGTTGGCGTTGGAGTTGGAGTTGGGGTAGGTACTACTGATGGTGCTGATGAAAAACTGACAACAATATAATTCCCATAGTCTTTTACAGTAGAATTAACAGCTGTAATATCTGCTGCTTTCACAACATTATAATTCTTATCAAGTATCTGACAGATAAACGAATAGTCCTTATCTGCTTCAATTGATACAGCTGGTTTTCCTTCTGTTGTTAAACGTTTGCAGAAAGAAACCTCACAGTTATTTGTCAATGTAACGATATTCTCTGGGAAGTGCATATCTGTCTGATCAATTACCGTCCCATTTGCCGGTATGGCAAGCGTCATAGTTGTACTGTCTGCTTTATCCTGTGAAACTCCCACATGAATATTAAACGATGTTGTATAATCGGTGTTTTTGGTCAAGCCATTCACAATTGTTGCCGTGACATTGGCATAGCCTGCTTTTCTTGCTTTAAATGTATCACCTGTGATGACCGCCATTGTTTCACCCGCATCTCCGATGCTCCAAACGATTGTTTGGTTTGTTGCATCCGCTGGTTCCACTGCTGCGCTTAATTTTAATTCTTTATTAGCAACGGCATCGGTTGGCAGAGTTGTAATACCTGTTACTGCTATATATGCAGGGGCAACAGCAATTGTGAAATCTTTTGTATAATTCTGATATGCCGTTCCATCATATGTTCCTCTTGCAACGGTTGCTGTTACGGTAACCGTACCTGCAGCCGTCGTTGTTAAAGTATCGCCGCTGATTGTCGCTCCTGTTGTTCCAGCAGATTTAACGCTCCATACGATCGTGCTGTTTACTTTCTTGACAGCCTTATCATTGTATCCTACCAGTGTACCGCTCAGTGTTAATGTTCCGATTGCAGAAGTCGTTGGCACATCAGTAATATTCGTTACAGCTGGTGCATATCCTATAGTTAGTTCTGCTGCACCCGTAAGTGTACTAATCGTTGCCTGGTATTGCGGATTACTCAGTCCTCCTACCCTTGGTGGGTCACTTTCATTTTGACCACTTAGACTCATCTTACTTTTTGTCGTATTATCAAGATAATATGGAACGTAGCCTGTTACTGCAGGTGCAGTAATCTTATCACCTGCGCTATGTGATTCCGTTACAGGATCTTTACATAAAGCACCCTCCTCAAATGGTTTCGTATAGGATATCTGCACATTGAAGGAACTGTTGGTTGCTTGTACTGCTGTAGGCATCATCGCAAATGCCATAGCAAACGCCAGTATGAATGCAAATAATTGGGCCTTGATTGACTTCCACTTCATAATTATTTCCCTCCGTGTCAGTCCTATAGACTGACTATCTGTATATTCATTATTCACGATGAAGTTTACAGAAGTTAACAAACACAGGGTTTTCTGATCTTTTTGGTCATATTAGCCTATATTATGCATTTTATTGTTATAAAAAGAACCGTCTTTTTTCAGACAGTTCTTCATATCTATTGCTTTATGTTCTTCGTTTTGATCCGGTTCATTGCTTTCTTTAAGGCTAGTTCCGCACGTTTCTGATCCACACTTGGATCATTGGACTGCAGTCTGTCCTCGGCTCTCTTCTTTGCCTGTTCGGCTCTGTCGATATCAATGTCCTCTTTGTTCTCAATGGCATCGGTAAGTATTTCGGCTTTGTTATCACGGAAATAGAAGAGGCCGCCGGCAACGGCATATTCCTGACGGGTGCCGTTTTCATCAGCAGTGATCCTGCCGATCTTCAGCATTGTTACAACGGGAAGATGATTTGGCAGGATTCCTTCCTGTCCTTCGGTCGTATCAATGTTGATGATATTAGCATCCATCTCTTTATATACACCCTGCGGTGTAATGATACGGCAATGAATGCTCATTTTAAGGTCTCTGCCTTTTTCACGACATCTTCGATCGTACCGACAGACAGAAACGCTGCCTCTGGCAGATCATCATATTTGCCATCGAGGATCTCACGGAAGGAAGCGACCGTATCCTTGACGGGAACATAGACGCCCTTCAGACCGGAGAACTGTTCAGCGACACTGAATGGCTGTGACAGGAAGTTGCGGATCCTTCTGGCTCTGCCAACGACCTTCTTGTCTTCTTCACCAAGTTCATCCATACCTAAGATGGCAATGATATCCTGCAGTTCTCTGTATCTCTGCAGGATCTCCTGCACTTCACGGGCGACCTTGTAATGTTCCTCACCGACAACGAGCGGATCCAGCTGACGGGATGAGGATCCCAATGGATCAACCGCCGGATAGATGCCTAAAGCAGCGATGGAACGATCCAATACCAAACGTGCATCCAGATGAGAGAAGGTCGCAGCCGGAGCTGGATCGGTCAGATCATCTGCCGGAACATAAACACACTGCACGGATGTAATGGAACCTGCATCCGTTGATGCGATTCTTTCCTGGAGCTGTCCCATTTCAGTTGCCAAAGTCGGCTGATAGCCAACGGCTGACGGCATTCTGCCAAGCAGGGCAGATACTTCTGAACCAGCCTGGGTGAAACGGAAGATGTTATCAATGAACAGCAGTACATCCTGATGTTCCTCATCACGGAAGTATTCGGCCATTGTCAGAGCAGATAATGCGACTCTCATTCTGGCACCTGGTGATTCATTCATCTGTCCATAGGTAAGGACAGTATTCTTTAAGACACCGGAATTCTTCATTTCGTAATACATATCATTGCCTTCACGGGTACGCTCGCCGACACCAGCGACGACGGAACGTCCGCCATGTTCGATAGCAATGTTATGGATCAGCTCCTGTTCCAGAACAGTCTTGCCTACACCTGCACCGCCGAACAGACCGATCTTGCCGCCCTTTGCATATGGGCAGAGCAGATCAATGACCTTGATGCCTGTTTCCAGGATCTCATTCTGTGTCTGCTGCTGTGCAAATGTCGGTGCTTCACGATGGATCGGCATCTTCTTTTCTGTCTTGACTTCGCCTAAGCCATCAATTGGCTCTCCTAGGACATTGAACATTCTGCCAAGCACTTCATCGCCGACCGGCACTTCGATCGGTGAACCGGTATCTATGCAGTCCATATTTCTGACTAAGCCATCGGTAGAGGACATAGCAATGCATCTGACGATATCATCGCCGATGTGCTGGGCAACTTCTGCCGTCATCTCTTCCTTGTCTGATGTTTTGATCAGAATTGCATTCTTGATCGAAGGCAGACTGTCTGCATCAAAGCGAATATCTACGACAGGTCCAATGACCTGTACGATCTTTCCTGTATTGTTCATAGTTGCCTTCTTTCTTTATACCGCACTGGATCCGCCGACGATCTCGGTGATCTCCTGCGTAATCGCGGCCTGTCTTGCCTTGTTGTATTCCAGCTGCAGAGAAGAGCTCAGATCATCCGCATTGTCGGACGCTGTCTTCATGGCTACTCTTCTGCTTCCCTGTTCGGAAGTAGTCGACTCCATCCAGTCAGAATACGCAACATCCTGCACCATCATGGGGATCAGCTGATCTAAGATCGTTTCGGCATTCGGTTCAAACAATGTTTCTTTCGGAAGTTCCTTGTCTGCTTTATCTGCCGCTGCAATCTCTTCTTTTTTCTGCTCATCGATCGTGCATGGCAGCAGAACATCAAATTCCGGACGGAAGGTCATCGTATTGACAAACTCGGTATACAGCAGCTGCACAGTCCCGACTTCATCATTTTGATAAAGCCTGATCCCTGTCTCTACTGCTTTCTTCAATTCAAGAAAAGTGATCTTATCCGAAGAGATCGGCTCTTCATTCAGAAGATGAAAGCCATACTCTTGGAATTGATGATACAGCGATGTCCCGATGAGAATGATCGGATCATTCGGATCCAGTTCTTCTCTGGCTGCTTTCAGGACATTTCCGTTATACCCGCCGCACAGACCAAGATCAGAACCGAAGATGATCGTCATGCGATGGCTGTTTTCTGCTTTTTTCAGGAATTGAGATTCTGCATCAGGATTCTTATACATGATCTCATTGACAGTATCCTGCAGGCGCTGGGCATATTCACGGTTGGCTTCCATCTTGTTTCTCTGACGGAACAGCTTTGCATTGGCGATCATTTCCATTGCTTTCGTGATCTTGCGGGTAGACTGTACGGATTTGATCCTAGTCCGCAATGCCTGCCTGGATTGGCCTGCCATATCAGTTCACTCCTTTAACAAGCTTGAACTGTTCCAATGCTTTTTTCATTCCTTCTTCTGTCTTGGCAATGCATTCATCACTGAAGGAACCATTTTTCTCAATCTCTTCGCATACATCTTTATATGCATCATGGAAATAGCGCAGCAGGCTCTTTTCAAAAGCTGCTACTTCTGCCGCGGGAATTTCATCCATATAGCCATGCTTTACAGCGTATAAAGAAAGTACCTGATCGGTCATGGACATCGGCTGATACTGCGGCTGCTTTAATAGTTCGGTCACTCTTTCACCATGGTTCAGGATCTTCTTGGTACTGGCATCAAGATCAGAACCGAACTGGGCAAATGTCTGCATTTCATGGTACTGTGCCAGATCCAGCTTTAAAGTGGATGAAACTGCCTTCATCGCCTTGGTCTGTGCATTGGAGCCAACACGCGATACCGATAAGCCGGAATCAACGGCCGGTCTCTGTCCTGCGGCAAATAGATCTGTCTGCAGGAAGATCTGTCCATCGGTAATGGAAATAACGTTAGTTGGAATATATGCGGAAATATCGCCTGCCTGTGTTTCAATGATCGGCAGAGCAGTTAAAGAACCGCCGCCAAGTTCATCGGAAAGTTTCGCAGCTCTCTCCAATAATCTGGAATGCAGATAGAACACATCGCCTGGATACGCTTCTCTTCCCGGAGGCCTTTTCAGCAGCAGCGACATGGTCCTGTACGCTACGGCATGCTTGGACAGATCATCATAGACTATGAGAACATCTTTGCCGTTCTCCATCCATTCTTCGCCCATCGCACAGCCTGCATACGGTGCAATATACTGCAGAGGTGCACTGGCAGATGCCGATGCATTGACGACAACCGTGTAGTCCATTGCGTCATTTTCTCTGAGCTTCTGCACCATGCGTGCAACCGTCGATTCTTTCTGACCGATAGCGACATAGATGCAGTAAACATCTTTGCCCTTCTGATTGATGATCGTATCAACGGCAATTGCTGTCTTGCCTGTCTCACGATCGCCGATGATCAGTTCACGCTGTCCTTTGCCGATAGGGATCATTGAATCAATGACTTTTAAACCTGTCATCAGAGGCTGATAGACCGATCTTCTTGTCATGACACCTGGGGCAACTCTTTCAATCGCACGGGTCTTTGTATACGCAATTGCTTCCCCGCCATCAATGGCATTTCCTAAAGGATCAACCACTCTGCCAAGCAGGCCGTCACCGACTGGAACTTCAACGATCCTGCCGGTACGCTTTACTTCATCGCCCTCTTTGATCTCACGGTCATCCCCTAACAGAACAACACCAATATGGTCTTCTTCCAGGTTCATGACCATTCCCATGACATCATGCGGAAATTCAAGCAGTTCGGAAGACATTGCTTTTTCAATGCCCTGCACCATCGCAATGCCATCGCCGACAGAAATGACATATCCAACATCATCAGAATGGATTTTCTGATCATAGTTCTTGATCTCTTCTTTGATCAGTGAGCTGATCTCCTCTGGTTTTATATCTCTGCTCATGCTCTGCCTCCTTTCAATAATGCGCTTCTCATTCGTTCGATCTTTGCGGATATCGTTGCATCGGTCACGCTGTTTGCCATCGTCACTCTGATGCCGCCTATTACACTTGGATCAACCTTATTCTTAAGAACAATTTTTTTATTTGTTTTTCTGACCAATGCTTCACCGATCGTCTGCATGTCCTGTGCGCTGAGCTTTCTTGCGGATACAACTTCTGCAAGTTCAATGCCCAGATCCTCATTTGCCAGTTTGACATAGTCTTCCATGATGCCCTGCATATAGTAGGCTCTGCCTTTTTCAATGATCAGTTTCATAAAGGAACACATGTCGTGATCGGCCGCTTCATGAAAGACATGATCGATCAGTTCATACTTTTCCTGCTTTGTTACTTTTACAGCGCGCAAAAACAAAGCAAAATCAGGACAGTCATTCATTGTTTCCAAAATGCATTCTGCCTGTTTTTTCTTTTCTTCTACGCTTTTTTCTTCTTTTGCCAGCTCAAACATTCCCTGTGCATACCGCTGTGTGATTTCATTGGTCATGAGCTGCTGCTTCCTTTACAAAATCAGCGATTGCTTTCCGATCAATTTCTTCGCCATTCTTCTCACCGATCAGCTTTCCAGCAGCGTCCATAGCAACATTGACCATCTCTTCTTTAACGTCATCTGCCATGGCAATTCTTTCTGCTTCGATCTGTTCATGTGCTTTTTTACGTTCTGCATCTGCTTCTTTTGAAGCCTGTGCAAGGATCCCTGCCTTCTCGTCTTTCGCTTCTTTGACAGCCGCATTGACGATCTCTTCCGATCTGCTGGCAGCGCTGTTCAATTCGTTGCGCGCCTGTTCACGGTCAGAAAGAGCAGCCTGCTTGGCCTGTTCTCCCGCCGTCAGATCTGCCTGCATCTTTTCGGTACGGGCATTGAAAAAATTCATTACGGATTTCCAAAGGAACTTTTTGACAAGCAGAAAAAGCACAAGTGTACTGCAGAGCTGAACGATCATGGTCATCACGTTTGGTACTAGCTGACTGATGATGTCAACATCTATACTCATTTTTCAGCTGTCCTCAGTATACAAATATCAGAAGAATTGAGATCAGCAGACCATAGATTGCGCAAGTTTCAGATAAGGCAATACCTAAGATCATTGTTGAGCGGATCTTGCTTTCTACTTCGGGATTCTTTGCGATGGCATCGCAGGCATGAGCAGCGACTTCACCTTCGCCGCGGCCTGTCATCATACCGGTCATTACCGCAAGCCCAGCTCCAATTGCAATTAAACCTTTTTCCATAGATTTTTCCTCCTGTTAATCTCTATGATCATTCTTTATTTCTTCCGGAATATCATTTCCGATAAGAACTACTGTCAGTGTTACAAATACAAGTGTCTGTATAAATCCTGAGAAGACATCAAAATATGCATGCAGCAATGGTGTCAGTATCGGGGCCATAAAGTTAAAGACTGTCCCTGATTCTGTCATCCATCCTAAGATCGAATTTGAGAGAAGCTGTGCACCGGAATATACCAGCTGCATCATGATCCCGCCGCAGGTAATATTGCCGAATAAACGCAGTGACATGGAGATCATGGTTGAGAACTTGCCGATGATATTCATTGGCAGCATGACCGCGATCGGTTCAAGAAATGAATGGAAATATCCTTTGACGCCGCCATACTTGAATTCTACAATCTGGATCAAAAGCCATGTGATAAAGGCCAGCAGCAGTGTCACGGACAAATTGGCTGTCGGCGATGCAAACCCAAATAAAGAAAAAATATTTGCCGAAAATATATATACCCAAAGCACCAGTACATAGGGTGCTAAGTTATATGCAATTTTTTTACCGACATTTGATATGCACGTATTGGCTACTGCCTGTACGCCAAGAATCGCAGCTCCGGCAATTCCCTTTGGTTTTTCTACCGGGTCTAATTTATCGATCTTCTTTGAGACCCAAACAATACCTATTCCTAATATAACTGTCAGGAGAATGATTGTGTATACATCAGTCTGTATGACCATTTATGCCTCCTTCTTATGCCAGAATGAATCAGTGATCAGACAGATGCGAATGATGAACAGTCCAGCTGCACAGCACAGAACATTGAAGAACTGCGGCAGTACAGCAGACAGGATCAGCACTGCTGTCCATATCAGATAATTTAAAGTCAGATGATATGCCATTCCCGTAGATACGTGCTTTGCCAAAGTACGGTCCACATAGTGCACCGTATTTTGATAGACAAAAGCCGATGCTGCACAGCCAAGTATAAAACCTGTCATCATCCGCCAATCAATGAACACAAATATCAATGAAACAACGATGGATAAAACTGCGAATATCTTCCAGCCTCTGTCTGTCATTGCGTGGATCCTCCGTAAGCTATTGCAAAATAGATCAAATCTTTATGAATGACTTCATTATATTCTATAAACCGCTTAAATTGCCATCTACTTACTGAATATTTACACATTTCAGAAAATGTGTATTTATATGTTTTTAAGCCTTGTTTGCGGCATCTGCTTTACGCAGGATCACCATTGCTATGATCATTATAATTGTTTCGGAGATGCCATATGTCATCCAAACAATGCTCTCACAAAATATATTGAAAGCACTGTATTGCAGATACTTCCAAGCAGATCAATTGGCATGTTCTGTTCATAAAATTGTTTGCTTGCTTTGACAGATGATGAACATTCTTGTTTTATTCAGCAGCAGTCCCATCACAGGAAATAAGCACCGTATACCTTGTTAAAGAAAAAGAGAGCAGCCACTTCAATCTTGATAAGGTGATCTCTCTCTTCATTTTCATATATATCCTGAACAATGAAACTGCTTTGTTTCAATATTCAGACTAGCACCTGCACCATTGGTTCAGCGATGCCTAGATCGATTCATTCATAGCTTTCTTCTAAGCATCCAAGTATTTCCAGAATGCGGTTCAGATCATCCGTATCACTGAAAGAGATGCTGATCTTCTTGGCCTGGATCTCTACTTCTGTACCAAGCTTGCTGCTCATTCTGGCTTCAATATCACGGATCATCGGATCCTTTTTCTTTTCTGCTTTGACTGTCTTCGGAGCTTTGCCATTCAGTTCTTTAACGTATTTTTCAACATCACGAACGGACATCTTATCATGAACGATCTTCATGGCCGCATCATAGATGGCATCGTCATCTTCCAATGACAGCAGCGGTCTGACATGTCCATTGGTCAGCTTTTTTTCAATTACCAGCTGCTGTACTTCGCTTGGAAGCTTCAGCAGTCTCATCATATTGGCACAGTATTCTCTGCTCTTGCCAACTCTCTGCGCAAGCTTTTCCTGAGTATAGCCAAGTTTCTTGACTAATGATTCATACGCAGCTGCTTCTTCAATCGGATTCAGATCTTCTCTCTGGACATTTTCCAGAATGGAGATCTCCATCATCTGTTCTTCGGTGAAATCTACGGCAATGGCAGGTACGGTCGTTAAGCCTGCCAGCTTCGCTGCCCGCAGTCTTCTTTCACCTGCGATCAGATCATAGCCGGATACGCTTTTTCTGACCAGCAATGGCGTAAAGATGCCATGTGTCTTGATGGAATCCGCCAATTCCTGCAATGCTTTTGGTTCAAATTCTTTTCTTGGCTGATATGGATTCGGCCGGATCTCAGAAATATTGATCTCAATTTCTCTTCTGCCCGGCACTTCTGCCGCATTGTTCTGAATATCATCTAAGAATTGTTCTACATTCTGACCAAAGATCGCATTCAGTCCTCTGCCAAGATGTTTTTCCTGTGCCATTACTTTCTCCTTTCATTCTGGGTAATTACTTCCCGAACTAATTGAGCATAGGCCTTTGAGCCTTCACTTCTTGTATCGTATTCGAAAATGGTCTGCTCTCTGGATGGTGCTTCACTGAGCTTGACATTTCTTGGGATAAAACATTTATAGACCTTTTCTTTAAAGTATTTTCTGACTTCCTGCTGCACTTCGACCGACAGCTTTGTACGAGCATCAAACATGGTCAGCAGTACACCTTCAATGGACAGCTGCGGATTCCAGAGCTTCTGTACTAAGCGGATCGTTGAAAGCAGCTGGGTCAGTCCTTCCAAAGCAAAGTATTCGCACTGCACGGGGATCATGACCGAATCAGATGCAGTCAATGCATTTGTATTCAGCAAGCCCAATGCCGGCGGACAGTCAATGATAATATAGTCGTAGTCATTCTTGACCGCAGACAGTTTGTTTTTTAAAAGCTGTTCTCGTCCATTCTCATATTGTGACATGGCAACATCTGCACCGGAAAGATCGATCGTTGATGGAAGTACATCCATCGGCGGCATCTGCAGGGTCACGGTAGCCTGCTTTACCGTTGTATCTGTCATCAGTACATCATAGACAGATTTGGTAAAACCAACCTTGTTGGCACCGATGCCATGTGTCGCATTTCCCTGCGGGTCAAAGTCAACGAGCAGTACTTTCTTGCCTACAAAGGCAAGACCGGCTGCCAGATTCATAGCTGTTGTAGTTTTTCCAACCCCGCCTTTCTGGTTGGCAATTGCAATAATCTTTCCCATAGTAGTATCCCCTTAATTTTCCTTCGGCAGATGGATGACCATCCGTACTTCCTGTTCTGTTTCCTGTGTTTCCACTTTAACCTGGATGCCTAATTTATCAATCATCTTCACGGACTGATTGATCGTATTAACAGCCACCTGTGTATTTCTGGAGAAGCCCTGTGTCTTCTGACGCTTATGGGTCTTTTCCGGGAGATTCAATGTTTCAATATATGCTTCTGTTTCACGGACATTCAGTTCTTTTTTTAAAATATGATGATAGGCTTTCTTCTGCTGATCCTCCGGAGCACTGAGCAGTGCTCTGGCATGGCGCTCCGTGATCTTTCCTTCGACAACACCATCTTGGATCTCCTGCGGAAGATTCAGCAGACGGATCTTATTGGCCACGGCCGACTGCGACTTGCCGATCTTCCGAGCGACCTGTTCCTGGGTCAGGCTTGCCTGGCGCATGATCTGCAGATAGCTTTTCGCTTCTTCAATGGCGCTGAGATTTTCTCTCTGCACATTCTCTACCAATGCCATCTGGGCTGCCTGGTCTTCGCTTGGAGAAAGAACGTAGCACTTGATCTCCTCGTATCCAGCGAGGCGGGCGGCACGGTATCTTCTTTCTCCGGCAATGATCTCATAGTGGTCATCGATCTGACGGACCGTGATTGGCTGGATCAGTCCATTTTCTTTGATGGAATCTGCCAGTTCCTGCAATGCCTCTTCATCAAACTTCAGACGCGGCTGATAGCGGGAAGGCTGGATCATCTCCATAGGAAGAGTAATGATCTTATGTACTTCTTTTCCTGTGTTATTAAACAGTTCAAATATGTTCTTTCCTGCCATATGATCTCCTTTAGAGCGGCTGTTTCTTGATCCGGCCATAATTGCGCGGATATTCTATTGGGGTATGTCCTGTCTTTCGATAGAAGAGATTCACACGATGATCTCCTTCTGAAAGAGAGGTCTCTTTTTCTTCTTCTAAGGTACAGCCAAGTACCTTCATCGCATGCTGAGCAGCGATTGCTTCCTGATGCCCCTGTGAGCCCTTCATTGCAATGAACAGTCCATCCTTCTTTAATAAAGGAACACAGAGCTCTGCTAAGATACTGAGATTGGCGACTGCTCTTGCCGTAACAGCAGAGTATTCTTCACGATGTTTCTGGGCATGTTCCTCTGCCCGCTCGTTATATACCGTGATTCCTTTTAATTGAAGCTGATCAATGACCTCTTTCAGAAAGGTGCATCTCTTCCCGGTCGGTTCGATCAAAGCAACCGGCAGTTCAGGGAAAACGATCTTCCAGACAAGTCCGGGAAATCCTGCACCGGTTCCGACATCTGCGACGGTTCCTTCCAGTCTGCGTCCCGCTAACGGCAGCAGAGAATCATGAAAGTGCTTTTCGATGATCTCGTCTTTTTCTTTGATAGCAGTCAGGTTGATCTTTTCATTCCATTCCTGCAGAAGGGAACAGTATGTTTCCAGCTGCTCCATCATTTCTTCTGTCAGATGGATACCGATCTCATCTGATGCTGTACGCAATTCTTCAATGGTCATGTATTCCTTCTTTTCTACTTTATTTTAGCATTAACCTTTTCCCGGGAAAAGAGTAAAATGTGTGGACAAATTATTTGTCCACATTCATCATGTCTGCTTTGTCGCTGCTGTGGGCTTCTCTTTTGTCCACAATTCTTCTTGAACCATATAAAAATGTGGAGAGTTGATTTCCCCACATATTGTTAAAATATGCTTTATTCAGCGGCTGTTTCGCCCGTGATGAATTCACTGTGCGGAAGCGTTCTGACCCATTGGCAGAAAGCTCTCCACTCTGGCAGTTTATGATCTTTGCGCTGCCGATATATCGTCTTCAGTGCACGGTAATTTGTGCTCATTTTGGCGGTCAGACGGAACCCAGCCGGGTTGGAATACAGCAGTTCAAGATACATCTGATCAAGCTTTTCAGTCAGAGCTGTGACGTCCTGCTCTTTCTCCTGCTTCTCTTTGATCTCTGCCTGCAGCTGGTTATATGCGGCCACCTTTTCTTTCATGATCTCGACGATCCGCTTATCGACCTGCGGCATATAGACATCATCCAGATTGAACTTTGTGATGCGATGCATGGTCGACTGCGATGTAATGAAATCCAGGAATTTATAGCGTTCTGCTTCTACCCATGCTTTATTGGAAAAAGTCAGATCAAACTGGACAATGATCCCCGTCATGAACTGATCATGACCGCTGCCTGGCTGTGAAGTGGCTAAAGCAATGGTTGATTTTGAGATCTCATTGGTGACTTTGTTCAGATCAACGGCATAGGAATACTTTGCGCCCTTGACGGCATCATCAAAGCCATAGATCTGGACGTTGGAAATGACTTCATTGTAGTTCATGTTTTCTCCCTTTTCCCTGTTTTATCGAAATGGCCAATACTGCTAGATCTGCCGGATTTACACCCGAGATCCTTGATGCCTGTCCCATGGTCGCTGGTTTGAACTTCACAAGCTTCTGTCTGCCTTCGATCGATAAATTGTCGATCTCATCGTAATTGAAATCAACACCGAGCTTCTGTGCTTCCATTGCCTGGAGCTTTTCTGCTTCTCTTCTCTGCTTATTGATATAGCCTTCATACTTTATATCAATATCTGCTTTCTTGGCCAGATCATGATCTACGATAATATCCTTAGCAGCCATCAGCTTTTCTGTTTCAACCTTTGGACGCTTTACGAGATCGCTGCCGCTGACGCCCTTGTGTTCTGTTTCCGTATATCCAACCGATTCAAGATATGCTTTGACTTTTGGATCATCCAGTTCAAACAGTGTATCTTTCAAAGAAGATTCCGTTTCCTGAAGCTTCTTTTCTTTTGCTTCAAAAGCAGCGTACCTCTTATCATCAACAAGACCGCAGTATCTGCCTTTTTCAATCAGTCTTTCTTCGGCGTTGTCATGGCGCAGCAGGAGACGGAATTCTGCTCTGCTGGTCAGCAGACGGTAAGGTTCTCTCGTTCCTTTGGTCGTCAGATCATCCACCAATACACCGATATAGGATTCATCTCGGCCAAAGACAAGCGGCTCTCTTCCTTCCAGCTTCAATGATGCATTGATGCCAGCCATAATGCCCTGGCCAGCCGCTTCTTCATAGCCGGAGGTACAGTTGACCTGGCCTGCTGTAAATAAGTTTTCTATGATCTTAGATTCAAATGTTGGTTTCATCTGGATTGGATCGATCGCATCATATTCAATTGCATATGCATATTTTTTTACAATGCAATGTTCAAAACCAGGCAGCGTATGGATCATCTGTTCCTGGATATCTCTTGGCAGCGATGTACTGAAGCCCTGAACATAGGTCGTATCCATGGACAGTGACTCTGGTTCAAGGAACAATAAATGTCTTGGCTTATCCTTAAAACGAACAAGCTTATCTTCAATCGATGGACAGTAGCGCGGACCAACGCCCTTTACGACGCCTGAATACATCGAAGATTTCTGCAGATTGGATAAGATGATCTCGTGTGTTCTTGGCGTTGTATATGTCAGATAGCATGGTACCTGATCTTTAAATGAGCGGATATCTTCTCTTTTTGTAGTTTCTGAAAAACGCAGAAATTCATCGGTTCCCGGTTCATACGATGTCTTTGCAAAATCGATCGATGAAGTCAGCACACGCGGAGGTGTTCCTGTCTTCAGACGCATTGTTTCAATGCCTAAGCGGCGCAGGGAAGCGGAAAGATCGTTCGTTGTTTCTTCCATATCCGGGCCGCCCATCTTCACTTCACTGGAGATCATATTGACGCCGGCCATATAGGTACCGGTCGTCAGGATAACGATCTCGCAGGATATGAAAGAGCCATCTTTTAAAGTTACACCGGTGATCTTCTGATCTTCGGCATTGATCTCAACAGCCATCCCTGCTTTCACCGTCAGGTTCTCCTGGTGAAGGCAGACATCCTGCATCATCTTTTTATATGCGATCTTATCGGACTGTACGCGAAGTGCTCTGACGCCTGGGCCTTTGGCACTGTTCAGCATCTTGAACTGCAGGGCTGTGCGATCTGCCGTTACCGGCATCTGTCCGCCTAAAGCGTCTATTTCTCTGACTACAATTCCCTTGGCCGGTCCGCCGACACTTGGATTGCATGGCATCTTGCCGATGTTATCAATGGATAAGCTCAGCAGCAATGTTCTTTTATGGAGCCTGGCTGCAGCCAATGCCGCTTCTATGCCTGCATGTCCGCCGCCGATAACGATAATGTCATAATTCTTCATTGTTAAAATCTTCCACCAATTCCTTCAATCCGTCGATCTCTCTGTCCATCAG
>JAKVKC010000025.1 GCA_022486705.1 Solobacterium sp. | reverse complement strand
CAATCAAGTACTTTCCAGTTCTGTATCTGCCTTCAGTAATATATGCATAAAGAAAACCAGAAGAATTTCTTCCTCTGGTAAAAGCTTCTTTTAATTAACCTGTCCTTGACTTGGGGTACAGTTTAATGCATGATGCACCGCTGCTTTCCTTTCAGCTCTGTTTTGTCTGCGTACTGCCCGATGCAGCATCCGCGGATCTTCCCTGTGTTCCTTGGGATCCCTGCATGCCTTTCATGCCGCCGCCCATCATGGAAGAAGGCATCTCCGTGATCTGCTCGCCATTGACGGTGACGGTGCCGCCGTTGATCGTGCCGGTCGTATCATAATCGAACGAAGAAGTCTGAGCGGTAATATTGATGATGCCGCCATTGACGGTGATACTGCCATTGGCATCAACTGCATCTGTATCGCCTGCGCCCATCGTAATATTCAGGGTGCCGTCATTGATGATGATCTGCACAGAATAAGCGGTGGATTTCGCAGCGGCATTGATGCCGTCATCGGAAGCACTGATCGTGATATCGCCGCCGTTGATCTCTACATCTGTTCCTTCGATGCCTTCCGAGGCATTGATGGTGAAGGTGCCGCCATCAATCTCACAGATCGTTGTGGCCTGGATGCCGTCATCTTCTGCCTGAATGGTGAAGGTGCCGCCTGCGATATAGACATATCCTTTGGCATTGTCCTCATCATTCTCTGCATGCATGCCATCTTTATTGGCATTGATCGTGATATTTCCATCGGCGATTGCTATGGAATCATTGGCTTCAAGACCATCTGCTTCACAGGTGATATTCCATGTGCCGCCGGTGACTTTCAGATCATCTTTGCTGGTGATGCCATTCTGCGAAGAAGTGATATTCAGAGTGCCGGTGCCATTGAGCGTCAGATCGCTCTTAGAGAAGATGACGGCATCTGTATTGACCGTACCGTCAGCAGTGAATGTCCCGGTGACCTTGCAAGTATTCACACTGCCTTCAGCGGTTGTTACGAATACTTTATCCGCACTTTTTACATAGATGACAGGAGAATCTGTATTGGTGATGGATGCATTGTCCAGAACGATCTGCACTTTGGCATCTTCCGGTGCTTCTACGGTGATCGTTGTTTCACTGGATGTACCGGAGATGACATAGACACCTTCACTGGTGATCGAGATGTCTTTGCCATCCTCTGCGGTGATATATTCTGCATTGGATGTATCTGCGCTCTGTTCCAGATCTCTTGAAGTGAACAGATCTGCGGTATCGATCACCGCATTGGCACTTGCATTTACAGTCGTGACCGTGGAGGTCCCGGATGTACTGGTGCTCTGTGCAGACGCTGAGGAAACGGCTGGGGAAGACGCAGCTGCCGAGGCAGAACAGCCAGCCAGCAGGACCGCGGCTGCAGCGATTGCCAGACCCTTTTTCAAATAGATGTTTTTCATTGCGAACAGCTCCTTTTCTTTTTGGTACTATGCATACTATATTGGAGCTTTGTGAACAGCAGACGAAGAAAGATTGAAGGTAAGGAAAACTGTAAGTGCATGTAAAATTCACGAAAAACAAAGTATGGAAGCAGCCGGAATCACGGTATAATATGGCTAGAGGTAATTTATGGATATTGATTATTTATTATGGCTGCAGCAGATCCGGCAGGCGCTTGGATCATTTGCAGATGTTCTGTTCAACGGCATTTCGCTGATCGGCATTGCCGCTGTTGCAGTGATCGCATATATATACTGGTGCCGCGATAAGCAGAAGGGAAAGTTCCTGCTGGCCAGCTTTACGATTGGCGCTTCTTTGAATTCGGCGATCAAGAATACGATCTGTGCCTACCGTCCTTGGAAACGGGATGCGAGGATCGTACCGAGCGCCCTGTCGATCTCGACAGCCGGCGGCTATTCGTGCCCAAGCGGACATACGATCACAGCGGTCAGTGTCTACGGCGGCATTGCGGTACAGGAAAAAAAGAATAAAAAGCTGATGTGGGGCATGATCATTCTGATCCTGCTGATTGCTTTTTCAAGAAATTATCTTGGTGTGCATACACCGCAGGATGTGCTGATTGCACTGGCAGAAGGAATCTTTGTCCTGTTTGCGGTACAGAAACTGTTTGTCTGGTATGAAAAGGGAGATCGGAATGATACGGTCATCCTGGCTGTCGGATTGCTGATAACGGCAGGACTGATCGCCTATACGCTGCTGAAGTCCTATCCGATGACATATGAAAATGGCGTGCTGCTGGTCGATCCGAAAGACATGCAGGCAGACGGCATGAAGTCGTACGGCATGTTTGCCGGGGCACTTGTCGGCTGGTATCTGGAAAAGAAATATGTCTGCTTCTCTACAGAACATCTTGATCGTCGTACTCGGATCATGCGGCTGATCATCGGGGCGATCATTACGGCCGGTCTCTATTTCGGCGTCAGCTTCATTGCCAAGCGCATGATTGATCTGCGTATCGCAAAGTTTCTCAGTGCAGGCATGGCTGTCTTTGGCGCGGTATATCTTGCACCGCTGCTGTTCTGGCGCATGGAAAACAAGAAGGAAGGCTGAGTGCCTTCTTTTCATATGACTTCATGGAACATTCCTGTATAATAGGGCCATGAGTGAATCTGCCAGCTTTTCTGAAATGATGAGAAGCGGAAAAAAACTGACATTGAAAGATAAGCTGACGGCTATTTTTCGTCTGAGCCTTCCGGGTACGCTTGCCCAGATCTCGGAGATCATCATGGAGTATATTGATGCGGCCATGGTCGGATCGTTAGGTGCTTTGGCTTCCGCATCTGTCGGCTTGGTCGCATCTACGACATGGCTGTTCGGTGCTTTGATCAACGCAGCTGCAGCAGGCTTTGCGGTGCAGGTGGCACATGCGGTAGGGGCAGGCGATATGAAAAGGTCGCATGCGATCTTCAAACAGTCGCTGCCGGCTGTCTTCCTGCTGTCGCTTTTTGTTTCGGCCATCGGCATTCTAATATCCTTTTCGCTGCCGCAGTGGCTGGGGGCAGATCCGGCCATCTGGCAGGATGCCCATTACTATTTTCTTTTCTTTGCGATATTCATTCCGGTGCGGCAGATCAATACCTTGTGCATGAGCATGCTGCAGTGCGCTGGCAATATGAAGACACCAAGCATCTTGGCTGGCACGATGTGCGGCTTAGATGTTATATACAATTATTTTCTGATCTTTCCAACGCGGCTTGTTTCCCTGTTTGGCTTTTCTTTTACAATGCCGGGTGCTGGTCTTGGGGTGCTGGGCGCCCAGCTGGGAACATGTTTTGCGGTAGCTACAGTCATGGGCTTCATGCTGTACCAGGCGGCGTGCAAAGAAAAGACGCTGGCTTTGAAAAAGTCGCAGAGCAGCTGGATGCCGCAGAAAGAAGTGATCGAGAAGGCACTGAAGATCGGTCTGCCGATGGCTTTGGAACAGACTGCGACGACCGGAGCGATGGTCGTATCGACCCGCATTGTAGCGCCGCTTGGCACGGTGGCCATTGCGGCCAACAGTTTTGCCGTGACCGCGGAGAGCGTCTGCTATATGCCAGGCTACGGCATTGCTTCAGCGGCCACGACCATGATCGGACAGGCAGTCGGCGCGGATCGCAGCGATCTTGCGAAATCATTTGCCTGGCTGAACTGTGCCGTAGGCATTGCTGTGCAGTCGCTTTTGGGCATCCTGATGTATTTCTTATGCCCGTTTGTCTTTGCTTTCCTGACGCCGGATGCAGCTGTGCAGGAACTTGGCATTCAGGTCCTGCGCTTAGAACTATTTGCGGAGCCTTTATTTGCGGCTTCTATTGTTGCGACGGGAGCCCTGCGCGGGGCTGGCGATACGTTTGTGCCAGGCATCCTGAATCTTGTCAGTATCTGGGGCGTACGGATCACCATTGCTTATTTCTTAGCCCAGACGATGGGCCTGTATGGCGTATGGATCGCGATGACGGTCGAACTGTGCTTCCGCGGCATTCTCTTCCTGATCCGCTTGGGCCGGGGAAAATGGCTGCGCCGGCTTGTCTGAAGACAGAAGGATCTCATTTCCTGTATAATGGAGACATGCAGAGAATCGTACCGGAAGATACTGTGGAATTCCGCCATGGTGAAAAACATATGTATGGAACTGTCCTGAAAGAAGCAAAGGATCCTGAAGGAAGAATGCTGTATACGATCCTGGCTGAGAAGCTGATCTATCGCGGCATTCCGGAAGAAGATATTTTAAAGGATTTCGGACAGGACCTATGAAAGACAGCTTTTATGATGCCTATCGTCGGCTGCACCGTGCAGAGAAAAGGGCTTTTGTCCTCAGTGCTGCGGTGATAATTCTGTTTCTGGTGATTCGCTGGGAAGAAAATATTCCCCTTTGGGTGATGATCCTGACCGTGATTCTTGCAATACTGGACGGCATTCTAGTGATCCGTATTTCACATCAGAAGGAGAAGCTCTCGGCTCAGATGAAAGAAAGGAAGGACGCGGATGAATAGAACATTTTTAATCAGTGCCGGTCTGATGGCAGCGGGCATTGTCACTGCCGGACTGCCATATCATATCGATGTCAGTCATGATCCGATCTGTTCAAAGAAGATCAAGGCACCGATCAGGATCGCAGTAATTTCTGATCTGCACTGCCGCCGGTTCGGCAGAGGACAGTCCAAGATCCTGAATATTATAAAAAAAGAGAAGCCGGATCTGGTGATCATACCAGGGGATCTCTTTGATGTGGATCGTGATTTTGAGATCAGCTTTGAACTGATCCGCGGACTGAAGGGCCTGCCGGTCTATTTTACTTCCGGCAACCATGATATCTATCTGAAAGAACAGATCGGACGTCTGCGCCTGCGCTTAGAGGCAGAAGGAGTCCATGTGCTGGAAGACAGCGGTACGATGTTTGCAAAGGATGGCTGCCAGATCGAGATCTATGGTATGAAAGACCAGGGGAGCCGCGTGAAGTTCCCGTCTCATGAGATCTCAGAGAAATATCATACCGATGCTTTTCGCATTCTGATCTCGCATCGTCCGGACTATATTGATTTCTATCGGAAAACTGACTGCGATCTGATCATCAGCGGCCATGCCCATGGCGGACAATGGCGCATTCCTTTTACCCATCAGGGCGTTTATTTTCCCCATCAGGGATTATTTCCGAAATATACCGAAGGCGTTCATGACCTCAATGGCCGCAAGCTTGTGATCTCCCGCGGCTTAGCATCGGGATGCCCATGGATCCCGCGTCTCTATAACAATCCGGAAATTGTGATCATTGATCTGGAACCGGCTCAGGCATAGCGATTGATGATCTCTGTGATCTTCGGTACGATCTGCGATTTTCTTGAAAGCAGTCCTTTCTGGATCCCATATGGTTCATCCTGCTCCGGAAAGGCTTCGGATACCCAGCCGGCATTTTCACCGGCCGCAAATAAGATGGATCCCTGATCCAAGAGACTGGTGAAAGCGACAAGCAGCAGCTTCATTTCTTTACGGTCCGCATATTCATTGATCTGTTCCTGGATCTCCTCGGCTTTCTTCTGTACATCCGAAAGAGAAGCGGTCATCACCTGTGAAATAATGACTTGGATGGAATTGATCTCATAGGATTTGATATCCTGATTGATCTGTTCAATGAGGCTCTGGGCACCGGTATCTGCCTGCTGTTCAATGATCTGCCGTCCGAAGGCATCAATATCCAGACCAGCCAGTGCTGCTAAGATATTGGCGGTACTGCGGTCCTTGGCGGTACAGGTAGGAGATTGGAACAGCAGGGTATCGGAAAGAATGGCACTCAAAAGCAGGGCAGCCAGATTTTCTGGAATCGGGATCTGATTCTCACGGAACATCGTGGCAATGATCGTTGCGGTCGCTCCGACGATCTCATTGCGGAAAGAGACGGGCTGAACTGTCGAAAAATCGCAGATGCGATGATGATCGACGACTTCGACCAGCTGTGCTTTTTCAATTGCCTGCACTGATTGAGAAAATTCATTATGGTCGACCATAATGATCTTTTTATTGGCCGCATTGATGATGTTATACTGCGAAACATATCCCTGCAGCTTTCCATTGGCATCAATGACCGGATAGGTACGATAGCGGGAAGACATCATTTTCCGGCCGGCATCTTCCGCCAGATCATTGATATGGAACATGATCAGCTTCTTTGTCATGACAAGCTTTACCGGCGGCGCAAAATAAATATAACGGGATGTATTCATGGATCCATGACCGGAAAGAATGAGCGGGCAATGATATTCCTTGGCAGTCGCAATGACTTCCGGCTGGATCTCTTTGGTCCATACGGCGATCAGGATGCCAGCACCTTTGCGGATCAGTTCCTTCTGTGCCTGGGCATCATCGCCGACAATGACGATGCGGTCCTGGATCTCATAATGATCCAGCTTAGAAGAAGTCAATGCAATGATCGATACTTTGCCATTGATGTGGACCTGTTCGTCACGGTAGACAATGGTCCCATTGATCGTCTCCGCAATATGTTCAATGGATGTTTCCCGCAGAAGATCAATACCGCTGGCTGTATCGCCTAAACTGATATTGCTGAGGTTGCTCTTAGTGACAATGCCTTCAACTGCTCCATCCGCATTGGTCACGCAGAAAGCAGGACGATGTGTCTCCTGCATTTTTTTTATTGTTTCGTAGATTGTTGTTTCCTCGGATATAGCATCCGGCGGATCCAATTCAATTTCTGCCAGCGTCTTTCTGGCATCTTTTAACAGCATTGGTTCTTCGAAATGAAATCTTTTGAGCAGATAATCTGTTTCATGATTGATCTTGCCTAAACGGCATGGTACAGCATTGATCCCCTGTGCCTTTTTAAAGAAAGCATATCCGATAGCAGAAGCGATAGAATCCGTATCGGGATGGATATGACCTGTTACATAGATCTTTTCTTTGGCATCCATTATCATAATCTCCTGTGCTCATTATAGACGAAACAATACAGGAGGGATGCAGAGAGTTGTTCCAACTCTTAGAAATAAAGTACAAAAAAAGCCACTTTGCAGTGACTCATACTTCTATATGGAGCGAGTGATGAGAATCGAACTCACGTATGCAGCTTGGAAGGCTGCCGTTCTACCATTGAACTACACTCGCATCTTTTCAGAAGTGGTGTCTCGGAAGGGAATCGAACCCTCGACCCACTGATTAAAAGTCAGTTGCTCTACCACCTGAGCTACCGAGACATCAGTGGTATATATAATGGCTGGGGCAGCGAGATTCGAACTCACGAATGAGGGAGTCAAAGTCCCTTGCCTTACCGCTTGGCTATGCCCCAATCAGATTCATCGTGTGCACCCAGCAGATGCATCAAATTTTAAGAAAAAATGGTGGAGACGGGTGGTTTCGAACCACCGAACCCATAGGGAGCAGATTTACAGTCTGCCGCGTTTAGCCTCTTCGCTACGTCTCCAAATAGAAGATGGTGCCGACTATAGGAATCGAACCTACAACCTACTGATTACAAATCAGTTGCTCTGCCAATTGAGCTAAGTCGGCATATAAATGGTGGAGGTTAACGGGCTCGAACCGCTGACCCTCTGCTTGTAAGGCAGATGCTCTCCCAACTGAGCTAAACCTCCATAAATCGTACACAGCTCTGTTTCAGAGTGCTAAATTAATATACCACGGCACACCTATGCAGTCAACCAATTCTTTCGCAAACTTTTTGAAAAAATGCATATGTAATTCTGCTGAAATTATTCATTGTGATACAATATACAGCGTACTTGGAGGGCAGTTCATGCAGATATACAACACCGGCGGTCTGAACAGCAATAAACGTTTTTTCCTGGCAGTTCTGATTGGTTTATGTTCCGCCGTTTTATTAGGCCTGCTTTATGGCGTGGTCATCAGCTATATTCAGATCCAGATGGAAGTCATCTATTTATTCCTGGGCTGGTCGATCGGTTCTTTGATCCAGAAATATGGACATGGGATCGGCAAAGCATACTGTATCTTAGGTGCTGTCTGCACCGTTCTTGCGATCATGATCGGCGATCTCTGTGCGATGTACGGCATGGATGGCATTCTTTATGTCATTGTTCATCCAGCTGTCTGGCCGAATTCTCTGCGCTTATGGATGCAGATGAACTTCTCGACCAATATCAGCAGTCTGCTGGGACTTCTGTTCCGGGCGGCAGGAATTGTTTTTGGATATCATTATTCATCACTGTACTAAAAGGAGCGAAATTATGTATAGAAATACCTGGATGGAAGTCAATCTGGATGCGATTGCAGAAAATGTAAGAAGCACGAAAGATATATGCGGCAAGAAGTATATTGCTGTACTGAAAGCAGATGCGTATGGCTGCGGGGATCAGCAGGTCGCCAATGCGGTATTGGAAGCAGGGGCAGATATGCTGGCTGTTTCTTCTTTGGATGAAGCACTGATGCTGAGAAATGAAGGATATGATGGAAAGATCCTGATCTTAGGAGCAGTGGATGCACAGGATGCATCGATCCTGATTCAGCATCATATCAGCACGGCGGCGTATTCGAAAGAATGGGTCGATGCGGTAACGGCCCAGAACTGTCAGGATCTGCAGGTCCATCTGGCGGTAGATACCGGCATGAACCGCATTGGCTTTAAAGATATTTCTTCTCTGCAGAAAGCATTTGATCAATTGAAGAAAGCAGGATGCAGAATGGAAGGCATCTTTACGCATTTCTTCTGTTCCGATCAGCTGGATCATAAAATCACGGATCAGCAGTATCAGAAATTTGCAGCGGCTGTAAAAGCACTGCAGTATCCTTTTGAGTGGATCCATTGCGATAACAGCGATGCTACGATCTTCTTCAAGGATGATATTTCCAATGCATGCCGCGTAGGTATTTCTCTCTACGGCATCTCTCCTTATAAGAAAGATCTGAAGAAAGCAATCTCGCTGCATACATGCATCAGTATGACCAAGCATGTTGCCAAGGGCGAAACGATCGGCTATGGGGCTACCTATACCGCTGACAGCGATCAGATCATTGCAACAATGCCGATTGGCTATGCGGATGGCTTTATCCGTGCCAACCAAGGCAGAAAAGTATATGTTGACGGACAGATGGCTGAAATTGTCGGACGTATATGCATGGATCAGTGCATGGTCAGACTGGATCATGATGTGGCACCGGGAACAGAAGCTGAAGTATTCGGCGATCATATCGATCTGGAAGAAATGGCGAATGAACTGAAGACGATCTCCTATGAGATCATCTGCCTGATCTCGGGACGTGTGACTAGAAAATATATCTGGCATGGCTGTGAGTATGGGGAAGACAATCCTCGGCTGAGCCGGTCTGGCCTGAATCAGGCAGAATAATATGAAAGCGGGAAGGCTGAAGATATCGCTGCTCTGCAATCTTCTGACTGTGCTCTTAGAAGCTATCGGTGCAGGGCTCTATGTATGTCGGAGCGGATGGAACTTTGCGGAATTCTATACCGAAGACAGCAATGTCTTTGCAATGCTTGCATGTTTATGCCTTGCGCTATGTGAGATGGAGATGCTGCGGGGAAAAAGGACATCAATCCCTGGCTGGATCCAATTCGCAAAATATATCTCAGCGGTATGTCTGACGCTGACCTTCCTTGTGGTCATCTTTGTGCTGATCCCAATGCAGGGCGGCATCAGTACAGCGCACTTTATGCTGGTGGATGGTTCGATGCTGTATCATCATCTGTTCTGCCCGATCCTTGTCTTTGTTTCTTTTGTCTGGCTGGATCCATTGGATCCCTTGGCAAAGAAAGATACTATGCTTGTGCTGGTGCCGACGCTGATCTATGCGGGCATTCTGATCGTATTGAATCTTCTGCAGCTGGCGGATGGTCCATATCCGTTCCTGCGGATCACCAAGCAGCCATGGTATGCCAGTGTCCTATGGATGTGCCTGCTCTTAGCTGGAACGTATGGGATTGCCTGGATGCTGCGCGCCTTGGAAGTGCGGCAGACAGATCGCTGAAACTGTCAGAGAATCCTCTTTTATTTGGATTTTCGGTATGCTACTATATTCCTGTTTGAGGGAGTAATTCCACAGTGATACTGTGCGGCATTTCGTCAGGACGGTGCATGCACCCGGAATGTCTGGAGATAAGAATGAGACTCATACACACAGATCAAGTGCGTGCATGGGTCTTTTATTATCTGATGCACAAGGAGGAATGATGGAAAAGGTATATACAGAAAATCCCGCAGAAGTACTGAAGAATATGGGAAGCAGCGCGGATGGGCTGAACAGCCATGAAGTACAGCTCAGAAGAGAGAAGTACGGCGCCAATGCATTGAAAGCGGCGGAGAAGATCTCCAATTGGAAGCGGTTCTTGGAACAGCTGAAAGATCCGATGCTGATCATGCTGATGTGTGCTGCTGTGATCTCGGCAGCGACCAGTGCAGTCAGCGGTGAATCGATGGCCGATGTCATTATCATTGCGGCGGTCGTCCTGCTGAATGCTGTTTTAGGCGTTCTGCAGGAGTCCAAAGCAGAACAGGCCATTGCCGCTCTGCAGACAATGACGGCAGCGACATGCAAAGTGATCCGTGATGGACGGCAGTCAAGCATTCCCAGTGCAGATCTTGTACCGGGCGATATTATCGTGCTGGAAGCAGGCGATGCTGTACCGGCCGATGGCAGACTGCTGGAAGCAGTATCTTTAAAGATCGAAGAAGCTGCGCTGACAGGAGAATCCGTGCCGGTCAACAAAATGATCGATATCCTGCAGATGGAATCAGATGAAGAAGAAGTGCCGCTGGGCGATCGCACTAATATGTGCTATATGGGCTCTTCTGCAGTCTATGGCAGAGGCATTGCCGTGATCACAGCGACGGGTATGGATACGGAAATGGGCAAGATCGCGGATGCTCTGAATCAGACAAAGGATGAGAGCACGCCGCTGCAGATCAAGCTGAATGAACTTGGCAAGAAGCTGTCGTGGCTGGTCATCTTTATCTGTATCTTTATCTTTATTTTTGATCTCGTGATGGCTGGTGAATTTACGCTGAGCGGCATTCTGAGCACGTTCATGATTGCGGTATCACTGGCTGTTGCGGCAATCCCGGAGGGACTTGCGACAGTTGTCACGGTCGTTCTGTCGATCGGTGTTACAAAGATGTCAAAGGCAAATGCAGTGATCCGCCGTCTGACGGCCGTTGAGACACTTGGCTGCACGCAGATCATCTGCTCTGATAAGACCGGTACACTGACGCAGAATCGCATGACGGTCGTTAAGAATACGGGGAATACAAAAGAATTGGCAGCTGCCATGGCACTGTGCTCCGATGCCTATTTGGATGAAAATGGCAATGCGGCAGGCGAACCGACAGAAGCAGCTCTGGTCGCTTTTGCGAAAAGTGAGGGCATGCCGAAAACAGAGCTCAGCATCCAGCAGCCGCGGATCGGCGAAGCACCATTCGATTCCATGCGGAAGATGATGTCAACGATCCATGAGACAGCAGACGGCATTGTGCAGTATACAAAGGGCGCACCGGATATTGTGCTGTCCCAATGCACATCTTATTTAGAGGATGGCCAGGTCAGACCGATGACGCCAGAAAAGAAACAGGAGATCCTGATGGCCAATAAGGAAATGGCTGATCAGGCTCTGCGTGTCTTATGCGCCGCGGAAAGAAAGTATGATGAAAAGCCAATCGAGGAATCGCCGAAGAGCTTGGAGAGAGAGCTGACATATATTGGGCTGGTGGGCATGATCGATCCAATCCGTCCGGAAGTCAAAGCGGCGATTGTGGAATGCCGTGAAGCAGGCATCACGCCGATCATGATCACGGGCGATCATAAAGATACAGCCATTGCCATTGCAAAGGAACTGGGCATCCTGGATGATCCTTCCCAAGCGATGACAGGTGCCGACTTGGATCGTCTGAGCGAAGAAGAATTCAAGAAGAATATCGGCAATTATCATGTCTATGCCCGGGTGCAGCCGGAACATAAAGTACGTATTGTGAATACTTGGAAACAGAAGGGCGCGGTCACCGCAATGACGGGCGACGGCGTCAATGACGCACCATCGATCAAAGCAGCCGATATCGGCATCGGGATGGGAATTACCGGTACGGATGTCACCAAGAATGTGGCGGATATGATCCTGGCCGATGACAACTTTGCGACCATCGTCAATGCGGTCGAAGAAGGCCGGCGGATCTATGACAATATCCGCAAAGCGATCCAGTTCCTGCTGTCTTCCAATATGAGCGAAGTCATGGGCGTCTTTGTCTCGACGATCATGGGCTTTACATTGCTGAAGCCAGTCCATCTGCTGTTCATCAATCTGATCACTGACTGTTTCCCAGCACTTGCCTTAGGTCTGGAAAAAGGTGAGAAGGATATCATGAAGCGGGCTCCGCGGAATACCAAGGATTCTATTTTTGCCGGCGGGATGCTGTGGGATATTCTGTATCAGGGCGCATTGATCACAGCCCTGACTATTATTTCCTATATTCTCGGCCATTCCATGGAAATCGGTCATTTTGAAATGCCGCACGGAATTTCTCCGGATGGCATGACGATGGCTTTCCTGACAATGAATATGTGCGAGATCTTCCACAGTTTCAATATGCGCTCGACCAGAAATTCGATCTTTACGCTGCAGTCGCAGAATAAAGTGCTTTGGTTAGCAATGCTGGGCTCCTTGGCTCTTGTGACATTGGTGCTGGAAGTGCCGGCCGTAGCTGGCATGTTCGGTTTTACCCCGGTCAGCTGGATGGAATACGGCGTCGCTCTGGGCTTATCGATCTTAGTGATCCCGGCAGTTGAATTGGTCAAGGCAGTTGAAAGAGCCTGTACAAAAGCGAAGAACTGACAATTTGGCATCTTAGACATTTCGCATATAATAATGACATGGATAAATTGACATACGGCAGGGCGGAACGCAGCGATATCGAACCGATCTTTGCGATGGAGAGCCTTCTTGTAAAGCAGTATGAAGACCCGACGATCGTTGATCTGAAACATGCACTGCAATGGTGCCGTACGAAGATCGAAGGAAATTGGGAAGCCTATACATGCATCTGCTGCAATGGGCAGAAGGCAGGATACTTTCATCTGATCCCGCAGCCAGATCTCCGTACTGAACTGGATGATCTTCTGATCCTTCCTTCTTTTCGCCATCAGGGCATCGGCAGGACTGTATTGGACCATATCCTGGATGAAACAGATGAGTCTATTTATCTCTATGTCTATCAGAAGAATCAGCGGGCTGTATCTCTTTATACAGAAAAGGGATTTCAGATTGAAAGAATTGTTTCACCGACCCGCATGATCCTGAAGTATCGAAAGTGAGGTGCACATATGGAAGCAGGATTGAATGAAGCGGTCAATACCGCAAATGATGCATTGTTCCATCTGCAGAAAGCAGATGAAATACTTGGCCATGCCGAAAATTGGGGCTTTGTGGATCTATTTGCCGGAGGTATGATCGCGACAATGATCAAGCGCTCTAAGATGTCCGATGCAAAGAAAGAGATTGAACAGGCGAAAAGATCGATGCAGCGGCTGTCCGGATATCTGCAGGATTTCCGCGGCATGCCGAATATGACGGTGGATATGAATGGATTCTTAGGGTTCGCGGATTACTTTTTTGATGGAGTTGTGGCAGATTGGTTCGTACAGACCAAGATCAATGATGCCCGCCGTCAGGTCAAGGATGCCATTTCAGAAGTCCAGGGGATCCTGGATGGATTGGAGGAAATGCAATGATCGGCGTAATTGATGTCGGCGGGGGACTGCGCGGTTCCTATGGTGCTGGCGTATTGGATTGGTGCATGGACAATGATGCGGTCTTTGACTATGGCATCGGCGTCTCGGCCGGCAGTGCAAATATCGCATCCTATCTGGCACATCAAAGAGGCAGAAATTATACCTTCTATACAGAGTACATGTCCCGCCCGGAATATATCGGCTGGAAAGCACTGCTGAAGACGAAATCCTATGTCGGCCTGGAATATATCTATGGCGATCTTTCCGATTCCTGGGGAGAGTATCCTCTGGATTGGCAGAAGATCAAAGAAAATCCGGCACCGTTCAAAGTGGTCGCGACCAATGCGTATACCGGACTTCCGGTCTACTTTGATAAAGCTGAGATGCGCCAGGATGAATATATGGCCATCAAGGCATCGTGCAATGTACCGGTCGTTGACCGTCCGTATAAGATCAATGGCGTGCCGTACTATGACGGCGGCATCTCTGATCCGGTGCCGTATAAAAGAGCCATGGAAGATGGGTGTGACAGATTGGTCATCATCCTGACCCGTCCGAAAAATTACCGCCGCATTGCCAAGACCGATGAAAAGGCAGCGCATCTGCTGTCGGCTGTCTATCCTTCGGCTGGAAAAGATGTCCTGACACGCGGAGAACTGTACAACCGGCAGGTCGATGAAGTAATTGAATTGGAAAAGCAGGGAAAAGTCCTGATCGTTGCCCCAAGCGATATCGGCCATATGAAAACACTGACCAAAGATGTCACAACGATCCGTGAACTATACTTAAAGGGATACCATGACGCTGATGCCATCGCGAACTTTATGGCTCAGCAGTAAAGCAATCAGATACCAAAGATTGCTTTTTTTCGTTATGATAGATGCATGGAACGCTATTTTACTTTTTCGGCATACTGCCGTCAGAATTGCGGCAGAAAACTTTATCGCGTCTGTCTGGATGCCGGCATGACCTGTCCCAACCGCGACGGTACGCTTGGTTCTCGCGGATGCATCTTCTGCGATGAGGGAGGATCCGGTGATTTTGCCATTCCGTATCATGGCCAGAAACTGGCACTGACCGATCTGATCTTCAACCATCAGGATGCCAAAGAGGGAGACTATATTGCCTACTTTCAATCGTATACAAATACCTATGCGCCGATAGAAAAACTGAGATCTCTTTTCTCGGCAGCTCTGGCAGATCCTTTATTTGCCGGCATCTCGATCGGTACACGTCCGGACTGTTTAGGCAAAGATGTTTTAGCTCTGCTGAAAGAACTGAAACAGACATATCCGCAGAAATTTATCTGGTGCGAACTGGGGCTGCAGACGATCCATGAAGAGACGGCTGTCTGGATGCGGCGGGGCTATGCGCTGCCGGTCTTTGATGAAACAGTGCAGGCACTGCATGAACTTGAAATACCGGTAATCGTTCATTGCATCCTTGGCTTTCCGCAGGAAACAGAAGCGATGGCTGTGCAGACGATGGAGCATCTCAATGCATTGAAGATCGATGGCATTAAACTTCAGCTGCTGCAGTATCTTGCCGGTACAGATCTTGGTGCCATATATCAGGAAGACAAGGAAAAACTGCATGTCATGGACTTGGAAGAATATGTGCATGAGATCGTGCAGTGCATCGGCCATCTGGATCCATCCATTGCGATCCATCGTCTGACGGGAGATGCCAATGGCGAACTTCTTTTAGCACCATTGTGGAGCCGCGATAAGAAAAAAGTCCTGAACATGATCCGTCATGAAATGAAGGAAGAGAATATCGTACAGGGAAGTCTTGAGGAAAAATGATATGAATGCATATGTACAGAAGATCAGAGATGAATTCGGACAGGGCGATGCCAAAAGAGATGCGGGGCAGAAGACACCGGAAGATATCATGCGCTTTGATGATATCGTCTATGGAACAGACGACCCTGAACTGCAGAAATTGGATGTCTATCGGCCGAAGGATCGTTCCGGAAAACTGCCGGTGATCCTCAGCGTCCATGGCGGCGGCTGGGTATACGGTACAAAAGAAGTATATCAATGGTATTGCATGTCATTGGCACAGAGGGGATTTGCCGTGGTGAATTATTCCTATCGCTTAGCACCGGAATATCGCTATCCTGCTTCATTTGAAGATACGAGTACTGTATCACAATGGATTTTGGATCATGGAGAAGAATATGGGTTTGATCTTGAACATATCTTTGGTGTTGGGGATAGTGCTGGAGCGCATATGCTTTCCTTATATGCTGCTGCTTTGACGAATGCACAATTTAAGGTGCCTTATAATCTCCCAAAGGGTTTTGCTTTTCAAGCAATTGCATTGAATTGTGGTGTATATGATTTTGCGGATAATCTTTTAGGAGATACGGATCCTTTAATTCAAGTTTTCTTACCCGAGAATAGTTCGGAAACGATATATACAGAAATCAGTACCATTCATTGGATCAATGAGAATTATCCATCATGCTTTATTATGACTTGCCCAGGAGACTTTCTAAATGCTGCTCCAGAGAAATTGATTCCTGTATTAAAGAAGAACAGCATACCTTTTATATATCGAACATATGGCAATGCTAAGAACCAATTAGCACATGTATTCCATTGTAATATGAGATTGCCAGAAGCAACTTTATGCAATGATGAAGAATGTAATTTCTTTAATACATTTATCAATCAGCTTCCACAAACATCGGATCATAAGTAATATATACTAATATAAATTTCTTTTATTAGCAATTAGAAATTCTCCAAAATCATAGGAACCTGACAGGAAAATACGGTAAGTCTATATTAAAAATAAAGAGGGAATTTTGGTGAAATATTATAATTTTCAAAGGTATAAAAACGGAGATATTTCGTAAGTAAACAAATCACAGAGCTTGTTTGAGCGCTTTTTTGTTTCCTAGTGTTTGAAATGGCAGGATACGTTATGTTGAATACCTGACTTACAATACATTAGATATCCTCTGGGTATAATGCTTATACTAAAAATTGCATAATATAAACTATTGTTAATAAAGGAGAGGTTCATGAATAATAATAAAGCATTAGTTACGATGATCACATTTTCACTGATCAGTATTTTTGTTATTCCACAATCTGTCAATGCAGAATCAAGTATTTCTCCAAATGAATATGCTGTTCAATGTTCAAGCTCTTATAATTCTTTGTCGCGTTTGTCCACTGGAAATTCCGAAATTGTTAATAGAACAGGATTGATATATGTCCCTGGTTCAACAGCAAATGTTACAACAACGCATTCCACAACAGTTTCTAACCAGGCAGCTATTAGTGTGATTTCTGAGTTTCTAGACTGGGGGTATCAATTTAGTTATACTGCTGGCAATACTATAGGATGGGCAAAAACAAATAATACATCTAGTAACTTAGAATTAGTTGTGAAAGCATTCTATGATTCATTTCGTGTGACTAGTTATACAGAAACATATACTGGCTCTGGAGTTTGCAGAGTATCATCTTCAAATCGAAGCGTATATCGTGGCTGGGGTTATGATCTTGCATACTAGACAACTCATCGTTGGAATAAGTGCGATCATATTTTCCTCTTGTCTTGGCTGTGTTAGTAAAGACAATGTAGCAGTGAGTCCTGACGTTGTGCCAAGTGCAGAGAGTCAGGTAAATGCATCTATTAAGTACACTAAGGATATTGGATCTCAGCATATGTACCAAATTTCTATACCAAAGAATGAAAGTAAACAGAAGTTCCAAGTGACAATTGCAATTTATCAAGATGACAAATGGTCACAAGAAAACAAATTTTCTTATCATTACGAATCAGATGCGGTTCTTGCCTGCGGTATTTCGGGACAAAGTGCCGATATTTCATATGGCAGCCAACAGAATGAGTCAGTAAAGATTCCTAGCAGTTTTGCGAATGGAAATGAAACTAATCTATGGAAATACACGAATATGAACCAGTCTGATTTGGCTGCTGACAAAGATACTATGCTTATTTTTCTTTCCTTGAATTGCCGGATTCCACAATCTGATGTTTTTGTGGATTGGAAGAAATTTGAAGGAGATGGAGCTGCAGCAATATCCATCAAACTGATCTCTTGATTCCATTTAGCAGCGATTTATAAAGTATACCTAAAGGATTAGATAGAAATAAATATTTCAAAAAAAAGGATATCTAAGAAAATGGTTTACTTAGATATCTTATTTCTTTTCGCCTTTCGATGAATTTCCTCAGTTCCTGCCTCAATGGCTGTTCGGTAATACCATAACTTGTGATCAACAACATCCATTTGTTTCTGTATATCATCCATCTGTTTCTGGATGATCTTTTTTTGTTCAGCAAACATATCATATCTTTCCTGCAGTGTCTCATCGCCCTGTTTGATCAGTTCAACAAAGCGGCGGATATCTTTGATCGACATGCCTGTGCTCTTAAAGCATTCAATGACCTGCAGCAATGCAATATCGCCATCAGAAAAAATGCGGTATCCGGATTCTTTTCTTTCCAAGAATGGCAGAAGACCTTCTGCATCATAGTATCTGATCGTTGATAATGGGATCTGGACCATACTGCTGACTTCTTTTATTCCATATTTCATTTTATTCACCTGACTACATCATATGGACAGAAAAGAATTTTATCAATACCTATTGACTTTAAAGTTAACTTTAACGTTATAGTGAGCTCAGGAGGTGATGATCATTGAATGAATTTGCATATTACTGTCCTGTTAAAGTGATTTTCTCAAGAGAATCATATCAGGAATTGGCTAAGATCTGCCGGTATGAGAAGGTATTGCTGCTGTATGGCAGGCAGGCAGTCAAAGACAGCGGTATTTATGATCAGATCACGGAAGTATTTGATAAAAACAGGATCCCCTTTGAAGAGTATGGCGGCATTACGGAGCGCTCTTATCAAATTTATGAAGAAGCGATCCGTATCTGTCAGAGAGAAAAGATCACATGCGTTGTTGGTGCTGGCGGTGCCATGGTCATGGATGCTGCAAAGATCATTGCCTTTGGTGCCAAGCATGCGAATCTTAACTGCTATCTCAGTACGAGGATCTCCGGAGCCAATGATGAAAAATTAGGCATTGTGCTGATCCCGACCTATCCTTCCAGCGGAAGTGAGACCGATGGACTTGCGGATGCACGAACACAGGATGGACATGAAGGACGGCTGCGAGGCATCTATGCCGATTATGCTCTGCTGGATCCAGAGCTTACCTGTTCTCTGAATAAGCTCAATACCGCTTACAGCGCCATGGTGACTTTCATTCAGGCAAGTGTCAATTATTTTGATAACGATAATGAACTTGCCAAGGGCTTTACCAAAACGGTATTGAAAACTGTTCTGGACAGCTATCAGATCCTGCTGAAAAGACCAGATGATCTTGATGCCAGATCCAATATCATGTGGGCCAGTGCCGTCACAACAATGGGCATTCTGGACTGCGGCAGAAACAGCCGCTATCCGATCAGTATATACACGGTCGGAGATATCCCATGCACGCTGTATCATGTTTCCTACCGAGAAGGCGTGACCCTGATGTATCCGTATTGGCTGAAATATATGAGCCGGTATCATCTTGAAGATATCAAGAACTTCTGCATTGATATATTGGACATCGATGCATGTCTGAGCAGTCAGGATATCATTCAAAAAGGATTTGAAGAGATAAAGCGATTGATGAAGATGGGAGATATTCCAACATCATCTGCTGTGTATGGAAAAGCAGCTGACAGCTGCATCAATGAGAATATCAAAGAAGATCTTAATTTTTCAAAAGAAGAACTGTTTGCAATGGTGAGAGAAAGCGCCGAGGAAAATTAAATGGTGCGCCAGTTCGGCGCAATCAGTAAAGTAGGGTGAAACTCCCTGCCTGGTAATCCTTAGCGAGGAGCCAGTATCCAGCCTTGGACTTGTAATCGTGAGGTTGCAGGTTAAGCGTAGGCAGGAAAGACTTAGAGCCCTAAGGCGAAAGCTTGAATCAATATAGCGTCGTTAGTTCCAACAGAGTGGCAGGCGATACTCTCATTTAAGTCGCAGCCAATAAGAATCGTTCGTTACACGCGAGAACGAGGAGATGCCATCGGCGTTTGAAAGATGGGCGAGAGGTCAAGGTATTGATTGTGTACCTGGGAGGCCTTGCAGTTCCTTGTAACAAAGGTATCGCGAACAAGTGCCAATCACACAAGGAAGCGAAATAAACTGCAAGGAGTCCGATGAGACCGTAGTAGCTGTGAAGTATGAGAAATCATATGGAGCCAAGGGTCGAAACACAATTACGTTTCTTGAAGGGAAACATGTTCAGACACTGGAGGTCGAAAGGAAAGCATGGGAACACAACAACAAGATATAAGAACATTGTCGATGAAACACTCCAAACTTGAAACGTTAATCAACCGAGTCAACTATGAGACGCTTGAAGCGGAACATAGAAGACAATCACGCAACAAAGCAATCGGAGTGGACAAGGTAACCAAGGATAAGTATGGAGAGAATCTGGAAGAGAACTTAAACAATCTGCTGAGCAGAATGAAGACGTTCTCCTACAGGCCACAGCCAGTCCGCAGGGTGGAGATACCAAAACCCAACGGAAAGACAAGACACCTTGGAATACCGAGTTACGAAGATAAACTTGTTCAGGGAGTCATGGCAAATATATTGAACGAGATATATGAGCCTAGATTTCTGGACTGCTCCTATGGATTCAGACCGGGAAGAAAAGCACACGATGCGATCAAGGCAGTCAATGATGACATTATGTTCAAGAAAGTGAACTATATTCTTGAATGTGACATCAAGGGATTCTTTGATAACGTTGACCACAAGTGGCTCATGAAGTTTCTTGAAAACGATATTGCGGACAAGAACTTCCTGAGATACATTGCACGCTTTCTGAAGGCTGGAGTCATGATTCAGAATCGTTATGAGGAAACAAGTGTTGGAACACCGCAAGGTGGACTGATATCGCCAGTACTGGCAAATGTTTACCTGCATTATGTGCTCGACAGATGGTTTGTAGAACACATCAGTAAACAGTTAAAAGGAGAGGCATATCTTGTACGCTACGCTGATGATTTCATCATCATGTTCGAAAACGAGAATGAAGCGAAAGCAGTCTATGAGGTACTGAAGAAGCGTTTAGCAAAGTTTGGGCTCCAACTAGCGGAGGACAAAACAAGGATTCTTCCGTTTGGAAGAAACAGTAAGACCAAAAGATACATTTGATTTTCTGGGATTTACGCATGTCAACGGTAAGACAAGACAAGGTAAATACACGGTTGGTCACAAAATCAGTAAGAAGAAAAAGAAACAGTTCAAGGCGAATCTCAAGAAGTGGGTTAAAGAAAATCGTACGATGGAATTTGATCTCTTTATGAGTAAACTGAATCGGAAACTGATTGGAACGAATAACTATTACAGTGTGAGCGGAGCGCTATGGGAAGTCAAAGCCCTCTACTGTCACGCAATGTGGGTGACGTTCAAGTGGCTGAACCGTAGAAGTCAGAGAAAGAGTTTTACACTTGAGAAGTTCTACGAGTGTTGGAAACTGCGTATCAAGCAACCGTATATTCATGTGAATATATGGGGATATGGTCCAGTAGTGTACAACTGAAGGCATTGTTCGAAGTAAATGTGGGGAGCCGTGTGCGGGAAATCTGCATGCACGGTTCTTAGAGGAGTTTATTTCGATTGTTAAAGAAAGTGAGGAATAAATTTACTTATGAAATACACAAAATTAGGAAATACAGGATTGGATGTTTCAAAGATCTGCTTAGGATGCATGAGCTTCGGCGAACCGGAAAGAGGCTATCCATCTTGGTCGCTGCCGAAGGACCCCAGCCGAGAAGTAATCCGCCGCGCATTGGAATTAGGCATTAATTTCTTTGATACAGCCAATGTCTACAGTGATGGTTCCAGTGAAGAGATCTTAGGGCAGGCATTGAAAGATTTTGCCAAGCGGGAAGAAGTCGTGATCGCAACAAAAGTATGCTTGGCAGCAGGAGAGGGACCGAACAGAAAAGGACTGTCCCGCAAGCACATCTTTACGGAAATTGAACGCTCTTTAAAAAGACTGCAGACAGATTACATTGATCTGTATATCATTCATCGCTGGGATGAAGATACGCCGATCGAGGAAACGATGGAAGCTTTGAATGATTTAGTGAGAAGCGGAAAGGTACGCTATATCGGATGTTCTTCCTGCAATGCATGGCAGTTTGCCAAAGCACAGTATATTGCTGAACAAAGAGGATGGACAAAATTTGCGTCGATGCAGAATAAATACAATCTGCTGTATCGGGAGGAAGAACGCGAACAGATCCCGCAGCTGATCGATATGCATACGGCGATGACGCCGTACCAGCCATTGGCGGGAGGAAGACTGTCACGAAAGGATGGCGAAGTGACAGAGAGATCAAAAACGCAGACAAAACATGCGACGGCGGAAGCACTCTACAGTGATGGCTGTGAAGATGAGATCAGCCGCAGAGTAGAAGAATTGTCCGAAAAATACAATGTATCTAAAGCAGATATTGCCTTGGCATGGGAATTGTCCAAACCATATATCACATCTGTGATCGTAGGGACTTCTTCACCAGCCAGACTGGTGGATACGGTGAAAGTATTTGATGTTTCTTTGACCAGTGACGATATTCAGTATTTAGAGGAACCATATATTCCGCATTATCTCAGATTCTAAAGCAAACTGAAAAAGGAGAGAAAAATGATAGGAACAATTGCAGCTGTATTGACAACAAGTGCATTTCTGCCGCAGGTCATCAAAGTGATCCGGACAAAAGACACCACTGGCATCTCTCTGCTGATGTACATCATTCAGGTGACGGGCATCGGTCTATGGGCAGCGTACGGTTTCATGCTTCAGAATCCAGCTTTATATGTTGCCAACAGTATTACCTTCATTCTTTCATCTATCATTCTGTTCTATAAGATCAAGTATCATTGATGGCATATTCAATCAGCGAAGCAGCGAAAATATTGGATATTCTTCCATCGAAGATCAGATATTATGATAAAGAGGGACTGCTGCCAAGCATTAAAAGAGGAGAATCAGGATATCGATCTTTTGATGATACGGATGTTATGTACATTCAGACGATAAAATGCTTAACAGAATGCGGAATGAGCATAGAGGAGATCAAGAATTACGTGATCGTTAAAGAACAGGATGAGCAGAAGATCATTGCGGCATTGGCTGATCGACACGAAATGATCGAATGTCAGATGGCAAAACTGAAAGCACTGCAGAAGATGATAGACAGTCTGTATGAAGGCTATATGAAGAAGGATCAGTAGAACAGAATGATCAATTGTATTGCGCAAAAAGAAAATCAAATAAGGAGGAATTTCAAATGAGCTTTCCAAAAGGATTTTATTGGGGCGGTGCCACAGCAGCCAACCAATATGAAGGCGGCTGGAACGAAGACGGCCGCGGACCTGCCTTGACCGATTTCACAACGGGCGGCAGCGTCAAAGAAGCGCGCAAAGTAACTTGGCTTGATAAAGAGGGCCAGGGGCATGCCTCCGCACAGGTGCCGTTTGATGACAGTCTTCCTAAAGGTGCTGTGAAGTATGCATGCTTGGATGGATACTTATATCCAAATCATGAAGGAACCGATTTTTATCATCACTATAAAGAAGACATTAAACTGATGGCAGAGATGGGCTTCAGAATGTTCAGAATGTCGATCTCCTGGTCGCGGATCTATCCGCATGGGGATGAAGATGTGCCGAATCAGGCAGGCATTGAATTCTACCGGGATGTTTTCAAAGAATTGAAAAAATACAATATTGAACCTCTGGTAACGATCCATCATTTTGATACACCGATCTATTTGATTGAAAAATATGGCGATTGGCAGGATCGTATCTTTATTGAATACTTTGTAAAATATGCCGAGACTGTCTTTGCTGAATACAAAGGATTGGTCAAATATTGGCTGACTTTCAATGAAATCAACAACACGCTGAATGTGATCAACATGTTCGGCAATGGCACAGATGATGAAGATTATAAGAAACGGCTGACGCATCTTCATTACCAATTTGTTGCCAGCGCAAAAGCAGTGAAGCTGGGACACCAGATTGATCCTGAAAATAAAATCGGCTGTATGCTGGCGGGTGCAGTAACGTATCCAAATACATGCGATCCGCAGGATATTCTTCTGAATCAGCAGACGCTGGAAGAAAATTTCTGGTACTGCGGAGATGTTCAATGCTTTGGAAAATATGCACCGTTTTCAAAACGGATATGGAAGGAACATCATGTAAATAATCTGGATATCACGGATCAGGATAAAAAAGATCTGGCCGAAGGAACGGTTGATATGTTTACATATTCCTACTATATGACAAACAATGTTACGGTGCATAAAGAAGAAGATAAAGTAACAGGAAATTTCTCTGCCGGCATCCGAAATCCCTATCTGACATATTCGGATTGGGGCTGGGCCTTCGATCCGACGGGACTGCAGACATCCTTGGAAATGATCTATGATCGCTACCGCATTCCGCTGATGGTCGTGGAAAATGGCTTGGGTGCATATGATCAGAAGGAAGAGGACGGCTCCATCCATGATACGTACCGCATCGACTATTTCATTCCTCATATTCAGGCAATGTCAAAGGCAATTGAGGATGGTGTCGATCTGATTGCCTATACAACTTGGGGATGTACAGATCTGGTCTCAGCTGGTACAGGCGAAATGAGAAAGCGCTATGGCTTCATCTATGTCAATAAGAATGATGATGGTACAGGCAATCTGTCCAGACAGCCGAAAGACTCATTTTACTGGTATCAGAAAGTGATTGCTTCCAATGGCGATCATTTGGATAAAGCATAAGTGCATTGTGCATTAAGCATACTGTATGGCATTGAAACATTGTAAAATAGAAATATCAGATGGAGGAAGAAGCTATGTTGGATGAATCGTTTGTTAAAGGGATGCCGAAGCTTGGCTTTGGTTTAATGAGACTGCCGCGGGCCGATAAAGAGAAAGATATTATTGATGTGGATCAGACGGCACAGATGGCAGATCTGTTCTTTCAGAGCGGATTAAAGTACTGCGACAGTGCGTATGTATATCCGGGATCGGAAGAAGCAGCGCGGGAAGCAATTGTGAAAAGACATCCGCGGGATTCTTTCTATATTACTTCAAAGCTGAATGTGAATGCCAAGGGCGTCAATGATGAAGCTTCGGCAAAAGCAGAGTTCAATGAATCACTGAAGAGGGAAGGCGTTGATTATATCAATTTCTATCTTCTGCATGCTTTGGGAAAACAGAATATCCAGCGCTTTGATGACTGGCATCTTTGGGACTATGTCAAAGAGCTGAAAGAGCAGGGGAAGATCAAGCATTATGGTTTCTCCTTCCATGATACGCCAGAGTTCTTAGATGAACTTCTGACCAAGCATCCGGATGCAGAATTCGTTCAGCTGCAGATAAATTATGCGGACTGGAACAATCCGGCGATCCGTTCCAGGGAATGCTATGAAGTTGCGAGAAAACATGGCAAGCCGATCATTGTGATGGAACCAATCAAGGGAGGCACGTTGGCCAATCCGCCGAAACCGGTAGCGGATCTTCTCAAGAAAGAGAACCCAGCTGCGAGCTGTGCTTCCTGGGCAGTGCGCTTTGTGGCATCTCTGCCAGGCATCATGGTCGTGCTTTCAGGTATGTCCAATGTGGAACAGATGCAGGACAATACTTCCTTTATGGGCGACTTCAAGCCGCTGTCAGCGCATGAGCAGGAAGTGATTGCACAGGCACAGGAGATTTTGGCGGGGATCCATCAGATCCCATGCACCAAATGTCATTACTGCACCGGCGGCTGTCCGATGAAGATCAATATTCCGGATCTGTTCGCTGCTATGAATATGAAACTGGTCTATGGCAATATAGAAAGAGCTAAACAGAGCTATGCAAGAGATACAGGAGAAGGTCATGGACGTGCTTCGGATTGCGTGCAGTGCGGTCAGTGCGAGATGCAGTGTCCGCAGCATATTGAGATTCGCAGCTGGCTGAAACAGATTGCGGAGACCTTAGAATGAAAGCACTGTATCTAGAATGCGGCATGGGCATCAGCGGCGATATGCTGATGGGTGCTTTAAGTGAGCTTGCGGATGTGCAGAAATTTCTTGAGATCATGAATCATGCTGGGCTTGAAGATGTCAGCTTTGCGGCGGTGCCGCAGAAAAAGAGCGGCATTGCCGGTACGCATATGGAAGTGCTTGTACATGGCGAAGAAGAACTTGCACATGAGCATCATGATCATGAACATCACCATCATGCATGCATGAATGACATCATGCAGCAGATTGCTTCGCTGCGTGTTTCTTCCTATGCAAAAGAAAATGCCCAGCAGGTATACCGTCTGCTGGCCGAAGCAGAAAGCCATGTTCATGGGGTTCCGGTCACCGAGATCCATTTTCATGAAGTAGGCATGAAAGATGCTATTGCGGATGTGGTCGGATGCTGTGTGCTGATGGAAATGATCGGTGCCGAAAAAGTCTATGCCAGCAAAGTTGCGGTGGGCAATGGTACGGTCAGGTGCGCCCATGGCATTCTGCCGATTCCAGCACCAGCAGCAGCGTATCTGCTGCAGGGGATTCCTTTCTTTCATGGAGAGGTTGCAGGCGAGCTCTGTACCCCGACGGGCGCAGCTTTGCTGAAGCACTTTGCGGATGCTTTTGGCGATGTGCCGGCGATGCGGTGTGAAAAGATCGGCTATGGTTTCGGCTCAAAGGATTACGCAGAAGCGGATTTCCTGAGAGCATATCTTGGAGAATGCGAAGATACAGGTGAAGCGGTGGAACTGACATGCAATATTGATGATCAGTCCGGGGAAGAGATCGGCCATGCGGTCGATGTCCTGTTTGCCAATGGAGCGCTGGATGTATACAGCATCAGTGCCCAGATGAAGAAGAACCGTCCTGGCATTCTGTTTACATGCACATGCCTGGAAAAAGATGAAGAGAAAATGATCCGTCTGATGTTTGCCCATCTGACGACGCTCGGCATTCGGCGGAATATCTGTCAGAGATATACGCTGCAGCGTGAAATCGCGGAAGAGAAGACATCGCTTGGCACCGTGCATATCAAGAGATCGCACGGCTATGGCACAAGCAGAGAAAAGATCGAATATGCGGATCTTGCCGAGATTGCAGAAAGAGAGCATCTTAGCATTGCAGAAGTCAGAGCAAAGATCCAGAAAGAAAGAGATGAGAAATGAAAAATACACGAACAATCGCGATGATGGGACTGCTGATCGCAGTTGGCTGCATCCTTCCTGTTTTTGCCAGGATGATTCCCAATGGCGGCACGATGCTGTCACCGATGCATATTGCACCGCTGTTAGCTGGATTGGTCCTTGGACCAATCGCCGGCATGATCGTCGGCCTTGCCTGTCCTTTATTGAATTCTGTGCTGTTCGGCATGCCGCAGGGAGCCACTTTGATTGCTATGTGCATTGAACTGCCGGTATACGGACTGGTCAGCGGCTGTCTGATGGATGTGTTCCATGCTCATCATGATGTCGGACATGTATATCTTGCTTTGATCGCTGCCATGATCTGCGGCAGGATCGTCGGCGGGATCGCACATGCATTGATCCTTGGCATGGCAAACTACAGCCTTGGCGTATGGGCATCTTCTTACTTTATATCTACTGCCCCTGGCATTGCCATTCATCTATTGCTCCTGCCGCCGGTATACTTCGCCTTAAAAAAAGCGAGACTTGTGAAAAACTGAAGAAAAGAGAGATCTTTTCTTTTTTTAATGGGGTGCTGCATATACGCATTATCTGAACGTTTGCTATAATAAAAAGGACGAGAAGCATAGCGTCATTGAAGGAGAAATCATTATGAGCGTGAATTTTAGAAAAGTAGCAATTGTTGGATGTGGTTTTGTCGGTTCTTCGAGTGCCTTTGCCTTAATGCAGAGCGGAATGTTCTCTGAGATGGTCCTGATCGATGTGATGAGAGAAAAAGCAGAAGGTGAAGCGATGGATATCAGCCATGGTACTGCGCTGACTTCACCGATGAATATTTATGCCGGAGACTATAAGGATGCGAAAGATGCCGCGATCATTGTGGTGACGGCAGGTGCTGCACAGAAGCCAGGTGAGACACGTCTGGATCTGATCAAGAAGAATATCGGTATCTTCTCCGGTATTATGCCGCAGATCAAAGAACAGCACTGCGAAGGCATCATGGTCGTTGTTTCCAATCCAGTGGATGTCCTGACGTATTATGCAATGCAGCACAGTGGGATGCCGGACGGCCGTGTATTTGGTTCCGGAACTGTCCTGGACAGTGCACGTCTGCGCTATCTGATCGGCAATAAGCTGGATGTGGATTCCAGATCTGTGCATGCCTATGTCATTGGCGAACATGGCGATTCTGAATTGATCACCTGGTCCAATGCCAATGTATCCTCCGTACCTTTAGCTGATTTCTTTGCGCTGCGCGGTATGGGAGATACGGATCTGAAAGAAGCTGAAAAAGAAATGGGCAATGATGTAAAGAACAGCGCCTATGAGATCATTCAGCGCAAGAAAGCAACATACTATGGCATTGCAATGTCTGTTGTCCGCATCTGCACTGCAATCATGAAAGATGAAAAGACAGTCATGCCTGTTTCGACCGATCCGAAGGGTGCCTATGGCATCAGCGGATGCTCCCTGAGCGTACCGGCCATTGTCGGACGCAATGGGGTTGAGGGATTGGTACCGGTCGCTATTTCTGAAGCAGAAAGAAATGAACTGAGCAGTTCGGCCGATGTATTGAAAAAGAATATTGCTTCTTTAGGTGATGCATTCTAAGATAGACTGCAAACAAAAGGAGAATGCTCATGGCAATTGCTGCATTTTTTGATATCGATGGAACGATCTACCGTGAAGGATTGATCACGGAAGTTTTTAAGAAGATGGTGACGCATGAGATCATCGGACCGGAGCATTGGAATAATGATGTGAAGTATGCGTATAACGCCTGGGACAGAAGAGTTGGTGAATATGATGACTATCTGTCCAGAATGATCGAGATCTTTAAGAAGGCTACCGTTGGCATTTCTTCGGAGCATATTGACTTTATTGCTAAGAAAGTCATTGAACAGAAGGGCGAAAGAGTCTATCAGTTCACCCGTCGGGAAATTGAAAAACATCAGGCAGCAGGGCATAAGGTGATCGCCATTTCCGGTTCGCCGGATGCTTTAGTGAAATACATGGCAGAAAAGTATCACTTTGATGACTGGAGAGGAACTATCTATCATACAGATGCCAACGGCATCTATACCGGTGAGATCACCCCGATGTGGGACAGTGCCTCCAAGCAGAAAGCCATGATGGAACTGCGGGATGCATATGATCTGGATCTGTCAGAGTGCTATTCTTATGGCGATACGAACGGCGACCTGACGATGTTCAAGAATACCGGACATCCGCATGCGATCAACCCGACGAAAGAACTGCTGGATAATATTCAGAAAGATCCTGCGCTGATGGAACGGATCAAAGTGATCGTAGAGCGCAAGAATGTTATCTATAATATTGACATTCATCATCTGGATCTGCTGTAGAAAAAAATTCCTGAAGCAAACACTTCGGGAATTTTTGTTATGAGATCTCAATTTCAGTGCCGCCGTTTGCCTGATACAGGCGATGAGAGATAGAGATGACGGTACGGTCCTTGGATGCTTCTTTCAATGCCTGAAAGACGATCTGTTCGGTATTGGCATCGAGGTTGGCAGTGATCTCATCTAGGAGCAGCAGCTTTGGATCGCAGACAATAGCTCTGGCAATGGAAAGAAGCTGGAACTGTCCCTGTGAGAAGATCTCGGCAGTGCATATCGTATCCAATCCATCTGGGAAGGAGCTTATGGTATCTTTCAGCTGTGCTGTGGTCAGTGCATGCCATACCATTTCGTCTGAAACAGCAGGATTGTCCAGGGTGATCTGCTGACGGATCGTGCCATGGATCATGCGGAATTCCTGTTCGACCGCACCGTAGACCGTGCGTTTCTTTTCTTCTGAAATATCATAAGGGCACTGACCGAAGATATGTACGCTTCCCTGCTCTGGCTGATACATGCCAAGGATCAGTTTGAACAGCGTGGACTTGCCGGCCCCCGTGCGGCCCACAAAGGTGACCATGGCTCCTTGCTTGATATGCAGAGAATAGTCATGGAAGATCTCTTTTTCATCAGGGGCGTATCGGAAATAAATATGATTGATATCGACCGCATTGTCAGTATGGTCAATAAGCGCACACTGCTCATTCTTTTCCGGCAGATTCAGGAAGGTTTCCACGCGGCTGATACTGGCAGCTGCAGATTGAATATTCTGGATCTCCATGCCAATGCTTTCCAATGGCGCAAAGACAGAGGATATATAAGCAATCAAGGCAACGGCAGTGCCGGCACTCATGCCAAAGAAGGAACGCGCTGCTTCATTGCCAGCCGACAGGCACATCATCACTGCGACCGCACATGCACTGGTCGTCAGAATGATCGGTGAATAAATGGCATCGCAGAAATTTGCCTGATTGACAGCCGCAAAGCTTTCTCCGATCGTCTGATCATATTTCTTTTCCATCCATTTCTGTTTCTGATAGATGCGCAGAGTGAGAATGTTATGTATTGTCTCCGGGATCAGCTGCGTGCTTTTCGCGACCGCACGCCGGTTGGCTAAATTGGCACGGTACATTTTCTTCTGAATCGTTCTTGTGACAAAATAGAGGAACGGAAGCAGGATCAGAAGCAGCAGGAACAGACCTTTGGACTTCATCAGGATCACGGCAAGAATACTGATCAATGTGCCGAGATCAACGATCATACTGATGATGCCTTCATCAAATAAGGATGCGATCGTATCAATATCATTGGTGAATAAGGAGACTGTTTCACCAGATGCCATGGAAACATAATGTGAGGAAGGAAGAGTATTGAGCTTTTCGCTCATTTCTGTTCTTAATGCATGGGTGATCTTCTGTCCGAAATCAGCAATCAGAGCATTCTTGCCTGCTTCGCAGATGCCGGCGGCAGCGATACTGCCGAAATATAGGAGCACTGTCCGCATGCGGAAGGTCTGATCGATCGTTAAATCATCAATGAAACTGGCTAGGATCAGCGGCGGAATGACCGCCAAAAAGATTGCTGCTGCCATCAATGCCAGCAGTATGATCGCTGTCAGCGGATGCCGTCGGATGCATTGCATGCATGTTTTTATCAAGGAGTGCTTCATGCCTGATCTCCTTTCTGTGTTCTGACAAGCCGGCTGTATTCTGCGGATGTCCGCATCAGTTCTTCGTGCGTCGATACTATTGCCTGATGGTCAGAAAGAAGAATGACCTGATCGCATTGATGAAAATGAGCCAGCCGATGCGAGATCAGCAGAATGATGGCATCTGAATGCTTTGCCCGCAGATCATTGAATACAGCATCCTCGGTCGAAGGATCTACAGCTGAAAATGGATCATCCAGGATCAGGAGAGGGGCGGGATGAGAAAGGGCTCTGGCTAAAGAAATCCTTTCCTGCTGGCCGCCGGAAAGGCGAACGCCATGATCGCCTATCAGGGTCTCTGTTCCCTGTTCAAACTCTTTGACTTCTTCATCCATGCATACTTCATGCAGAGCTGCCTGCAGATCAATACTGTCGCCGAGACTGACGTTTTCAGCAATCGAGCTGGAGAAAAGCTGCGGATCCTGGGCAAGACAGCTGACGGTACGTTCCTGATAGGAGACAAGATCTCTGCCGTTCAGCGTGATCTTTCCTTCGTAAGGAAGAATGCCCAGAAAGATCTTTGCCAAAGCGGTCTTGCCGCTGGCAACAGCACCGGTGATGCCGATGATTTCACCAGCATGGGCATGAAAGGAAAGATCATGGATCAGCGGCAGACCAGGATAGCCAAAGGATACGGCGGATACATCCAAAGTATCTGCGGATGCACTGCCATGAGAAATAAAAGGAGGTACATCTTTCAGATGCGGCTGGATCCGTTTCCAGGATACTTCCGCTTTCTGCACAGAATTGAAAAGCTTGGCAGCCGTCGAAGACTTTTTTGCCAGCTTGGCAAAGCAGGCAAGATAGGTAGAAAAAGCAGCGATATTCCATACGGACCATCCTGAACCAAGGATATTTTTCGCACCGAAGATGAAAATAAAGATGACCGAGATCATGGAGATGATCTGATACAGCGGCTGGGTCGACGCAAGCAGAATATTGGCTTTTGCCTGCTTCTTCTCATAATCTTTTAAGTATGTTTCATAGATCGTGTTCTGGTGGGTTTCTTCGCCATACAGACGATATGTCAGGGCATTTTCTACCCGGTCCAAGGATGCAGCGTTCAGCTTTCCATTGGAAACACGAGCTTTCTGCGTACTTTCCGTCACCGCTGTTTTCAGCCAATTGGCACAGAAGTAAGCAAGCGGCGGGAACAGCAGAACAATCAATGTCAGCTTCCAGTCATATACCGTCAGCAGAACAATATAGGCAATCATCACAACGCCGGTATCAAAAATCTCCGTAACAAATTTGCGGATGCCTTCGACGCATGCATCAACGTCACTGATGGCTTTGGCAATATAGCTGCCGGTCTCCTGTGAGTTGATGTCTTCTGAAAGCATCGTATGATACAGGTTCTCTTTCATTTCACGATTGATATTGTTCGCAAATTTTCTGACAAATAGACGCTTGAAAAAGCGCATGACCTGGACAAAAAGAATTGTCAGCACATAGATGGCCGCCAAGATGAGCATATCTGCCAAGGTACGGTCGCCATTCAGAATATCAGCTAAGGTCTGCACCAGCTGACCCTCGAACCAAGGACCGGCGACCATGCCGATGTTATAGATCAGCCCCGTTACGGTGATCAGGATCAGATTGCCTTTTTCATGCAGTATATATGTTTTCAGTTTCCCAACAGAATTCATGCTTTCCTCTTTGCTACAAGTATACATGAAAAATCTCAGGCTCACTTAGAATGTGACCCTGAGATAGACGTTATTATCAATGGTATAAACAGTGAAGCTGTGATCTTCTAAGATCGCATAGGTCTTTGGATGGCCTCCCTTTGGCAGTGAAATCGATCCTGGATTCAGCAGATAGATGCCATTGCGCTGTTCGGCTGTTGGAATATGCGTATGCCCCGACAGAAAAATATCATTCTGCTTCAATGGCGGCAGGTGATCAGGACTGTAGATATGTCCATGGCTCATAAAGATGTTCTGCGAACCGAAAGGAATAACGTTATAGTCTGCCATGCAGGGAAAGCTGAGGACCATCTGATCGACTTCTGCTTCGCAGTTGCCGCGTACAGCAATGATCTTATCGGTGAAGGAATTCATGATCGGTATGACTTTTTTCGGTGCATAGGTATCCGGCAGGTCATTGCGCGGACCATGATACAGAATATCTCCTAAGCATAAGATCCGATCTGGCTGGATCTCTTCGCATACTTTCTGAAAGGCTTGGGCACCGGTCAAATCCCCATGGATATCTGAAACAACTGCATATTTCATAATG
>JAKVKC010000024.1 GCA_022486705.1 Solobacterium sp. | reverse complement strand
TTGTAATTCCGTGTCATATAAATGACCTCCTATCTGTGAAAACTAGATGACACGGAGAGGTAGAACAATCATATGCCTTTATCAGTCTTACTGAAACACTGTGTTTCACTTAACTTGGGATTTAAAGAAAACATATTAATATAGTCATCTGCTGTATTATCGATATATAATGGCCAGAATTATCATCACTAGATAATCAAAGAATTTTACTGTCTTTTCGAAAACTACTGACAATGAATTCAAAAACACATTCTATGTTTCATTCTGGTACAAAATTAAAATATACAAAGACTCCATTAAAAAATTCGGAACAAATCATGTATGGAACAGTGTAAGTTCCGCTTACCAAATTTCATTAATGATAGTTCAATAGCCCAATAGAAACGATTTCAAATCATCATCAAGAATCATATTTTTCTAGAATTCTAGTAATACTTTTTCTATTTCCATTCTACGTCACGTCTTCTTTCTTTTAGCCCTGTCATTTGCAAAAATGGCGATGGCTCACAAGACAATCTTACGTTTTTTTTATTATGCCGTATGGTTCCATTCATAATATAGCACACATCCTTTGCCCTGGTTATCCCAACAAAATGCAAATTTAAATCTTGTTGTTTGTCATCGTCATTTCCATGCTCGTTTGGTATAACCCATTTATACATATCCATATGAAACACAATATTGAACTCAAGCCCTTTCGATTTATGAAGTGTCATCAAATTCAATTCATCGTCACATGCTGGAGCATAACTTGCCAACATCGAAGAATCACATATTACTTGATGAAGATTATGCTTTGTTAAATCAGTTCCTTTATGCGGATAAATCAATTCTGCTAAGTTTATCATTTTGTTTTCATTATTTTTGAATGTATCCTTTGTACTTGAGAAAATACTCTGGCACAAATAAAGTGCAGATCTATATTTTTTTGGATCATCCTCTTTAGAAAATATTTTTTCCGCATAATCAACTGAAAATACGCTTTTGTCAAAGTAAGATGTTAGTAAATCACAAAATAATCTTCCCCACTGAGAATTGTCACGATCTAAGACTGTTTCTCTAAATACTTTATGCTTTGTATTTAGACTCATATTCATTCTAGACACCGTATTATTGCTTCTACAGAGAATTGCAACCTGATTATTATTGACTACATCATACTTTCTTTTTATTGCATCAATGTATTGATCTATTTTTGCTGCAATCTGTCCTTCATCTCCCGTGATGCTTACCAAATAAACACGTTTGTCAGTGGGAATTTGTTTTGAAGCATTAAACAAGCATAAAGAATACTCAGAAATACTTGGATGACATCTATGATTTTTATTTAACTCAAAATGAGTAAAATCTTTCCTCCCGATTAATGCAATAAGATATTTAGGGAATCGCCCATTAAACCCATAAATAGCTTGATGTATATCACCAACCGCAATTCCATGTAAACCACTTTCAATCAGTTTTAAAAAGATTTCATTTTGAATACTACCGCAATCCTGATATTCATCAATAATAATGTACGAAAATTTTGCTTTAATATATTGAATGGTTTCCGGAACATTCTTGAGTAAATACAGTGCCGTCTCCCCTGTATATTTCAAAAAAATCATTCCTTCCCTCAAACCGCTAATAATCAATTCGTACTTTGAAGAATTCATTTCACCTTCATTATTTAACAAAGATGCATATTTGCTTTCTTTGTCAATATCATCGATAATCTTATACTCCGGTTGCATTCCTGTTACATGACAGGAAAATGGAATGATAATTTGAGAAATATAAAACTTATCTATCGTTCCAAAAAAAGACTTTTTGGTATCAGAACATCTTTGCTTACACCTGTTTTTTAATTCATCGCTTGCTTTATTTGTAAAACTAATCGCAATAACACCCCTATAATCGGGCAAACCTGGAATGATTTTTGCTATTTTTTCGACAATTGTATAAGTTTTTCCAGAACCTGGTCCTGCAGTCACTACAATATTAGTAATGCAATCTATAATTCTTTTTTGTTCATCAGTTGGTGCTTTCATCATATATTGGTCTCGCTTTTTCAGATGTTTTTACAATGAGAGTATTCAGTGGTTCTAAAATATCGCTATTCTTTATAACCGGTAATTTTGTATGGCATTCATCCAAAAAATTTACCATATTCTCTGCTTTTTTCTTTTTCATTGCTTTGACAAGCCCTTCAGAATCATTAATATTGTAATGAGATTTCAGTGTTTCATTTAACTTGCTGTTCATCATATCATTTTCAAGATCAATATCTGACAAATAGATACCAAATTTTTTGACATTAGTTCTTATATACTCATTCAGTTGTTTGGCATCCTCTGGAATATCATCGTTTATTGCCCATTCATTTTCATTTGAGTGATTTTTCCAATAGTTAATTACATCATCTGATTCATCTAAAAGCTCGGATATAATTCCAATTATCCTAGATATGCCTGCGTAATAATATGTATTTGTGTTCTTCGTTGATTTTAAAAAAATGTCATTATCAGTTCTTAATACCCAAGGAATTTTCAGTGCATTACAAATAGCTACATAAGGCTTAAACCCTATTCCTTCAACTGAGAGAATGGATATATTATTTCGATCCAGATCAAGATTCAATTCCTTTGCTACCGCAGAATAAAACAGCACCTCAGAAACCCCTTCAACAAGAAACACCCCATCAGAAAAAAATATTTCTGCAGATAAAGCATTCAACCGGTAACTGAATTTTGAAAATACATTTTGAAGTTTAAAGCTACAACCTCCGCATGCTGCTATAGAACACTTGTTTTGCGCGTATAATCTAACTATGTTTTCCGGATTGAACTGAGATACTATCTGTGGTGAATGAGTTGTCACAAGAATCTGATTATGAAAATTATCCTTTATGTATGAAGCTAGTTTTCGCTGTTGATGGGGATGTAAATGAGCTTCAGGTTCTTCAATTGCATAAAAAGTCACGTGGTCAATGCTCTCCTGTATATGTTGTTTTGCAATCCATGTCGAAAGAAAAATCTGATTATTTCTTCCGTCTCCACCAATTGCTAAAGACTTATCTCCTGTTGAATACTCTAACACCAGATTATTTAATAGTTTATCCGCATTGCTTTCACCAGCTACATAATGAACTGTTTGATCCTCATTGTGTACAGAAAGTTCGCCAAGCTCTTTATTTACCTGTTCAAGAGATTTAGAAACGTATTGCAACGAGCTTATATCTTTGTTAATATCATCCAATCTTCTTTGAATTTCTTTTGTTTTTTCATCATCCGCAACAGTATCTTCATGTGATAATTTTTCTTTCGAAAGTTGAAGCATCTTTACTCGTTCGTGGTTCAGAAATGAGAACATATTTCGATTTGTATCGACGTATTCCATGTTAAGTTTTCTAATATATACTCTTGTCGGAAGTTCTGATAATGTAGCAACATCAAATCCATTTGAAATTTTATATGATCCATTTTTTTGATTTGTATATCTAATAACAGTTTTCCCATCTTTCAACGCGCCGCTAAATGTACTCAATAAACAATCTTCAGTCACTTCGCATAGTTCTGCAGTTATTTCGATTTCATCTGCTCCAGTATAAGCATTATAATCACTCTCCGAAAGTTCTAAATCATGCTCACTTAATGTCTTATCAAATAGGATTCGTAAAGCATACAGAAGATTAGTTTTACCAACATCGTTAGCACCAATAATAAGTGTCTTTTTTCGAAATGAAATCTCTGTATCATCAAAATTACGGAATCCTTTTATATGCAATTTTTCTAGTCTCATTACTGTTCTCCAAATTATTTTTTTCTTTAGAAACCATAGACTAATATCATTATTAAATAAAAACATCTTTCCACTTAATTAATCTGACGATTTCTCTTCCTTATTTTATCATTTTAAATATCTTAATGTTCTATTTAATAATAATCTTTGCATGCTGTATCTCTATATTTTAGAACAATGCTGTATTTATGTATTTTGCGATCTAATAAATACGTCATACATTCATTTACAATTGATCCTCCGCATCTTAAATAGATATTAATTTATCATTAATAATAGCATCTTCCATATAAACAATAATATATGTATTTTTGAACATTATGAATAATTACAGCAGTTCGGAGAATACTCTCTGGAATACCTTTTTGTACATCATAAGATACAAGGATACTATCGAAGCCTTCACAATGTTTATCTGCCAAACAAAGGCCATACAACAGAGATCGATGTTGTTCTGATCCATGAGAAAGGAATCTTTGTCTTTGAATCTAAGAACTATGGCGGCTGGATCTTTGGTTCCAGAGATCAGCAGAACTGGACCCAGAGCTACCGTACAGAAAAACATTCCTTCTTCAATCCGATCCTGCAGAATCAAATTCACTGTCATGCTTTGGCAGAACGTCTGAACATTCCGTATGAAAGCATTCGTTCCTATATTGTTTTCTCTGAGCGCTGTACTTTAAAGAACGTGCTCAGCAGCGATATCTCTGCTGTCATTACGTATTCAAATCTATTTCTGACATATCTGCGCCATGATCTCAGAATCGGAAGAACTGTTTATACGCAGAAGGGTGTGGATGCGCTGTATGGTTCTTTGGAACCATTTAGCCATGCGACAGAAGAAGAAAAGTCAAAACATGCAGAACAGACGAGCGGTTCGATCTGTCCTTGGTGCGGCGGAGAACTTGTGCTGCGGCAGGGAAAATACGGAATGTTCTACGGATGCCGCAATTATCCTAGATGTACTTTTACCAGGAAGATCAAATAAGCTGATGCAATTTCTGCACCAGCTTTCTTTATATATAGAACAATCATTCAGAGATCTTTGACAGATCACCTGACTGGATCGCAGTTAAGTTTCTCTTGATCCTATCCTTTGACCAATCCCACCATTTCATCTTCAACAGTTCCGCAATCGTCTCTTCATCAAATCTTTTCCGGATCGATTTGGCCGGTACACCGCCCACTATTGTATATGGCGCGACATCCTTTGTTACAACGGCACGAGTGCCTATGATGGCGCCGTCTCCGATCGTTACGCCCTGCATGATGACTGCTTCATAGCCAATCCATACATCATTGCCTATGACTGTATTGCCTTTGTTATCCCATGCATCTGTTATCTTTTTAGGATCCTCTTCCCATTCTTCAAAGAAGATAGGAAAAGTATATGAAGACAATGACTGCTGTGCATGATTTCCGCAGGTAAATAAGAACTTTGACCCGCAGGCAATAGAACAGAACTTGCCGATGATGAGCTTATCTTTATTTACCGGATAATGATAAAGTACATTATTCTTTTGAAAATCACAGGGATCATCGACGAAATCATTGTATATCGTATAGTCGCCGACCTCGATATTGGGATCTGTAATTACGTTCTTTAGATATACGATCTGATGATCAAATGATCTAGGATAGATTGTTTTCTGCGGCATCTTCATTGTTTCCTCCTGCTTTCCAATATAGCATAATAAAATCCCGCACGATTGGCGGGATTGTTTATTATGCTGAGGCCTTTTTCTTAGGATGGGTCGCTTCGATCCTTTCTTTGCAGTAGTCTGTGACTTCCTGCAGCTCTTCTCCGACAATGCGCTTGGTCAGGATATAGCCATGATTGGCATCTGGATACAGAACAAGGATTCCTTTGGAGAAATAGATACCGGCGATCCTTTCCCATTGAATGGTCGTCTGCTTGCCTTCGCTTTTGATCTGCATCGCATCTTCACCGATCGTCATATCCATTTCACTTGGCTTAGGACCGATGACCTTGCGGCCATGGAGATACATAGCTAGGGGCTGAAAGACAGGAAAGATCATGAGCGCTAAGACCAGAAAGATATTGCCAAGAATGCCCCATGCATTCCAGCGTGCTATGAGCAGTATAAGCATAGCAATGGTGAAGACGATGTTGATAAGCCCGGTATATTGGTGATAGGTATGATCCAAGCCTAAGACAACGAGATCCTGAGGCTTGCTGAAATATGTGTAATGATATGTTTTCATGAATGGGAATTCCTTTCTGCTATCCATTATATAGAAAACCCAACCCGAAGGTCAGGTTATTCTTTCAAATGATTGTTACTGTCCCAATGGCGTGAGCCAGTTTGCGGTCACGGAAGGAGCGTAATGCATCAATGCCTTTGGCAGTGCCAAAGAAATATCTGGGCAGAACGTTACGAACATCAGAGCGATGATCATGCTTGCATAGAAAGGCAGAGTCGCTTTGACGACCTTCTCCATCGGCCGTTTGGCAATCGCCGAACCGATGAACAGGACAGATCCGACTGGCGGTGTCAGCAGACCGATGCCACAGTTGAGGACAACAATGATACCGAACTGCACTGGATCAATACCAATCGATTCAGCAATCGGCAGCAGGATCGGGGTAGCGATCAGGATGATCGGTGCCATATCCATGATCATGCCAAGCAGCAGCAGGATCAGATTCAGAAGAAGCGCAAGCAGGATCTTATTGCTGGTCAATCCTTCAATGGCCATGGCCGCAAGGGCTGGGACATGCAGGGTCGTTAAGCAATAGCCGAACACAGAAGATGTCGAGATCAGGATCAGGACAATGGAAAGCGTATCAATACAGCTGCTCAAAGCATCCCATACGCCCTTCCAATCCATGCCCTTATAGACATAGACACTGACAAGCAGTGAATAGATGACGGCAATTGCAGCGGATTCAGTTGCGGTAAAAGCACCGCATACAACACCGACAACAACGATCAATACGGCTGCCAATGCCCAGATGGAAGTGCCCAGCTGCTTTAAGAAAGTCTTAAAGCTGAAGGCATCGCCCTTTGGATAATTGCGCTTTTTGGAAATGAAGTATGAGAAGACCATCAGAGATGCAGCTAAGACGGCACCTGGCAGATATCCCGCCAGGAATAAGGCACCGACGGAAACACCGCCAGCAGTTGTTGCGTAGATGACCATGTTATGCGATGGCGGCACCAGCAGTCCTTCGACAGAAGATGTAATTGTAACTGCAGTGGAGAAGTCGACATCATAGCCGCGGCTGACCATCATTGGGATCTCAAGCGATCCTAAGGATGCAGTATCAGCCGAAGCTGATCCAGAAATGCCGCCGAAGAAATACGAAGCAACGATATTGACCATGGCCAGTCCGCCGGTCATCCAGCCGACTAACGAGTCCGCAAGATCCAGCAGCTTTTCAGAAATGCCGCCGCCCATCAAGACGCCCATGGTTATGAAGAACGGAACAGCCATCAGTGAAAAGGAACTGATGCCCTTGACCATCTGCTGACAGACCGTCTGCAGAGGAAGTCCCATATAGAGAAGACAGATAATTGAAGAAATACCAACTGCATATGCAATTGGGAAACGCAGGAAGATCATGATCAAGAAACTGATGATCAGGATCGCAATCGCCATACCATTGACTGCCATTATTTCTTTTCCTCTTCTTTCTTTGGTTCATCATCTTTCTCATAGAATGATCTGATATCTTTTTCAATGCATTCCAGTTCAAAGATGATCATGAAGATACCGGCAATCGGAACTGGGAAGTACATCCAGAACTTTGAAAGACTTGGCAATGAAACGTACGTACCTTTCGCACCGACCGAAATGGCATATTTCATACCAACGACCAGCATCACAATGGCCAATCCCATGACCGCAATATCTGAGATCAGATCCAAGATCTTGACTGCTTTCTTGGACATCTTGGCATCAAATGCCGTCAGTCTGATATGCGCTCTGCGGCGGATTGCCAAAGCTGCGGAAAGCACAGCCATATAGGCCATCAGGGTCAGGACGATCTCTTCCGACCAAGCCGGATCTGTCCAGAAAGGAATGTATTTGTTGAAGTATCTGCCGCCGACCGACAGACAGGTGATCGCGATATCTGCAATCAGAAGCAGTTTGCAGATGAGCATCAGGAATTTATACAGCCAGTCATATACCGGCTTCAGTTTTTCTAATTTATTGAATATTTCAGGCATGCTTGCCCCCTTACTATTATTTGGCAATGAATACAGTTGAAGTACAGCAGATACGAGATCCTCCGCTGTACTTCAAGTGCATATTTGTTCAATGATCCAGTTTACTTTGCAAGATCAACGATCTTCTGATACAGATCTGCCTGATCTTTCGTATTCTCAGAGATAACGTCTTTGCATGCTTCTTTCCAAGGTGTCTTATCCGTTACTTCTGTAATCGTTACACCTTCTGTCTTCAGCTTCTTCAGTACGTCATCTTCCGAAGACTGTGAGATCTGCTTGTCATATGCTTCGGCAGCAGCGGAAGCATCCATGATGACCTGCTGCTGATTGCTTGTCAGTTTATTCCAAGCATAGTCGCCGATGACAATTTCAGTTGCGCCTAAGGTATGTCCATCGAGGATCAGATTTGGGGCAACTTCTGGGAAAGCATTGGATTCATAGTTCGTAATTGGCTGTTCAGCGCCATCAACGACACCGGACTGCAGTGAAGAATAAAGTTCATTGAACGATACAACCGTAGGTGCAGCGCCCAAAGCCTTTACCATACCGACCATGATCGGATCGTTGGAAGTACGCAGCTTCATGCCATTCAGATCAGAGATAGATGTGCATGCTTTCTTGGTAAAGAAATGTCTGAATCCTTCTTCACCGAAGAAGACGCCGCGGATACCAAGGCCAAGTTCTTCCGGCTCATTCAGGAAGTCCTCTGCCAGATCGCTGTTTACAAATTTCCAATAATGATCGCGGTTCTCAAATGTGTAAGGTACTGACAGAAGCTTTGATTTGACGGTGCCGTAAGATGTTAATGCAAAGGCTGAAATACGGGAGATGTTAATGGTCTGTCCCTGATCAGCAGTCATGGAATCCAGAACATCGTTCTCTGATCCCAGAACACCGGATGCCTGCAGATCAATGGTAATGGAACCGCCGGAAATGCGTTCAACTTCATCAACGAATTTCTGATCGGTCTCACCGACAACTGTTCCTTCAACTGGGTTGACCTCAGCCATCGTGAGAGTTACTTTCGGATCAGCCTTAGCGGCGTCATTCACCGATGCTTCGCCAGCAGCTGCGCTGGATTTTGTTACTGCGGATGCGGTACTGGATGATGATGCGGTGCTGCCTGAGCTGCAACCCACAAGCATGGAAGCGCTTAACAAGGCAGATAGTGCCATAAAACAATACTTTTTCATGATTTCCCCTCTCCTAAAAATATGTATTGTGTTTTGTAAAGTAGATTATGTGCGCTTTGCTTTACTTCGACGGCTTTATAATAGTAAGCGCTTTCTAAGTTGTCAACCGGTTTATTAAAATTTATAAAGTTTACATTTGTTTACTAATTTTTTTTATTATTAATAAAGAAAAGACCAGTCTGCATATATATTTTTTTATTCAGGTAATTAATATTTTATTTATTTGTTAAATTCAAACCGGTTTATTGATGTATGATAAAAATATATATACGCAATTCATTTGATCCGGCCAAGAAAGAAGGAAATAAAAATGTTTTTTACGCAGAATGATTTCCAGCCAAAGAAACTGGACAATGGCGTCACACGTACGATCAAGGGATACACAGATGATCTGATGGTATGTGAGCTTGTATGGAAAAAAGGACAGACAGGATCTGTCCATACGCATCCGCATACGCAATGCGGCTACATCATTTCCGGAAAGTTCGAAGCTGAAGTCAATGGCAATAAACAGATCCTAGGCCCAGGAGAATGCTTCTATACGAAGCCCAATGAAGCCCATGGCTTAGTCTGTCTGGAAGACGGTACGACCTTGGATGTCTTCACACCGAAAAGAGAAGACTTTCTGAAATAAGCTGCTTTTCATGGCTAAGTTCAAGATATTAGTTGGTGGTTGTCAAAACACCCATAATGGTATTCTTCATCATCCTGTTTAAGATCAATAGGTATCTGTTTCTTCATTGCCTGAAGATAGCTTTCGATTTTTCTTCTCTTACCATCTGCTCTCTATTTCAGCTGTTTGCAGAATAGCAGCCAATTAAGATATACAGGAAGATGCCTTGTACCTGCTCCATGTTTCCTCTTATTGAGGATACTTAATGGATACGAATCTTATATCCACTGTTCTTTGCTGCTTTAAACAAAGCTATTTCAAAATAGTTCACGATTTATTGTTGATCTGTTCCCGCATGCGCTTTCTTGCATTTTTTCCAGGTCTCGTTTTTTTATTTCGAGAGCGTGATGAGGAATGCTCCGCTTTATTAGCAGTATCGTGTTTCTTTTGAACACGCTTTTCTTCTGTATTTCTGCCAAAGCCAGAGTGCTTCGCTGCTGTTCTTGCGGAAGGCAATTGCTTTTGAGAATTTTTTCTGCCTCCAGTGTCTGTACCAGTTTCCTTTTTTTTGTTGTTTTTATGCTTTAAAAGAGGTTTTTTGCAATGTCCTTGTGAAGCCTTGAAATGACTTGGCGAAACCGATTTCGTTTTAGAAGCATGCTCAGAAGTTCCTTCTGCCTTGTTTGTGTGAACTGTCTTCTGCTTAGAAATCTTCTTCATTTCAGAAGATTTGCTGTGTTCTGGTTTTCTTCTGCTGCCAGATCTTTTTTTAGCAGCCGAAGAAGACTGCTTCTTACGTTCCAATTCAATCGAGTACGCACTTTGCATCATCGCAATCTCATGTTTCAGCAGTTTTTCTATATCATGCAGACGATCGAGTTCATCACTGCAGCAAAGCGAAATCGCAGTTCCAGTTTTGCCAGCACGGGCAGTACGTCCAATCCGGTGAATATACGATTCTGGTTCTTCTGGAAGATCATAATTAAATACATGTGAAATCTTAGGAATGTCAATACCACGGGCAGCAACATCGGTCGCCACCAGGACATTGACCTGACCAGTGCGGAATCTCTGCAGTGCATTCTGCCGCTGCCCCTGTGTTTTATCTCCATGAATTGCAAGTGCTTCAATATCAAATTCTTTTAGTTTCTTGACCAGGCGGTCTGCACCAACTTTTGTGCGCGTAAAAACCAGTGACTTTGTGACATCGTTCTGATGAAGAATATCCGCCAAAACATTTTTCTTATTGCTCTTCTCGGTAAAGATCAGATACTGTTCCACAGTATCTGCCGGACTGGCCTGCGGGGCAACGCGAACATCTGCTGGATCCTTCAGCAGTTCTTTTGCCAAATTTTCAATTTCTTTTGGCATTGTAGCGGAAAACATCAATGTCTGATGCTTCTCCGGCATTTTTGCCACAATCCTACGGACATCATTAATAAAGCCCATATCCAGCATGCAATCTGCTTCATCAAGTACGAATATTTCAATATCATCTAAATGAATAAACCCATGCTCCATCAGATCATTCAATCTGCCAGGAGTTGCCGTAAGAATATCGCAGCCTTGACGAAGGGCAGCTTTCTGTGCCCCCATCGGTGCACCGCCATATACACAGCAATCTCTCAGCTTGAGATAACGTCCATACATTTTAAAGTTTTCAAATATCTGCACCGCTAGTTCTCTCGTTGGGGTCAGTATCAAAGCTCTGATCATATGTTTCTTGTTTACTTCAAGGGAATTTAAAATCGGCAAAGCAAAAGCTGCCGTTTTTCCGGTACCCGTCTGCGCACAGCCAATTAGATCTCTGCCTGCGAGGATTTCCGGAATTGCTTGTTCTTGTATTGGGGATGGTTCTGTATAGCCCGCTTTTTTAATTGCAGTCAGAATTGGTTCTTTTAATGCTAAATCTTCAAATTTCATAGTTTCTCCATATGTATGTATCTATGTACATGCATTTCAGTCTCTTCATAAAAATACTGACCATGCTCTCTTTTTCGCCCTGGTCAGTATCTCATCAGTTATTTTAAAAGACCGATGAACAATACACCAAAAACAGGGATTTTACAATACAAAAGCTCTAAGCAATGAAGCATATCTGCTTCAGAACTTGGTTTTCATTTATCTAAGTACTTATGATTTGACTTTTACGGAAATTCAGCAATGTACTGTACTTGATATGGTACTGCCAACTAAATTCTTGAACTTAGCATTTTTCATTGCAATGTTTTCACGCATGATATATTCTTTCCAAAGTTCTCGGGAAGGAGCGTGTATGAAAGACAGCAGAATACAGGAATTGAAAGCTATCAGTAATCAGCAGTTTCTTAAGAATTCAATGAAGAATCTGTTCTGCACGGAAGAAACACAGATCCATTTCAATGAACACACAAAAGAGATCATCAGAAAAATGCAGGCGGAACAAACGATACTGTCGCCGGAAGAAGAAAAACAGCTGACGGCATATCTTGAAGAACAGTTCCTGCTTGCATGCTATCAGGCAAATCCCTACATCAATTTCACTTCTGACCAGAAGAAAGATATACAGAAGATCTATGCCCTTCTGTGCCATGATATTCAGCAGGGACTTTCCTGTGAAGCTGCGGAAGCGCTGCATTATCAGAGGATCCGTTCTTTTCTGAAGAAAACAAATCCAAGTACGTACCGCATCAACCGCAATCCTGATACAGAAGCGAAAACATTTGTCTGCTCCGAATATTCTGCCCAGCTGCAGCTGAAGGTACTGCATATCGATGAAAGCAGTCTGCGGGAGCCCATTCTGGATATTGGCTGCGGTGAACATGGCCGCATCACGGCATATTTCCGCAGTCTGCATAAGCAGGCATTCGGTATTGACCGTCTGAAGGGAACACACCCTTATCTGATGAACGCTGACTGGCTGGCTTTTGATTATGGTGAAAAGAAATGGGGAACGATCATTGCACATATGTCATTCACGAATCATTTTCTTTATCACTATCAGGAAAATGACGGCACCGACATTGCATATGCCCAGACATATATGAAGATCCTGCATTCTCTATGCATCGGCGGAACATGGTCCTATGTGCCATCTGTTCCCTTTATTGAAGACCTTCTGCCGCAGGATCAGTATCGTGTGATCCGTACACCTGTCACCGATGAAGTAGATCGTACATTGGTAGAGCGCATCGCAGATGAAAAGCACGAAGACGAAAAAATACAGTAGACAGCAGACATGCACTTGCTTTCTATGTGCTTTGCAGAATACAATTTCTTCATGAAAACAATTATTGAAGAAATGGAAGAAAATGAAGCAGACAATATCAATCTGCTGGCACCATTGAAAGAAGAAATACTGCGCCTTGTCTATTTAGATGACAACTGCTTATTGGCCAAGACAGAGAATGTATATATCTGCTACTTAAGAAATGATGACGGTGCAGACACGGTACTGAAGCATCTGAAGAGCTCAAAAGATATCTTATGCGTGAATGGCTTTGACAGCAGACTGCTCAAGCAGAGCGGCAGATGGATGGAGGACTTTCACGACTATAACTATATCTATCCTAAGAAAGAACCGCTCAGCTGTGAACTGCCGGAAGGAGCAGAGATCCGGAAACTGACTCTGGAGGATCTGGACTATGTCTTCAATCATTATGAGACCGTGCAGGATCGTGTCTATCTGAAAGATCGGATCAAACATGGCATGTATGGTGTTGTTGCCGAAAGGAAGCTGCGCGGGTTTGTCGGCTGGCATCCGGAAGGCAGCATCGGTATCTTATTTGTCGAAGATCTCTGCAAGCGAAAGCATTTCGGAAGTGCTTTGGAAGCAGCGATGATCAATGATATGCTGGCAAGGGATTGGATCCCTTTCGGTCAGGTCGATGTGCATAACGTGGCTTCCCGCAGACTGCAGGAGTCATTAGGTCTGGTCATTGGCAAGAAACCTGTGCATTGGTATTTCTGAACGTATAAAAGCGAAGAGGCATTTGGTCCCTTCGCTTTCTTCATAACATGATACATGAGCAGGGGTGCCTGTATCATGGATATGACTTTCTTAACGCATGATGATATCGCCGGATCTTGTGATGAGGGATACTTTTCCTGTACCTTCGCCAATGATCCAGTCATTCTTATGTCTCTTCTCGGCATACAGATGGGTATGATTATCCAGATCGCCGCTCTTCAAAGATACCTCGGCTGTATAGTCAGTCTCAGAGATCCGCGTACGGATATCGCCGGAGACAGAGGATGCGGAAACCGATGTGACCTTGCCATCCTGATCAAGATCGATATCACCGGAGACGGTCTCCATGGCGACAGCTTCACTGCCTTGATGAGAAAGCTGAATATCACCGGACACCGTTTTGGCGCTGCTCTTGCCTTGGATATCCCTGAGCTCTATATCACCGCTGACGGACTGTACTGCAAGGGTCCTGAAATCTGCCTGATCAATGTCAATATCGCCGCTGACCGTGTGGATATCGCCCACCTCGGCATGCAATGCCTCCGCGGAACAGTCGCCGGATACCTGTTCACTGTGCAGAGTCTCAAGCTGCATTTTTGAGACTGTTAGATCTCCTGAAGAGAGCTGCAGGCCGATGGACCGGATCCTTTCCGGAACATCGACAACAAGCTTGGCATTGCCATGGCGCACGACAAGCCCTAAGCTGTCCCCGTCACGTGAAGAATGGATCTCTGACTGCCGCTGGGAAAAGATGCTGGAACGGGATTGGAAGCGATAGCCTAAGATATCTGAAGGCCGCAGGACAACATCCACGCAGCCGTCATTTCCTTTGATCAGGATCTCGTGGATATCCTGACTGTCGGGGATCTCCACCGTTTCAGCCGGTCCATCGTCTTCTTCCGCAAAATTCCAATTTCCGTTATTGATATTTTCTTTGACATAGCCCGTCGCCGAACGGATCGTATTGTTCAGTGAGTTCTTCAGATCATGAAGATCTCGCTTCAGATCATCGCTGCTGTCATGGGACGATTGCTGTTTCGGCTTGTCATACAGCAGAGAGATATTGTCCATGACATTGTCAATAGAACCAAGATCTTCCATGATCTCTGCTTCGCTCTTTCCCTCTTCTTCGCCCTCTTGGAAATGTCCTTCAAAGGCATCCAGCATATCCATCTGGAAATCCCTTGGATAGCTGTTCAGTCTCTGTTTCAGTTCCTTGATATATTCCTGCTTTGTCATAATAATTTCTCCGCTTTCTCCACGAAGGCAAGCCATTCTGCCTTCTGTTCTTCCTGGTATTTCTTTCCTGTATCTGTAATGTGATAGTACTTTCTTGCCGGGCCGGAAGGAGATTCCTTCAGGTATGTTGTCAGATACTCGTTATCTTTCAATCGCTTGAGAATGAGATACAGAGTACCGGCCGTCACTGACAGTTCATTGGAAATGGTCTCGGTCAGTTCGTAGCCGTATTCATCGCCCTTGCGCAGCTGCGATAATACACATAATTCCAGCACGCCCTTCTTAAACTGTGCGTCCATATTCCGCCTCCACCAGTAATGTATCACATACTAGTATGCATTGCAATATAGCAGATCAAAAAAAAAGAAAGAATTTTACTTCTTTCCTTTTCCCTTACTCTTCTCCAATGATATTGTCCTTGAGAAGATAGGATGCATCACATCTGCTGCAATGTACTCTGGCGTCCTCATCAAAGATGAGATTCTTGGCCACTCTGGCCTTCTTTCCGCAGTATGGACATTTCAGTGTGTGATACCTCTTAATGCTGCACAATACTTGTGCCCGTGAGACATCTCTCACATTTCTAACTGCTCTCATATTGCTGCACCCCAGACGATTCCGTTCTCGTCACCTATACTATAGACCTCATTTCATTATTTCGACTTTTTGCCATTGAGTAATGTATCTAACAGATTTTCACCTGATCTTCAGACAGTGCACAGTCTGATATCAGATACAGACTTTACATTGTAGGTATCAAAAAGGAGGACAGCTATGAAAGAGAATGTCATCACTGCCGAACTGAAACAGGATCAGAATGGCAGAGAAGCTTATGAAGCCATTCATAACAGCACTGGGACACATGGCTATGAGATCTATGAGATGGCTCTGGTCAAAGGAGAAGAGCTCATTGAGACCTCACAGAGAAAGTTCACGCTGTCCAGCCATTCCTTCATCGACCTCTCCTGGGGCGCCTTATTCGGTGTCCTATTCGGTCTCAGGGGATTCCTATTGGGAAGCTTTCTTGGACTGTTCACAGGGCTTCTGTATGATGCCAGGCAGCACAAGCGTGATATGAAACTGATCAAAGAAGCCTGCACTACCCTGCCAAAAGAAGCAGACGCCTTGATCCTGATTGCCAATGAATCCTATGAAGATGCTTTGGATCATCAGCTGCACGCTTATACCGATCAGATCCACCGTGCGTATGCAAGTGATCTGAAAGAAGAAATCAGGATCCGTCATAATTTCCAGACAGCAATGCATTGAGGAAGAGCGCCGCGGGCGCTTTTTCTTATGCATGCCATTTTCACCTAAAGTGTTTACAATATACGTATGTTAAAGAACACAAAGAAAATCACATGTCTGCTGCTGTGCATGGCTCTGATCGGAGGATGTGCCTCCACTTCCGCCGTCTCCTATACCCAATCCCCAGAAGTCAGTGCGATCGAAGCACTGCCGCAGATCGAACCGGAAGAGATCGATACCGATGACGACGATGAACCGGAATACTATGAAGACGAGCATCTGATCAACGGCGATGCCATTCCAACAAGCATTGATGCGGCCGAAAAGATCGAAGAAGCACCCTACCCATATTATGAAGACTGCGATCAGCCAGGTGCTTTGGAATACTTCAATTACGATACGTATGACTATGATGGCACTGGCCAGCCGGAAAAGAAGTATGCTGTTGTTTATACGCCATATGGCTATGATCCAAGTCAGTCCTATGACATCTTCTATCTGATGCATGGTGTCTCAGGATACGCTGAAATATTCTTGGGCAGTCCGGAAGAGCCGACCTCGATGAAGAACTGCATCGATCATCTGATCGAAGAAGGTTCGATCAATCCGATGATCATTGTATGCATGACCTACTATGATCACAATGAAGAAGAGTTCAATGAGAATGAAGACGCCGATATTACCAAGGCCTTCTCACAGGAATTCCAGAATGATCTGATGCCGGCCATTGAAAGCAGCTACAGCACGTATGCGGCCAGTACCGATCCTTCTGATCTGATTGCTTCGCGCGATCACCGCATCTTCGGCGGCTTCTCTATGGGCGGGGTCACCACATGGTATGCCTTCATGCAGTCCATGGCCTACTGCCGCTATTATCTGCCGATCTCCGGCATGCTGTATTGGGGACCGGATGCCGGCAAGCTGGAACGGGATGAGCCCGCCTGGGCCGGTACCATGCTGGCAGATGCACTGGCAGCCCAAGGATATACGAAAAATGATTTCTATATCTATACCGCGACCGGCGGCTATGATGAAGCTAAACCTCTTCTGGAAGACCAGATCCGTTCCATGGAAATGCAGAGCAGTATCTTTCTCTTCGGCAGCTCCAGCGATAATGGATACAACTGTACGTATGGCTACAGTGAATATGAAGAACACTCTTGGCAGGCCGTATTCCAATATCTCTACAATGGGCTGCCGATCCTGTCACGCAAGATCAATGAAAGAAGCAGTTCATGAAAAAGCTTCCGATCCTGCTGTCCTCTTCGCTGCTGCTTGGCTGTGCCTCTGCCCCGCCGACAGAACAGGCGGCCGTTCCTTCAGAAGAAACAGCATATGATTTTGTCCAGGCAGTTCCAGATGTTCCGGCAGCGGATACCGAGCCACGCAGCCAAGCTGGCACCGTAGAAAAATTCTTTTATCAGACGCAGAACTATGATGGCGGCAATTCATCAGAAACAAAATATGCCATGGTCTATCTCCCTTATGGCTATGACTCCTCCAAGCAATACGATATCCTGTATCTCATGCATGGTCACAGCGGCAATGCAGAAGATTGGCTTGGCTCTCAAGAAGAACCGAGCGAGATCAAATACTGTCTGGATGCTCTGATCCAAGATGGTATGGCACCGATGATTGCTGTCTCAGCGACCTATTATGATCAGAATACCGATGAAGAAACAGACAACTATGATATGGATCTGACTTCTGCCTTTGTCACTGAATTCACCCAGGATCTGATGCCGCAGGCAGAGAGCACATACAGCACGTATGCCGCAAGCACAGATGAAGCAGGTCTCATCGCTTCACGCGATCATCGCATGTTCGGCGGCTTTTCCATGGGCGCTGTTACCACCTGGCAGATCTTCCTGCATGCCATGCGCTATGTCCGCTATTATTATCCCGCATCCGGTTCTCTGTATTGGAGCCGGCAAACTTCTTCTATCAGTGATATTCTCGCTTCCTGTGTGCAGGACCAAGGGTATGACGTCAGCAGCTTCTTTGTCTATATGACGACGGGAAGTGAAGACTTTGCTGAGCCGATCGCAGAAAGACAGATCGATGATATGCTGCAGCTGCCGGATCTCTATACGTTCGGCGAACCAAGCGGGACCGGTGTGAACTGTGCCTATGGCATCAGTGAAGGAGAAGATCACAATTATCATGGCAGACTGCGCGATCTGCATATGATCCTGCCCCTCTTCTCCCGCATGATCCATTCTTAAGAACATCTCTGACTGATGTTCTTTTTTCATCCCTTCTTCTTTGTATATACTGTTCCATGATCTTGGCCGATTGGTCCAAGATCTTTTTTTATGGTTCCCCTCTTTACACCATCAGGAACATGCTTTATAATGATTGGTATACCAATCATTTATGTTGGAAGGGGGTGTTCTGAAATGGGACGCAGAAAATTGAGCACGACAAAACAGCATCGCATGGATTACAACGCAGATTATCAAAAGGCCTATGTCAAAAGGTATGTGTTCAAGCTGAACACAAAACATGATCAGGAACTGATCGAGGCATTGGAAAAGATCCAGAATCGGAATTCTTGGTTCAAAAAGCAGCTGGGTGAAAGAATGTAGTTATGGCGAGCAAAGGCAAAACAAAAAAGCTGCGGAAGAATTTTCTTCTGCCATTGGCTGTCTATGTATTCCTTCTTTCTTCGCTTCTGTTCTTCTGCACTTCTGTCTTTCTGAAAAGCTATAATAATTCGCTCAGTACGACCACACAGAATGTAGAGAACCAGATCGCCGACGTGCAGCAGGAAAATGAAGAGGCTTCACAGGAGATCAGTGCCCTGTCTTCGCAGAACAGAGTCTCTGCGGTATCGCAGGCCGCTCTCTCGTATCAGGCACAGAATATCGTCACCGTAAATGAAGGACAGTAACTACAAAAAAAAGCTCTCAGTCCGAGAGCTTTTTTTCTGCTTTTAGTGATGCATATGAAGATAATGATACAGAGCACCGATCATATTGGCATCATTGCCGAACGTGCAGGCAGTGATCTCAGGTATGCATGCAGGCATGCCCTGTTCGGCGGCTGTATCGTAGTAGGCATGGATCTGTTTCTTTAAAGAGGCGATCAGGATCGGCTGCTTGGAGATGCCGCCGCCGATGGCGATCTTCTGAACATCCAGAACGAACTGCAGATTCATGATGCCGGCTGCTAAGTGCTGACAGAAATTGTCTATGGCTGCTAAAGCATCGGGATCATTTTTATTAGCGGCATCGAACAGGATACGCCCATTGCACTTCTTCGGATCCAGATGTTTTCTCTGAGCATAGTCGCCGACCAGATGCAGGACACTGTTCTCCACGGCCCACATCGATCCCAGATCATACGGTGCATGGCTGTAGTCTGTCGGCATGCCGGAGAACTCACCGGCCGCAAAGGTTGAACCTCGGTACAGTCTGCCATCAATGATGACGGCGCCGCCGATGCCTGTGCCAAGCGTCATGACTATGCCATTCTGGATGCCCTGCATCGACCCTTTCCACAGTTCCGCAAGGGCTGCTGCCTTGGCATCATTTTCGACCGCAAAGGGAACAGAAATGAATTCCTTGACGCGCTCTTTCAGATTGACCTTGTCAATATACTTCAAAGCACCGGAGGTATAGAAGTAGCCGGTATCCGCATCGATCCTGCCTGGAGCGCTCATCACCACTGCTTTGGCATCTCTGCCATGATTGGCATAGATGGTATGGAGCACTTTCAGAAAGCCGTTCAGGCCATCCTCCATCGGCGTTGCGTATTCTCCTTTTTCCAGGATCTCTGCGTTCTCATCCATCGCTGCGTACTTGATATTGGTGCCGCCAACATCAACTGCCAGATATTGTGTCATAAGAATTCCTCATTTCTTCTGCTTTGATTATAGCATTTCATGCCTGGGAACAGGTGCGGTTTATGCTATGATATTTTTATGAAGATGAAGCTCCCTTTTGAAAAAGCAGAGATCAATGAGACGATGGAAGACTATATCCGCTGGCGCGGCGATCTTTCCTTTGATACATGCCCATTGAACATTATCGACAGTATGATCCTCTGTGAGATCTCCTATGTGGATTTTACCCAGGCTGTACCCTCTGATGGCAAAGCGATATCCTTACGGAAATGCGGGGAGAAGATCAAAGAAAAGGACTGCTATTCTCTGCGCAATCTGTATGGCGGCCATGAAGATTTCTTTGAAGCGGTATGTGCATCCGAAAGATTCGGCAGTGTCCTGCTGAAAAATTATGAAGATATTTTTGAAGAGAAGGACCAAGTGCAGTTCAGTGCCTGTGAGTTCATTCTGAAGCCAAAGCTTTCCTATCTTGCGTTCCGCGGTACCGACAATTCCTTAGTTGGGTGGAAAGAAGATTTTATGATCGCTTTTACCAGGATCAAAGCCCAGGAATATGCCAAGGACTATCTGCAGAAAGTCATGAGACCGCGCCATCAGTATTATGTCGGCGGCCATTCCAAAGGCGGGAATCTGGTGAAGTATGCCTGTGCCTGGTGCAGTGAGAAACAATTGGACAGCATTCTGCGCATCTATGACTTTGACGGGCCTGGCTTCTGTCCCGAAGTATTTGACCGCAGCCGCTTGGAGAAACTGAAGAATAAAGTGACCCGTGTCATTCCGGAATTCTGTGTCATCGGCAAGATCTTTGAAGTTCCTTTTCCTGATCAGTATATTGTGAAGTCCAATGAGACCGGCACCAATCAGCACGATATCATCTCCTGGCGCATTCATGGATTGGAACTGGAGCAGTGTGCAGAGAATGACAGGACCAGTGAATGGCTGGATCAGACCATTGCCCAATGGGTCGATGGAGCGAGCCAGGAAGAGCGCCAGACCTTCGTCAATGAGCTCTTCGCTTCTTTAGCTGCTGGGAATGCTTCGACCATGCAGGAAGTATATGGCAAAGGACTGCCGGAAGTCGTCAAGGCCATGGCTGCTGCTTCTCCTACTTCAAAAAAATTAGTTGCCAGCTTAGCAGAGTCTGCCCTGCATACAGCCAATAAGAAAACAAAATAAGGGAAACAGAGAGAGTGCCCTATCCGCGATCCTCCGCTTCCTTTTTTTGATATTCCAGCAGCGGCTGTTTGCATACATTGACCCATGCGGTATATCCGCTGTACTTTTCCAATTCAGCCAAAGACATCGCAATGACCGTATGGTGCGAACCTCCGGCCGGGTAGACCTTTGCATGTTTTTTTAAAGATTCATCCAGATAAACAGAAACGCCTTCTTTCAGGCCAAAGGGACAGACACCGCCCGGTTCATGTCCAACCAGATCCACCAGTTCCTGATACTTCATCATCGATGCTTTGACATGAAAGAACTCTTTGAAAAGATGATTGTCTACTCTTGCGGTCCCTTCCATAACGATCAATACCGGTCTCTCATTGACCATAAAAGAAAGTGTCTTGGCAATCTCTGAGGGATCGATATGCAGTGCCTTGGCTGCGAGGTCTACGGTCGCTGAATCTTCCTTCAGCGTAATGATCCTGTCTTCTATGCCATACTGCTTAAAATACTCACTTACACTTTCAGCGGACATATGCCTTCCTCACTTTATTTGTAAGCATCATACACCTAATGAAAACTGAAACAAGAAGAAATCAAACCAATTGAAAGCATAAAAAAACTGTCCCTTCTCAGATAGCTGAGAAAAGACAGTTCTGTTTCTTATTTCTTCTTCTGTACAAAATCCAAGAGAGCCTGTGCTCCTTCTTCAATACCGCCATTGCCCTTTTCCGGCAAGCCTAAGCAGGTATAGACTTCACCTACTGGGATGTTCTGTTTGAACAGTTCCGTAAAGATGCGGTCGATCAGCACGGTGCACTCTTCCTGCCGCTGCATTGGGCCGAAAGGATTGGCAAAAAAGGTCGTAGACAGGCCCTTCTCTTGGGTCGTCCCTAAAGCAAAGCGCCTGCCTTCTTTAAAGACCGGTTCGGCTTCTTCTTTTGTCTGGAACAGATGCATGCCTCTGGCATCTGTATAGTTGTTGGCATAGAGGAAGCAGTCGACTTCGTGATCAGTGATCACGGTATCGTAATCAACTGCCGGCAGAACAACTCTGGCATTTGCTTTCTCTGGATTGAAGAAGATCGAACGATCCAGGTCTTTATATGCCGTTCCTTTATCCAGATCATCTAAACGGACAAAGGCACCGATCTCTGTGCCCTGGGCACGGATCTTTCCTTCTTTGTCGAGATGCAGTGTTCCCATATCATCAAAGACCGTTTCCTGATGATCAATGACATCGTCCGCAAGATGAGACAGTGCTTCGATAGTCTCGCTCTTGCCCGCGCCGGAATCGCCCATGAACATGATGCCTTTCTTGGTACCGTCCTTGAAATAGACATTGACCATGGCACCATGGATCGGCAGCCAGCCTCTCTGCATCATGACTAAGTTATGCAGTGTCAGGATCGCTTTCTTTGTATAGCCGAAGTAATCGATCTCTGGGGCATCGGATACTTTTCCGACCCACAGATCATTTTCTGTATCATGATAGAACGTTGTATCTTCTGTGCCATCCTGACAGCCGAACAGCAAAATCGCATCCGGCTTCTTTCCCGCCATTTCTTCCGGCTTTGCCAAAGCAAATAAGTTGGCGCAGGCCGTGCAGCTGGTCATATAATTGCGATGGAAATAGCACCAGATCAGCGTCTCGCCCACTTTAGCCGGATAGCAGAAATATTCATCGTCCGCATTATGAAAATCTGCGATCGGATTATGATCTGCATCGACAAATTTGTTGGTCCGTTTGCTGGACTTTGGATGCAGGATCAATGGTGTCCTTAACATGATCAGCTTGATAAAAGGAATGCCCTTCAATGCATCATAAGCAGATGGCAGCGGGCTTGGGAAAGGTGCAACGAGCAGAGATGCATTTGTACCTGCCTGCAGCTGCCGATAGACATTGTCAGCGGATCCCTGCACATTCTGCTGAATGGTGCGGTAGAGATCCAAAGCGATCGCATTGACACCGGTATCTACGGCAATGAAATGCTTGATATGAGCTTCATCCGAACTGCTCTCTTCCATGACGGAATAGCGTTCCATGCGGCGCCAGAACTGATACCCCTGTTCAATAATCTCTAAGAATACTTTTGGCAGCTTCGCATACGGAACATCTACCTTGTCATAGTTCATCATGATCAGCAGATTGCAGATATTCTTTAAATCTTTTACAACGGCATCCAGATCCGCATGATCCTTGCACAGGAATGCATACAGGGAATGCGCATGATCCTTCAGATACCATACATAGCGTTCCAAAAAGATGGTAAATTCATCAGAATTGATCAGCTGGTGCACGGTCGTAACATGTTCACCAGATAGGTTGATGATCACGATATTATCGTGATTGTAATAATGCTCTTTCATCTCGGTATCCTCCATTTTTTGATTGAGGATAGTATAGCGGCTGAAATGGTCCAGCGGAAGTCCCTCTAAACACTTTTGCGAAAGTGACTATTTTAGGAAACAGATCGTACCATTCTCCATCGAGGCGATCCGAGCCAGGCTTTCTACGCGGTATCCCGCTCCTCTGAGCTGTTTCCCGCCTTCCTGCCAGCTTTTTTCAATACAGATGCCGATTCCAGCGACTTGGGCCGAAGCCTGCCTGCAGAGCGCGATCAAAGCCTGACAGGCACATCCATTGGCCAAGAAATCATCGATGATCAGGACACGGTCATGGGCATTGAGGTACTGCTTAGAGATCCGCACGGTGCCATCCGTCTGATGCGTATAGGAATGGATCGGTGCACAGTACACATCTTCTGAAAGATTGCTTGTCTTTGCCTTCTTGGCAAAGAGAACAGGTACATGAAAGACATAGCCGCACATACAGGCGATGGCAATTCCGCTAGCTTCCACAGTCAGGATCTTCGTAATATGTTCATTGACAAAAAGCCGTTTGAACTCTTCAGCCATCTGCATCATCAGTTCAGGATCGATCTGATGATTGAGAAAGCTGTCTGCTTTCAGAATATCACCAGGCAGTACCGCAGCATCTTTCTGGATCCGCTCTTCCAATATCTTCATACATTTTCCAGATGATACAGCTTTGTATATTTGTCCTTTAAGTAGTCAATGTAATACTGCACATTGAATTCTTCACCGGTCGCTTTGATCAGGATATCCTTGGCATCATAGCGGCAGCCGTAATGATGGATGTTTTCCTTCAGCCAAGCAATGACACGGTCATAGTGATCGTTCTTCAGCAGATCATCCACATCGATCTGCGCTCTCATCGTATGTACGAACTGGGCCGCAAAAGCACTGCCGAGCGCGTAGGTCGGGAAGTAGCCGAATTCACCAGAGGACCAATGCACATCCTGCAGAATGCCTTCACTGACTTTTTCGGCATGAATGCCAAGATACTTCTCGTACATATCATTCCATGTCTGATCCAGATGTTCCGCTGAGATGGTCCCATTGAAGAGGCCCTTTTCAATCTCATAGCGGATCAGGATATGGATCGGATAGGTCAGCTCATCTGCTTCCGTGCGCACCAAAGACGGTACGGAGACATTCAGTGCATCGACAAAAGCATCCAAAGATACATGGCCAAGCTGAGATGGAAAGTGCTTCTGCAGATGCGGGAAGTTATATGCCCAGAAATCCTTGGTGCGGCCAAGATAGTTCTCACAGAGCCTTGATTGTGATTCATGCATACCGGAGGAGATGCCATCCGACAGGATCATGCCGTCATACTTTGGATCAACATCATGTTCATAATAGGCGTGGCCGACTTCATGAACGGTAGAAAGGATCGCGGAAGTAACACTGTTCGGCAGATACTTGGTCGTTACGCGGCAGTCATTCTCGCATGTCCAATCGGTGAAAGGATGCTCGGTCTCATTCTGATAGCCCCAGCTCTTATCGAAATGCAGATACGTCAGCAGTTCATCCATGAACTTCTTCTGTTCTTCGATATCATATGTTTCCTTTAAGAAAGAATCATCGATCGGCTTGGCTGCCTTGACCTTCTGGATCAAAGGCAGAAGCTCTTCCTTGATCTTGGCAAAGAAAGCATCATACTTCTGCTGATCCATGCCTGGCTCAAAATCATCCAGCATCTGATCATACAGATCAGTATCCTTTTTCCGATAGGCATACTGCTTCTTTTTCTCTTCGATCATCTTTGTCAGATACGGTTCAAAGATCGCATAGTCATTCTTCTGCTTAGCCTGCAGCCAGGCATCATAAGATTCATTGGAGAACTTTTCAAAGTCCACATATTCATCCTTTGGAATGCACAGCGTATGACTGATCTCTTCCTGATACTTTTCACAGGCGCGTCTGGTATCGCCGTCTGTGCTTGGATCATCGATCAGTCCCTGCAGCACTTCCGGCATGCTTGGATCGGTCTCCAAAGAGAACAGTTCCCCTGCTAAGTACGCGGTCCTCTCATCCCGATAGGCAGCGCCGGCGGTCGGTGCGACCGTCATCTTATCGACCCCAATAATGCCCATTGCCATACGGTAGGCGGACATTTTGAATACCCAATCCTGATACTTCTTTTTCATTTCATCTGCAGTCATATTTTTTCCTCACAATGCTGTCATTATAGCAAAAGAAAAAGAGAATGTGCGATGTACCGCACACTCTCCTCATTCATTGATCAATTACTTTGCGTATGCAGCTGCAGCTGTACCGGCAATTCTGCCGAAGACAGTGAAGTCTGCAACAGCGTTTCCGCCTAAGCGGTTGGCGCCATGGACACCGCCGGTTACTTCACCAGCTGCGAATAAGCCGCCGATGACATTGCCGTCTGTGCTCAGCACTTCTGTATTTGTGTTGATCTTCAGACCGCCCATCGTATGATGGATGCCTGGCTGAACAGTCAAAGCATACAGATTGCCTGTCAGCTGATGGTTGAAGGAAGTACGGTTGAAGTCAGGATCTGACTTTGCCTCAACTGCCTTGTTCCATGTTTCAATGGTTGTGCTGAGAGCATCAGCATCAACATTCATTTCCTTAGCTAAGGAAGCAGCGTCTGTACCGGTAACGGTGAAGCCCTTCTTGATATATCCCTGGATGACCGCAGAAGCATCGACCATGGACTGGTCAACGATCAGCCATGCAGAGCCTCCTGTCTGCTCATTTTCAGCCGCAGATACAACATCGCGGGTACCGACTTCATCAGTAAATCTCTTGCCTTCTGCATTGACTAAGATTGCACCATCGCCTCTTAATCCTTCGGTGATCAGAGATGCATTGTTATCCGCATCAACATGAACGGTAGGATGGAGCTGGATCTGATCCATATCTACCGTAGCAGCGTCAACATCATCCGCAGTTGCCATGGTAATGCCCTGGCCCTGTGCGCCGGCTGCGTTGGTCGTGATATATCCCTTTAATTCAGGATGATTCTGTGCAACGACCATATCATTGTTGGCACCGAAACCGCCGGTAGCCATCACAACAGACTTTGCATTGATCGTAACTTTGTTGCCATCTTTGCCAGAAGCTTCAATGCCGACAGCCTTGCCATCCTGCATCAGGATCTTGTTGGCTGTTGTATTGTACATGATCTCAACATTGCGTTCTGTTAAGTTCTTCTCCAGGATCGGTACGACATAAGAACCGACGGAGATGACTTTGCCTTCATCGTTGACCGGTCTATGGATCCGCTTGACGGAAGCACCGCCGAACTGACCTACAGAAGTCAGCTTAGCGCCGATCGACGCCAGCCAGTCAATAGCTGGTGAACTGTTCTCCGCAAGTGTCTTGACTAAGCTGAAATCATTCTTGGCATAGCCGCCGACCATTGTATCCAATTCCATCAGTTCAACCGAATCAAAGTATCCTGTAGGGTTTGCCTGATAATCAGCCCATTGCTTTGTGACAGTCTCTGTCAGAGCCTTGACATCTGCATTGTCCGCATACTTCTCAGCGGACTTCAGCGTCTTTTCAACACCGGCCGATTCACCGAAAGTGTTGCTGTCCTGATATGTTGTCTTAGCTGCATTCATGCCGCCCGTAGAACGGACAGAGTTGCCGCCGGAAACATCCTGTGATTCAACAATGATGACTTTCTTGCCAGCATCTGTAGCGACGATTGCCGCCGTCATGCCTGCGCCGCCGGCGCCGACAATGACAACATCTGCTGTTTCGGTAACATCTTCAGCTGCCGCTGCACTTGCAGTGACCTTAGCTAAGTCGCTTGCCTTCAGGCCGGACTTTTCAAGGGCTGCCTTAGCAGCTTCCAATACTGCATTGGATGTAATGGTTGCACCGGATACGGTATCGACCGTGATCGTATTGCCAGCGACCATTTCTGTCGGCAGTTTCTCCAATGCCTTGTCGCCGATGCCGACTGTCTCTTTCGGACCATCTGCTTTCACATCTGTGATGACATTCTTTTCAATTGTCAATGTGACGGTAACATCGCCGCCATTGCCTTTTGCGGTGCCGGTGAATGTGCCGGATACGCTCTTGGCAGAACATCCTGGCATGGCGCCAAGGATTGCTGCGACGCCGAATAAGCCAGCGACAGCGACTTTAGAAATTGCATTCTTCTTCATATATATAATTTCTTTCCTCCCTTACTGCGTATCCATTATGCCTAAAAATCGCTTCTGAAACAAGAATGCTCTTTTTTCAGTTTCTTTCACAAGTCACTTTGGTGTTCTAAAAAGAATACGGTATAATGGCACACATACAGGGAGGAAACTATGATCAAAGGACTATGCAGTGATTTTGACAGTACCTTGCGCTTCCGCGATGAAAACGGAAACGGCTATTTCAAACCAGATGACATCAGAGCAATTGAACACTTTCAAAGCAATGGCAATTTCTTCGCCATTGATACCGGCAGACCTCTGCACAGCTTAGTCAATGACATTGAAGATGCCTTTGCCCCAAATGCCTATATTGTTTCTACCGGAGCCGGCATCTATGAAAGTGCCGATGCTAAGAAGATTCTGTATGAATACTGCATTCCGGGCGAGATCTGCATTGAGATCCAGGACGCCTTCCATACCAAAGGCCATCTGTTCTGCCATATGAACGGCGGCATCGGTGTCTTTGAACCAGATCCCATCAGCTTTCCCGATCAGGTCCTGATAACCGACCGCAAGGAATTCATGAAGGAACATATCACCGGCATATCCGTCCGTACAAGATCGATCGATGATGCTGCCGAGATGACCTCTGCCATTGCCCAGCGCTGCAAATACCTGGATACGTTCCAGAATGGCGAATGGGTCGATGTTGTCGGCAAGGGCGTATCCAAGGGACATGGTGCCTTGGAATACAAGCTCATCAAGAAGATTGAGTGCCTGGGAGGCATCGGTGACAATTACAATGATCTTCCGCTGCTCAAAGCTGCCGATGTCAGCTTCACCTTCCCCTATGCCCCGGCGGAAGTACAGAAAGAAGCAGACTATATTGTTGAAGATGAAGCAGATGCGATCCGCATCTTAGAGAAACTATAAACAAAAGCACATTCGGATGAGATCTTCTCAAAGGAATGTGCTTTTTTCTGGATGAACTATTGTGAAACAGTGAACCCTGTTTCAGTACAGGAAACGGTAATATCTCCCTTGGCCGCTTCATAGTAATTGGAACCAGCCGCTTTCAGCAGTTTCTCGGTCTTCTTGATCTGGGAAGCACTTGGATTGTCAGAGGAATTGGTAATGACAGCTGTCTCTGGGGCAACGGTCTGGAACAGGAGCTCCAGATCATCCTGTGTATAGCCATGATACGGTACTTTCAGGAAGTCCGCATTGGCATCATGATCCGCCAGGTATTCTTCGATCCTTTCATCTTCCGCATCGCCCATGAACAGATATTTCTTCGTGCCGTAGGTGACCATAGTAATTAAGGAAGAATTATTGTCCTTCTTTGTATCATAGCCGCCTTTGGCACCATTGATATCAAAAGAGATGCTGCCTAAGGAAAAGTCTGTATTGGAAACAATGGTCATCTCTAAGTTCTTTTTTTCTAAAGATGCCTCAAAATCAGCCGTATCTGCATTATTTGAAGTCACATAGGTCGTATAGACATTCTTGGTATCAAAAGCATCAATGACGGCATCTGCCCCGCCGACATGATCCTTGTCAAAATGCGTGATGATCAAAGCATATAGGGAAGTGACGCCCATCTGCTTCAGCTGTGCGACCAAAGCATCCTTGTTCTCATCTAAACCAGTATCCATCAGGACATAGCCATCGGCAGTCTGAAAAAGCATGGCATCTGCTTTGCCGGCATTGAAGACCGTGATCGTCATGCCTGCATCAGTCGCAGATGCTGTAACGGAAGCGGGCGTGGATGAAGCAGAACTGCTGCATCCTGCAAACAGCAGGACAGCACTGAGAAGAAAGGCCGTTATTTTTTTCATATCTCTCTTTCCTTTCAGGAAGATTGTGCCATACATCTGTGAACTCTGCGTGATGACTTGGAAAATACCTGAGCTACAAATTTATCCGGCTTCCTGTTATAATCATTTTGTCTTTTCTTTTAGGGGAAGGTCTACGACAAGGAGTATGCAATGCGAGATTTTGTAATAGCTACCGCTTCAACCTGTGATATTGACCGTGATTGGCTGGACTCTCATGACATTCCAGTGATTTCATATACATTTACTGTTGACGGAAAGATCTATATCGATGACTGCCGTGAAGCGACCAGAAGAGCAATCTATGCGGCCATGCGTCAGGGAAAGCAGCCGAATACCTCACAGATCACTACATATAACTACTATGAGTTCTTTAAGAAGCTGCTGAGCGAAGGCAAGCCAGTCGTCTTTGCGGACATGGATAAAGCCATCTCTGCTTCTTATAATAACAGTCTCCATGCGGCGGAAATGATCAAGGATGAAATGCCGAAAGCAAAACTTGTGATCATGGATACAAGATGCTGCACGATGGGGCTTTCCTTTCTGCTGCAGCATATGATCGCTTTGGCAGACGAAGGCAAAAGCTTTGAAGAAGTCGTTGCCTGGGGCAATGCGAATGCTCTGAAGATCTCCCATCGCTTTATGATCGATGATCTGCAATGGCTGCGCAGAGGCGGAAGATTATCGAATGCGTCCGCGATCGTCGGCAGTCTGCTGTCGATCAAGCCATTGATCTATATTGATGATGCAGGCACACTGATCGCCTATGATAAGATCCGGGGAAGAAAGAAGGCCATTGCGCAGCTGCTGGCCTCGACAGAAAAGGATCTGGGTGATGGCTCTGGCAAAGATATCATTGTCGGTCACAGCGATGATCCCGAAGAGGGCGAGAAATGGAAACAGATGGTCATCGAGAAGTATCCCAAGGCCAAGTCTGTAACGATGATGGAACTTGGTCCTACCATCGCCTGCCATGTCGGTCCTGGCTTCCTGTCCATTGTTTATCTCTGTGATCAGAGACATGGAAAATAATAAAACGCAAAGGTCCAGTGATGGATCTTTTTTCGTCCAAAAAAGAAGATCACTTTTTCTGATCTTCTTCCGGTAGGATATATTCCATAATTGTCTCTTTCGGCTTCATGCCGATATGTTCATAGAAACCGCGGGCAGCGTCATTGCCCTCCCATACCGCAAGCGACACTTCATAGCATCCAAGTATGGCAGCCTGCTGCTTCACATAATCAAACAGCTGTTCGCCGACATGCATGCCGCGGACAGAGCTGTCGACACAGAGGTCATCAATAAAGATCTTTTTATGCGGCACCATGTTGGCTGATCCATACGTATCTTTGATCAGGCAGAAAGCATATCCCATGAGAACATCGTTCTCATTGACTGCTGCATAGATCCGTATCTTTTCATCCTGCAGCATTTCCTTCAGTTCTTCATCAGAGTATTTTACCGTACCGGGAATAAAGATATCCGGACGGATCTTGGCATGGATCTCCAGTACTTCTGATAAGAGCTGATTGAGCCTAGGTACATCTTTTTCTTCAGCTGTGCGTATTTTCATTTTTTTATTCTATCACTGAAGCTTCAGATCATCATCCTTGATCCAGCCAAGACGGCGCTCAATGCGGCCGAAGAGCCAGGTCAGGACAGCTGGAAGAATGATGCAGATCAAAGCCATCACGAACCAATCCATGCCGGTGATCAAGCGTCCTTCTTCGACCCAGCCGGTATAGACACCGATCGGTCCGACAAGGCCGCAGGTGCCCATGCCGCTGGATACTGCCGGTCCGTTATTGGCGAAATGGAAGACGCATGTTGCCAAAGGTCCGGTAATGGCCGATGCCAAGGTCGGTGCAATCCATACTTTCGGATTCTTAATGATATTCGGCATCTGCAGCATGGAAGTTCCCAAGCCCTGTGAGATCAGACCGCCGAAGCCATTTTCCTTATAGGACAGGACCGCAAAACCGACCATCTGCGCACAGCATCCGGCAACCGCTGCGCCGCCTGCTAAGCCCGTCAAGCCTAACGCTGCACAGATCGCTGCGGAGGAGATCGGAAGTGTCAAAGCGACCCCGACCAGTACTGATACAAGCATGCCCATGAAGAATGGCTGCAGTTCCGTTGCCCACATGATCAAAGTTCCGAAGGAAGAAGCGATGCTGCCGATGCCTGGGGCTAAGATCTGCGCCAGACCGGCACCGATCAGAATCGTCACTGCTGGGGTCACCAGGATATCGATCTTTGTTTCCTTGGATACCGTCTTGCCGACTTCGCAGGCAATGATCGCAATGATATAGACCGCTAAAGGTCCCCCCGCTCCGCCCAATGTATTGGCAGCTGCGCCAACAGCGATCAAAGAAAACAGAACAAGCTGCGGTGCCTGCAGAGCATAGCCGATAGATACTGCCATGGCCGGTCCGGCAACTGCACTTGCATAGCCGCCGGCATCGATCAGAAACTGGATGCCGAGCTGCTTGCCAAGTGTTGATATGATGGTACCGATCAGCAGAGATGCGAACAGTCCCTGCGCCATCGCTCCCATGGCATCAATGCCATAGCGATGCGCTGAGAAGATCACATTCTTTTTCATGAGGAACGCTTTTACTGTATTCATACTTCATTCTCCCTTTAACATAGTCATAATGACTATATCGTTGGCAATGTTATATCACACTTCGCATTTTTTTCATAGTCAATTTGACTATATTTTTTCAGGATAAAGAAAAAGAGGATCGCTCCTCTTTCATCAGATCTTGAAATCATCTGCTACGGTACTGTTGGCCTTCCAAACGATCAGACTGATATCTTTTCCTCTCATGCGGATCAGATGTTCGCTTGGCTTTGGGAAGATGCGTGAAGACATGACATATTCGCCATGATTGATAAAGATCTCTACTGTACTGTGATCAACAAAGATCTCCAGGGACTTCAGGCCATTCTCCAATTTAATGCGGCGGTCTGTTCCATACATTGTATTGCATTGGTTCTCCAGATCTCCGCGGTCGATCGTAAAGTATTTATGATTCGGTTCATAAACAATTGAGAAGCCCTTCTTCAGCGTCTGGGAATACAGTCCGAGCTCAAAGGCATTGTCATCCGGATCATCGACATGCATGACGCACGCTGCCGGTGTTCTGCCATGCATGGTATCCGTCATGATACTGCCATGCAGTGCTTCAAAGATCTTTTCTCCTTTGATCTGTTCAGACGTGCGGATCGGATTCTGTCTCAGCTTGCCATCTTCGATCGTCAATTCTCGAGGCAGAGAAAGCATGCCCGACCACCCTTCTTCATCGGTTGCCGGATACGTGCAGTCGCCGCAGCCGAGCCATCCGACCATCACCGCTGTATTCTTATAGATATACTGGCTTGCGCATTGGGCAGCATAGAAATCAAAACCGCGGTCCAATTCCTGATATGGTCCATTGGGGACAAACGTCAGGGCATTGAGATCAAGATCTCCGATCAGATAGACATTCTGATAGGCATTGCGGAATTCATCGCCTTTGGCAGCATAGCCCTGCGGTGAGAATAACAGCAACCATTGATCGCCGATCTTCTCAATATCCGGGCATTCTGCCATCGTTCCGAAATATGGATATCCCTTGACTTTCAGTTCGCCGGCAAACTCCCAGCCGATAGCGATCTGTCTTGATTTATAAAGGATCAGATGACCATGCTGCTGGTGATCCTGCGCTCCTATCAGCATCCAGTAGGATCCATTCTCATAGAAGATCTTCGGATCTCTCTGGTGCTCTGTATATGCTTCATTCGGTTCAATGATCGGATGCTTCAGCTTTGTGACATAGCCTTTGGCATTCATCGCAGCGATCATCTGATAAGGAATGCGGTGCCCATCATTTTCTTTATGATTGCCGGTATATAAAAGATACAGATAGTCATCTTTCGGGAAAGCACTGCCGGAAAAACAGCCGGCATTGTCAAAGACAAGATCCGGTTCCAAAGCCATGCCGAGATTCTGCCAATGGATCAGATCATGCGATACCGTATGATACCAATGCTTGGTGCCATGCACCGCCCCAAAAGGGAACCACTGATAGAACAGATGCCACTGTTTTTTGAACCAGCAGAAGCCATTCGGATCATTCAATAAACCTGTCACTGCCTGAATATGATATTGTGCACGCCATATCGACTGCGCAATCTCATCATGCAGTTTGTTTAAGCGTTCTTCATCTGATTTCTTCAATACTTGATTCTTTTCATCTTTTGTCCAATGTTCCAATTCACTCACCTCACGTTCCTATTATCGCCGAAATTGTCCGGAAAGAAAAGCCATGGTATCCATGGCTCCAGCTTGTTGACAAAGTGGTATCTCTGAAGAAGAGATATCGCTTTTTCTTTGCTTATTGAGCCATTAATATAAATTCGGAGGTAAATAAACTGGAATTAGAACTGTTTTCACCTATATGAGAAGATC
>JAKVKC010000023.1 GCA_022486705.1 Solobacterium sp. | reverse complement strand
CCATCTATATTATACCATGCATGCATGTATTATGCACGTAAAAAAGGCAAGAGAGATCATAAAATTTTGGGAATAATAGGAGCTCTCTTGCATATTTATTATATAAAAAGCCGCTTATTTTCACAAGTGACTTTGTCAACAAGCTGAAATGCAGATCATAGGATCCGCATTTTTATTTCAGCTCAAATGACAGAGAAGCCTGCTGTGCCTGATAGATCAGATGCAGGATCGCACCGTTGATCATGGTCATATGAGGATAGGTATGGCCGATATCTGCTTGATACAGTACAGGCATATGCGGCAGAGCTTTCTGCATGGCATCTTCATAAGTCATGCCGGTCTCAGAAGAAGGAAACAGCGTCCTGCCGATGATGACAGCCTTTGTATTCTCAAACCATCCGGCATAGGAGAACTGCAGAAGTGTGCGATAGAGATTCTCAGCGGATAAAGAAAAGTTGTCAAAATACCAAATGAAGCCGTCTTTGCTGTATGTGTGAATGAATTTCTTGGCAGTGTCGTATTCTGTGCCGATCAGATCTTTCAGACAATCAACGCATCCGCCGATGCATCTTCCTGTGACATTGACGGAGCTCTCTGAAGAAAGCCAATGAGACGGTGTATCGTAGCAGGCTCCATCTTCCCACGGAGGCATGGACATATAGGCAGGATAGCTTCTCTGCACGATCTGCTTTCCTGCGATCAGCTCAAGATTTGCTTTTGCAAAATCATGCGCTAGTTTTTCACCATAGCTGCCGCCATTCATTCCGTAGATCGATGCAACATCATATTTCACGGTATATGGGAAAAGAATGCTGGTCGGATCAGATGCGCCCATCAGCCATTTTGGATGTTTTTTCATTGCTTTAAAATCTATATAAGGAAGACATTCATCCAGAAAGTCCCCGCCTTTGGCACACATCACCATTTTGATATCTGGATCAAGGAATAAGGAATTCAGTTCCTTTCCGCGTTCTTCTGCATCTGCACTGCGGGCATCTGCGCTGCGTACAGACCTGGTCTCAGCTACCTCATATCCCTGTGCTTTCAGGACATCTACCGATGCCTGGAATTTATCAAGATCATTCCCGGTGCCTGCACTGGGTGCGGCAATGCCGATGGTCTCATGCTTGTGTATGAATTCTGGATAGATCATTTTTTTACCTCGCTGCAGCTATTATACAAGAAACCGAGTACACTGTGTGCACTCGGTCTCTGTTCTTTGGGGGGAAAGAATTTATTTTGTTAGTTGAACCATGTCATTTTGTGAATGACGGGATGTTTCTCCTTTCTGTATACCAATAAGATACTGGTCCAAAGTAAAAGGAATGGGGTAAGAGCGTGAACTTTCTATGAAGAAATGTGGGATAAATAACATAATCTGAACTTTTTAAAATGAGAAAGCGAAGAAATGTGTAAGATGGTATACTGATACGGTATGAAAAATATATGGAAAAAGATAGCAGCAGCGGCAATGTGCACTGCAATGGTCTGCAGCAGTGCGGCCTGTGTTTCACCGGAAAGCATCAAGTTTGTAAAAGATGGTACCTATACGGGTACAGCAAACGGCTATAATGGTGAAATTGAAGTTTCTGTTGTATACAAAGATAACAAGATGACAGATATCAAGGTCACGAAGAACAGTGAACCTGGTGTTGTTGCATATTCTGCCATGAAGAATATTCCTTCTTATATTTTGGAAAATCAGTCAACGAATGTGGATGTTTCGACAGGCGCAACAGCTACCAGCAAAGCAATCTGCGAAGCTGTCGCAAGTACAGTCACACCGGCCGGCGGAAATATTGAGCAATGGCAGAAGGACTGCACAGGCAAGCATACGGATAAGGTCGTGAACTATTCTACTCAGGCAGTTGTAGTCGGCGGGGGATATTCGGGCATTCTTACAGCTCTGCGCCTGCGCCAAAAGGGCATTCAGACATTGATCGTTGAGAAACAGCCGAAAGTCGGCGGTTCTCTGAATTATATGTTCAACTCGATGCAGATCACTTCCGGCAGCAGCACGCTTCATAAGGACAACGTTTCCGATGAAACTGCAGAGGCGATTGCCAATGATATTTATACGTATGGCAACAGTGAAGGAAACAAAGAACTTTTGGATCTGATGACGGAAAATATCGGCACAGTTACCGATTGGCAGATCAAAGATCTGGGCATGGCTTTTGAAGATAAATACAGCATCGGCGGCTATGCGAGCAATGCCGTACGCTATTACAGCACAGCAGATTCTGAACTCTATGAGCTTCTGACAAAAGAAGTCAATGTATCCGGTGCGAAGATCGTACCGAATGCGGCAGTGATCGGCATTGATTATGATGAAGACGGCACAGCGAATGGCGTTACGGCCAAAGCCGTGGATGGAACAGTAGTGAAAGTCAAAGCAGATTATGTTGTCCTGGCCAGCGGAAGCTACGGGACGAACCAATCGATGCTGAATGACAATACTTCTCTCTACTATGGACCTCTTGGTGCTTCGGGCGATATGATCACTCTCGGCAAGAGCGCCGAGAACAGCTTCTCGATCTTAAAGCAGGCAGGAACAGCTTCTTTCTCTACCGGATTCAAATTGAATGATACCAATGCAGTCGATACATACAATGCAATTCAGCGATGCTTAAAATCCGGAGCCTTCATTATGAATCAGAATGGGCAGAGGTTCGTCAACGAAGATGCAGCGAAGAATGTCCTGTCATCAGCGATAGCGACACAGACGGGATCTTATATGGTGCTGAATTATGATGCCTATCGATCGTTTAAAGCAGGATTGCTGGTCAATATGAGTGAGGAACAGCGGAAGATCGTTCTGGATACAAGTACGGAAAGCAATATGGATACGATCTATAAATCTGACAATCTGCAGGCGGCATGTGAGAAGTATGGCCTTGATCTGACAGCAGTTACTGAGGCATTGGATGCTTACAATACGTCTGTCAAAGAGAAAAAGGATCTGAAATACGGACGGGCAGAGGCAACGTTCGGAAGCGAGATTGATGCTTCTAAGACGGTGTATCTGATCCCGATCACGCAGTATGTCTATCAGACATTGGGCGGCATTGCATGCAATACATCGCTGAATGTCCTGAAAACAGACGGAACGGCAGCGGAGAATATCTATGCCATCGGCAATGCCAGCGGAAATGTCTTCGGCAATGCCATGAAGCAGGGTGCCGGGTCTGCCTGGGCGGCAGTATCCGGATACCTTGCGGCAGAGAATATCATTGCCAAATATGATGCCTTGAAAGCAACACCTTCGCCAAGTGCATCGGAAAGTGCCAGTGCAGAAACAGCTGAAGAAGCACCGGCAGCTTCTGAAACACCAGCGGAAGAAACGACAAATTAAGATCACCTTGGGTGGTCTTTTTTGATACACTGTAGATATGAAAAAAGTACTGATCACAGGCGGCAGTGAAGGCATCGGTCTTGCTTTCAGTGAAGCATATGCTTTGCAGAAGTGTGAACTGTTCCTCTGTGCCCGCCAAATGGATCGTCTGCAGAAGGTCAAAGAAGATCTGCAGAAAAAATACAGTGTGACGGTTCATATCTATGCCATTGATCTGTCTGAGGATGGTGCGGCTGAAGAACTGTACCGTCAGCTGAAGGATGAACAGATCGATATCCTGATCAACAATGCCGGCTGCGGCTATGCTGGCGCAGCTGTTTCTATCGCTCTGGATAAAGAGGAAGCGATGATGCATCTGAATATGATTGCGCTGACGGTCCTGACAAAGCTCTTTGCTGCAGAGATGGCAGCGCGAGGAACAGGCATCATCATGAATGTTGCCAGTACCGGTGCGTTCCAGCCGGGACCGTATATTGCGTCCTATTATGCATCCAAAGCATTTGTGCTCAGCTATACTAGAGCTTTGAAGGAGGAACTGAAACATACTGACCTTCAAATATACTGTCTATGCCCAGGCCCGATCGATACTGACTTCTATGAAAAAAGCGGCAGCAGGATGAGCGGCTATCATATGTCTGCCCAGGACTGTGTCCGCTATGCCCTCGGGCATATGAGATCTTCCTGTATTCTGATCCCCGGTTTTTTGAATCGCATCCTGTATTATGTACCGAGCGCATGGAAAATGAAGTGGCTGTCTCATCATAAAAAATGACATACACGATGTATGTCACTGAAACAGATTTTTAATAGATCGCAGAATGCGCGTAATCGGATTCGTATCTTTTGGAATCATGCATGTTTCAGCATATTCCTGATACAGGGCTCCATTGACAGAAATACGGACAGTATAAGCGATTTCCTGATCATCATTGGAAAGATCAATTTCATCCGGAAGATCTGAGGTATATTCAATATCTGCATCCGAAGGAACATCTAAGATCAGATCCTGCGGCACATATATCGTCTGTGCATAGGAATGGAAAAGAGCGTGGACCGCAATGTCCTTCAAGGGATCATCGGCGGAAAGAATGTTCTTTTTTTCATAAGCATGAAGATCATTCAGGATCGTTTCAAGATCCTGGATATGCGTTGAAGCATAGATACTGGTATCTGCGTGAGCAGTCACGGCTATGAGATGCATATCATTGACCGTATCCCACGATGCCATACAGTGGCCTGCTTCATCTGTATATCCTGTCTTAGCACCGATGAAGCCATCCACGGAGTAACCGTTGGAGGCAATTGCCTGGAAGGCAGTGGAGCGAAGTACGATGCCATTTCCGGCAGAAGGCAGGGAAGAGGTTGTATAGGATGCGGATGAAAATATTTCCGCAAAGATTGGATCCTGAATACAGTACTGCAGGAGCCTGCCAATATCTTTGGCAGTGCTGTAGTGATCATCGTCATGCAGTCCCGTGACATTGGCAAAATGAGTTGAATTCAAGTCTAAAGCAAGTGCTTTTTGATTCATCCTTTCTACAAAGGATGGAATGTCTCCGCAGAGGTCGATGGCCAATGCATTGGCAGCATCTGCTCCGGAAGGAAGCGCCAGGCCATACAGCAGATCGCGGACAGTAGGATCATCGTTTTCCTGAAAGCCCGCAACGGAAGCGTTCATTTCAGCCAGCCCAGCCAGCATATCAGATGTGATCGTGATATGGCGATCCAGGTCATCGTCATTCTCAATGACAATGATGGCAGTCATGATCTTGGTCATAGAAGCGGGATACATTTTTTCTTCCGCATTCTTATCCATCAGGACCTGCGATGTATCGGTATCAAAGACGTAGGCATAATCAGATACAATGTCAGAAGACAGTGCAGACTCAGCTTTCAATGGAATGATCTGCGTCCAGCCGGTCAGAAATATCAGGATAGCAGCAGCTGCCGCTGAAAATATTCTTTTCATCATGCTTCCATTATAAGGGAAAAAGTGAGGATGCGGCATGAAAATGAACGTTCAGAAAATACTTGGAAGAAATGCGCAGAAACGCTGAATCACCAGTATTCATCGCATTATCTGAGACTTATTCCTGCTGGTGCAAAAAGTTTTTTCAAAATTGCTGTGCCGATCAGGTCGGCAGGGGTGTCAAAAGGCGCAAAAACTGCTTGAAATGGGCAAAACAGAGAAAGATAGAAAAGTGAAATATTTTCATCTAATGTATTGCAAAGCCCCATTTTTAGTGCAAAAATGAAGATATCGTAAAGATAGAGGAGGCCAATTACATGGCAACAAAAGTAGTTACAAAGAAGACTTTAGCAGATGAACTTGCAGCAAAGTATGGCTGGACAAAGAAGGATGCTAATGAAGCAGTCAATTATGTTTTTGATGAGATTGCTGCAGCGGTCAAGAAGGGTGGAGAAGCTTCCATCAATGGTTTCGGCAAGTTCTCACAGGTCAAGAAGAAGGCTAGAACAGGTCTGAACCCAGCTACTGGCGAAAAGATCAAGATCAAGGCTACAAAGGCTCCTAAGTTCAAGGCTTCTAAGACATTCAAAGATCTGGTCAAGTAATTCATCATTGATTATAAAAGCTCTTGTGAAAGCAGGAAAACTGATGAGAGGGATATCTGTTTGGATATCTCTTTTTTGATAAAAAAAAGATCTCAGTATGAACTGAGACCTATGATCAGTCAGCGATATATACTTTCTTCATGACGACAGGCTGTGCTGGCTTGTCACGGAAATCTGTCTTGACATTGGCAATGCGGTCAACGACATCCATGCCTTCAACAACATGTCCAAAGGCTGCGTACATGCCATCCAGATGCGGTGCATCGGCATGCATGATGAAGAACTGAGAAGAAGCAGAATCGGGATCCTGTGCACGTGCCATAGAGATGACGCCTCTGGTGTGCTTGATCGGATTCTTAATACCGTTGGATTGGAATTCTCCTTTGATCGTATTTTTGGAACCGCCGGTACCATTGCCAAGCGGATCGCCGCCCTGGATCATGAAACCAGGGATGATGCGGTGAAAAGTCAGACCGTCATAGAAACCATCCTGGACCAGCTTTTTGAAGTTTGCTGCGGTGATCGGAGCAGATGTTTCATCCAGCTCGAGCTTGATGATCCCACCGTCATTCATTTCAATAATTACCATTTTATTTTCTCCTTGTTTGTGCAGAATAAAAGAGGCATTTGCCTCTTCCATTGTACTGTGTTCTTACTTCAGATGCCAGATATCGCGATTGTATTCGCGGATCGTACGATCAGAGGAGAAGAAGCCGCTCTTAGCTGTATTGACCAAGGCCATGCGCTTCCATCCTTCACGGTCTTCATAATCGCCAAGCATTTTTTCTTTCTCTTCGATATATGCTTCAAGATCCAATAGGGTCATGAACCAGTCTTTATTGATCAGATTGTCCTGCAGATCCTTCAGCATTTTAGCATCGCCGATCTTCAGAAGTGCTTTGCTCGTGATAAAGCCGACCATCTCTTTGATCTCAGGATACTTTTCATAATAATCTTTGGCATGATAGCCGGCGGTCTCATAGAGCTTGATGACTTCATCAGAGGAACGCCCGAAAGTGTAGATACTGTCATTGCCGACAAGGTCGCGGATCTCAACATTGGCACCGTCATTGGTACCTAAGGTCACAGCTCCATTCAGCATGAACTTCATATTGCTGGTGCCGGAAGCTTCTTTGGAGGCCAGAGAGATCTGCTCTGAAATATCGCATGCTGGAATGGTCATTTCAGCTTTGGCAATATTATAATTCTTGATCATGACGACCTTGAGATAAGGAGATACTTCAGGATCATTGTTGATCAGTTCAGCCAAGCACAGGATCAGATGAATGACAGCTTTGGCTTGGTAATATGCTGGGGCAGCCTTGCCGCCGAAGATAACAGTGATCGGACGCTGCGGCAGGTTCCCTTTTTTGATCTGCATGTATTTCCAAATGACCCACAGTGCATTCATCTGCTGGCGCTTATATTCATGGAAACGTTTGACCTGAACATCATAGATGGAATCCGGATCGACATCGATATTCTGTTTCTGTTTGATGAAGGAGGCAAAGCGTACCTTGTTCTGATGCTTGATCTCATCCATACGGCCCAGGAACGATTCATCTTCGATATGATCCATGAGCTTTTCTAAAGCATTTTCATCCGTCTTCCAATCTTCCCCGATCGTTTCATCGACCAAATCTGCCAGTTCTGGATCTGCGTGCATGATCCAGCGGCGGAAGGTGATGCCATTGGTCTTGTTATTGAACTTATCCGGATAGACATCATAGAAAGGCTTCAGCTCTTTATGTTTCAGGATCTCGGTATGCAGAGCAGCGACGCCATTGATGGAATGACCGAAATGCATATCCATCTTTGCCATATGCACACGGTTCTGTGCATCAATAATATTCAGCTCTTCATTGTCATGGAAAGCAGCAGAAACTGCATAATCCAATCCTTCAATGATTGGCATCAGCTGCGGGACGACTTCCTGCAGATAATCCATCGGCCACTTTTCCAAAGCTTCCGCAAGGATCGTATGATTGGTATAGGCACAGACATTGCTGACAATATCCGCTGCCTTTTTCATGGTAATGCCTTCCTGCATCAGTAAACGGATCAGTTCCGGAATGACCATGGAAGGATGCGTATCATTGATCTGAATGGCTGCATATTTATCCAGATCTTTCAGATCATGCTTCAGAGCCTTCTGTTCTTTCAGGATCAGCTGTGCAGCATTGGAGACCATGAAATACTGCTGATAGACACGGAGCTTTCTGCCGGCATCGTCAGAATCATCCGGATACAGGAACAATGTCAGATTCTTAGAGATATCTTTCTTATCAAAATCAATACCATCCTTGACGATCGACTCATCAACGGTATCAAGATCAAAGAGATGCAGCGTATTTTTGTTTCCTTTAAAGCCGATGACATCCATATCATACATACGGGATGTGTACATCTTCCCAGCCAGCTCAATAGGGAAGCATACATCGGTCTTCTTCAGCATGTTTTTGCCATCCAGCCATTCATCAGGGATTTCATACTGCTTATGATCTTTGAATTCCTGCTTGAACAGTCCAAAGTGATAATTCAGGCCGACCCCGTCGCCCTTCATATCCAGTGTGGCAATGGAATCCAGGAAGCAGGCTGCCAATCTGCCTAAGCCGCCGTTGCCAAGAGAAGGTTCCTTTTCTTTTTCTTCAACGCATGACAGATCTTTTCCTTTTTTTGCCAAGAGCTGTTTTACTTCATCGTAAATGCCAAGATTGATCAGGTTCTTGCCAAGCTGTTTGCCAATCAGAAATTCTGCACTGATATAGTACAGTTTCTTTTCGCCGGATACTTCCGGCAGTTTTTCAGCCTTGTGCTTAACGAGGCTGAGCAATGCGTCATAAAGCTGCAGATCGGTTGCATTACTGATAGGTTTATTTAAATACGTTTCAATTTCAGATTCTAGAGTCATCTTATCTCTCCTTCGTACTTACATTTGCCATATTAGCATAGAAAATTATCTTTTCAAAGAAAAACTGTAAACGTTTCCAGCGAAAGGAAATAAACATGATTGAATCTGAAATATCCTTTGATTGAAGGAAAAATAGGAGTTCTTCTGTCAAATCAGAAGATGAAAAGCATGGAAAAAGGATGATCGCAATAACTTTGGCGGAAGATCGCTGGCAGTTTTGAGAAGAACATTGTTAAATGCGATGAACAAAGGACAAAACGGACTTTGCGGCATCATTGACATTCTATTTTTGATTCATTAAAATGAGACTGTAATCGTTATCAGATAACGAAATGGCAGGTACATATGACAACTATAAAAGATATTGCAAGACTGTCTGGATATAGTATCGGTACGGTATCAAGAGTAATCAACCAGCATTCTGATGTATCCCCTGAAGCAAGGAAGAAAATAGAAAAGATCATTGCCCAGGAGAATTTTCAGCCGAATTCCAATGCAAAGCTCTTAAAACAGCAGATCAAGACGTCCGTGATCATTTTGGTAAAAGGACAGATGAATATCTTCTTGGAAGTGATATTGGAAGAAATGCAGAAGATCCTGAATGAAAGCGGCGAAGCGACCAGTGTTACTTTCTTAGATGAAGCTGCCAATGAAGTGGAAACAGCGGTGCATCAGTGTGCTGAAAGAAAACCGCGGGGCATCATTTTCCTAGGCGGAAATATCAATTACTTTAAAAAATCATTTGATCAGATCGATGTTCCATCCGTGCTTGTCACGGTACCGGCTTCTGGCCTGCCTTTTGAAAATCTGTCATCTTACGCAACGGATGATATTGCGGCTTCCGCAGCGGCGGTTGAATATCTGGTGCGGATGGGCCATAAGAATATCGGCATTATCGGCGGATCTGCTTCGCTGCAGCGAGGCCAGATCGGCTACCGCCGTCTGCATGGTGCTATCAATCAGCTGAAGAAATTCAATATTCCTTTTGATATCAATAAGCAGTATGAACCTGGACGCTTCTCCATTGTTTCGGGATATGAGTCAGCGATGTCACTGCTGAAAAGAAACAAAAAGATCACGGCTCTGTACTGCATCTCCGATATAATTGCGATCGGTGCAATGAGAGCGGTGAAAGATCTGAACATGAATGTCCCGGATGATATTTCGATTATCGGCTATGATGGCATTGAATATACACGGTACAGTGTACCTCGCTTGGCAACGATCCAGCAGGATACATCCGGCTTGGCCCGCAAGAGTGTAGAAGATCTGCTGATGCGGATCAACTATCAGAACCGAACAGCCAATCATGAAATGATCCCTTTCCGGGTACTGACAGGTGAATCGATCAAGAAAAAATAGAACTTATATACAGTCCTATTTTTTTTCTTTCTTTTGATCTTCATCCGTCAGGCCCATATCTTTCATGTGCTTCCGCGCCATGCCGACTCCAACGCGATAGCCCCATTTCTTAGATAATAAGGCAAAGAAGAACATTCCAGCTATGAATAGAAGAAGACAAAGTATCAAGTCCATAACGGCCACCTCACAACTAGAATATAATGCATTTAAAAAAAATAGAAAGAAAAAAATCAAAAAAGTGCTTGCAATAAAAAAGCGCTTACATTATACTTTCGGTGTTGGCTGTAAACGTTACCGGTAACGTTTACGCAAATACGCATGTTGTTCATTGATGATAAACATCAGGGAGGGTATTATGAACGCAAAGAAGATTTTGAAAGGCAGCCTGACCGCAGTTCTAGCTGCTTCCATGCTGGCTGGATGCTCCAGTTCAGCAGCTTCATCAACAGCAGCCGCAACATCAACACCAGAGGATGAAAAGCTTACCGCAACAATTACTGTATGGGGCCCGCAGGAAGACCAGGCAGAAGAGAATGGCAATTGGCTCAAGAAAGAGACCGAAGCCTTCGCTGCTGAACATCCGAATTGGACTTTGACTTTCAAATATGGCACATGCTCTGAGGGCGATGCATTGAAGACAGTTACAACTGATGTTGCGGCTGCTGCCGATGTATATATGTTTGCCAATGACCAGATTGGTTCCTTAGTTGATGCTAAGGCAATTGCCAAACTGGGCGGAACAACACTGGAACAGATCAAGAGCAGCAATTCTGATGCTGTAGTCAATACAGTTACATATGACGGCGGTGTCTATGGTGTTCCATTCACAGGCAATACTTGGTTCGTATACTACAATAAGAAAGTAATTTCTGACACTGACGCAAAGAGCTTAGATACCATGATGAGCAAGGGCGTTGTTGCTATGCCGCTGAACAATGGCTGGTATAACGCAAGCTTCTATGTTGCCAATGGTGCTACCTTCTTCGGTGAAGACGGTCAGGATGAACAGGCCGGCATCAAGCTTGGTGACAATGCTTCTGAAGCTACGGATTATCTGATCGATGCAGTTGATTCAGGCAAACTGATCAATGATGCAGACGGCAAGGGACTTGCTGGACTGAAAGATGGTTCAATCTCCGCAATCTTCTCTGGCTCTTGGGATTATAAGAATGTATGCGATGCATTAGGCAAAGAAAATGTCGGTATTGCTGCTCTTCCTACAGCAAAGATCGGCGGTTCTGACAAACAGCTGAAGTCATTTGCAGGTTCAAAGGCAATTGCGGCAAATCCAAACTGCAAGAATCCAGAAGTTGCTGTTGCTTTAGCAGCATATCTTGGAAGCGCAAAGGCACAGCAGGATCATTATGATCTTCGCAATATCATTCCTACGGATACAACTTTGGATGTTTCGAAAGATATCTTAGCTTCTGCACAGTCAGAGACCATGAACAATACATCCATTCTGCAGCCTTCTTGGAAAGGCATGAACAACTGGTTCACACCAGCACAGAACTTCGGCGATGCTATCCTGAATGGTGAGATCACGAAGGCAAACAGTGCTGAACAGACAACAGCGTTGGAGACTCAGGTCAATACTGCAGCAGTAAAGTAATCATTGAGCATCGGCATAAAGATGTGGCTGGAATTCCGGCCGCATCTTGTATGCGCTTAGGAGCAGAGCAATGAAAAAACGCAATAATGAAAATACGATCGGTGAGGCAGTAAAAAAAGGAGATCTGTGGACAAGGCTGTCCATGGTCTTCTTTGGCGCCGGTATGTTTGGACATAAGCAGAAGGTAAAGGGCATCGCAGTATTCATTCTCGAAATATGCTTTATCTTCTTTATGGCCAATACAGGCATCGCTCGGCTGATACAGCTGCCGTCCTTAGGCGACACTGAACAGGTCGAAATATGGAATGAAGCAAAAGGCGTCTATGAGTATGCGACGGGAGATAATTCCCTGCTGATCCTTCTCTATGGAGTCGTAACGATCTTTGTGATCGCGGCCATCGCTGTCTTATGGGTCCTGCAGATGAAGCAGTCCTACAGCTGCCAGAAGAAATTGGAGAATGGCCAGCATGTTCCGACATTTAAAGAAGATATGAAATCACTGCTGGATGGCAATCTTCATATCACATTGATGTCTCTGCCATGCTTGGGCATCCTGATCTTCAATGTTGTTCCCTTGGTCTTTATGATCTGCATGGCCTTTACCAATTATTCAAAAGAAGATTCGCATCTGACTTTGTTTGATTGGAATGGACTGACACAGGTATTCAGAGTCCTGAACTTAAATGGCAATATCGGTCAGCAGTTCTGGCATGTGCTTGCATGGACGCTTGTATGGGCCTTCTTTGCGACTTTCCTGAACTATATCTTAGGCATGATCTTAGCCATGGTCATCAACCGCAAACATACGCATGGCAAGGCATTCTGGCGCTTCTGCTTTGTACTGTCGATTGCTGTGCCGCAGTTCATCTCATTGATGATCATGAGGACAATGCTGCAGCCGGAAGGGGCTGTCAATGTTCTTCTGATGAATGCAGGCATGATCAGTGAACCGCTTCCTTTCTTTACAAATGCTACTTGGGCAAGGATCACGGTCATCATCATCAATCTGTGGGTAGGCATTCCGTATACCATGCTTCAGGTGACTGGCATCCTGCAGAATATTCCATCCGATCTTTATGAGGCTGCGAAGATGGATGGCGCTGGCCCGATCCGGATCTTCTTCAAGATCACGCTTCCATATATGCTGTTTGTCACAACACCATATCTGATTGCGCAGTTCTGCGGCAACATCAACAACTTCAATATTATTTATCTTCTTTCCGGCGGCGGACCGACAAATGTCGGCGATACAGCCGGACAGACAGATCTGCTTGTTACCTGGCTGTATAAGCTGACGATCGATCAGCAGTATTACAACCTCGGTGCCGTGATCGGCATCATGACCTTCATTGTTCTGTCGGTTATTACACTGGTCACATATCGCAATTCGAAATCCTATAAAGATGAGGGGGCGTTCAACTGATGACTGTTATGCAGAATGAAAAAGCAAAATTGAATAAGCGCCCTTTGAGAAAGAGAGTCGGCAACTTCTTTGTGCACGTGGCTCTGGCGGTCTTGGCATTTATTTGGGTCATGCCGATCGTTTGGATCGTTCTGACCAGTCTGCGCGCGGAACCTGGTTCTTATGTGAACACATTCTTTCCGCAGTCCTATACGTTTGACAACTATATCAAACTGTTTACAGACCGGAACGTTCTGAATTTTCCGCAGATGTTCATGAACACATTCATCATTGCGATCTTTGTCTGCGTGATCCAGACGTTCTTTGTCCTGTCTGTTTCTTATTCTCTGTCGCGGATGCGCTTTAAATTCCGCAAGCCGTATATGAATATTGCGATGATCCTAGGTCTGTTCCCAGCCTTTATGTCCATGGTCGCTCAGTATTATCTGCTGAAATCGATGGGCCTGACAGAAGGATCGTGGATCAGAGTCGCCTTGATCATAGTATATTCGGCATCGGCAGGAATGAACTTCCAGATAGCCAAGGGCTTCTTTGATACGATACCGCATTCTATAGATGAAGCAGCGATTATTGATGGATCAACGCTGTGGCAGGTGTTTACGAAAGTGACCATGCCATTGTCAAAACCGATTGTTATTTATACGATACTGACTTCTTTCATGGCACCGTGGATCGACTTTATCTTTGCAAAGGTGATCTGCAGGGCAGATGCAAGTCAGTTCACTGTTGCCATCGGTCTATGGAATATGCTGCAGAAGGAATACATTCATGAATGGTACACGTGCTTTGCGGCAGGTGCTGTTGTTGTTTCTATTCCGATTGCGATCCTGTTCATTTTCATGCAGAGATACTACGTTGAAGGAATGGCTGGCGCTGTTAAAGGATAATTTAAATGCTGCGGCAGATGCTGTATTTGCATCTGCCCTTGCATTTCTTTATGAAGAAAATGAGGACATATGTATCAGAACTATATCTTTGATTTCTACGGTACCTTGGTCGATATTCATACAGATGAAGAAAGATCTGCTTTGTGGAAGCAGATGACGGAACTGTATTCAGTGTATGGTGCAGATTATGAACCGGAACAGCTGAAACTTGCATTTCATGAACAGTGCGAAGATGCGGAAGATGCGCTGCAGTGTGAAATGAATATATCTTATGCGGAAATTGATCTGGCAAAGATCTTTATCTGTCTGCTGAAACATGCACCGAAATACCACCAGGTCCAGCATACGATCCTGGATATGAATGAATGGGCATATGGCATGGCAAATACTTTCCGTATACTTTCACGGACCAAGCTGAAAACGTATCCCTATACGATCCAAGTACTGAAAAGACTGAAACGTCTTGGACGCCGTATTTTTATTCTCTCAAATGCACAGAGGATATTTACGATGCCGGAAATGGAACAGAGCGGTATTCTGCCGTATGCAGATGGTGTTTATATTTCATCGGATTATCGTATGAAAAAACCAGAGCCGGAATTTTTAGCAGAATTGCTGAATCAAGAAAGACTGAAGAAAGAAGACAGTGTCATGATTGGGAATGACTGTCAAAGTGATATTGCTTCAGCGGTAAGCAATCAGATGCATTCTATTTTTCTTGATACTGCAAAGCATACCGAAAAAGAAAGAAATGAAATGATCAGTGCTGCTGTGAAGGGACATTCTGTATGGATGCCTTATACCATAGCAGATGGTGATATTAGAAAGATCCTGAGGGTATAACAGTATGGTAAAGTGGCTGAAAGATGCAGTATTTTATGAGATCTACCCACAGTCGTTCTGCGACAGCAATGGCGATGGCATCGGTGATATTCCGGGCATGACAGAAAAGCTGGATTATATTCATGATCTAGGATGCAATGCAATCTGGCTGAATCCGGTTTATGATTCTCCTTTCAGAGATGCTGGATATGATGTCAGAGATTACTGCAAGGTTGCCGAAAGATATGGAACAAATGAAGATCTCTATCACTTCTTTGCGGAAGCGCATGCGCGCAAGATGCATGTGCTGATGGATCTGGTGCCGGGACATACTTCGGATGAGCATGCATGGTTCCAGCAGTCAAAGAAAGATGATGTGAATGCGTATGCAAAGCGGTATGTATGGACGTCAGATGCTTTTGAAGGCATTGCGGATCATCCTTATGTATCAGGCAATGCACCGCGCAGCGGTGTCTATATGCTGAATTTCTTTATCTCGCAGCCGGCATTGAATTATGGCTGGGGCCTTCGTACGGCACCGTGGCAGAGTGCCGCGGATTCGCCAGAGGCGGTCTCTACCAGAGAGGCAATGAAGGATATCATGCGCTTTTGGCTGGACCATGGCTGCGATGGGTTTCGCTGCGATATGGCAGACAGTCTGGTAAAGAATGACGATGAGCAGAAACATGCAACTGCTGCTGTATGGCAGAATATTCGGCAGATGCTGGACAGTGAATACCCGCATGCGGCCATTGTATCAGAATGGTCGAATCCGACCAGTGCAATCAACCTGGCTGGTTTCCATATGGATTTCTATCTTGATCATCATCACAATGGATACAATACACTTCTGCGGGATTATGAATGCAATGAAGCAGATAACAGTTTTTTTCGCCGCGAAGGACATGGCGATATCAATCGCTTTCTGATGGACTATCTGCCGAAGTACAATGCCATCAAGGAACATGGGTATATATCGATGTTTACATGCAACCATGATACGCCCCGGGCATCAAGAACACTGTCGGCAGAAGAACTGAAGCTTGCTTATGCATTTCTCTTTACCATGCCTGGCGTACCGTTCTTATACTATGGCGATGAGATCGGAATGAAGTATCTTGATCTCGCAAGTGTCGAGGGCGGCTATCATCGTACGGGATCTCGTACACCGATGCAGTGGAATCATCAGAAGAATTATGGCTTCTCAAGCGCGGAAATGGATCAGGTGTATATCGCGCAGGACAGCGATGCAAATGTACCGACATTGGCAGATCAGAGCCATGATCCAGCATCCTTATTCAATGTGACAAAGCAGATCATTGCGCTGCGCCATGCAAATGAAGATCTGCAGGCCGATGCTTTGTTTGATGTGATTGATGCAGATCATCAGGTCTTTGTGTATCGAAGAGGAAATATGATCTGTGCCGTCAATGCTTCCAATCATGAAGCAAACGTAAAGGATCCTGCCCTGCAGGGGAAAAAGATCATATACACGATCCATGAAGCAGAAGTGCAGGAAGATGAATTGAAGCTTGGCAGCGGATCGTTTGCTGTATTGAAATGATCGGCAGCAATGGTAAATGAAACATACGCAAGTTATACTAGATTAGTATTTGAAAGTGGATAAGATATGAGAAAAGCAGGAATACTGATGCCCGTTGCGTCGCTTCCGGGAAGACATGGAATCGGCACCTTTGGACATGAGACATATCATTTTATTGATCTTGCCTCAAAGGCAGGATTTTCCATATGGCAGATTCTTCCGCTGAATCCGCTGGGATATGGCAATTCACCATACCAGCCTTATTCAAGCTATGCGATGGATCCGCTGTACCTGTCTTTGGATCTTTTAGAAGAACAGGGACTGTTAAAAAAGAAAGTGCCGTCTTTTCATCGGCACAGCAAATGTATCGATTATGAAGAAGTGCGGCAGTATAAAGAGACCTTTCTGCGCCAAGCTTATCAGAACTTTGTGCCGGATCAGAATTTCAGCATCTTTGCCTATCAGGAATGGATCCGCAGCTATGCCATTTATATGACGTTCAAACAGCTGAATGATATGAAATGCTGGAATGAATGGAAACCGCTGTACCGCGATCAGCCAGTCAGACAGAACGCTGATCTCAAACCATATCAGGATGAGATCCTGTACCAGGTCTTTGTGCAGTATGAGCTGTTCCTGCAGTGGAAGGATCTGAAGCAGTATGCCAATGACCGCGGTATCGAGATCATGGGCGATCTGCCATTCTATGTCGGTATTGACAGTGCAGATGTATGGGCCTCAAGGCAGAACTTTCTTTTAGATGAAAAGGGACGTCCTACATTTATTGCGGGCGTGCCGCCTGATTATTTTTCGGCTACAGGTCAGCGCTGGGGAAATCCGATCTATGATTGGGACTATATGAAAAAGGATTCCTTCTCGTTCTGGATCGAACGATTGTCATATACGGAACGTCTGTTCGACCAGGTGAGGGTCGATCACTTTCGTGCTTTTGATACATACTGGAAGATCAAGGCATCCTGTCCGACAGCGTTGGATGGTGAGTGGGTGGAAGCACCTGGATATGAACTGTTCGATGAACTGTTCAAGAAAGAACCGGATCTGCAGATCGTGGCAGAAGATCTTGGGGACCTGCGGGCGCAGGTATTGGAACTGCGTGATCATTATGCTTTTCGCGGCATGCGCGTGATCCAGTTCTCTTTTGATCCAAAAGGAATGAAAGAGGATCGCACACATCTGCTTGTATATACTGGGACACATGACAATGCGCCGATCTATGGATGGTATTGCGACAAGCCGCGTACGGAGCAGAGAGCAATGCGGAAATACCTCTGGAAGCATGGCTACCACAAGCATAGCTTTGTCAGAGATATCATTGATTATTCTTTAGATTCAAAAGCAGACATGGTCATCATTCCGATGAGCGATTGGCTGCATTTAGGAAATGAAGCGAGATTGAATCTGCCGGGAACGGTCGGTGCCCCGAACTGGACATGGTGCATGAATGATCTGTCAAGGTTTGCGGAAGAAGTGCCATGCATACGGCAGGCACTGGAACATTCTCATCGCACAGCAAGGAAGCTCTGACATGGATCGGAGCTTTTTGTATGGGAAAACCATGGTATAATATCTCCGTTCATTGAAGGGAATAAAAATATGGATCTATTACTAAATATATTAAAATCAGTGCTCTTTGGCATTGTGCAGGGTATTACCGAGTGGCTTCCGATCTCATCTACCGGGCATCTGATCCTGATGGAGCAGTTCATGCCGATCCAGCTGTTCTCGGATGCGGCATCCAATACGGAATTCTGGAATATGTATAAAGTCGTCATTCAGTTTGGCTCGATCCTTGCGGTCCTCCTGCTGTATTGGAAAAAACTGAATCCATTCTCCAAAGCATTGAAACCGCAGAAGAAGAGACAGATCTATCGTACTTGGATCATGATCCTGATTGCCACTGTACCGGCTGCTGTTATTGGCTTGGTGCTGAATGACTGGATCGATGCAAAGATGAGCACACCGTTTGTCATTGCATGCACCTTGATCATCTATGGCATTCTGTTTATATGGATGGAGAATCGGCAGCGCAATTATGCTATTGAAGCAGTGCATCAGATCAATGCAAAGAATGCCTTTGAAATGGGCATGTTCCAAGTGCTTGCACTGATTCCAGGCACATCGCGTTCCGGTGCTACGATCTTTGGCGGAACGATGCTTGGCTTCAGCCGTTCGGCAGCAGCAGAATTCTCTTTCTATATGTCGATCCCGGTGATGTTCGGTGCAAGTTTGCTGAAGATCATCAAGGCAAAGATGGCTTTCACGGCTGCTGGCATTATTGTTCTGCTGGTCGGTATGATCACTGCTTTTGCAGTATCGATCGTAGCAATCAGATATCTGATGAACTATATTCGCAAGCATGATTTCAAGGTCTTTGGCTACTATAGGATTGCCTTGGGCATTATTGTTCTGATCTTCGGAGCAGTTGGACTGCTTGGATAAAATATAGGCGGTGAGCGATCATCGCTTTTTCTTTGCAAGGCATTCTGCTTTACACGGAAAAAGATTCCTGTATGATGCATGTATGAACATATTGAGCTTATTTCTTGAAGGACTTCTTTCTTTTTTCTCACCATGCGTACTGCCACTGGTGCCGCTGTATATCGGCTATCTGACACAGGATGCAAAGGTGACAGCAGAAGATGGTACAGTGACATATCGCCGCGGCAGGACGCTTTATCTGACGATGGGCTTTGTGCTTGGCATCTGCATGGTCTTTGTGATCGCTGCTTTGGGAAGCACGGCACTGCATACTTTCTTTGTTGAAAATACATTGATCTTTCAGCTGATCAGCGGCATTCTTCTGGTCTTCTTTGCCTTGGTATCGCTGCATGTGATATCGCTGCCGTTCCTGAATGGAACACATCTGCATGCTATGAATGTATCCGGCGGCATGAGCTTCCTGAAAGCTGCTTTGATGGGCTTCTTTTTCTCTTTTGCCTGGTCGCCATGCGTTGGGCCTCTGCTGGCACAGGCCATCGTTAAAGCAGCCTCAGCGGATTCAGCGTACATGGGCTGGATCTATATAGCATCCTATGCTTTGGGATTCATTGTGATCTTTCTGCTGCTGGGCCTCTTTACTGGCGAAGTGCTGAATCTTCTGCAGAAGTATAAGAAAGCAGTAAAGTATACCGGCGTCATTGCCGGACTTGTGGTCTTAGGCATGGGCATCTGGACACTGGGACAGGCAGTGCAGACATACAATGCTTCGATCTCCTCTGCAGGCTCCTCTGCGGCCTCTGAGACCGCTGAACCGTCCGCTTCCGCAGAATCATCTGCTTCCGCCGAGGCATCTGCGTCCTCTGCTGTAAAAGATATCCAGACATATGACTTTGTCCTGCAGGACAGTGAAGGCAATGCGGTAAGACTGAGCAGCTATCAGGGAAAGACGGTGATCCTGAATTTCTTCGGGACCTGGTGCCAGTACTGCAATCAGGAAATGCCTGGTCTGCAGAGCGTGCAGGATAGTGATCCGGATGTGCAGATCCTATTGGTGGCTGCCCCTGGCGTCAATGGCGAAGGAGACACAGCATATATTGAGAATTATATGAAGCAGAAGGGCTATACGATGAAGATCGTTTATGATAACGATCTGAAGGTGACCAATCAGTATAAGATCTCGGGCTATCCGACCAGTTTCTTCTATAAGCCGGACGGCAGTATGCTTGGGTATATTCCAGGTTACGTACCGGAAAAGAATATGCTGGAACTGATCCAGCAGGCAAAGTCCTGAAAATATTTACAGAAAAAATTTCGGAAATATTTTAACTTTTTATGAAAAAATGATTGACATCAAGATTCCTGAGAGTAAAGTATAGGCATACAAGCGATGAAGAGAAGAGTAGCCAGCTGCCAGTATTGCAGAGAGTCCTCATAAGCTGAAAGAGGATATACAAAAAGCAGGTGAACATGATCTTGGAGCTGCGCGTCCGATAAGTAGGCCGCGACGGGCTGTCCCGTTACAGACATAGAGTATTTCTGATTGGATCAGCGTACTTGAAGAGGAAATGATCGCGAGATCGTTTTAAAGTAAGGTGGTAACACGTATAACAACGTCCTTACAGCTAGGAATAGCTGGGGGACGTTTTTGTTTGATACCCAGCAGGCACCTTTTCAAGGAAACTCAGGGAGGAAAAGAAAATGAAAAACACAATCAAGAAAATTGCAGCCGCATCACTCATTCTGGCATTGGCAGGATGCTCATCATCTGCCGCAGCATCAACCGCAGCTTCTTCAGCATCCGCATCATCTTCTGATAAGGTCATCAAGGTCGGTGCTACTTCTGTACCGCATGCTCAGATCCTGAATGAAGTTGTCAAGGGAGTCTTAGCCGATGAAGGATGGACTTTGGAAGTCACCGAATTCACCGACTACGTGACGCCGAATACAGCTTTGGAAGAAGGCTCATTGGATGCCAACTACTTCCAGACATTGGGCTACATGAATGATCAGAACACAAGCAATGGTCTGCATTTAGCTGCGATTGCCGGTGTCCATATTGAACCGATGGGCATCTATTCTGCCAAACTGACAAGCATCAGCGATCTGAAGGACGGCGCAGCGATCGGTGTTCCGAATGATGCCGATAATCTTGACCGTGCATTGAGACTGCTTGTTCAGAAGGGCATCTTAAATGATCCAGGCACAACAGATTATGTTACAGAAACAACCTTCAACAACAATTCTTCTCTGAACCCTCATAACTATGTCATCACGCCTGTAGAAGCAGCACAGGTCGCACGTTCTTTGGAAGATTTCGGTGCAGCTGTCATCAATGGCAACTATGCATTGGAAGCAGGCCTTCCTTCTACAAAACCAGCTCTTGTCATTGAAGATTTCGATGATGCTGCGAAGATCAAGCGCACCAATTTTGTATGCGTAAAGCAGGGCAATGAGTCGACTGAAAAGAGCAAGGCTCTGGTCAAGGCAATTACTTCAGAAAAGGTTGCCAAGTATATTGAAGATACATATAAAGGCTCCGTCATTACATCCTTCATTGATGAGAACGGAAAAGCCATCAACTGAAGCAAATAGCGAGTATAATGGAAAAATGTTCAGGGAAGTTTCCTGAACATTTCTGTCTTCTTTCGGACAAGGAGGGAAAGTATGATCGATCTGGTAAATGTAAGAAAGAGCTTCGGAGATCTGGAAGTCCTGAAGGATATCAATATTCATATCAATGATGGTGAGATCTATGGGATCATCGGACAGTCAGGTGCCGGCAAATCAACATTGCTGAGATGCATCAATGGTCTGGAGTCCTATGATTCGGGAAGCATTATCGTAGATGAAAAGCCAGTGACATCCAATAAGAAAGAGCTCCGTGAACTGCGCAAGGACATGGGAATGATCTTTCAGAACTTTAATCTTCTGTCACGATTGGATGTATATGAAAATGTTGCGCTGCCGATGAAATTCTGGGGCATTGATTCTAAAACACCGGAAGCGAAGAAAAAGATAACCAATCTGATCAAGCTGGTCGGACTGACAGATAAGATCCATGCCAAGCCAAGTGAGCTGTCAGGCGGACAGATGCAGAGAGTCGCCATTGCCAGAGCTTTGATCAATGATCCAAAGGTCCTGCTGTGCGATGAAGCGACCAGTGCCTTGGATCCGCGCATTACTAAGGAGATCCTGCAGCTTCTGCAGAAAGTCCATGATGAACTTGGCATTACGATCGTTGTTGTAACCCATCAGATGGAGGTCGTAAAACAGCTCTGTGAGAGAGTTGCATTCTTAAAGCATGGGGTTGTATTGGCTGAAGGAAAGCCGGAAGAGCTCTTTGTCCATCCGAGCGATGATATTAAAAAATTCTTGGGTGAAGAAGGAACAACGCTGCCAACGCATGGGGTCAATATTCAGCTGTTCTTTACGGATGATTCCAATGAACCGGTCATTACCGAAATGGCACGTGAGCTTGGCATTGATTTCTCCATCTGCTGGGCAAAGCTGGAAGATTTCAGAACAAATGTATTCGGCAGCTTAGTGATCAATATAGAAAACAAAGAAAAGTTCAAAGTGCTGGAATATCTGGATCAGAAAAATGTAAAGTGGGAGGTGCTGTAATATGTGGGATGTCATTCTGAAAGCTACTGGGGAGACATTGTACATGGTCTTCTTCTCAACATTGATCGCAGTGGTACTGGGCATGATCCCAGCTATTATCCTGACACTGACGGCACCGGATGGCTTGAAGCCGAACCGCGCTGTCTATGGTGTACTGGATGTCATTGTCAATGTGTTCCGTTCTTTCCCATTCATTATCCTGATGGTGCTGGTCATTCCGGTGACGCGTGCTCTGGCTGGCAAATCGATCGGTACGACGGCAGCTTTGGTCCCTTTGACACTGTATGCCATTCCTTTCATTGCCAGAGTCTTTGAAAATGCTCTGCGGGAAACAGATGCCGGAGTCATTGAAGCAGCCAAGAGCTTTGGCGCAACAGATATGCAGATCATCTGGCGTGTCTATATTAAAGAGAGCATTCCTCGTTTATTGAATGGCGTCACGCTGCTGATCATCAACATGGTCGGTGCTTCCGCCATGGCTGGTACGATCGGCGGCGGCGGTCTTGGCGATGTTGCTATCCGCAAGGGATACCAGAGCTATGATATGCAGTATCTGATCGTCACATCGATCATCCTGATCATTCTTGTGCAGCTGGTGCAGGGCATCGGCAATGCTTTGTATAAGAAGAAGGCATAAGTGTTTATATAAAAGCATCCATTTCTCTTTCTTATCGAAAATGAAGCGAATGCTTTTTGATTTCACAAAAAAAACGCGAAATTCTTCTTGCAAGTTTCGCAATGTGGTTGTATTATTTTTTCGTCCAAAAGGGCTTTAAAAAAAACGGCGCATAAAGCCATTGATTTTAATGCCCTTTTTATTGTTTTTAAGGAGAGAAGGAGAGAGCGTATGAAGTACATTTTTGTGACAGGCGGTGTTGTATCAGGACTTGGCAAAGGTATCACAGCAGCTTCTTTAGGAAGACTTCTGAAGCAGAGAGGATTCAAGGTGATCTCACAGAAACTGGATCCATATATTAATGTAGATCCAGGTACGATGTCGCCATATCAGCATGGCGAAGTCTTTGTGACAGATGATGGTGCAGAGACGGATCTTGATCTGGGACATTATGAAAGATTCATTGATGAAAATCTGAATAAGTATTCCAATCTGACAACGGGAAAAGTTTATTGGAATGTCCTTCAGAAAGAAAGAAGAGGAGAGTATCTTGGTGAGACCGTACAGATCATTCCTCATATCACCAATGAGATCAAACGCTTTATCTACTCTGTAGGTGAAAAGGCAAGCGCGGATATTGTCATCACAGAGATCGGCGGCACGGTCGGGGATATTGAATCAGAGCCGTTTATTGAAGCTATCCGCCAGATCAGCATTGAAAAGCCAAACGATGTCTGTTTCCTGCATGTCACATTAGTACCTTATATCTCCGGATCCAATGAATATAAATCAAAGCCGACACAGCACAGTGTCAAGGAACTTCAGAATTTAGGTGTCAGACCGAACATCATCATTGCCCGGTGCGACGGCAAACTGCCTGCATCTGTAAAGGAAAAGATGTCTCTTTTCTGCAACGTCAAGCCTGACTGTGTCATTGAAAATATCACCGTTCCTGATCTTTATGAAGCACCGCTGATGCTGGAAAAGCAGCATCTGTCGGAGATCGTCTGCCGCGAGCTCCATGTGGATGCCGGCACGATCGACCTGCATGAATGGAATGAGATGCTGGAGAGGATCCATGGGGCCAACAGAGATGTTACCGTAGCACTTGTCGGCAAATATGTTGCCCTGCATGATGCATATCTTTCGGTCGTTGAATCCTTGAAGCATGGCGGCTATGAGAATGGCGCACATGTACATATTAAATGGGTAGAATCTGAAGATGTCAGCGATGAAACAGCACCGGCGATCTTCCGCGATGTTCAGGGGATCATTGTCCCAGGCGGTTTTGGTGACAGAGGCATTGAAGGCATGATTGCCAGTGCCAAGTATGCCAGAGAGAATAATCTCCCTTATTTAGGACTGTGCTTGGGCATGCAGATAGCGACCATTGAATTTGCCAGAAATGTTCTGGGATATGCAGATGCGAATTCCAATGAATTCAACCCGAACAGCACGCATAAAGTCATTGACTTCATTCATGGCCAGAGCGATGAGATCGATAAAGGCGGTACGATGCGCTTGGGTGCCTATCCATGCGAGATCAAAGCCGGTACCTTATTGGAAAAGTGCTATGGCGTTTCCAAGATCTCCGAGAGACATCGCCACAGATATGAATTCAACAATGCATATAAAGAAGAATTTGAGAAGCATGGCATGACCTTATCCGGTATTTCACCAGATCATTCTTTAGTGGAAGCAGTAGAAAATAACAGCTGTGATTTCTTTGTCGGTGTGCAGTTCCATCCTGAATTCAAGAGCAGACCGAATAAGGCTCATCCGCTGTTCAGAGGATTTGTTGCCGCAGCACTGAAAAAGATCAGCGCATAAGGCATTTATCATGTAGAATAAGTACGGACAGGACAGCACCTGACCGTTTCTTTTTCAAAGAGGAGGACAGCATGGCAGAAACGATTATTGTTCTTGATTTTGGCGGACAGTATAAGCAGCTTATTGCAAGAAGAGTCAGAGAGAATCATGTATACTGTGAGATCCTTCCGTATACAACAAGTATTGAAAAGCTTCAGGAGATCAATCCCAAGGGAATTATCTTAACGGGCGGACCTGACAGTGTTTATGGGGAGGATGCACTTTCCTATGATCCAAGATTATTTTCTTTAGGGATCCCAGTCTTAGGCATCTGCTATGGTGCCCAGCTGATTGCATATCTATTGCATGGCGAAGTGAAGACTGCCCCGACAAGTGAATATGGCCACGCAGATGTGACCGCTGAAAAGTCATTCCTTCTGCATGATTGGAAAAAACAGTCCACATGCTGGATGTCGCATACAGATTATATTGCCAAAGCACCAGAGGGATTCACGGTAACGGCACATACAGAAGTATGTCCGATTGCAGCCATGGAAGATCCAGAAAAGAAGATCTATGCCGTGCAGTTCCATCCGGAAGTCGTTCATACAGAAGAAGGAAATAAACTGTTCCATACATTTATCTATGATGTCTGCCATTGCGAAGGCACATGGAAGATGGATTCTTTTGTGGAGACATCCATTAAGGAATTGAAAGAAAAGATAGGCAGCGGCAAAGTGCTGTGTGCTCTGTCAGGGGGCGTGGATTCCTCTGTCTGTGCCGTTCTTCTGTCAAAAGCTATCGGCAAACAGCTGACGTGCGTATTTGTGGATCACGGTCTGCTGAGAAAGAATGAAGGCGATGAAGTTGAAGCTGTCTTCGGACCGAACGGCCCATATGATCTGAACTTTATCCGTGTCAATGCGCAGGATTACTTCTATGAAAAACTGAAGGGCGTCAGCGATCCGGAACAGAAGAGAAAGATCATAGGTGCTGAATTCATCAATGTTTTCGAAAAAGAAGCGAAGAAGATCGGCCATGTAGATTATCTGGCACAGGGAACGATTTATCCGGATGTTGTTGAATCCGGTATTGGCAAAGGTGCGGTGATCAAATCGCATCATAATGTCGGCGGTCTTCCGGATCATGTAGATTTCAAAGAGATCGTTGAACCTCTGCGCACATTGTTCAAGGATGAGGTCAGACAGGCAGGATTGGAATTGGGCATTCCAAAGAATCTCGTTTACAGACAGCCGTTCCCAGGACCAGGTCTTGGTATACGCATTGTCGGTGAATTGACCGCAGAGAAAGTAAAGATCGTACAGGAAGCTGATGCGATCTACCGTGAAGAACTTGAAAAAGCAGGTATCGATATGGGCAAGGGTCAGTTCTTTGCGGCCTTGACCAACATGAGATCGGTCGGCGTCATGGGAGATCACAGAACATATGATTATGCAGTAGCTCTCAGAGGCGTGATTACTTCAGATTTTATGACGGCAGAAGCAGCTGAGATTCCTTGGCAGGTACTGCAGACAGCAATGAATCGCATCATCAATGAAGTGAAGGGTGTCAACAGAGTACTTTATGATCTGACGAGCAAGCCTCCAGGAACAATAGAGTTTGAATAAACAAAACAACAGGAAAGATAAAATCGAGCTTGTCATGTTCAGGAATAGTTTCATGTAGAATGAGTTGCTGATTGATAAATTAATCAAAGAGGAAAGGATAATTCTGTATGAGGGTCTTAGTAGTCCACGGATATACTTCGCATTGCAATGCAGAATGGTTCCCGTGGTTAAAAGAGAAACTTGAAGGTGAAGGAATACAAGTGATCATTCCTGAAATGCCGGATTCGGATGCTCCAGTATTAGAAAAGTGGTTATCATGTCTGGATAATGTGATTCCAAATTTGGATGAGAATACAATATTGGTAGGTCATAGTCTAGGATGCATCACCTTGATTCGTTATTTGCTGAAACAAAACCGTAGAGTTAGAGGCATCATTTTGGTATCAGGATTTATTGGGGAAAACCCGATGAAAATACAGACAAATGAATTGTCAGAGTTTACGAAAGAAGAGATTGATGTTGATAGACTAGAAAAATTAGCAGATACAAGAGTTACAATAACTGCTGAGAACGATAATATTGTGCCAACAAATGCAACACAGATGATGGCAAAAAAAATTAATTCGGAATTAATTGTGCTAAGAGAAGGAAAGCATTTTATTGCGATGGATGGATATACGAGTTTTCCATTGGTTTATGAGGAGATCAAGAAATTGATATAAGCACTCCTCTTTTTTTTATGCAAATAGAGGATGTTTGCTCAGTGACATCTTAAATTTCCTAGGATCTGGCATATAATTAGCGTATGAAAATAGCTGTATGTGACGATGAAAGAATCCAGCTGGATCTGATGAGTGCCATTCTTGCAGAATACAGGAATTTAAAAGACTGTCCTATGGAAGTGAGCACTTATATAGATGCGGATACTCTCTGGTGGGATATTCAGGATGGCAGGATCCCTGATCTGATCCTGCTGGATATTCAGATGGAAAAGACATCAGGAATAGAGCTGGCACATAAGATATGCAATCTGCATTTGGATATCAGGATCGCTTTTGTGACAGGAATCAAAGATTATGTCTTTGAGGGATATGATGTCAATGCCATAGGATATATTCTGAAGCCATTTGAAAAAGATCAGATATTTCATCTTTTGAATAAGGCGTATGCAGGATTTTCAGAGATAAAGAAATCGATCGTGATCAAGAATGCGGGCGAACTGCTGCAGATCTATATCAAAGATATCATCGCATTGGAAGCAGTCAGTCATGATACCGAACTTTATTTATGCCCATCACGAGGAGATCAGCGTATTTCCGTGACTTTGCATAAAGGACTGAATGAATGCATTGAAGGACTTCAGATTCCTTCCGTGATAAAAACACATCGTTCCTATGCAGTAAATATGAATAATATTGTATCTCTGCAGAAGGATGCATGCAGAGATGCCTATGGAAATGAATAACCTATCGCAAAGGGGAACCGGGATATTGTGATGAAGGCATTTATAAGAGCCAATCAGGAGAAAGAAGTATGAGCTATTGTATACTGACTGCTCTGATCGTATTTGAGGCTGTTCTGCATTTTCAGAGATCTTGGAAATTCTATCTTCTGATGGCTGCTTTGGCAGTCAGCAGTTTTCTGCTGATCCATTGCTATCCATTCTTGATCTGTGCCTTGCTTGGCATCGCATATCTCTATAATCATTATCATTTTCTTAGGGAAGAAAAGATCTATGCCTTCATAGTGATCATCCTGTATGCATTTCTTGCATGGCGTTCCTATACAGATATTTCTATAGATATTGCCGCTGTACTGATCACGGTCATACTTGAATATATTTCATTGCGCATTATGAAACGCAAAGAAGATAAAACAGTGATCTATCAGAATAAACTGATGAAACAGCAGATCGATGAGATCGAAAACATTTATATGACAATGCGGGGATGGCGTCATGATTATCATAATCATCTGCAGTCATTAAAGGGATATCTGAAGCTGAAACAATACGACGAAATGGAAAGCTATTTAAAGGACCTTGAAACAGATCTGGATGAGATAGATACCTTGTATCACACCGGAAATATTCAGACAGATGCAATCCTGAATGCAAAATTGGCAATTGCTGAAAAGAATGGAATTCATGTGCAATGCAATGCAGTTCTTCCGCCAGTTCTGCATGTAAATGAAATTGACCTCTGCGTGATTATTGGCAATCTTTTGGATAATGCCATTGAATCATGCCGTAAGATTGAGGATCCGGATGATCGGTTTATCCGTGTTTACCTTGGAATATTAAAGAAACAGCTGTATATATCTATTACAAATGCAACCGGAGAAAGTGTAAAGATCCGTACAGATGTCTATTTCAGTACAAAAAGGGGAGACCATGGACATGGCCTGAAGAGAGTAGATCGGACCGTTAAAAAGTATGATGGATATCTGAATAGACAGAATGAACCAGGGGTATTTGCAACAGAGATTCTTCTTCCTCTATAACCTATTCGTGCGCGAATCAATACTGTTCGTGCATTTTTTCTGCGCTCTGCTGATAAGACGATAAGATATTCTTGGACGTGGAGGCATATTATGAATAAGCAATATTCAGCAGTCAATACAGCTTGGTTCTTATGGAAAGATGGCTGGCATTACAGTCATAAGATGATGTTTTTACTGATCTTTGAAAGCATTGTGAATGCGGCGGTTTCACTCGGAAATGTCATCCTGCCTTCTGCTGTAATTGCGCTGCTGACAGCAGGTACATCTATACAGTCTTTGATCATAGACATATGTATTCTATTTGGTATATTTGGAATACTTATGTTTTTCAGCAGCTATCTGACAAATCGAAATCAAATGCAGTATGTTCAATGGCGGACTGGATTTTGGAATATGTTTCTTAAGCTCAGTTCGGAAAGTGATTATGAAACATATGAGACGGATGAAGTCTTAAAACAGATTCAAAAAGGAAACTATGGCATCAGCAATAATAATGAAGGTGCGGAAGGATATATGCATCATCTGACCTTATGTATTTCATATGTCATTGAGCTTTTAATCTATCTGTTCATGATCTCTACCGTAAATATTGGCATTGTCTGCATTACAGCAGCACTGTCATTGATCAGTTACCTTCTGAATCAAAGAGCACATCGTATGTATATGAAGAAAAGGGATGAACTTGCCGACAACGATGTTCATGTCGATTACTTTACAAAGCTTGCTTACAATAAAGCGGCTGGCAAGGATATCCGTATGTATCAGATGCAGGATATGCTGAGAGGATTGTTTGAAAAGGTGAACATCAAGTCAGTTCATTTTGAAGCAGAATGTGAAAAGTATAAAAGGAATGCAAACCTGTCAGGCAATGTTCTGTCATTTCTAAGAGATGCAGTCTGTTATGGATATCTGATCTATCAGATGATGCAGGGAGGGATGAGCATTGCTTCATTTGTTCTTTTATTAGGCGCATTCTCTAATTTCAGTCAGCGTTTTATTCTCATCAGCAATTCTCTTTCAGATATGAATCTTGATCTTTCTTTGTTCAAAGAAACAAGGATATTGTTTGATATGCTCCAGGCGAAGGACGGTACAGAGACAATGAATGCAGATCGTTTGGATATTGTGTTTGATCATGTGTCGTTTGCTTATCCTTCTTCTGATAGAAAGATACTGGATGATTTTTCACTGCATATCCGACCAGGTGAGAAGCTTGCTTTAGTAGGAGTGAATGGAGCTGGCAAGACAACGATTGTAAAACTGCTGTGCCGTTTCTATCATCCTGATCAAGGAAGGATTCTTGTGAATGGCATTGATCTGGAACAGATGAAGCAGAGTGAATATATGGATCTGCTCAGTGCCGTCTTCCAGGATTCCATTCTCTTCAGTTTTACGGTGGGAGAAAATGTATCCGGTCAGCCTGAAGGGAAATATGATGAGCAGAAAGTCCTGATGGCAATCGTCAAAGCCGGCCTGAAAGAAAAGATTGATAGCTTTGAAAATGGCATTCATACATATCTTGGTAAGGATGTCGATGAGAATGGTCTTTCTTTCTCAGGCGGTGAAGTACAGAAGATGCTTTTGGCCCGTGCCTGGTATCATCAAGGCAAATTTATTATCCTGGATGAACCTACGGCGGCTCTTGATGCTATCAGTGAACAGGAACTGTACAGCAGCTACAGCAATCTGATCGGGGGCTCCGGAGCATTGTTTATCAGCCATCGTCTTGCCAGTACTAGATTCTGCGATCGCATCATTCTGATCCAGGACGGTAAGATTGCCGAAGAAGGAACGCATCGTTCACTGATGAATAAAAAAGGACTGTATTATGACATGTTTGAAGTACAGTCAAAATACTATAGGGAAGGAGGAGAGAATCATGAACTTCAAAGAGACCCTGCATAAACTGCACCATTTCCTGAAAATGATGAAAGAAGATTATCCATATATTATGCCTGTGATTCTGATCTATTCGTTTTCCTCAGGAATTGTTCCATTTTGGAATCTGTATTTCTATGCCAGTATCCTGAATGAATTATGTATGCAGCATTATCAAAGTACTGTATATGCGGCGGCATTGCTTGTGATCGGCGAATTTATTCTGAATATGATCGCGGCAGTGACTGATGCAAAGATCACAGTATATGAACAGACTGCTTCTAATTCTCTGGCAAGACAGGTCAATGATAAAGCGTATGTCATGGAATATGACAGCTATGAACGACAGGATTCAATGGATCAGATCAGACGCGCAAGAAACAAGGCAAATGGTGCAGGCGGATGCGAAGTCATCATTGAATCGATAAAGAAACTGATGCAGTCAATGCTTTCGGCATGCTGCGGCATCTTCTTCTTTGGACAGATGCTGTGGACATTGCGGGGATCTTTATCGATGCATGATTCAATCATTTGGCTTCTGATTGTATTATTTGCTGGGATTATCTGGTTCGGCTTCCGTATCTCAAAGGATTCCATGAAATTATATGAGGATATGCAGCAGAAGAATGTACATAATAATTCATTGAGTGCCTATCTCCTGACAATTGCGATCGATATTAACAATAGAAAAGATATTATGATGTATCATTTCCAAAATATAATGTCTGCATATTTTAAGAAGACAACAAAGACCTTCGGCATGTATTTGGATTATGGAAGACATTATGGGAAATTGGCTGGATTCATGGCATTCATGATGAATGCATTTGCGGCAGTCTCTTATATCTTTGTTGGCGTAAAGGCTTTGGATGGCACGATCGCCATTGGCAGTGTACTTCTGTATGCAGGTGCGATACAGATGGTGACTGTGCGTATCAAAGATATGAATGATGCATACAATGACATGTCTTTCCGACTTGATTTTGTGGATGATATCTATCAGTACATCCATGCACCTCTGATGCATTATGACGGAACTCTGCCAATTGAAAAAAGAAATGACAATCAGTATGAATTGGAATTCAAGGATGTATCCTTTCATTATCCGGGAAGTTCAGAATATGTTCTGAAGCATATTTCGCTGAAATTCAAGGTGGGTGAAAAGCTTGCAATTGTCGGAAGAAATGGAGCTGGAAAATCAACAATTGTAAAACTGCTTTGCAGATTGTATGAACCGACAGAAGGAGAGATACTTCTGAATGGGATCAATATCAATAAGTATAATTACAGTGAGTATACAAGTATCTTTGCACCGGTATTCCAAGACTTTGCACTGTTTTCTCTCTCCGTAGGTGAAAATGTAGCCTGCTCAGAAAAGTACGAGGCTGAATCTGCTGATAAAGCGCTTGAAAGAGTAGATGTCAAAAAGAAGGTCGATCATATGAAAGAGGGATTGGATACATTGCTGTATCACAATAATGGTGAAGGTGTAGATGTATCCGGAGGTGAGGCACAGAAGATTGCCATCGCACGGGCATTGTATAAGGATGCACCATTCGTGATTTTTGATGAACCGACAGCTGCACTGGATCCTCTCGCAGAAGCAGAGATCTACGAGAACTTCGATGATCTGACACATAACAAAACAAGTATTTATATTTCGCATCGAATGAGCTCCTGCAAATTCTGCGATCGCATCGCGGTGTTTAAGAAAGGCGAAATTGCAGAGATCGGAACACATGACAGTCTGATGAAAGCGAGCGGAGAGTATGCTTCACTCTTCAATGCACAGGCGGTTTATTATAATGAAGACGAAGTGAAGTGCTGAAATAAAGATTCTTAATATCAGTTTATCCAGATTGTTATTTGGACAGTCTGGATTTTTTTATGTGTTCAGGAAGAAAAAAGCCTGTATTGCTTTTATTATAGTATTAGAGTTTGGATCATATGGGAATCCTAAAGGCGCCGGGTACGATATAGGTCGAATCGTATTACTGAGCTGCATGAGACGATGATATCAAATGCTGCGGCAGAATGATCGTCTGATTTGTTTTCTTTGATTGATGGATGGAAATTATCTTGAAACAGTACATATATTCATTTTGCAAAATTAAGACTCATAAGTAATTGCGAAAATCTGTACATGGCGTACTAGTCAAAGCGAGTCTATTGTTACCATCTTTTTTAATTATCTTTGCAATTCATCTTTAGACAAAGAGCAGCCCTCTATTTTGAAATGTAAAAGCTGCAGGAATGAATCATCGCATCCGATATAAAAAAATGCTTGATTGCACAATGAATGAAGACAAGAAAAAGCTTGAATCTGATTAAGCGTTTTCAGAAGATATTCAGAATTATACCAACCATGGAATGGTCGGTTTCAGGATGTTAATATAGAAGAGCAATAAAGATATGAATGCTCAAGAATGTAAAAGGATTTTGACAGCTAATATAGGCAATATCAAAGATCTTTGATAGATTGAAAAGAAGAAATAAGTTATATTCCTTTCGGATGGAGGTCATGTATATGGAAATTGAAAGAACAATAAAAGAGGCCAGACTGAATTCTGGGCTGACCCAGGAACAGGCTGCTGAGAATCTTATGGTCTCAAGACAGACGATTTCAAATTGGGAAAACGGCAAATCTCTGCCGGATATTGTCAGCGTCATGAATATGAGTGATCTCTATCAAATCAGTTTAGATGAATTATTGAAAGGAGATCAAAAAATGAAAGAGAAGATGGTAAAGGATCTAGATGCAGCGAAAGGGAACAAAAGGTTAATATTAACAGCAGCTGTTTTGTTTTTGGCTGTTGCTGTGATCTATGGTATTAGTATTTATGCGGGCGGCGATTTTTATGACTTCTGTAAGGCAGCTATTGCATGGGTGATTCTAGGAATCAGTCTTGCGTTTGCGGGAACATACATGAGCCAAAAAGAAAAATAATGTATTCAAAAAACATTGTATGTCTGCTGCATAGATAAACGATGTTTAACAGGGAGAACCTGAATCTGGTATTTTGTTATAGTCTTGATGGACTGAATTGAGATTATAAATGAAATACCTTTTTACAATATATACGTTAAAAATGTTTGTGAAGCTCTAAATTTAAGCGCTGAAAATGTTAATGTATCAAGCATTATTAACGATAATTATGTTGTGCTGTTGGGATTCGGGGGGGGGGAAGGCAGAAGCTGATTCTGCGGCACTTACAGGAATCACATCGCATATATTTCAACTGGATGATAAATGATGAAAAAGCAGATGCGGTCGTCTTAGGCTGCACAGAGTTGCCTTTAGTATTTGATAAGATCACAATGCAAGCTGACAGAATAGATGCTAGGTGAATACATATTCAGGTACTGATCGATATGATAGCTGCAGAAAATATATGATGCAGAATCAATCATTTTCGGCATTCATTATCTGATAGTGAAGACGAAGGTAGCTGTCCTTGAGCGGTTCCGCTTCAATCAATTTCAGAACGCCAAGATCTGACATCTGATCCGTACGATGCAGGGATTCACCATCAATCAAAGATGATGTATCTTTTCCGCCTACAAGGACGGGAGCAACTACAAGATCTGCATAGTCAAAAAGATGTTCTCTTAAGAATAAGCTGTTCAGAGTCCCGCCGGATTGAACAGTCAGCTTTGCACATCCATATTTTTCTTTCAGCGTTTCAAGCATTTTCTTTAGATTCAGAGAATCATAATGTTCAATATGAAGGTTCTCCTGATTGACGCGATAGGCAGGATGATCAAATTTAGAAGTGAACAGGACAAAATTTTTGGAAATGGAGCAGAAGTATTCGATGCCATGTTCATTGAGGTGATGATTATCCAGAATGACAAAGCTGACATTCCAATGATGATCAGACAGATTCCTTTCATTTGCCCCGACCTTAGCCTGGACTCTGCCAGTATTGAATGACCAGAGGTCCGTCGTTTCTTCGATTTCATAGTATTGATGAAGTCCTTCTTTGATCCCATCGATTTTCGGAAAATCCTGATCCATGTCCAAAGAATCATTGTCGCCCGTACTGATCTTGCCATCAGCGCTCATCAGCATGAATAATGTGGTTATAGGTCTTGAACTCATAACAGCCGCTCTTTTTCCTTAAGCATTATTGTAAAGAAATAATCTAAATTAACAACCATAGAACGAATCGATACTGAAAGCCGCTATCTGCAATTCCAAAAGAATTCATGGGACTGCTGGGCAGTATTGTGAAAAGAATCTGCTTATGGCAGATGAATGGGTGCTGCTTCGTAGCCTATGCAGCAAGCATGTCTTAGATGCTTTCTATTGGTCAAAATTGAAAAAAGTTAAAAAATGATCAGCAGAAAGTTTAAAATGCTATACTGGAACTAGGAGATTAGACTATGAGGCTAATTGAAAGAGAATCATATTTAACTACATTGATAAATGTTAAGAATACACCGGATATCAAGGTGATCACGGGTGCTAGGGGGGTAGGAAAATCTAAGCTTTTGCTTTCTTATATTCATTGGATTAAAAAGAATGAACCTGACAGCAACATCATATATATCAATCTGCAGGATCAGGATAATGAAAAGCTTCTTGAATATCATGCACTTCATGAATATATTATTGACAATCACAATAAGAAGAGCCAAAACTATCTGATGATCGATGAAGTTCAGCTGTGCAAGGGCTTCGAAAAAACACTTAACAGTATTCATACAAAAGAACTTTTTGATGTTTATGTAACAGGATCAAATGCTTTTTTGATGAGCAGTGATCTGGCCACATTGTTTACGGGAAGAACATTTACAATAGAAGTATATCCGTTCTCTTTTAAAGAATTTATACAATACTTTAATATAAGCAATATCGATTTCGGATTTGATGATTATCTGAAAACTGGCGGATTTGCAGGCTCGTATGCGTATAAACAGGATGAACAAAGATTGAATTATATCGAAAAGGATGTGTATGAAACTATTGTAACAAGAGATATCATTCAAAAGTACAGTATTCGAAATACACAGTTATTTCGCAATCTATCTCGATTCTTAATGGATAATATCGGCAATCTGTATTCAGCTAGAAGCATTACGAATTATTTGAAACAGAATAAAGAAACAGGCAGCTCTACAACGGTAGCTAAATATATTGACTATCTGACAAATGCGTATGTATTCTACCGTGCAGATCGATTTGATATCAAAGGCAAAAAGTATTTATCAAGTGAACAGAAGTATTATTTGGTGGATCCATCGCTGCGCAATGCAGTAAATGGCAATAAAAATCAAGATTATGGAAGAATGCTTGAAAATATAGTATATCTTGAACTTTTAAGAAGAGGATATGAAGTATACGTAGGCAAACTTTATAGGAAAGAAGTGGATTTTGTTGCGGTAAAGCGAGATGAGCAGATCTATATTCAGGTATCGGCATATCTCGATGATCCTAAAACACTTGATCGTGAAATGAATTCTCTCTTAAATATACGAGATGCGTACCCAAAAATGATCATTGCAAGAACACATCTGCCTCAGTATACAATGAAGGGCATTTTAATCAGAGACATTGCGGATTGGCTGGCAAATGACTAGATAAATGAAATATATTGAGGGTTTGTGGAGAATAATATAATGAATATTGGAGCATATGATCTTGAATCGCTGCGTAATTATGTTCGCTCATTGCAAGAAGAAAATCAGGAACTGCGCAGGCAGCTAAGGGAAAAGGGCATTCCGACTGCTGACAGTACTGTTTTCTCCGTCCGTAAAGAAGATATTTATGATCCTGATCAAGGTGAACGCATAACCCCTTTAGAAATAGATGAACAACATATTCATGATTTTTTTGTGAAATAGGCAAGGAAACACGGCTCTTCAGAACCGTGATGAATTGTCTGTATATTAGTTCCATGCGATATAGCATCAATGATATAATATGTACATAAAAAGGCGTGATGAACGCATTACATACGGTAGGACGTGCGCATATAATCTTAATTACTATATTGTGTGGGAAACAAAATACAGAAACAAAGTTCTGCATGGCACAATCGAAGAAGATTTGAAACGTCTTATGTATGATATTGCCAAAGAAAAAGACTTTGAGATTACGCATTTAGAAATTGGACTTGATGACCATGTGCATTTGATGGTATCTGCTCCGCCAAAATTATCGGTTACAACAATTGTGAGCTGTTTGAAAGGTACATCGGCTTTTCGACTGCATCCGGAATTGAAACAATATTATTGGAAAAAAGAAGATAGACACTTGTGTCATTGTCATATTTTGTGGCAAGCATCGGTACTTCAAATGAAAAGTCGGTTGCGAAGTATATAGATGACCAGCGAAGAAAGGGAAACGGTGATGCCAATTCAAAAGGGATTTAATATTAGAATCTATCCAAATGCTGTTCAGAAAGAACAGATAGTCA
>JAKVKC010000022.1 GCA_022486705.1 Solobacterium sp. | reverse complement strand
TCAATTTGTGTATCTGTGAAATAATTGCGTTCATATATCATAATCATTTCCTCTCATTCAAGTATATGAAAACCCCGAAGGATAGTCACCTTTTATTTAGGTGTCCACTCTTCGGGGTACAGTTTACATCACTGCTTTTTTAAATATTTTTTCTTATAGTTCCGGATCACGCCCCAGGCAATCAGCACTGCGAAGATCGAAGTCGCCGTATTGGAGATGAACATGACCATGCCGCAGCTCATTTCACCTACATTCGTATAATTCTGCAGATACCAGAGTACAGGAATGCGGAAAACAAAGACACGTGAGAAATTGATGATCAGCGTCAGTTTCGTTTTGCCTAAGCCATACAGCAGCGCAGCCGCCGCACAGTTGGCGCCAAGCGGCAGTGCGCCCAATGCTTCATACGTATAGACTTCCCCGATCAGTTTGGCAAAGGAAGGATCCTGTGAAGCAAACAGAGATGACAGCTGCTTCAGATAGATCAGTTCCAGACTGGAGATGACAAAGCCAATGCCCATGCAGAATACCGCACAGATATAATATGCTTTCAGCACCCGGTCATATTTCTTGGCGCCGAAATTCTGCGAGATAACAGCAGACGTGCCATCCTGAAAGCCATTCTGCGGATTGGTCGTAATGCCGCCGAGATTATTGGAAACGCCCAATGCCCCGACCATCAAAGAGCCATAGACCGCAGCCATAGAGTTGACGATCGTCTTGCCATAGGCAAACAATGCTTTCTCGATCATGACCGGAATGGACTGCTTGATCATGGGAGCACATACATCCCCCTTCAGCGTCACCGCCTCCGGTGAGAAACCGAAAGCATTCTTCATATCAAAGATACTGAACAGCGCAAAGATGAACATCGTAACCTGGGCTGCTAAGCTTGCATACGCGATCATGACCAGATCGCCATTCAGCAAATAGACAAAGACAGCTGTCAGCACTAGTTTGATCAGGATCACAACTAGATTCAGATACAGCAGCTTCTTGGTATTTCCTCTTGCCCTTTCCACCGAAATATAGACCGCATTCATAAAGGTAAATACGACCACGAATAACTGGATGCGGAAATAGGAAGCCCCGATGGCGATCAGTTCTTCCGGCGTCCCGCAGAATCTTAAGAATGGTTCCACGATCGGCAGGATGCAGGCCAATAGGATCAGCCCAGCCGCCAAGGCAATCGCATACAGTGTACTGACTCTCTTCTTCACCAATTGATAATCACCGGTACCGTATGCCCGGCTGATCAGGATGCCGCTTCCCACAGCCAAGCCATTGCCGATCGCTGCCAGGATCTGATTCAGCTGATTCAGATAGGCAACTGCCGAAACAGAAAGAGCACTGATATGACTGGCCATCATTGTATCCATAATAGAAAAGATCTGCTGCAGGCTCTGATAGAGAGCCAAAGGAAGGCATACCATGAAGATGACCTTCCATAGATTTCCATTTAATGACAGATCGCGGAATTTACGATCTTTTTCCGACAGATCTGCTTTGATTGTTTTCTCTGACATATACTTAATGATAAATATATTTTCATTTATTTCTAAGGATTATATATAGAATTATCTTAATAATACTGATTATTTACGATATAATGCAATTATGCGAATAACCAATCAGCAGATCAATCGGATCTATGCCGAAAAGAATCAGAGAGATGCTTCTTTTTTCATGTCCTCTCATCACTTTCATCCCTATTATGAACTGTACTATCTCAATCACGGCACATGCCGCTTCTTTATCAACAATACATTCTATACTGTGGAAGAAGGCGACCTGATCGTCATTCCCATGCATTTATTCCATTATACAAAATACAGCCAGCCCTGTACGCGTACAGCGGTCTTCTTCCGTGCAGAAGATCTGAAGCAGATCGATCAAGCCATTGACTTTGCACATACTTACGATGAACTGAAGATCTATCACATCCCAGATACCAGCCGGCGCAGGATCGAAGAAGTATTGGAACATATGCTTGCCGCGATGCGCTATAAGGATGCCGATGCGCCGATTGCCCTTCTTGTGCAGCTGCAGGAATTATTTCTGCTGATCAAAAGATACGGATGCCTCTCGGATCATATGGAAGAACTGCATACCAATGATCAGGAGATCGTTCATGCCGCGCAGTTCATCTCCGCCCATTATGCAGAGCATATCACCACAAAGGATATTGCTGCGACTACCGGTTTTACACCGAATTATCTTTCCGCCAAGTTCCATGAGACTGCCGGTATCTGCATGCATGAATACTTGGTCTTTGTCCGCCTCCATCATGCCGAGAATATGCTGATGACATCTGACCTCTCCATTACCGATATTGCCCTGCAGTGCGGCTTCTCTGACAGCAACTATTTCAAAGATGCCTTTAAGAAAATGTATGGGGAATGTCCGCGGAACTATCGTAAAAAGGGCAAATAAAAAATTCCAATTCTGCAGTGAACTGGAATTTTTGTTTGTCTGATTATTTCTTCTGAACGTACTTTAAGGAATCCAATGTAACTGCTGCGATGATGATGATACCTTCAAATACGAACTGGAGGTTGGTATCGATGCCAAGGATCGTTAACGAATATGTCAATGCCGTAAAGATCAGAACACCGACAACAACACCTGAGATCTTGCCAATGCCGCCGGTGAAGGAAACACCGCCGACAACGCAGGCAGCGATAGCATCCATATCCCATCCCTGACCATAAGCAGCCGAACCGGAACCGACCATTCTCTGGCATTCCAGCCATGCGCCGAAGGCATAGAGGACACCTGCGATCATGAAGGCACGCAGAGTGACTTTAAATACAGAGATACCGGATACAGAAGCAGCTTCTGGGTTTCCGCCGACAGCATACAGATACTTGCCGAAGCGGGTCTTGTTCCAGATGAACCATACGATCATGATAGCAGCCAATGCCCATAGAATAATTGTTGGGAAAGCACCGATCTGCGGAATGAAGGCTGCCGGAATCGATGTATCAATAGCACCGAAGGAAACACCCTTTGTACCGTACGTAACTAAGCCGAAGATGATCAGCATATTCGACATGGTAGATACGAACGGATGGATCTTGAATCTTGCCGTAAAGAAGCCGGCAATCGAAGTGAACATCACTGAGAATAAGATACAGATCAGCAGAGCTAAGATTGCTCTGGTGCCAGCGCCCATCGAGCTCAGATCAATGATCTTGCCGAAGACAGTACCGGTATTCGGACCATTATGCATAACAACGGTCGAAATGACCATGTTCATACCAACGATACGTCCGATAGAAAGATCGGTACCTGTTAACAGGATCAATCCTGCAACACCTAAAGCAAAGAACATACGAGGTGCTGCCTGCTGCATGATATTCATGATATTGTTGACGGTCAAGAGACTTGTATGCTTGATGATCGGTGTCAGAATGCACAGCATGATGAAGACAAGAAGAATAACGATATACAGACCATTTCTCAGGAAGAACTGCTTTCTGTTGAATGAGTATCTGTATGCTTCCCACTTCTGTGCCTGACGCTCACCGAACGTGAACCGCGATCTGCGGAGCAGGTCGATCAGATGATATTCATGCGTAAATGCTTCATGCTTATGATCTTTCGCTGCCTGCAGCTGCTTGTCACAGCTCATCTTGGCATCAAATTTTTTGTTCTTGAAGACATAATTCTCATCTTTCAATTCCTGCTTGTAGTTTGCATCGCTGCTGTTCAGTTTTGCAAGATTGTCTTCATGTTCCTTATCGATCTCTGAAAGTCTTCTCTCATAGCTGGCTAAAGTCACCTGCTTTTCAGCAGTACAGCTCTTTTCGACCTTCTCTTGGTATTCAGGCGCATAATGCTGCTTCAAATACCCTTCTGCTTCTTTGATCAGACTGTCAATCTCTGACTTATTGGCAGCTTCAACTTTTTTTGCTTCCGCAATCGCTGCTTCAGAAGATGAGACAATGCTGTCTCTTTCTCCCTTTGACAGAGCTTTATTTTCTTTTGCTAACTGGATCCCATTCTTTAAGAGAACAATCTTCTCTTCGCCATCTGCCCGCAGAGCATCGATCTTTTTCTGGATCTCACCAATATGCGAATCAATCGGTTCCAGAAGTTTCGCTGCCTGTTCATCCGTCAGAATGTCTGCTGAACCTGCTGTTTTATTTTTATCTAGACTCATATTTCTTCTCCTCGATCACATGTACTTGGCACTAAGCCTTAACAGTTCTTCCTGATTTGTATCCTTGGTATTGACGATGCCGGCAAGATGTCCGTTGGACATGACACCGATCCGGTTGGTAATACCTAAGATCTCAGGCATTTCTGAGGATACAACGATGATCGTCTTCCCCTGCTTTGCCATACGGATGATCAGTTCATAGATCTCATATTTGGCACCGACATCAATACCTCTTGTCGGTTCATCCATCATGAATACCGATGGATCACGTTCCAGCCACTTTCCGAAGATGACCTTCTGCTGGTTCCCTCCGGATAGACTGGAGATCATATCATCGGCACCCATGCACTTTGTATGCATGATCTTGACTTCTTTTTCTGTAGCCCGATGCATCTTATCATCGGATAATGCAAAGCCATTTTTATAATGGTTCAGATTTGTCAGAGTTGTATTGAAGACCAGATTTCCCTTCATGAACAGGCCATTGGCCTTGCGCTCTTCGGTGATCATTGCAAAGCCATGTTCCATGGCATCTTTTGAATTGCTGAAGTTCATCAGCTTTTTATCGTAATAGACTCGTCCGGATGCTCTGGTACGAACGCCGAAGATTGTTTCCAGCAGTTCCGTACGTCCTGCCCCTACCAATCCATACAGTCCGAAGATCTCACCTTTCTTAACATCAAAGGTAATATCCTGCAGATATGGCTTGAATTTTGTTGAAAGATGCTGAATAGAAAGGATCGGTTCGCCCGGTACATTGTCGACCGGCGGGAAACGATTGTCCAATGAACGTCCTACCATGGCGGCAATCAGTTCATCCAGATTTGTTTCCTTTACATTCTTAGTCAGAACAAGCTGGCCATCACGGAGCACGGAGACTTCATCGCAGATGTCGAATACCTCATCCATTTTATGGGAGATATAGATCAGCGAGATGCCCTGTGCCGTCAGATTTCTCATCATTTTAAACAGCTTCTTGACTTCAGGTTCTGTCAATGATGATGTCGGCTCATCGAGAACAATGATTTTGGAATGATACGAAATAGCTTTGGCGATCTCGACCATCTGTCTGGCAGATACCGACATTTTCCGCATCGGCTGCGTCAGGTTGACGGTCATATCTAAGCTTCTGAATAAAGAAGAAGCTTCATTTCTCATACGTGCTTCATCAATTACACCTGCTGAAGTCGTTGGATAGCGGCCTAAGAACAGGTTATCAATGACACTGCGATCTAAGCACTGATTCAATTCCTGATGGACCATTGCTACTCCGTTTTCCAGAGCATCTTTCGGTCCCGAGAAATTGACTGGGTGTCCGTCGAGTGTAATTTCCCCTTCATCTCTATGGTAGATGCCGAATAGGCATTTCATCATGGTGGATTTTCCAGCGCCGTTTTCGCCCATAAGTCCCATGACGGTACCGCGCTTTACATCCATATTGATATGATTCAGAACACGGTTGCGTCCAAATGATTTGGACATACCGCGGATGGATAGAATAATATCTTCTTTCTTTTCTGTCATTTATATACCCCTTTTGCTGGGCAGAATATTTGAGACTGCTCGATTGGATCATTTAATAAAAAGCATCAGGGGGGCTTATCTTTACCCCCCTGATTAATCATCAGTTAGATTACTTCAGAAGCGCTGTGTAAGAAGCAGCATTATCTGTCTTGACCATGTTGATTGCATATGCGTCATATTCAGATGGGTTGCCCAAACGGTTTGTGATATTGGATTCTGTCTGGCCATCACCGGCAATGTATTCAACGGAGAGGTTCAGCAGCTTGTCATACTTCTGCAGCAGAGGAACATATGTTGAACCAAGGAAGTTATCAGCACTGTTGTATGTATCCAGCCATACCTTCTTGGTAGCATGCTTGGAAGAATCAAGCTGTGTGGAAACTGGCTTGTAAGTAACGGTGGAATCTGTGAAGTCTTTGTAGTTGTCAGCTGTTACTGCAAGGTTCAATGCATAGAAGGAACGCTCGTCAGCGACATACTTGTAATCTGCATCTGTCAGGACGTTGCCAGCATCATCTGCTTTGGAGATACCAGTCATGATATCAACGCCATCAAGAGAGTTTCTCAGAACTCTGAGTGTCAGATAAGCCTGAACATCAGCGTGCTGTGAGATTGTTCCGGAATAGCCATTTGCAATAGCTGCAACAGCATCGCTGTTTGCATCATATCCAAATGTAGGAACCTTGTTAGCCTGTGACCAAGCATTGAACATAGCCATGCCCATGCCATCATTGTTGGAAATTACGATATCGATCTGATCGCCGAATGAAGATGACCATGAACCGACAGCGTTTCCTGCTGTAGCAGCATCCCATGTTGCACCAGCAGAGTTCTTCATTTCCTGAGAAGCCAGCTCACGGACCTTCAGGCTGCCAACTTTGCCATCCTGAACATCCTTAGAAGAACCATCTGTGTTTGTTCCGACTGGCTGATAATCAGCCTTTCCGTCGGATCCTGTAACTGCTGTTCCAAGAGCACCGCGAACGCCTCTTGTACGAGCAATAGAATCATTGTGTCCGATATCACCGATAGCAAGTACATAGCCGATGACACCATCGCCATTGCGATCGATCGTAGCTGCATTCTTTGTAATGTAATCAGCGATCATCTGGCCCTGCAGTTCAGCACCCTGTGTAGCATCGAAACCTACATAGTAAGTACTGTCATTGAAGTTCAGAGCTGTCTTGTCCAGTTCACCAGTTGAACTGTTGGAAGGCTGACGGTTGAACCAGCAGAGTGGTTTTGCTGCGTTGCCAGTTGCAGCACTAGATGCAGCAGCTGTAGAAGCAGCAGCGGATGAAGAGCTTGAGCAGCCGACCAGTGAGAAGGCGACTGCCGCAGCAGTAACTAAAGGTAACAACTTCTTCATATCTATTCTTTCCTCCTGCGCTTACACTTAAGTAAGCGCTTTCTGTTCTTTCACTATAGCATTCCCAAAATGAATTGCACGCAAATCAAAGCGCTTTCAAAGAAATTTGAAGAATCCTCAAAGTATTTTCTTTGTCATTTGATTTTCATTTTGTTTTTTACATTTTTTTCAGATGTTTCATGTTTTTTTCATATCAGACCGCTGTACAGTCTGACTGTAAAAGCATAGAGAATTACTGTAGAATAGTGGCAAAGGCGGCCTTGCAATGCATCTGCATCTCCCGCATTGATCCGCCTATAGAATAAATAGAAAGCAGGGAATCCATTGAACAGATATTCAGTATTGCTCGCCGATGATGAGCAGGAAGTCGCGGATGCGATCATACATAAGATAGATTGGGAAAGCATCGGTTTTTCCGTACCGACATATGCCGCCAATGGCCTCGATGCTCTGGACCGAGCCGAAGAAAGCCAGCCGGATGTTGTCATGACAGATATTAAAATGCCATACGTTGACGGCCTGCAGCTGAGCCGCTACCTCAAGGATATGTATCCGAATATCAGGATCGTTTTCTTCTCTGGCTTTGATGAATTTGAATATGTCAAAGAAGCGATCCATGTACAGGCCGAAGAATATATCCTGAAACCGGTAGATGCAGAAGAGCTCAAAGCAATCTTTATTAAGATCAAAGATTCTTTAGATAAGGAACGGGAAGCCAAGCAGAATGTCAAACTGCTGGAGACATATTATCAGGAGAGCCTGCCTGTACTGCAGGAGAACTTCTTTTCTTCTTTAGTAGAAGGAAAGATGCGTCCGGAAGAAGTCGCCAAGAATATTCAGGATTATCAGATCGATCTGCATGGTCCCTGCTATTGTGCTGCGGTGATCCATACTTCCAGCAAGCATATCCCGGCCGGCATCACTTTGATGCTGCTGGGCGTCTCGGTCAGGAAACTGGCAGAAGAGAGGCTCGATGCGAAATGGAATGCCAAGTTCTTTTCCAATTTAGGCAATACCGTGATCTTAGCGCAGATGGATGATCCTGCCAGCGTCAAAAAGCTGACCGATGACTGCGATGTACTGTGCCGTTTGGCCCGCAGTGTATGCAAAGCGGTCGTGACCGTCGGCATCGGTCCTGTCTGCGATGATCTCAGTGAGATCGACAGTTCCTATACCGGTGCTCTTTCGGCTGTTTCCTACCGTGTCCTCTATGGCACTGGCAGAGCCATCAACATTGCCGAGATTGCTCCATCTGAAACATCTGCGCCCTATCGCAATGAACAGGATCAGCTGGCTCAGGTCTTCAAAGAAGTCCGCATGAATGACGCTGCTTCCTTAAAGAAAGCAATTCATGAATATATCACCAGCAGTGCTGCCAATTATGCCAACATCCAGGAATACCATGTCTATGTCATGGGCCTGATCAGTGAACTGTATCAATTTACCAAGAATACCCAGCTGGATGCCGATCAGGTATTTCAGTCTTCGGAAGATATTCTGCAGACCGTGCAGAAAATGGAAAAAGATGAATTGGAGATCTGGCTCTCAGAGATCTGTCTGCGCATGCAGACAATGCTGAAAGAGAAGCGCAAGAATACGACCAAGACCTTTGTCACCAAAGCACAGGATTATGTCAATGAGAACTACAGCGACATTGATCTGAATGTCGATAAGATCTGTGCCTATCTTGGCGTAAGCTCAGCCTACTTCTCTACTGTATTTAAAAAAGAGACAGGAAAATCCTTTACCAATTTCCTGACTGATATCCGCATGAAGAATGCCGTCACTTTATTGGACCGTGATGAGAAGACCTATGTTGTTGCTGAAAAGGTCGGCTATGGCGATCCAAACTACTTCAGCTATGTATTCAAGAAGCAGTTCGGCATCTCCCCTTCCAAATACAAGAATGGAAAGAGCTGAGAACCGCATGCATGCATATCATCCGAAGAAAAGAAAATATCTGTTCCATCGTCATGCCGATCCGATCAGTATCCGCGGAATCATTCTGACGACTTTTACAGTGGTCGCTGTCAGCAGTGTCCTGCTGACTTCCTTTGTGCTGTATCAGCAGTTTGAGAAACATTCCCGCACCATGATCACTGACAGTACAGAACGTCTGACAGAACAGGCTGCCATGCGCTTGGAGAATCATCTGACCAGCATGCGTGAGATCTCGGATGCCCTTTATTATGATGTCATCAAGGACACAGACTTTTCTCAGAGCAATGTCAATGATGCGATGAATACACTGTATGAAGCCAACAGCAACAACCTGGTATCCTTTGCCCTGTATACAAAGACCGGACAGCTGCTTTCTGCCGCCCCTACTCTGGTGCAGAAAGAGGGACTGGATGTTGCCAAGGAAGACTGGTTCCAAAGCGCCCTGAATAATGAAGAGAACCTGCACTTCTCTGTACCGCATGTCCAGAATCTTTTTGATTCGCAGACCAACCGATACTATTGGGTCATTTCGCTGAGCCGAGCTGTTGTGATCACCACCAATGGCGTACCGCAGGAAGGCGTTCTGCTGGTCGATATGAACTACAGTGCCATTGAACAGATGTTCAATGAAGTCAATGATAAGAACAACGGACAGTATATCTACCTGACCGACAGTGAAGGACAGATCATCTATCATCCGCATCAGATGCAGATCAATGCCGATCTCTACAGTGAGAACAATCTCCAGGAAGCATCTCTAGATGACGGTGTTCATGAAGAGACCTTTCAGAATGCATCCCGCACGGCCATTACCGATACCATCAGCTATGCCGGCTGGAAGATGATCAGTGTCATTCCTTCAACAACGTTCTCCCTCGGCATGAGCAGCTATCGCTACTTCATGTTCATGATCATTCTTGTTGTAATCTTAACGATCATTCTGATCAACCGCTTTGTAGCGGAAAGAATCTCCAGTCCATTGACGCATCTGGATGAAGCCATTCAAAGTGCAGACGGTTCGCAGCCATTGATCCCGCCGGATTATGACGGAGGCTCACGTGAAGTGCAGCTGCTGGGACGCACTTTGGAAGGATATCGTGAGCGCAATGCTCAGCTGATGAAAGATATTGTTGTCGAACAGGAAGAAAAGAGAAAGAGCGAACTGGATGCCCTGCAGGCTCAGATCAATCCGCATTTCCTCTACAATACATTGGATTCCATTGTCTGGATGATTGAAAGCGAACGGCGGAAAGATGCTGTCTTCATGGTCACCCAGCTGGCAAGCCTCTTCCGCATTTCCCTCAGCCATGGCAATACCATCATCACCATCGAAGATGAACTGAAGCATGCCAAGAACTATATGAATATCCAGAAAGTTCGCTTTAAAGATACCTTCTCTGTTTCTTTTGATATCGATCACGAGATCGACCCATACTGCACGGTAAAGCTGATCGTTCAGCCGATCCTTGAAAATGCCGTATACTACGGCGTCAAGAATATGGATGACGAAGGAAAGATTACCGTCACCGGCAGGAAAGAGAACAATGATATTTATATTGCAGTGGCAGACAATGGCTTCGGCATGGCACCGGAAGTAGTGGATCATCTGCTGGATGAGAATCAGGAACATGTGCCGCATCATGGCTCTGGCGTCGGGTTGATCAATGTGCAGAAGCGCATTCAGCTGCGCTTTGGCATGCAGTACGGCCTGAAGATCGTTTCTGAACCGGATCATGGCACCGTCATCACCATTCATCTGCCGGCAATTATGTATAATGATGAAAATCATAAAAGACTTGAAAATGGGAAGATGAAGCAGGAGGACAGTCATGAAGAAGAATAAATTCTTTATCATCATCATTGCCGCTCTTGTCACTTCCCTATGCATCCTGATCACCATGGAGAATCAGCCGACCGCCACCGAGACAGCTAAGCAGATCTCCGTTATCGTCAATGACAGCACCTCTGCCCGCTGGACAAGATTCCGCGCCGGTCTGGAACAGGCAGCCAAAGATTACAATATCAATCTGAACTATGTAACGACCACCAAGCTTGATGACTTTGAGCAGGAAAAAGAAGCAGTAGACAAAGAGATCAGCAACGGTTCGGATGCCGTGATCCTGCAGCTCATCAATGGAGCAGATGCCAAGGACTATATTTCTTCCATCAGCAAAAAGAGCACGATTGCTTTGGTCGAAACAGATGTCAAGAGCCCGGAAGCAGTGAAGTCCTATGGTGTCACCCAGGCAGACAATGCCGGCATCGGCACTGCTCTTGCCCAGATGGTCATTGATGGTCTGCCTAAAGATACATCCGTTTCTGTCGGCATCATTACCGGCGATGAAGCAGCCATGTCGATCCGCAATCAGACCCTGCAGAAATTCTTTCAGGAAAAAAATATACCGATTGCCTGGTGCGTACAGACATTGGAAGAAGCCGAAGAAAAACAGAGCATCTCCCCTGTCAGCAGTTTCGTTGCCTTGGACAATGAGACCTTGGAAGGACTTGCCGAAGCAAGCAAGGACAATACCGAAAGACCGAAGGTCTACGGTGTCGGCTGTTCCGACAAGAGCATCTATGATCTGGACAACGGAAAGATCGCCGGCATGATCGTACCGAATGAATACACCATGGGCTATGTCAGCCTGTCGAAAGTCGCTATTCATCTGAGCAATCATCTGGCCAAGATGGAAGACACGACCGTCAATTACTTTACCGTCACAAAAGAAAATCTCTACAGTACAGAAAATCAGAAAATGATCTTCCCGATTGTAGGCTGAAGGAGGAAAGATGAAAAGATTGATTGCATGCATGGTTGCCCTGCTGTCCTTATCCGGATGCACAGCCGCCCAGCCCGTATCGAATAAGATCAAAATCGGCGTTACCGTCTATGATTCCTATGACACTTTCATTTCCGAACTGATGGACAATTTCGATGCCGATATGACTAACTACAGCAATATTACCCTGCAGAAATATGACGCTTCCAAGACACAGAGCCAGCAGAACAAGCAGGTCGAGAAAATGATCGAAGATGGCTGCAATGTCATCTGTGTCAATCTGGTCGACCGCACCGCGCCAAAGAAGATCATTGATCTTGCCAAAGCAAGCGATGTACCGATCATCTTCTTCAACCGTGAACTGGTCGCTGAAGACCTGCAGCAGTGGTCTGGACTGTATTATATCGGTGCCAATGCCGAAGAGTCCGGGGTCATGGAAGGAAAGATCGCAGCCGATGCCTGGAAAGCTTCTGCTGCATCCGATAAGAACAGCGATGGCATTATCCAATATGTTGTCATGGAAGGTGAAGCCGGGCATCAGGATGCCATTGTCAGAACAGAAAAATCTGTCAATACCCTGATCGACAGCGGACTTCAGGTAGATAAGCTCGCTTCCCCTATTGCCAACTGGAATAAATCGCAGGCTCAGACCCGCATGGCTTCTTTGATCACGCAGTACCGGGACAGTGTTGAGATGGTCCTGTGCAATAACGATGATATGGCCTTAGGTGTCATTGATGCCTATCGCGCTGCCGGTCTGTCCCGTGAACAATGGCCGATCATTGTCGGCATCGATGGAACAAAGCCAGGTCTCGAAGCCGTCGCCAGTGGCGAAATGGCGGGTACCGTATATAACAATAAAGAAGGTCAGGCATCTGCTATGGCAGATCTTGCCGTCGCCTTGGCTTCCAAAGAATCCACCAGTTCCCTGAATCTGGAAGATGGCAGATATATCCGTCTTGCCTATGAACCAATCACCAGTTCCAATGTCAGTGAATACATTGATCAGAAATAGGAGAGCCTATGAAAAAGACAAAAAAAACATTTCAGCCGGAATTCTTAGAAGACTGGCCGGCAAAGTATTATGAATTTGATGATGCAGGTCTCAGAGAACAATGCCTCCGAGAATACCTCAAAGCAAATCCGGATTCACCAGAGGACCTGCGCCGCTTAGAGATCTTTGAGCAGCGCTATGGCAAAGGACCGCGCCACCAGGATGGCTACTATTATGCCTGGAGCATGCTGAAAGCACTCAGTCAGTCCACCACCTTTCTCAACCGTTCCCGCCGCGAAAAAGACCTGCGCCAGCATATGATCGAATTAGCTGTGCTCAGCAGCAAATGCGATGATCTGCAGATGCAGGAATGGAAGAACTTCGCCGACGGCTTTATCAGAGATTCCCTGCAGGGACATTCCTATGGCAGTTCCTTATTGGGCTTAGGACACGTCAGTGCCCATGATAAAGCACAGCGCATTGCCAATGATATCCAAACTGTCACAGTAGACATGCCGCATGAGATCTGTCTCGAAAAAGAAGCAGCCCCTCTCTGCAGATTATTGGAAGATGCATTGATCCGTATGGCAGAAGATGGCAAAGAGATCGTAACAGCCGTACGCCGTGCTTCTTCCCGCTGAAGCAGGATCAGATGCCCATCATAGCAGACATGCAGGCATAGTATTGATGTCTGCATTTTTATCAGCAATTCTATTATGATATTATTGATATTCACAGTCTGTTATTCTGCATGGTCTTTAACAACATAGTTCTTATTCTTCCTGTGATTTTATGATATGGTTAAGGGGTATTTAGAAACGCAAGTAGCAGACCACGGGAGGAAAGAGCTATGAAACGTATAATAAGCATAATTGCAGCATTGACATTGATGATTGGATTAAGTCCGGTATATTGCGGGACGACAGTAAAAGCAATAACCAGTATTAATATTAGTACTGAATCTCCTCTGCCTGATGCTACGATAAAAACGGACTATGATTCGACAATTGCAGCTCAAGATAATTATGGCAATGTAAGCTGGACCATAAACGGGATAAGTATGAATTTCGATAACGACAAAGACACATTTACATTGGTTTCAGACTGGCTGACGTTCACGTCAATTCAAAACGAAATTTTTATGAAATTACATCTGACTGGAACGCCAACCGAATATGGACTGTATTTATACACAATCGTAGCAATGGATTTAAGCGGAAATAAATCGCCGAAGGACTTCACAATTGCTGTAGGAAACTGGGGAGATGTTTTCCCTGATGCTGTGTTCCGTGATTATGTAGCAAAGAATGTGTGCGGCATTTCGGATGGAGTTAATAGTGATACTAAATTCACTTCTGCCAATATAATAGCAATCAAGAAAGCAACTGAACTGAATGTTTCAGGGTTCTCCATCAGCGATCTAACAGGTATCGGAAATTTTTCTGCACTGACTTCATTAGATTGTTCGGATAATATGCTTACAAGTCTTGATGTCAGCAAACTTACAAAGTTGGTGACACTGAATTGTAACAATAACAATCTTGCTTCTCTTACTATCGGATCAAATACTGCACTAGAAAATCTATCTGCTAATAATAATCTTTTGACTTCATTAGACTTAGGTACGCTTCCCGCCCTTAAGAAAATTTCAACCGATCAGAAAATTCCTACGTTAGATATCACTGGAGAGAGTGGAGCATGGAAGTATGATATGTCTGTTCTTAATATTAAAAACTTATCTAAAGTAAAAATAGACGATGATCAATCAGCCACTTTGGATACAGCAACCGGTGTTGTTACGTTTACGACTGCTGATAAGCCAAGCAAGTTGAATTATTCATATGATACTGGAATGCCTAATGGTACAACTAGTTATTATCTAAATGTTAGTGTTGTTGAAAAAGTAAAGAATCTTGATTTCGTATTAACATGTAACGCTTCTAACAAGTACACCGTCAGTGTTGATAACGTACCTGCTGGAAAACAGCTTCTGCTTATCGTACCAGTTGCTGAAAATGGAAAGACGGATGACCAAATCTATGACAAGTATTTGCAATACTATACCAAAATAATGAATGATACAGATAATATTGGTCATAGTGCTGTTGGCAGTTATTATTTATCTTCTGATGATTTTACGATAAAAGAAATCACTAACAACGTGGCATTCGATGTTGATACTGATTTGGGAAAACAGTTTGCGAGAGGAATTGGCATTTGCATTGCAGATCCCCAAGAGAATTCTTTATATGTCTTAAATCAAGCCGGTATGACCAGAGGACTTATCACTATTGGCACTTCCAGTGGAAACAAGGTTAATGCTACTGCTCATAATGTTACGGTAACAGGCGGAACAGTTCCTTCTAATACAGCATATAAGGGTGACAGCGTTACAATCACAGCAAGTGATGAAGACACATTTGATCATTGGACTTCATCAACGGATGGTGTCATCTTCAAGGATGCAAACAGTGCTTCTACAACATTCACAATGCTGGATAAAGATGTGGCCATAACAGCAGTTGATAAAGCAGCTGCTCATTCAGTTAAGATTGCATCCGGCAAGTACATGAGCACTGCTGGAAAGGCATTCCAGACAGAACTTACCGGAGCCATGACAGATGTAACTTATACTGCAGACAATGGCTATTACTTCCCTGAAGATTATGCTGTAACTGCTGTGAATGGTATCAGTGTTAAGAGAGCCAGTGCTTCGCAGATCATTGTATCCGGAACACCTTCAGCGGATACTGCAATCACCCTGAAGGATGCTGTCAAGAAGACTTCTCAGGATGCGCCAAAGTCCAGTGAGATCACAGACGGCAAAGGCAAGATCAATGGCACGACAGCTCAGATGGAATACAGTTTAGATCAGATCATCTGGAAGGTATGCACAGAAGGAAGTACAGAAGCAGCAGCTGGAACATACTATGTCAGATATGCAGCAACAGATACTAAAAATGCCAGTGAAGCAGTAAAGGTCACTGTCACATCAGCAGTTACTGATGATGAAGATGATGACTATCAGGTAGTCAATACAGCAGTTAAGTAATATCAAAGCCCTTCTCACATGAGGAGAGCTTTTTAAGTAGAAAATAGAAGATTTTTCGTTGGACATTGTCTGAAAAGGCACCTATCATGAAATCAGTGAAGCAGTATTTGCATCAACACAATGGGGAGAATAATTTATGATGATGAAAAAGAAGAATCACTTCGTTCTAAGAATCATTGCATTGGCATTCTCTGTAGCTTTGGCATCAGGCACCACCTCTGCGGTACATGCAGAAGATGCGGAGACCGGAACTTTCATCCTGCATTTATACGATCTCACCAATGATCAGGCAATCACAGGAATCGGTTTTGATGTAGCAGCGACCGGCAAGGAAGACACTGCCGCTGTTACCATCAACGGTAAGGTTACCTTGACTGGCAAGACAGATGCTTCTGGAGATTTAGCAGTGAAGAATCTGCCAATCGGCACGTATTCTTTCAAGATCCAGGAAGACACAATTCCAACATATTATGAAATGACTAGTGTATGGTATTTATGCAAATCCGGCAATATTGTTCTCCAGGTAGTCAAAAACACTGGAACAGGCAAAATTGAAGCATATCTGCAGAATATAAATACTGGCGCATCATCCAGTCATTACAATGAAACTGAGAAAACCTATTTATATCTTTACAGAAAACAAGCAGTCATCAACGTATCATGCAAGGATGTTCAGGGCAATACAGTTGTCGGAAGGATATTTGATGTTGTATTGAATGAAGCGCCCAAAAACGGAATAGCTGGCCCTGATGGGAGTTTTTATAACTATTTCAGAATTAATTATAATTTTATGGAAGATAAAAACAAATATGATGGAAAGTACTTTTTTCCAATAAAGACCGGAGAGGATGGCATAGCTTCAGCAAGCTTCCCGTTTGCACATTATTCGGTCTATGAAGAGGCCCCTGCTACAGCAGCAACGAGCTATGTACCAGGTTCTGCAGATATCAGTGAAGTATCTATGAAGCAGGCTGCTCTCGATGGCACAGCATTAAACATTGATACATTGGTAAGCAGTCTTGCCGAAGGTACCGTAACGTTTCAAACAGCAGATGCAGAAACAGGCAGCCCGATCAAAGGCACCAGCTTCTCACTATCTGGCAAAGTAGCGAACGGTGTAGTGCTGGATGATAACAGCGGACAGAGGATGAACGGAGCTTCTTCTCTGACAGGAACAACTGATGACAGCGGCAATCTGAATATAGCTTCTCTCGGACTAGGAACATATACCTTGACTGAAACAATACCTGCAGGCTATCAGCTCCATGAAAATGAAATACAGCGTACTTACACCATTGCAGTAACAGAAGATGAAGCACAGAAAGGCATTGCCAAAGTTACCGTAACAGATGCATCTGGTACGGTCAGTAAGAACATCAATCACAGTATCTACAAGATTTCGTATACTTCAGATAAAGCAGCGGATCCAGTAACAGACACCACTGATGATTACGAAGTAGTCAATACAGCAGTTAAGTAATATCAAAGCCCTTCTCACATGAGGAGAGCTTTTTAAGTAGAAAGTACAAGAATTTTTGTTGGACATTGCAAAAAAAAGTGCCTATCATTGAATAAGTTATATAGTATTTGCATCAAAACAATGGGGAGAATAATTTATGATGATGAAAAGGAAGAATCGCTTCGTTCTAAGAATCATTGCATTGGCATTCTCTGTAGCTTTGGCATCAGGCACTGCATCTGCGATACATGCAGAAGATGCGGAGACCGGGACTTTTATCCTGCATTTATACGATCTCACCAATGATCAGGCAATCACAGGAATCGGTTTTGATGTAGCAGCGACCGGCAAGGAAGATACTGCCGCTGTTACCATCAACGGTAAGGCTGCCTTGACTGGCAAAACAGACGCTTCGGGAGATTTAGCTGTGAAGAATCTGCCTCTAGGAACATATTCTTTTAAGATTCAGGAAGACACTATTCCGTCCGGATATACAGCGGATGGTGTTTGGGCTGAATCTAAAAATAACGGTATCTTGCTCAAAGTAGAAAAAGATTCAGATACTGGCAAGATTGATGCATATCTGCAGCGGATTTCCACTGGAGCAAGAACCTACAGTAAAAATAGCAAAGGCATAACAGAGCTGGATCTTTCCAGAAAAGAAACAGTCATCAAACTGACATGCAAGGACATCAAAGGAAATCCAGTTGTTGGAAGAACATTTGATATTGTATTGGATGAGAATCCGAAGATTGCCTATCGACCACGTGAAAATCTAGTATATGGCACTAAGAAATATGATGGCGAATATTATTACACAGTAACGACCGGAGAGGATGGAACGGCTTCCGATACGCTTCCATTTGCACATTATTCTGTTTATGAAGAAGCTCCTGCTACAGCAGCGGCGAGCTATGTACCGGTCACAGCAGATATCAGTGAAGCCACTATGAAACAGGATGCCATTGATGGCAAGACTGTAAATGTAGAAACACTTGTAAGCAGTCTTGCTGAAGGTACTGTAACTTTCCAGACGACAGATATAAAGACAGGCAGTCCGATCAAAGGTGCCGCTTTCACATTATCCGGCAAAGCAGCCAACGGCGCTGTACTGGATGATAACAGCGGGCAGAGAGTGAATGGAGCTGCTTCCTTGACAGGAACAACGGATGACAGCGGCAATCTGAGAATAGCTTCTCTCGGACTGGGAACATATACATTAGTTGAAACAATTCCGGAAGGCTATCAAATCGGTTCGGCTGAAACAGAGCTTACTTACACCGTTACAGTAACAGAAGATGAAGCACAGAAAGGCATTGCCAAAGTTACCGTAACAGATGCATCGGATACAGTCAGCGAGAACATCAACCGCAGTGTCTACAAGATCACGCATACAGCAGATCCTGTCATAGACGATTACAAAGTAGTCAATACAGGTGTTCGCTTCCAGACAAGTATGTAAATAGACAGCGGTCTGGATTCACAAACAAGTAAAGAGGGCAAATAAAAACCAAGTTCAGCTTGGTTTTTATGTACCTTCGTGTAATTTTTCTGCGTGTCTGAATGGGATCAGACCATGCATGCTTTATTTCTCCAGCAGCCGCAGCAGTGCCAGTTTATACCGGCCCCATCCTTTTTCATACGGATGTTCCCGCAATGGCAGATTCAGATGGCTTGAACCAATCAGTACAGTTGATGGATGCGTGAATTCACGGAAGCCCCATACACCATGGTATGCGCCCATGCCGGAATGCCCGGTGCCATTGAATGGAACGCCCTTGACCATTAAGTGCAGGCATACCTCATTGATGCAGCCGCCGCCATACTGCTGGCTCTGCATCGTTTTCTTGGCCCACGTCAGATCTTTGGTAAACAGATACATCGAAAGACCATGTTCACGCCTGCCAATTGTTTCCATCAAGGCATCGATCTCATCATCTTTATACGGAACGACTGGAAGCAGCGGATTGAACAGTTCATGATTAACGATCTCTTCATCAATGCCCACTGGATAGATGATCGTCGGTGCATACTTCAGTGTTTCTGGATCGCCCTTGCCGCCGAAGATAATGCGATCGCGGTATTTTTCTGCTTCTTCAGAGCAGCCATCATATGCGCGCTTTGCAATCAGATGAGGATATTCCGGATTTTCACTGGCATCTTCACCGACCTGTTTGACAAAAGCATCGGTCAGATCATTCAGGAATTCTTCTGCAACTTCTTCTGCTACAGCGATCTGATTGATATTAATGCATACCTGGCCGCTGTTCAATGATTTGAAGAAAGCGATCTTGCGGGCTGCATCTTTCAGATCTGCATCTTTTCTGACAACGCACCAGTTTCCTGTTTCACCGCCCAGTTCCAATGCGACCGGTGTCAGATTCTTAGAAGCTTCGCTCATAACATGCCTGCCGACCTTTGGCGAGCCGGTATAGAAGATCTTGTCAAAGCGCTCTGCCAAGCAGAAATCTGCAATATCATGTCCGCCGTCAATGACGGTGACATATTCTTCTGGGAAAGCAGATGCGATGACATTCTTCATTGTCTCTGTGCAATGTGCTGATTTTGAACTTGCTTTGATCACTGCGGTATTGCCGCCGGCAATGCTGGCAGCCAATACGCCCAAAGATAATAAGAATGGGAAGTTGAATGGGCTGATGATCAGAGATACGCCATACGGCATCTTATATACCTTCGTGACCGTACTTGGGAAACAGAGGATCCCGCTGAAATGCGTCTCTGGCTTTGCCCACTTTCTTAAGTTCTGAATTGCTTCATTGATCTCCAGGATCACTGCGCCGACATCGCACAGATATCCTTCTGCATCTGTACGGCCGAGATCTTCATGCAGTGCTTCTTCGAGATCTTTTTCATTGGTCTGCACGGCGATCTTCAGACGGATCAGCTGATCGATCCGCCAATCAACATCCAGTGTCTTTCCGCTCTGAAAGAACGCTCTCTGCTTTTCTACTGTTTCATGAATGCTTTCCTGTGTCCACATACAGCCTCCTTACTTTGCCGAACGTATCGTCGCAATTAATTTTTGGAAATCTTCCTTCTCCCATACCTGCGGGCATGGATACAGAGGATTTGCCTCTGCCATTGCCCAGGAGATGATCTGATCTACATCTTCATCCTTGATCATATCTGCACCGGCCGGGATCTCCATTTCTTTTTTCATTTCTTCGATCCATGCAATGAACTTATTTGCCTTCACCGCATCGGTCGGTCCTTCCATACCGCACACTTCTGCCAGATCCGCCAATCTCTTATAGACAGAATGACCGTACTGGCGCATGACATGCGGCAGGATAATGCTCATAGCCAAGCCATGCGGAACGCCATACAGGCCGCCCAACGTATGTCCGACAGCGTGTACATAGCCAACGCATCCTCTGGTAAAGGCACGGCCAGCATAGAAGGCTGCTTTCTGCATATTCTGTCTTGCCAGCAGATTCTTTCCGTCATGATATGCCGTCAGCAGATTGTCATGGATCAGACGCACTGCCTCTTTTGCTAAGAAGTCTTCGAGATCTGTATCATAGGTATGATTTGTATATGCTTCAACGGCATGGCAAAGGGCATCCATCCCTGTTGTTGCGGTCACGAACGGCGGCAGGCCCATGGTCAGCTGCGGATCCAGTACGGCATACTTTGGCAGAATGCTTGGATCATTGATTGATGCTTTATGATGAGTCGCTGAATCAATAATCACGGCTGCGATCGTTGTTTCTGATCCGGTTCCGGCTGTTGTCGGTACGGCAAAGAACGGCGGGATCTTGGCATGTACTTTCAGTACTCCCTGCAGCTGTGCAACGCTCATTTTCGGATGCACTGATTTAGCTGCAATGGCCTTGGCGCAATCCATGGCTGCTCCGCCCCCGAAACCTACCAAAGAACTGCATTGATGTTCACGGTAGACCTTGAAGCCTGCTTCGACATTGTCACTGGTCGGATTCTTTTCAACATCTGAAAAGATCGTATATTGGAAGCCTGCTTCATCAAATGATTTCAGCATCGGATCTAACAGTCCCATTTTCATTAAGTTGGCATCGGTGACGATCAGGATCTTACCGGTCCCCTTTTCTTTGATCAATGATGCCAAGCGAAGAATGGATCCAGGCCCCTCCAAATACTCTGGCATGCGATATCCCATGAAGTAATTGGCAGCTTTCATCGTGTTCTGAAAAGAACGGCAGTAGACTTTGTACATTGTTCTTTGCATCTCTTCTTTTTCCATAGCACTCTCTCTTTTCTTTTTAATGCCTTGAGATCCCGGTTGGAACAGCATACTGAATACAGAAGAAGGTCTTTTCAAATGATTGTTCCAAAGGTGATACCCTATGGATATTGTAGCACAGCGCATATAAATGACGATGGCATGCGCTGATGATTCCGTACCAAAAGAAAACGGCAGGATGATCACTGCCGTTCTGTGAGCTATACAAGTTCAAACTGACTGTTGTAAAGGTCTGCATAGAAGCCCTTCTGATCCAGCAGCTGCTGATGCGTTCCCTTTTCGATGATATCGCCGTCCTTCATGACCAGGATCAGATCGGCATTGCGGATGGTTGATAAACGATGGGCAATGACAAAGGAAGTCCTGCCTGCCATCAGTTGATCCATTGCTTTCTGGATCAGTTCTTCCGTACGGGTATCTACGGAACTGGTCGCTTCATCCAGGATCAGCATCGGTGCATCTTCGACCATGGCCCGGGCAATCGTGATCAGCTGCTTCTGTCCTACCGACAGATTTGCCTGATCATTCAGGACCGTATCGTAGCCATGCGGCAGGGTCGTAATGAAGTGATGCAGACCGACAGCTTTGCATGCTTTGATGACCGTTTCATCACTGACATTCTTTTTGGAATAGATGATATTCTCTTTGATCGTTCCTTCAAACAGCCATGTATCCTGCAGTACCATGCAGAAATGATCATGGACACTGGCTCTGGTCATCTGATTGATCGGATGTCCGTCAATGCGGATCTCTCCGCTCCATGTATCATAGAAGCGCATCAGCAGATTGACCATGGTCGTTTTGCCGGCACCAGTCGGCCCGACAATCGCGACTTTCTGTCCCTGTTTGGCAATGGCCGAAAAGTCATGAATGATCGTGCGTTTTGGGGCATAGCCGAATTTAACATGCTCAAATTCCACATTGCCTTTGAAATCTGTGCTCGGCAGTACTTCGGCTCCTTCTTCACTTGGCATTTCTTCTTCTCTTAAGAAGCGGAAGACACGCTCACTGGCTGCAGCAGCAGACTGCAGACTTGTCGCCGCCTGAGCAATCTGAGAAAGCGGCTGCGTAAATAAGCGGATATACAGCATGAAAGCAATGATAACACTGAATTCAGCCATGCCGTTCATGGTCAGGACAGCGCCCGTCACGCATACTGCTACATAGCCAAGATTGCCGACAAAGCCCATCAATGGCTGCATCATGCCTGACATGAACTGGCTCTTCCATGCACTGTCGTACAGATCATGATTCATCTGCTGAAATTCTTTCTTTGATTTTTCTTCGCCATTGAATGCTTTGACGATCGTATGTCCGGCATAGATCTCTTCTATATATCCATCAATGGCACCAAGCTGATTCTGCTGGCGCATAAAGTACTTCTGCGAACGCTTTACAATGAACATCATTAAGCCAAAGCCAAGAATGGTTGCGCCGATGCCGACAAGTGCCATGATCCAGTTGGTCACAAACATCATGATCAGACTGCCGAAGAACATCGTAATGGCTGAGACCATGGTACCCAAGCTCTGATTCAGTGTCTGAGAAAGTGTATCAACATCATTGGTGACGCGGGACAGAATATCGCCGGTGCTGCTGTGATCAAAGAAGGACAGCGGCAGACGGTTGATCTTTTCGGAGATCTCACTGCGCAGTCCTTTGGAAACCTTCTGCGTGACATCTGCCATGATCAATCCCTGCAGCATCGAGAATAGGAAGCCTAAGCCATACATTACGGCTAACGTGATGCAGATCTTTACGACCGCATCGACATCGATCGTACTGCGCAGACCGGCGGTAATATAGTCAGTAATATCTGCCAGTTTGGATGGTCCGATCACATTCAGGATCGTTCCCGCTGCTGCTAAGATCACCGCACCGATGATCATGACAGCATACTTGCGGCAGTATTGGATCAGGTCTTTCATGGCCTGTCCAAAGTTATCTGCCTTCTCCCCAGCTGCCATCCTTCCGGGACCGTGTCCGCGATGGGGACGCTTATTTTTATTCATATCACCGATCTCATATTCTTTATCAGTCATTGAACAGTTCCTCCTTTGAAAGCTGTGATTCTGCAATCTCACGATATGTACTGCAGCTGCTCAGCAGTTCATGATGCGTGCCCTGCCCGACGATCTTCCCGTCATCCAGAACAATGATGCGGTCCGCATCTTTAATGGTGCCGATCCGCTGGGCCACAATGATCTTAGTCGCATCCTGATCCTCTTTTTTCAAGGCTGCTCTTAATAAGCTGTCGGTGCGATAATCCAATGCAGAAAAGGAATCATCGAAGATCAGAATCTCCGGATGCTTATAAACAGCCCGGGCAATCGACAGTCTCTGCTTCTGACCGCCGGAAACATTCGTACCGCCCTGTGCAATTGCCGCTTCTGTCTTTCCATTCATCTCATCCACAAACTCTTGGGACTGTGAGATCTCCAGAGCCTGTTCCATATCTGCTTCATCGATCTTTCCTTCGTTCTCACTGTAAGCCACATTGGAAGCGACCGTACCGCTGAATAGGACTGCTTTCTGCGGTGCATAGCCAATCTTATCGCGCAGTTCTTTCTGCGAATACTCTTTGACATCTCTGCCATCTACTTTGACCATACCAGCTGAAGCATCATAGAAGCGCGGGATCAGATTGATCAAGGTCGTCTTGCCGGATCCCGTCGAGCCGATGAAGGCAACGGTCTCTCCGCGCTTTGCCGCAAAGGATATATTTTCCAAGATACTGTCCGCGGCATCTGGGTAATGAAAGGAAACGTGGTCAAATTCAATAGTGCCCTTTTCTGCACAGACAGTATCATTCTTGCCATCTTTGATCTGATTCTCGGTCTGCAGAACTTCATTGATACGCTTTGCCGAGACCATGGCACGAGGCAGGATCATGATCGTCAGCGTCAGCATCATAAAGGCCATGATGACCTGCATTGCATAGGAAGAGAAAACGACCATATCAGAGAACAGCTGGATCTTCTCCATCCCAGCTGCCGCATTGATCAGATACATGCCGATCCAATAGATCGATAAAGTCAGACCGCCGGAAATGATGGACATCATCGGTGAAACAACGGCCATTGCCCGCTGGGTAAATAAATTCGTACTGGTCAGATCAGAATTCGCTTTTTCAAACTTCTCTTCCTGATAGTCTTCGGCATTGTATGCCCGTACGACCCGGATCCCGCTGAGATTTTCTCTCGTGACACGGTTCAGGTTGTCCGTCAGGGTCTGGATCTTAGTGAACTTCGGTACGACCAGAATAAACAGGATCACAATGACAACGAACAGAATGGCTACCGCGGCTGCTGTCGCTGCCGTCCACTGCCAGCTTCTTCCGGCAATCTTCGTGATTGCCCAGACTGCCATGATCGGTGCTTTGACAGCTGCCTGCAGACCGAATGCAATGACCATCTGCACCTGGGTGATATCATTGGTCGAACGAGTAATCAAACTTGCGGTCGAAAAATGTCCGATCTCTTCCATCGAGAAAGAAAGGACCTTATTGTATACTGCATCTCTTAAGCGCATGGAAAAGCCCGCTGCAACCTGGGCCACAAAATAGCCCACGATCACTGAAGAAGCCATACTGCCCAAAGCACACAGCAGCATCTTTCCTCCCGCGCTCAGCACATCGCTCATCGCGCTTCCTTCCGTCTGCACATATCTTGTGATCTCCGACATATAGTCCGGCATCTTCAGATCCAGAGCGACCTGAGCTACCACAAAAGCAATGCTGCAGATGATCAGCAGCCAATCTTTTCTTTTAAAGTACTTCAATAGATTTCTCATAGATTCTCCTTACAGTATCCGTCAATTGACATTCCTGCGACGGATGCTATCATGCTAATGAACAAATGTTCATTATGCAATATTCATCTATTAAATTATGTGGCTTAATGAACAGAATTCTATAATGTGTTGATTAATTGGAGGATAGTATCATGCCAAAGGAACAGGCCATACAGGATCTTCGTGTTATAAAAACAAAACGCGCAATCATGCATGCATTCAATGAACTGCTGAAAGAAAAAAGCCTTGATAAGATCACGGTCACCGAGCTTGCGCAGCGAGCAGAGATCAATAAAGGCACTTTCTATCTTCACTATACAGATCTTTATGCCCTGTATCAGGAAGCGCTGGAAGAACATATGAAAGAAGTTGTTGAAAAGATCCCTTTCTTTGAATACTTATGCAAGGATCCCCATCATTTTGCCGAGTGCATCATCACAAAGAAGGCCATACGCTTTCAGCTCTTTAAAGATGATCCATACTTCTGTCAGGATCGCAGCCACTGGAATCACAGTATCGGCAGCTACTTTGCTGAGGCCATCGGCACGCAGGCCGTCAAGAAATCCGGACTGGAACCGACCGAAGAGAACAAGATCAAAATGATGTATCTCTTTGCGGGCATCGGCCCTCTGCTTCATATGGAATCTGAACAGAATCATGAATTTCTCATTGATCTGCTGACCAGATCTATTTATGCGATCTTCCCGGAAGCAGAAAGAAAGTAATCCCGCAGTTCCAGATTCTTATCCCACTTTTCCTGCGGATAGGAACCATATCTTCTTTTGACATCGCTCATGCGTTCTTCGACCGAAGTGATCTTATCCGCCATAGCCATGGCATCGCACAGCTGGATCAGACGATCATAATCATCATAGATGATACTGTTCAGCATCTGCTGCATCTCATTCTGACATTCTTGGCTCACATCGAACTTTCCGACGTATTCCTTCAGGTCCTTCAGACAGAAAGAATGCGTTAAGGCGATCCGGGCGCAGGAAGCATAGCCAAGTTCTTTCAGATAGGTATAGCCATCCCATACATGCGCTAATCCGGTGATTCCTTCCCGCCGCCCGATATCATGGAGAAGTCCCATCACATATGCTTTTTCCGGATCCATGACTGGATGTTTCAGAGCAATCTCATGGGCGCATTTTGCAGTATTGAAACTATGTGCCGTCCATGGCCCAGGATTTCTTTTTCCTGCTTCTCTGACTAAGAACTCTGCCATAGCAATGCTTGGCACCTGTTCCTGCTGTCCCAATAGTTCCAATACTCTTGTATCTCGTTCAATCATGCCCAGATCCATATCATTGAGATCTGGGCATTTTTTATTTGTCCTGATTGCTTCCGTGAGCGTCACAGATCTAGGCATAAAGCCATCTTCTGCTTCATACGCGTCCAGTTCCTGTTCACCCAGAGAACGTGACAGAAGCGAAGCTTTATAATAGCTGTTCTCCTGTTCAAAGATCGTATGTTCCTGTATTTCTGATCTCTGCCGACGCAGGACGGTGCCATAGAAATGAATAGTCTGCATATCCAGGAGAGCACCAGTTTCTTCTTTGACTTCTCTCTGCAGTGTTTCTTCTGCTGTCTCCCTGGTTTTCATCCCGCCGCCTGGAAATTTATAGTATTTCTTCTTTGTGCTGTATACCATCAGCAGATGTTCTGCATCCATGAAGACAATGGCACGCATGGAAGGTCTTTGAAAGACGCGGTCCTGCGGATCGTAATTCTTGATATCCATTGTAAATAAGCGGTTCTTTTTCTGTTCAGTCATCGCTTTATTCTACGCTCCTGGAAAAGAAAAGAAAAGCCTGAGCATAGACAAGCCTCAGACTTCTGATATTAAGCTAACAGCGCCGCTGTCTTTTCCAATGATGCATGTTCCTTCAAAGCAGCACCAAGCTCTCTCATCTTTGCAATATCGCCGACAAGCACGATGCCGCACAGTCTGCCATTGAGGAAATATGCTTTGCGGTAGGAATTCCGAGAAGCATCTTTGATCTCCAGCGTCTTGTACTTCTGATCAGGACTGCCGCCAAGATCGCCGCTTGCGAACAGCGGTGTTTCGAGGCCGAAGAAACTGAGCGCTGGGGCATCCGGTTCATAGACAAGTGCATCACCTGCCGCATTGGCACCGGCTGTCCTTCCTTCACTTATGCCCTGCGACCATAAAGCATAATTCATGCCATTATACTGGGCGCAATCGCCGCAGACATAGATATCCTTTTCACTGGTGCTCATCTTTTCATCCGCAATCACTGCCTTTTCACAGGCAATGCCCGCTTCCTTGGCTACACTGATATTCGCCCGTACGCCTGCCGATACCAGTATCAGATCACAGACATAGTCACCGTCCGCTGTATGGACTGTGCGCTGCTCTCCGTCTTTTGCGATCGATGTGATCTTCACACCGGTCATGACATGCACGCCATGTTTTTCAGCAGCTTCTTTTACCATTTCAGATGCTTCGGCATCCAATTGGCGCGGCATCAGACGATCCATTGCCTCTAAGACTGTTACTTCTTTCTTTGCTTTGGATAATTCCCAAGCTGCTTCTAAGCCAAGGACACCCCCGCCGATCAATACGATCTTCTGCTTATTCTGAAGCAGATCCTGAATGGCTGCGACATCATCCAAGGTACGGATGGTCCTGACTCTCTCATCCTGTGCGCCATCGATCGGCGGGATAAAGCAGGAAGAACCTAAGGCATAGATGCATTTGTCATAGGTATACTGTGTGCCATCCTGCAGAGATACGGTCTTTGTCTTCGGATCCAATTTTTCAATAACGGCACCGCTCACATATTCAATATTCTTTTCCTGATACCAGGATGCCGGATGGATTGCAATCTGATCATTGCTGAAATCAGCCAGCAATGCCTTCGTCAGCATCGGCCGATTGTATGGCAGATGTTTTTCTTTTGAGATCAGTACAATGCGTCCCGTTGCATCTCTTTCACGGATAGCTTCCGCTGCCGATACGCCAGCGATGCCGCCGCCTAAGATCACATAGGTCTGCTTAGAATTTTCCGCCTGCTCCGGCGTCGTTTCTTCATACGGCACAAAGCTTTCTTTGCCAGCCCCGCAGACAGGACATACTTCAATAGAAGCATCAAAGACCGCACCGCAGATGACGCACTTCACCAGCTTGCCGGTATTCACGGCAGGCTTCTTCAGTTCCTTATTCAGCAGTGTGCAGCCAAAGCTGTACCCATAGTCATACGCATCCTTCAATTGATTGTCACTTGGCTTAAAGCGCACCCGGAAGCCATCGACGACTTTCATGCGCAGCTGTTTCAGACGTTCAATAATATGCGGAACGCCTTCACCGCTCCAGCCATAGCTGCCGAACGCACTGGCCAGCTTTCCTTTATCCGTTGCCGCAAACATCATGGTCGTCAAGGACCAGATCGGAGCCAAAGCTTCCCCAACGATCGTCGGGGTGCCGAAGAGGACACCATCCGCAAAATTGATCTCCGCACTGACTTTGCCCAGATCTTTTTCCTGGACCATATCATACATCTTGACCGTCACATCTCCCGCGGTCTGAATGCCCTTAGCAATCTCACGAGCAAGCTGAGCAGTATAGCCATAAGCACTGACATACGGGATCACGACCGTCTTGCCGTGATTTGGATTGATCGGACTGCACCATGTCTTATAATGATCCAGCAGTTCCTGTATGTGGCTGTCCAATACCGGGCCATGTCCCGTGCAGATCCAGCTGAATTTCAAGCCCTCGATCCGCTTCAGGCCATTGATCATATATGGATTCTTGAATGGTCCGATGATATTGTCAAAGTAATACTTCGCAGCTTTCCAATACGCATCTTCATCAGTGACTTTAGAGCGCAGCACTTCTTCGGTGGCATAATGAGCGCCAAAAGAATCACAGGTAAACAGAGCCTGGTCTTTTTCATCATAGGTATACATCGTATCCGGCCAATGCAGGTTCGGCAGGATCATGAACTGCAGCGTACGGTCGCCTAAAGACAGCGTATCGTTCTCTTTGACCGGGATCGAATAGAAGTCCCGGTTCACGATCTCCTTTAAGAAATTGATCGCGGTAGGCGTCGCTACGATCTTGATCTCCGGATTCATTTCAATCAGTTTCTCGATACTTCCGGCATGATCCGGTTCTGTATGATTCATGACAATGTAGTCAATATCTTTGATATCGCAGATCGATTGAATATGTTCCAAGTATTCATCAAAGAAAGTCGCTTTGGCAGTTTCAAAAAGCACTGTCTTCTCACTTCCCTTTAAAAGATAGGAATTATAGCTTGTCCCATATTCCGTATGCATCACAATATCAAACGTTCGCAGATTGAAATCCTCAATACCGATCCAGTACAGTCCCTCACTCAATTTCAGATGTTCCATAGCAGTGCCTCCAATAAATACAGTATAATTCCGCCAAAAGATAAAACAAATGATTTGCCTAGCATAATACCGCATATTTCCGCATTACGAAAATTACTCACAGATACCAATATATTCCTTCTGAAATAGTATATGATGAATGTATATCCAGGAGCCTTTCATGAAAAACATGCATACAAATAAGAATGGCTTTACCTTGGCAGAGCTTTTGATCGTCGTTGCGATTATCGGCGTGCTTGCGGCCGTCTCGATCCCGATCTTCACTGCCAGTCTGAAGAAGGCCAAAGAGACCACCTGCATGGCAAACAGGCGCAGTCTTTTAGTTGCCTTCCGCACATCTGAAATGCTCAATCCGGATGAGACCGAACAGGATTGGATCAATGATGCGGCCAAGAGCGTGGAAGGAACGGTCAATGGCAATCAGATCAGCGGCATCTGTCCTGAAGGCGGCACCTATACGATCACCCTTTACAAGGACGACACCGTCACCATCACCTGCAGCAAACATACCGATGATGCCGAGACCTTCGCCTCCTCAATGGGCGAAACGATCATCAAGAACATCAGTAAGATCACCCGGCAGACTTCCGACGGCAAGACACAGTCACTGACAGATTATTTGAACAACGGCAAACAGATCGACTCCGATTCACCGGAAAAAGCATACAACAGCGGAACAACAGAATCCTGGACTCATGCGATCAATCAGGAACTGAAGCTCACTTCCGCTAAGATGTGGATGATCAAAAAGAGCGGGAATACCTATGTCATGTATATGACGGAAGGAACGTCAAAACCAACTTCTTCCGGCGAGACTGTCGCTGCAACGAAATATACATATAATTCTGATGGTTCCATCAAGAGCAAAGAGTCCGCTGAAGTCACAACTGCTTCCATCACTTCCAGCGGCAGTACTTATATTGTCCTGAAAGAAAAATAAAGTGCACTTAAAAGGATGCTTGATCATTTCAATCAGGCATCCCTATTTTTAATGCTTTTCTTTCTTTTTCCGAAAGATGATCAAGGCAATTGCAATGGCAGCTGCACCGATCATAATACCGAAATACAGGATCGTATTTGTCTTATCCCCTGTATCCACCGGAACGATCGTTTCCGTATTGGCAATCTTCAGCACAGTACCATCCTCGCTCACTTCCGCAAGCTTTGTGCTGCTGTTCAGGATGATCTTTCCTGTTTCATCGATCCTGAAGCTGATCGATCCCCTGATGGCATCATAGCCATCCGGTGCCTTCACTTCACTGATCGTATATGTATTTCCTGCAATGAACAATGCTTTGAAGGTACTTGCCTCTGTTTCCGATGCAAAGTTCTGCACCTTGGAACCATCCGCGAACATTCCTTCAATATTGAACTGTGCACCCGCAAGTGCTTTGCCATTGGTATCTGTCTTCAGCACAGATACCTTTGTGGCATCATCTGCAATCTTGATCTCTTTCTGATCTTCACTCAGTGTCACTGCAGAAGATGTTCCATCTGCCAATTTCAGCAGGCCATCCTCTCCTACTGTAAAGCTGACAGCATCCTTCATCTTGACATAGCCATCCGGTGCTTTCACTTCACTGATCGTATATGTATTTCCTGCAATGAACAATGCTTTGAAGGTACTTGCCTCTGTTTCCGACGTAAAGTTCTGTACCTTGGAACCATCCGCGAACATTCCTTCAATCTTGAACTGTGCACCCGCAAGTGCTTTGCCATTCACATCTGTCTTCAGCACAGATACCTTTGTGGCATCATCTGCAATCTTGATCTCTTTCTGATCTTCACTCAGTGTCACCGCAGAAGATGTGCCGTCTGCCAATTTCAGCAGACCATCCTCTCCTACTGTAAAGCTGATCGTATCCTGCATCTTGACATAGCCATCCGGTGCTTTCACTTCACTGATCGTATATGTATTTCCTGCAATGAACAATGCTTTGAAGGTACTTGCCTCTGTTTCCGATGCAAAGTTCTGTACCTTAGATCCATCCGCGAATGTTCCTTCAATCTTGAACTGTGCACCCGCAAGTGCTTTGCCATTGGTATCTGTCTTCAGCACAGATACCTTTGTGGCATCATCCGCAAAGTCTAAAGTCACACCATCTTCAATCGAAGAGCACTTTGATTCATCTGCAACAACATGGATCTTCGACTGGTCATCGACAAGGAACTCGACGGGGTTTTCTTCAATCAGATAGCCATCCGGTCTCTTTGTCTCTGCAGCAGAATATACTGACCATGTACTTTCATCTGCACTGATATCACTGGCATACAGATTGCCCTTCATCAGCTCACTGAGCTCTTCCGGTGTACCTGTCAATTCTGTCTTGCCATTGACGAATTTCCCTGTGATCTTAAAGTCTGCACCCTGTACAGCATCCTTTGTGTCTTTGGATACCTTTCTCAGCTGGACGCTGATCATCGTATCTTTGATCATGATCCCCTTTTCTTCTCCGGTCAGACTGACAGCGGAAGAAGTGCCATCGGCAAGTTCAACAGTCCCATCTGCATTGACGCTGAAGGTGATCGGATCTTTAAGCAATGTATATCCCTTCGGGGCAGATTTCTCCTGCAGTGTATATGTATTTCCAATAATAAGTTTTCTGCTCAGTGTTTCCTCAGATGCTGTGCCATTGAGCAGTTCTATCGCTGCATCATGTTCCGGATCATCGCTCATTTTTCCTGTCAATGCAAAGGTCGATCCGACTAATTCATTTCCATCTTCATCATATTTGATGAAACTGATCCTTGTCTCTGCATCTTTAATGATCAGGGTCTCATTGTCCAAAGATATATTCTGATCATGGTCTCCCTTAAAGGCTAAGCTTCCGTCATCATTGACGTGGAACATAAAGGAGTGAATGCTTTCATATCCAATTGGAGCCGCTGTTTCTTCAAGCGTATAATCATTTCCCTCAATCAGTTTGCCAAGCAGTGCTCCTGTATCCTGTGTACCATCCAGGACTGTCTTGACCGAAGACTGATCATTGCTGTCAGAGAATACACCTGTGATCTTTATCGTACTTCCAATCAATGCATTTCCTGCAGCGTCCTGTTTCTTTACTGTAACGTCTGTTTTATGATCCGCAACAGTTACTGTATTCTGGTTCAATGTCACACCGACCGGAAGTGTACCAGCCGCAGTGAGCGTACCATCCTCATTCACTTTGACCGAGAAGTCTTTGATCTTTGCATAGCCTTCTGGCGCGGACGTTTCTTTGATCACATACGTATTGCCAATGATCAGCTGACTGCTCAATGATCCGCTTGTTTCTCCATTGACAAGAACTTTTTCTGAATCTTCCGTATTGCCAGCGAAGGTCCCTGCAATCGCAAAGCTGCTGCCAGCCAATGCGTTGCCATCCTTATCTATCTTATTCAATGTAATAGAAGATGGTGCATCCGCAATCACAATGGCATTGTCTGTCACATCTGTATATGTGCCATTTTCCGTATCGCATTTCTGCAATTGTCCTTCATTAGTGATCTTCAGATAAAGGCCACCTGTCCACTTTGTATATCCTTCTGGGGCTGCTGTCTCACTCAGATGATATATATTTCCAGCAATCAGCTGTCCCTTCAATTGTTTCGATGTACCATCGGACGTCCATGTGACAGGATCTGTACCAGCCGCAAAGGTACCTTCCAGTTTGAACTGTGCACCGGCCAATGACTTTCCATCCGCATCGTGTTTGCTGATCGTCAATGAGTTCTGACGGTCATATACAATGCCGCCGTTCGTTTCTGCCTCTATGGTATAGACCTTATCTGCTGCATCCTGTGAAACCGTAACACTGTATTCATTCGTATCCAAGGTATATCCAGGTGCAGGTGTCTTTTCCTTTACGGTATATGTTCCTGCCGGAACATTAACGAAGTACAGCTGTCCATCTGCATTATTATTCTTCACATGCAGATTTTCATTTGAATCATACTTTTCGAATACAGTATTGCTTGGCGATGTCGTCTGTGTATCAATCAATTTATTAGAAGAATCAATCAGTTCATAAACAGCGCCATTTACTGCCTTTGCGGTGTCATCTGTGTCACGCTTTGTTAACGTAACAGCAGCGTTCAATGGTGTATTTAAAATATTTTTCTCTCCTTCAGCAGGAACAATCACTCCTTGAAAATCCGGCCACGTATATGAATTGCCTTCGTTCACTTCAAAATGGATTGTCTCTTGAGTACTTGTCACGAAATCCTTAGGTGTATCACATTCTTTAAAATAATATGTACCGATTGTCAGACCATTGCTCAATGGCATCCCAGTATCTGTGTTTGTAATATTGGTTGATCCGATTGTTGATACATATCCTTGGGCATCAGAGTAAATAACAGAGTCATTGATCTTTGTATAAGTTTCACCACTGACTTGCTTATAAAGGTCAAAGCCAGCACCTTTTAACGTCTTGCCTGGAACAGTGCTGTCATATTTTATAAGCTCTGCCTGTCCGACGATCAGTTCATTGCGCATCGTGAATGAATTTCCAGACACACTGTTCAAAAAGTTTTTCCCTGAATCTTTTTTATTATCACCGTTATTCAGCTGTACATTCTCAGCATTGCCATACTCATTCATCGTAAATTCAATGGACTGCTCCGATAGATGATTGGCGGTGCGATAGCCATTTGGGACAGTGGTTTCAATGATGCGATATACAGAGCCTCTGGTCATGCCTGTGAATGTATGACCTGCTTTAGCATCATCCTTGCTGGCTGTCGTCCAGGATTGTCCATCTACATCAGTCCATGTATAGCTTCCTTCACTGCCTGATCTGATCTGCAATTGCAATGTGGCATCAGCGACACCATTTCCAAACTGATCCAGCTTCTTCACAGTAACAGAAAGTGTATCATCGGCGACACTGATTGTTTTGGTATCCTTGCTGTTATCTGCTGATGCCGTACCGGAATTGATCGTTACAGCACCATAGATATCAACCGTAAATTTAACATCCCGAAACTTGCCCAAAACTGTATCAGTAGGTGCCGTATCTTCGGAGAGATAATATGTTCCTGCAGGTATACCAGAAAGATCCAGTGAAGCAGAAGTTACAGCACTATCGCCTGAAATGATTGTGTAATAGTCAGAGCCGCTGAAAGGATTATGCGCTGGCTGCGAGAGCTTGCTACCATCTGTATCTGCTTGATAAACAGTTAATTTAGCACCGCGAAGATCTTTTCCAGCATCACATGTCTTGCTGATACTGATATTTGTTGGATTATTTGTTATTTTTGCATCTGTGCCAATATCATTTGCAGTATTCGTAGGTTGATAGTTCAAAACATACAATCCTTTGGCAGAATCAAAATCTATCTCGAAATATTTCTCGCCAGTATATGCCGCATATCCATCTTGCGGCGCAGTTTCTTTTATAGCATATTGGCCCCAAGGAAGGCCTGTGATACTGATTGTCCCATCATCTTGTTTATTCACTAAGGAAGTTACTGTTCCTTCTGTGGAAGAAGAATAAGCATAAGTTCCTTCTGAACCAGTAACATTGATTTTGATTCTTGATGCATCAGCAAATCCTAGCGGACATAAATAAAGTTCAAAAGAGGATTGAGAATGATTGATTGATTGGCTGTTCAATGTGCTAAACACCTTAGTAATTATTACTGCTGTACTGTCTTTCTTTCTTTCATCCGCAGCATTCACATTCTTGACGCCTGCTGCAGTTGTCTTGATCTCATATGCATTATCATCAAGAACATATCCATCTGGAGCATTTTTTTCCTTATACCAATAAGAAGTGCCATCTGCTGAATATTTCAGTCCATAAAAGGAAGCAGATCCATTTGCATCAGTTGTTGCCATGCCGATTAAATCAGTGCATTCAGCATCGCCGTATAATTCATAGACCGCTCCTTTTAATGGAGTGCTGCCAAGTGAATCTTTCTTTATTAATTTTAATGTAGCAGATTTCGACATCCATGCCCATGCGGAAGAATTTACAGAAATACTGCAATTATCTGAAGAGGAAAACTTTTCAGGTTCTGAGAATTTAATATTATTAGTTATCTTTGACACATCAGTTGGTTTGCTTACAACTCTTGCGGTATAGCATAGAACATAGGATCTTGTACCATCAGGCAAACTGATGGTCATACTGTGATTTGCAAAAGATGCTGACCAGCCTGTTTCGAGTGCCATCCCAACTGTATCCGATACTGATCCATCCGCATTATGTTTAGCATAATATAGTTTGACTGATTTTTGGTTGAAAGATAAACAATCGTCAAGTGTATCTGATACTGATACACTGCTCAATGTACTGGCGTTTGGATTAATCACAGCACGATATGAAATATCTGGATTATCTGCAGTAACGTTTGATGTATCACCTGTTTTTGCAATCATTTGATTTTTAAAAGAAGGGTTATTACTGTCTGTACTGTAAGAAACATCGATAGCATTCCCGCTATTATATTCATCTGCTTGCGCATGTGCTTTATTCGATTGCACAATGATGTATCCATCTGGATAGCTTACTGGCAATAGATCTCTTGTCTTACCATTCAGTTTTAGATAATAATCAACCACATAGGAATCTGTTGTTTGTGCAGAGTTTGATAATGACAGAATACCTGAATCTGCAAAGTTAGATGTATTGTCTGAATATGAAGAAGTAACATCTGTACTTTGATTATTAGCATCAATCTTTGTAATCTTGGTTTTGTCTCTATCTACAACAAATCCACTGTCAGAATTGTTAAATGTAATAGAAGTAGTCTTCGAAGCATCCTTTTTGCTGATTGCCTGCATCGTCAGATCAGTATTAAGATTTTCGCTGACATTCAGGTTTGTAGCGGCCAGATGGCTAGCGTTGACAGCAATCTGATAATGCAGGTAGCCTTGCGCAGTTCCATCAGCGTTATCGATAACTGTATAGTCACCTGTCTTCTTTAAAAAGTCGTTTTCGAATGTAACAGAAGCAGAATCCTTGTTTATAAAATAAGTTTTTTCTGCAAGATTGCTGTGGACAGAAATATCAGCAGTGTCATTGTATGTATGTGCTGTAAAATTCTCTGTTCCTGTGACGTAATCTATTGCCTTTGTAGAATACGTGATTGTAATATCATTTGGTGAATATGTATGATTCTGACTGTTGAATGTGAATGTCATTTCATGATCTGATTCTGAATAGGTATAAGAGAAGTCATCATTGGCATTTATTTTTTCGCCCTTATTTTTAACAATGATAGATCCATCAATAAGACTTTGATCAGTCTCAATGACATCTGTTATTTTCCAATCACTGTAGTTATCTGTACGGACTGAAGAAGCAATCGACCAATTGATCATGCCTGATGCTTTATCAACACTAGATACTTCTTTATCTATATCCGCAACATTGAATGAAGGTTCAACCGATAACTTAGGATATTCACTTGGAAGAGGACCTTTTCCTGTCGGCCAGTCATAAGAGATCCAAGCACTGTTAGGAAAAGTAACGTCCTCATCTTTTTGAGCATCATTAAATGTCAGTGCTGTATCAAATACAATTGTCTGTGCGCTGCTTACGGTTCCGGCAAAGTAGATCGTCAAAAGATTCTTAGCATCCAGGAATCCACATGTTTCTTTTTTCTGTTCATCTGTTGGTTCACTTGTATAGACTTTAACTTTGGTTCCGTTGATCGTCAGAGAATCTGTTTGATATGCGGAACGTGTATCCAATTGATCATAGACTGCTACATTTGTTGCACATCCGGCACCGTCTTTGTTTATAAGAAGCGTCCACTCCATAATGGAACTGTCTACCTGCGATCCGTTCTTTTCAATATGGAAAGAAGGAATCGTTACTGTATCAGATCCTTTCTGATCTGCAGGAACTGTGATATCGCCGACAGTCTCTGGTTTTAAGGATGCTTCATTTTCAATGCTCTGATCGGCAGAATTTGCCTTCGTCAGTTCTTCCGGCGCAACCTGTGTCTTCACTGTGATCTGGTATGGAGCAGCGGCAGATGAGTCGGCAGGGAATGTACAGGAGAATCCTGTATCTGTTGAAACAGGAGTTAATGCTTCTCCATTGGCACCTGTCACTGATAGAATGCTCAATGCAGTCTTATCATATGTATCATTGACTGTAATGCCGGCAAGCGGCAGGCCTTTCGAAGCAGTGTCTGTACCTACCGTGATTGTCCAAACAATTGTATTGTCTTCTTTATTATATTTACCTGTTTTACTGACGCCTGTCATGGTACTGCTCTTAGGAGGCAGATTGAAATGATACGTTGTACCGTCCTTCTGCAGCTGCCAATCAATCGTTTTTCCTTCGTCGGCATTTAATTTTGTGCCATCCAGAGTAAAGTCACAGACGATATCCCCGCCGATCTTTGTATTTCCGCTGCTGATATCAACAGCCTGAAGGAATGCAACAGTAATGACACCTTTAGAAACAGTGTAGTTAGCAATAGCGGTCCCATCTGCAGTTGTGATCGTGACCGGATCTGCGACATCCGCAATCACAAAGCCATCCGGAACGGTGCAGGTAAAAACATCGCCTGCTTTAATGCTGCGGGACGCGGTATCATCCAGAATATTGAAACCTAAACTGGCAATAATGTGATCGATCGAAGCATAAGAAATCTTGCTGAGGTCTCCTGTTCCGCTCGTCAGATCAATGGCTATGCTTTCATTCAGTTTGTTGACAACGACCAGCTTATTAATCGTCAGTTTCAGCTGTTCTGTATTATTTGTAACATCTGAATCATCCTGTCCCAAGGACAGCAGAGAGATCTGCGATGCTGTTTCCTTAATGGTATTGACCAACTGACGGTCAGCATCATAAGAAGCTGTATATCCTTCCGGAGCACTGCTCTGTGCCAGCTGATATGTTACTTTGTTTCCATTTTCATCCAGACTGTTCAGTCCTTCTGTGAGCGTATATGTCCAAGTCGAAGTATCTGTGCCGGAAACAGAGGCAATAGCAGGAACCGCGGTATAGCCAAGGGCAGATACAGCTTTATCATCCAACGCCTTCCAAGTCGATCCGCTGTCAATTGAATACTGCATGCTCAGTGTCTTCTGATATGCCGAAGCATCTGGGCGCTGGCTCTGACTGTTATTCTGATCATCCCAAGTCACTTTGAAAGAAGATGTCTTTGGCTGCTGGATCACAAAGAGAGCAGACTTTGAAGCACTGTTCAGAAGTGCTTTCTTAGAAGAAGGCATCACGGTATCAGACGCATTGGAAGACAGAGATGCATTGATCGAAGAAGCCTTCGTAACAAACGTAAAAGAAGTATCTCCATTTAAGGCAATCGATGTGTTCTTAGTATATGCATGCGTATCTGCTGTGTCTGTGCCTATATAGTAGGTGCCGTCAGCGTCTACTGTATAGGTACAGTCACCGGTGATATTCGCCGTCTTTTCATTGATCGTGTAAGTATAGGAAGCATCTTCCGCATGGACCTGTGAAACAATCTGTATACTGCTGCTGAAAGCCATCAGGCAGGCTGTAGCAGATACAGCTATTTTACGGGCACCGGCCCGCAGACAATGATGATCAAATAAATTCATAATTTCTATCCCCTTTTCTGATACATGCCGCAATAAAGAATGAGCAATTTAGTAATAGTTATATTATAACTATTTTGCTCATTCTCAGGGACATAGAATGCATGTTTTTTTCGATATGTTTTAAAATGCTTCAACTGCCGATTTTAAGGACTTTATTGCATTCAGTCGGTCTTCATATTAAACTGAAAGTAGTTTCATTTGAGAAGAAATATCGGCTCTCCTGGGGGTGAATTCCATGCGCAGAACACTGCTGATTGTCGATGATGTCAGGACAAATCTTTTGATCCTGAAAGAGATTCTAAAAAAAGAATACCGCGTGATTGAAGCAGAGAACGGTGAAGAAGCTCTGACCATTCTGCAGAAAAGCAAGGAAGAGATTGCGGCTGTTCTTTTAGATCTCTTTATGCCGGTCAAAGATGGCTTTGATGTGATCTCTGAAATGCGGGCAGATCATAAAATGGCATATATCCCGATCATTGTAACAACGGCTGCTTCTGATAATGAAAGTGAAATCAAAGCTCTTCGCTTAGGAGCCAATGACTATATCACCAAGCCTTACATTCCAACGATCATTCTGCAGAGAGTGCGGAATATGATCCATATGTCAGAGACTTCAGCTGCCATCAATGAATATCAGAGAGATCGTCTGACAGGCCTCTATAATAGAAATGCTTTCATAGAGAAGACATCGGCGATGATTCAGAAGAAAGAACCCGGCTCCTATGTCATGGGATGTTTTGATATTGACAACTTCAAGGTCATCAATGATCTTTACGGAACAGAAAAAGGCGATGATGTCCTGCGCTATATTGCGCGGGTATGCCAAGCTGGCTTTCAGCAGGCAGAAGGCATTCTGTGCCATATGGATGCCGATCGTTTTGCGGCCTGCTATCCGAAAGAATACATGGGATCTGATTTCTTAAAAGAATTCACTGAAAAAGCAGCAGCCTTGGATGGGTCCAT
>JAKVKC010000021.1 GCA_022486705.1 Solobacterium sp. | reverse complement strand
GTCCATGCGCGATACGCTTCTTTCCGAACAGAAGATCGTTACGGAAATGAGCAGTGCACTCAAGAGCGGACAGTTCGAAGTATGGTTCCAGCCGCAGTACAATCATCTGACCGAAGAACTGATCGGAGCAGAAGCATTGGTGCGCTGGCGCCATCCGGAGCAGGGACTGATCCCGCCGGATCGTTTTATTCCGATCTTTGAGAAAAATGGCTTTGTCTATGAAATGGATAAGTATGTATGGGAGCATACATGCATGTTCCTGCATACATGGATCAAAGAAAAGAGAAATCCATTGCCGATCTCGGTCAACATCTCACGCTATGATATCTTCCAGGATGACATGGTACAGATCCTGCTCGATCTGCTGGAAAAATACGAGATCCCGGTAGCTCTGCTGCGCTTGGAGATCACCGAATCTGCCTTTGCCCAGAGCAGCCGCAGAGTGGTCGCTGTTGCCAAGGAACTGGTCAAGCATGGGTTTACTGTTGAAATCGATGATTTCGGCAGCGGCTATTCCTCTTTGAATACATTGAAGGATGTTCCGGCCCAGATCATCAAGCTGGATATGAAGTTCTTTTCAGCTTCCGATGACTATCAGCGCGGCGGCAGTATTGTGGAATCCATGGTACGCATGGCAAAATGGCTGAATATGGCCGTGATTGCGGAAGGTGTGGAAACCGTAAAGCAGGCCGATTTTCTGAAGACTATCGGCTGCTACTATATCCAGGGATATCTTTATGCGAAACCGATGCCGGTCGAAGATTATGTCAAGCTGGCTTCGCAGGGATCCAAGCAGCCGCATCTGCAGCATGTGGAGACCGTAGCCAATCTTGACAGCAATGCTTTCTGGGATCCGAATTCCATGGATACCCTGATCTTCAACAGCTATATCGGCGGGGCATGCATCATGGAATACTGCCGCGGCAGGATTGAACTGCTGCGGGCCAATGATAAATATTTGGAAATGATCGGCGGGACCGGCATGACCTTGGATGATCTGCTGAAACTGGATTGGGCAAAATATATGAGCGTTGAATCCAGCCGGCATATGGACAGGATCGTGGCCAATGCCATGCAGGCTGACAGTGAAGAAACAGGCGAATTTATCTTTATCGATCTGCCGGGTTGTGCCCATAAAACATATCTGCGCTCTACTCTGCGGGTAATTGCCCGTACCGGCTATCGTTATCTGCTCTACTGCACCAGTGAAAATATCACAGCGCAGAGAAATGCCGAACAGAAACAGAGCGAAACAATGGATCAGCTGCGCTTTTTAGAGAACGTTGCTCACAACCTGCTGACCCAGCAGGATCCGGAAGCCGGCATTGAAGCCATTCTGGATCAGATGCTAGGTTTCTTTGAAAGCAGTCGCATCTGTATTTATGAATTTGATTTTGTGCATCGCTATGCCATCAATACATATGAACAGCATACCGACAGCGTACAGGATCTGCCTGCCTCTTTAGCAAAGATCACCATGCATTCGCCGGACAAATGGAAAAAAACCTTTGCAGGCCATCATCTGATCGACATCTCCGACCTTGACCATGCCGAAAATATCGGCCCGGAACAGAAACTGCTGAAAGATCATGGGATCCATTCCCTTCTCGCAGTTGCTTTAAAACAGGATGGGCATTTGATCGGTGTCGCTGCCATTGAAGAACCGCATCGCAAGCGTGAACAGATCAACAGTCTTTCGGCTTTGGGCGATTATATATCTGTGCTCATTTCCCGGCGCAATACCAACGCCGAGATCCTCAATGAGAATCAGGAAAAGCTGGCTGTCATGAATGGCATTCCCGGCGGCTTTATCCGGATGCAGATCAAAGAAGACGGCACTGCCATTCCGCTGTATCACAGCGAAGGCTTCTTAAAGCTTGTCAATATGAGTGCCGAGCATGTTGATGCGATCTATCGCACCAATGCCATGAACGGCGTCCATCCAGAGGATGTCGGCATTGTGCAGAATGCTCTGAACATATTGGAAGCAGGCGGTGAAGTGCAGAACGTCACCTACCGTCTCCAATACGGCGGCGGAGGATACATTCATGTCAGCATCTTCGGCAAATCGCGCCGCGGTAAGAATGGCGAGATCTTCCTGAATATCTATTATGCCAATGCCGAGGATCGGCCGGCAGATCGCAGATGACTGTGCGGAGATCATCCTGCTTGCAAAGCATGCTCAATGATCTATAGTTAGGTAGTACTAACTAGGAGGCTGCTATGAAAAAACTTGTACTGCTCAGACATGGCGAAAGCCAATGGAATCTGGAGAATCGCTTTACGGGATGGACGGATGTCGATCTCAGTGCCAAAGGGATCCAGGAAGCAGAATGCGCTGGAACACTGCTGAAAGAAAACGGATATCAGTTTGATACGGCCTTTGTATCGTATCTGACAAGAGCGCAGCATACCTTAGAGATCGTTCTGGCAAAACTGGAGGAACCAAATATTCCCGTCCATACATCATGGAAACTGAATGAACGGCATTATGGTGCCCTGCAGGGGCTGAACAAAGCAGATACCGCCGCCAAGTATGGGGAAGAACAGGTCAGGATCTGGCGCCGTTCCTATGATGTGCGTCCGCCTCTGCTGTCAGAAGATGATGAAAGAAATCCAAAGAGACAGGAGCTGTATAAAGATGTGGATCCTTCTAAGCTTCCTTTGGGAGAAAGCTTAGAAGATACGGTCGCACGGGTCATTCCTTACTTCAATGAAGAGATCCGGCCGCTGATCGATCAGGGTGAACGTGTTCTGATCGCAGCACATGGGAATTCTCTCAGAGCACTGATGATGTATCTGGATCATCTCAGCAAAGAAGAGATCGTCAAAGTCAATATTCCTACCGGTGTTCCGCTGGTCTATGCGTTTGATGATAACGGGAATGCCATCCGTCATGCGTATTTAGGCAATGCGGATGCGATTGCCGCCAAAATGCAGCGCACTGCAGATCAAGGCAAAGCAAAATAAATACATGGCCGCAAAATGGCCATGTATTTTTCTTACTGTCTGATAAATTTCTGATCGGTATCTGCCGGAACATCATCGGAAACATAGCGTTCCACCTTCATATGCAGATCATACTTATTTCGCAATGCGGTGATCTTTGCCATCATTTCTGAAGCATGATGTGCATCGATCGCACTTTGATCCTTCCAGCTGTCGATCAGCAGGACGGTATCTTTCTGATCCATTGGGAAGAAGTATGCATACCGCAGATTTCCTTCTTCTTGGCGGATCTGTTCGACAATGCCCTGCTCCGTCATTTCTCTGGCAAATGCTTCGGCATTTCCATCTTTTCCTGTGTAATATATATTAACTGTTATCGCCATCTTCTTTCTCCTTCTGTGCAAAGTGAGAATACTGTCTCTCCATTCTTCACTGTTTCAAGCACACGGATATTTCTGATCTCTTCCGGATCGCATGTCAGCGGATCCTGATCCAGGATTGCAAAATCAACTCTCTTTCCTGCTTCAATTGTTCCTTTGATCTTTTCTTCGCCATACTGATATGCCGCATTGATGGTCACTGCTTTCAAGGCATCCCATACCGATATTTTTTCTTCTTCGCCAAGGATCTTCCCTGCTTTTGTCTGTCTTGTGACAGCACACCAGATTGTTTCCAGCATGTTGGATGGGATCACGGGCGAATCCTGATGGAAGGTAAAGACTGCACCATCTTTAAGCGCACTGCCGGCAGGTGAAATGAACGAAGCTCTGGCCATACCGAAATTCTGCACATGCACATCGCCCCAATGATATATATGGGCAATAAAGAACGATGGCATGATGCCTAATGATACCACCTGAGGCAGCTGATCTCTGCCGACCAGCTGGGCATGGATCATCACCGGTCTCAGTTCTTTCAGGCTCGGTCTTTCTTTTTCTGCCTGTGCAATACACCGGATATACTGGGCAGCAGCCGCATCGCCATTGCAGTGTGCTAACAGCTGTGTCTTTTCATCCGCTGCTAAAAGGGCAGCTTTCGTGACATCTTCATCTTTCAGTGTACCGTACCCGCAATAGGTGCTCTCTCCTTCATACGGAGCACGCATCCATGCTGTACGTCCCTGCGGGGATCCATCTAAGAATATTTTGATGCCGCCAAGACGAATATGCTTGTTTGCACGGTATTGCGAGAACAATTCTTTTGCTTTGGCATACGCTGTCATATCCGCATAAGCCGTCAGGTCCAATTTCAGCATATCCCCTGCCAGCAGCATCTGATACAGCGGCAGCATCTGTTCTACAAGCATGCCATCCTGCATCGTTCCAATGCCATAGGATGCATACGTTCTCTCTGCCTTTTTGAAGGCCTGCATAAAATCAGCCGGTCCTGGCATCGGCAGTTTCTTCTGATAGATGAAATACGCATTCTCTTCGAGATACCCAGTCAGCTTCCCATCGATCTTTTCAATCCTGCCGCCTTCGGGATCTGGAGTATCCGCAGTAATGCCAAGAAGATGCATGGCTTTGGAATTGAACAGTCCCATATGGCCGGATGTCATCTGCAGAACAAGCGGATGATCCGTCCAGGCATCTAACTGTGCTAAAGAGGGATTCTTTCCTTCTTTCATGTGCGATGGTTCAAAGTTCCTGGCCTGCAGGAACGCATCCGGTGCGAGCTGTCTGTCTTTTTCAAAGTCCGAAAGGATCTTTCCAATTGTTTCAAGATCATCCGCATCGCTCAGATCTGCCTGCATGGTTCCGGATGCTACTTCGGTAAAATGACTGTGAGCATCAATGAATGCCGGCATCAGTACCGCACCGTGGAGATCTCTCTGTTCTGCATCTCCTGCCTGCTTGATCAGTTCGTTTCTGCTTCCGGCCGCAATGATCATATTTCCTTCAGATAGGACTGCTTCCGGAAAGAAGTCTTTTTTCATCGTGATAATTGTGCCGCCATACCAAAGTATTCTTTTCATACTGTGTGCCTTTCTCTTCTTTGAATGTATCACAAAACATGGGGAGTTTGCGGCAGAACTGCATCGAGATCAATCATTCTCTGACTGAAAAGATCCAGCTTGGCCATGCTGGATCTTCTGCTATTGTTCTGTTGGTCTTCCATGAACATGCAATGATATTCATGATGCCTTCATTCCTTCAAGATATTCTATTATTCTCCTGCATTGAACAATGGGCTCAAGGTATCCTGATGCTCTTTCAGTGCCTGAAGTACATAGGTATCAAAATGACGGGCATCCTGGGAAGAGCTTCCAAATTCATATGTTTCCTGCCCATAGTCCATGACATCAAAGCCTGGAACTGCTTTGGCTGCTCCAGCCACCCGATAGGCAGCAGCGCTTGCCAAAGAGAAGGATACACTGCCATTGCTGTAAGATGCCCAGGAACTTATATCTGTGCCGGTTGAAGCAGAAGCGGTGCCATTCGCAATCTGCTTTGATGCGGCCTGTTTTGCAATCTGAGATGCACCGTCGATATATTTCCCATACATTTCATCAACATACAGGGCAAAGGATTCGCCGAAGATCTCGCTTGGTACATGCCCGCCATTCCACTGCCATTCTATTTCACTGTCGGTCCCGCTGTTCAGCCAAGCAAGCTGCAGATTCAGCGAAGCAAACATTGACATATCTCCTTCGGAGGCTCCCATCATGATCCTTGTCCATGTTGGTGAATCGACGTCTTCATTTCCGATATACGCAAGCGGATCATACAGTTCCACAATATTATTGCCATACGCATCGCCGGCCTCTATGGAAGAGATATCCGTTTCATATGCATTGAGCATCTCTTCATAGGAAGCATAGTTTGCGGAGTCCTGACTGCTGCTGCTTGCCTGTGTCGTTCCCTGCTGCGGTGTGCCAACGGCACCATTGGCTGAAGCATCGCCTGGGGTCCCCATTGTCTGACCATCTGCCAGCGAAGGAGCGTTTCCAGAAGGTATTTCACCCGTCGGCAGATTCCCGCTTGGGGCGGTTCCGCCATCCATCGGCCCATTGCCGCCAACAGTACCTCCCTGCATGTTTCCGCTCTGTGAAGAGGACTGTGCATATCTTCCTTCCAGGAATGCCTGGGCCTTTTCTTCTGAAGTCATCGCCGCAACGGCACTGTCGCTCATGGCATTGCCATCGCTGTCGAACCATGTCCAGCCGGAAGCGTAATCTAGATTTTCTAAATACCAGGCAAGATCTGCCTGAAATTCATCGAGATACAGGGTCAGATATGTTCCTCCGTATCCATTGGTATCGGCATATTTGGCAGTGTCATATACAATGCTCAGCTCAACGGTATCATCGGTATCGCCATCTTCATTCAGATCAAAGCCAACCGCCGCTTCCTGCACGCTCAGTTTCTGATCATTGATATATGTCATATATTCCTGCGAGAGATAAGATGCCAGCTGTTTCTGAAAAGTGGTATTGAAGGAATAGGATGTATCTAAGTTATATTCAAATGCCATCGCAATATCGGCCTGTGCTAAGGAAGTAATGGCACTGTAGGCAACACATCCCCACACACCGTCTGAGATCTCTTTTTCAGTTCCGTTGATGGATACCATATTTGTCCAGCCCCCGTCACTTGTCTGATAGACGCCGACAGCTCCGGCTGCACTTTCATAATCAAAGTAATCCGAACTGTTGCCTGTCGCTGCGACCATGGTCGCATGAGCTCCGCCGCCGGAACCGCCCGTCGACACAAAAGTATCCACATTTCCTGGCAGATTTCCTAACAGGATATTGTATTTGACGAAACGGATCGCATTCTTCTGATCTACTAAACATAACGGTGCGTCTCCGGTGTAATACGCTGTTCCGCTGCTGTCAGAGGCAGTGCTCTGTTTGCCGCGGTTGCCGCAGGCAACATTGACATACCCATCTGCTGCATAGCTTGAAGAAGCCAGCTGATTGTTCTGTGCACTGTACCCGGCAGCTCCGGTATTGATGATCACCGGCGCCGTTGATGCCGTATAGGTCTGCCCATTTGGACTGGTGATCTTTCCCTCCGGATTGATTTTCATCGTACCAGCGGTTTCTTTGCTGTAAGAAGAGGCAGTCACATCTGCCTTGCCATCTCCATCCGTATCAATGCCTGCCGCGTACGCCCCTGGGATATTGACAGATACGCCCTGATAATCCTCAAGTTCCGGATTTACAACACTGCATACAATTGACATGGTCCAGGAATCGCTTGAACTGTCATACGTCCAAGAGACTTCTCCATTGTTTGCCAGATCCAATGCCTTTTCTATTTTTTCCTGTGCATCTGTATCTTTGACGGTACTGGATGAAGCAGATGCACTGCTGGAAGCAGCGGCAGAAGAACATCCAGCCATACTGATGCAGATGACTGCTGATAAAGATACAGCAATTGTTTTCTTTAACATAGATTTCCTTTCCTGGGCATCGAATGCCCTCTCTTTACAGAATAGAAAAGAAACCTTGAAATATGCTTGAAATAGATTGAATTCTTACTGAATATGAAAGGAAACAGAGAATGAGTTCCAGCCTTTATTGCTGTTCACTTGGATGACCGTATCATTCTGATCAGCAATTTTCTGGGCAATCGCAAGACCTAATCCATAATGACATTCATTTTCAGGATCCTGTTCTGCCGCACGATAAAACTTTTTAAAGATCTTTTCTTTTTCATCCTCGGCAATCGCCTGTCCTTGATTGTTTACAGACAGTACAGCTGTCTTTCCCTTTTTATGCAGAGAGACAATGACCTGATCTCCCTTTTTTGTATAGCGTATTGCATTTTCAATTAATATTTCGCACATCTTTGTCAGTTCTCCGGCATAGCCTCTGACCTGAATATTTTCTTCTATCTCTTCTTTATACTGCACACCGCTTTCATATGCAGAAGCATCAAAAGGAAGCGCCGCCGCTGTCAGCAGTGAAGAAAGACAGCAGATCTCTTTTTTCTGCTTCTGGTCCTTTTCACTGAGTTCTGCGTTATCCAAGAGCTCCAGGATCAGCTGCTGCATCCGCTCATTTTCGGTGATAGCATAATCCAGATATTTGTTCTCAATTCCCTCCTGCTTCATGAGCGAAAGACTTGTCTTCATCACAGTTACAGGTGTTTTCAATTCATGGCCAGCCGATGCAATAAAATCATTCTGTTTCTGTTTGGCTATGACAAGCGGTTCTGCCATGCGTTTTGAAATTGCCCATGCCAAGCATCCCCATACAGCAGTAGTCACGATGCCAATGCCGATGATCCGCCATAGTACATGCATGACTTCATTGTCATAACTTGATGTATTCATATATGCAATGACCAATTGATCATTGATGGAAGCAATCTCAAACTGCACACGTCCGATCTTTCCGTTGGTCTTTCCTGTATCCAGACATTTCTGACCGATGGCAGCCGCATCCTCTGTACCATGCATACCGCCGACTGTCTGCAGTCCATTCTCAGTTTTTACTAAGATTGTAATTTCGGCATCTTCACCGTTCACTTGGAGGCTTTCTGTTCCTGTGTCCTCGGAAGCAGGAGATGGGAGCGGATCATCAGACAGGATATCTTTCTGGGAAGCAATCTGCAGATGATTGGACAATAAATGTGCGGCTGCTGCTTCATTGGATTTCTGATAAGAGATTGCAAAGACCGCAGCAAAACATATATATGCAAGGATAAACAGCATAGTCAGCAGCACTGTGATCTTTTTTCTCAGTTTAAGAATCATGATCTGCCTTCAGTTCATAGCCTTCACTGCGCACTGTTTCAATACATGCATGCGCACCGATGAATTTCATTTTGCGGCGGAGAAAAGAAATATAGACTTCTTCATTATTGTAAGAAGGCTCTTTTCCATTCTGCCAAATTGCTTCCGTGATCTGTGACTTTGAAAGAAGCTGACCGCAGTTAAGAAGCAGAAATTCAGCCAAGGTATATTCTTTTCCAGAAAGCTTTACAGACGCCCCTGTCTTTTCATTTTTCAAACACCGATCATTGCGATCAAGGATCATACCTGCTCCTCTGATCTGTTCGCTGCTCACATCATGGGCCCGTTCCAAAAGAGCATTGACCCTGGCATCCAATTCTTCAACCGCAAACGGTTTGGTCACATAGTCATCTGCTCCGGTATGAAATCCCTGCAGCTTATCCTGCAGTTCACTGCGTGCCGTCAGTATAACGATCGGTGTATGAATCTCTTTTTTTCTTACAGCTTCCAATACGCTGAAACCATCCATGCCAGGCAGCATCACATCAAGAATAATGACTGCATATGCATTGGACAGGGCTTCATTCATGCCATCAATGCCATTCTCACAGAGCGTTGGTTCAAAGCCTCTTTGACGGAACCAGTCTCTCAGCATATCGCCAAGATAGTATTCATCTTCTATAATCAGCATCCGTTTTTTCATATTGTTTTCCGCCATCATTTTACCATGGTTCAGCCAGGGCTAAAACAGACCAGCAAAAGAAAAGATCCAGTACAGTCTCTGCTGGATCCTTCTTATAGTATTTATTTGCTGATCATCTGAACAAATTCACCTTTGCCAGCATATGTCTCCTGTTCAATGATGCCTGGCACTTTGACAAAGCCTGCTTTTTCGTAGCAGCGGATTGCTCGTTCGTTCCATGACCTCACTTCCAGATACAGCGGCTTGCCGGGAAATTCCTGTGCAGCGATCTGCATCGCCTGACAGCACATCTGTTTTCCATAGCCATGACTGCACATTTCCGGCGCAGCACCGATACCGAAGAAAACACGTGTTTCTTCTTCATAAAGATTGATGAATCCGACCATCTCTGTACCTTCATAAAACGTATAGTAATGATTCTCCGGATTGGCAAAGGCAAAGTGCTTCTTCTGCATTTCTTCATAAGACATCATGTCATACTGGGCATACACGCCTTCATACTTCCAATCCGCGATGATCTTCATTTCTGTTTCATTCATTCTGTGATATGTCAGCATTTCTTATTCATCCTTATGGAGATCTTTGGACTGTTCTTTCTGTTCCGTCACGAAGTTCTCTGCTTCTTTTTTCTCGTGCTTGGTCGCTTCGGCTACCGTAGCTGCCGGCTGGTTGACCACGACCTGAGGGAAAGGAATATTGATATGATTCTTGGAGAAGACCAATAGGATCTCACGATTCAGATCACGGGTCACCTGAATGCGGTCTGCTTCAGAACACTGGGCAAGGATACGGATATTCACAGAACTGGCAGCCAATTCCGTGACACCTTTGTAGAAAGGACCGCTGACAATGGCTGGGATTCTCTTCTGGATCCGCGGCAGTTCTTCTTTCAAGACAGATTCTACATGTTCCAAAGATTCACCATAGTCGATGCCGACATCAACATTGGCATAGGAATACTGTTTGGTCATATTGACGACACTGGAGATCTTTGAATTGTTGAAGACGCGGATATCATTTCCGCCGCTGCGCACTTTTGTTGTACGGATGCCGATCTCAACAACTTCACCGCGCCAGCCATCAATCGTCACGATATCGCCGACCCGGAAGGAACCTTCAAAGACAATGGAGATACCAGCTAAGATATCGCCGATCAGGCTCTGGGCTCCTAAGCCGACAACAACGGACAGGATGCCGGCAGAAGCCAGCAGTGTATTCATATCTAAACCGAAGGCACTTAAACAGTAGAAGATGCCGCCGATGATCATCGCATATTTCAGGAAACTGCTGAGCAGATGGCCGACAGTCTCACTGCGGCTGCCGAAGCGGCCAAACAGATTCAGTATGATCATACGGATCAGTCCCGTGAACACAATGATATCTGTCATCACAAAGACACAGTAGGTCAGTGAAAATAGATTGACGCCCTTTTCCCAGCGGCGATTGACAATATAATGAAGAATATTGTTCGTCATAGCTTCGCGGCGGAAGATCTCAACATAGAGCGTCACCAGAATTGCCGTCAAAGCAATCACGCCTCCGGTCAGCGACCAGAGCTTCTGCTCCGGGCTCTTATCCGACCAGCGGACATTGTCGCCATAACGGCTGCTTGCGCTCTGCGTCCATGATTGATGGCCGCTCATCCGCTGATGATGAAAGAAGGATGGCTCCGATGCTGCTGCATTTTCCTTTGTTTCCGGATCCGGAATTGCTTCTGCCTTCTCCGACTGCTTCGGTGATACCGTAATAAATAAAGAGATCACAAGAATAATAATGGCACTGACCAGCGTCACTTCCAATGAAGCCGAAAGCCTGCTTGCATAGATTGTTGATAATGGAATTGCTGTATAGACGTAATCTGTATTGTATAGGAAACCATTGAGGAAATAAGCTTCACCGTCTAAATTCTGAATGCCGGAATAGCCATCGGTCAAAGCAGCGGAAGAGATGCCAAGAACAGATGCATTCTTATTCTCAAAAGATGCAGATGGATAAGAAGATACGGTGCCGGAATCCTGATCCACTGCAAACAGGAAACCATTCTGTCCGATATTGATACTGTTCAATGAATTGGAAAGACTGTTGGCCTTCAGGCGTTCTTCTAAGCGCGATGGTTCCAGACCAATCTGCACCATGCCATCCGCATCCGCTCTCTGCACCCCAATGAACTGCACATACTCCCCAAGATCATCATAGCCTGCATCCTGGATATAGACCGACTGACTGCCATTGACAACTTTCTGGAAAGCATAGGACTGATCGTCTGGATCTGTACTGATGCTGTAGCGGCGGACATCATCGCTGATACCTACCGCATTTCCATTGCCATCGAAAACGTAGATCGAGCGAAGATTCTCAATGCCGGCAATTCTCTTCAATGTATCATGATCGATCATCGAAGGATCCAGTTTCAGCAGAGATGCCATCTGCTTTGCCAGTTTTGTATACTGACTGTTATATTCCTGTCTGACAGCAGTGATCGTTTCATCATTATGAGCTAAGATCTCACCGACCGAAGACAGGCGATTTTCCGAAAGTGTTCCCTGCCGTGACAATGGGCTCAGTGTTTCTAAATAGAACGTCAGCAGAAAGATCACGGCAATACTGACTGTCATCACCGTTCTGATCTTTGCGCCAAGAACAGGATGATAATACAGCTTACCAAACAGATGTACCTGTTCTTCTGCTTTGATATTCTGCATGCGGTCCTGATGAATAAAGTCCGAATACAGGATCAGCAATGCAATCACAATGCATACCGCAAACAGGATCAGATTGATCGCCAGCTGATTCTTTGCGACAAGATCCGCATATGGCTTAGAAACAGCCAGCAGAGAACTGCCGTTCTTCTGTACACTGACATAGCTGGATACATGATTGATATCTGTCTTTCCTTCATAGCCATCCGTCAGGACTGATAAAGAATAGCCTGACGTCTCCGCATCGCTGCCGATCAGACTGTCATCGTCGGCATAGATAATGGATCCATCATTTGCATCGATCACAGTGACAGCACTTGTATTTCCGACGGTCAATGCATCCAATGCATCTTTGACGGAATATGTTGTATTCAGCTGTTCTTCTTCCTGTACATAGGAATAGGCATAATAAAGTTTATTGCCATTGTTCAAAGAAGAAACAAAGTATCTCTGATGATCCAATGTGAACGGTGTACCATTTTTCAGAAAAGACTGATATTCCTTTGATGACTGATCCGCCGTATAAGCATGCGACTGCAGCACTTCACCGGATGCATTCACCAATTCATAGCCCGTAAAATTCCACTCGGACGCAAGATCTGCTAAATAATCAGTTCCATCCGCATGATGATCCAAATAGTCAGCGATCACATTTCCCTGGGCCTTTACATAGGAATCAAATGAATCTGCGTTTTCTTTATATGTTTCCTGCGCCGCCTGCAGTTTTTCTGAGACCATCTGCAGTTCTGTCTGATTGTCTGTTCTCTGCGTACTGATATTTGATCTGACATTCATAAAGTTCAATGCAATAAACAGGAAGAATGTTCCTGCCGCCAGCATACAGATCTCAATCAGTACATGCTTGATCCTCTTTTGATTCATCATAAAGCTCTCCCCTTGATTTTACATACTTCAGTATACATTCAATTGATCTAAAAGCGCAGAAAAAGCGGAGATCAAAGAACTTATTCATACTGATTTCCAATAGATCCTGTGCCGTTCTGCCGTTGATAACACGATCTGTTCCTCCTATAATATTTTGGTAAGAAAAATCTTACGGGGAGGATAGAAAATGAAGAAGTATATTGCAGAGTTCATCGGTACTGCTGTTCTGGTGACCTTTGGCTGCGGCACAGCAATGCTGGTCGGCTGCGATCCTGCACAGGGAACAGGATATTTATTAACAGCTTTGGCCTTTGGTCTTTCCATTGTTGCGGAAGCATACTGCATCGGCAACATCTCAGGATGCCATGTCAATCCAGCCGTTTCCCTCGGTGTCTTTGTCAGCGGCGGCATGTCCGCAAAAGATTTTATCGGCTATGTCATTGCCCAGATCGCCGGTGCTTTATGCGGCAGTGCATTGACCGCAGCCATCTTTACGATGGGCGGTGTCAAGGATATGACCGGCGCCTTTGGCTCTAACGGTTTAGCCGGTGTCAGCGGAAGCAGTGCTGCCGGTATGCTGGTCGAGATCGTACTGACATTTGTCTTTGTCCTGACCGTTCTCGGTGTCACTTCAAAGAAAGCAAATCACGGTTCTTTCGGCGGTCTGATCATCGGCCTGACACTGACGCTGATCCATATCTTCGGCATCGGTCTGACCGGAACATCTGTCAACCCAGCCAGAAGCATCGGCCCGGCTGTCATTGCAATGTTCAATGGCAATATGGCTCCGATGTCAAGCTTATGGGTATTCATCTGTGCTCCGATCATCGGCGCATCGATTGCCGCTGTCGTCTACAAATTCTTAGAAACTGAAAAGAACTAACAGACTGTTCCAAGCCAAATGAAAATACCGTCCGCAGAGAATATACTTCCTGCCGAACGGTATTTTTTTGTATCAATCAAACATGCAGACCGCATTCATACGCTTCTTTCATGGCTTCGGTATTTTTCACTTTGCCTTTTTCATAAACACCTGTTCCATAGACAATGCCCATTTCCTTGGCACCTTCCACACAGTCAGCATAGCCTCTCATGCTTGCAAGTGTTCCATCCATTGCTTCTCTGCTATTATCTGCACACGTCATGATGTAATAGAATTCTTTATTCTTCACTTCTGTCCAACGTGCAACGGTACGATCGATCGCTGTCTTCAGCTGGGCATCGATGGCATAGAAGTAGACAGGCGATGCCAGGACAATCACATCTGCCTGAATCATCTTTTCCAAGATCTCTGCCATATCATCCTTCTGCACGCATGTCCCATGATGTTCACGGCAATAGTAGCATCCTAAGCAGTACCCGATCTTCTTTTCTGCCAACCGGATCTTTTCGACTTCATTTCCTTTTTCTGCTGCACCTCGCATAAATTCATCGCACAGCAGATCTGAATTTCCATTCTTTCTTGGACTTCCTGATAAGATCAATACTTTTTTCATCTGTTCCTCCTTATTTCATGCATGTTTCTGCTCATTGGGCAATTTCTGTTTCTGTATTGCCTGTGCTGAATCGTTTTCCCTCAAGCCAATTTCCGCCATTCGTTTTTTCAGCCAGATCTGTGCCGCTGTCACCAACTTCAGAAGAAGCACTTGTGCAGAAGGAAATAACTTTTTTATTTGTAAAATCATTGGCAGTGACAAAACCATTGATCGGCCAGGCTGCATCTCCCCACCAGATCGGATAGCCGATGGGGAAGCGGCTGCCGGTGCAGCTGTCTGCACAGATACAATGCTCTGCGATGCACATCCTGCTGCTAGCAGCAGTGCCATTGCAGTACCTAATATCAATTTATTCTTCATTTATTTTCTTTTCTTTCTTCCACCATCTTTACGAACCATTCCACCATGGCGGGATCCTGGTGTGAGAAGAAAGAGCTCTTTTTCTGATCAAGTGATTGGATCTTTGCCATATCTTCTTCGCTCAAAGCAAAGTCAAAGACATCAAGATTCTGTACAATTCTTTCATAATGCACAGACTTTGGTATGACCGCGATGCCCCGCTGGATCTGCCATCTCAGCATGACCTGTGCTGTGCTCTTATGATATCTGTCACCGATCTCTTTTAATACCTCATTGGTGAACAGGCCGCCTCTGCCTTCCCCGAACGGTGCCCATGACTCCATCTGGATATCATATTTCTGCATCCACTTCTGGGCTTCGATCTGCTGGTTGAAAGGATGGGTCTCGACCTGATTTACCATTGGTTTGATCTTTGCGAATGATGCCAGATCGACCAATCGATCCGGATAAAAATTGGATACGCCGATGGCCCGGATCTTTCCTTCCTGATACAGATCTTCCAAGGCACGCCATGCGCCGTAATAGTCTGCAAACGGCTGATGCAATAGGACCAGATCTAAATACTCTGTCTTCAGTTTCTGCAGGGAGATCAACACCGACTTCTTCGCTTCTTCATAGCCGTAATGTTCGATCCATACTTTTGTGGTCAGAAAGATCTCTTCTCTTTTGATGCCTGATTTCTGCATAGCAGAGCCGACTTCTTCTTCATTGAAATAGCTCTGGGCCGTATCCAAAGCACGATAGCCTGCTTTCAATGCATCTAGGACGCATCTTTCACATTCTTCCTTTGTGACCTGATAGACGCCATATCCCATGATCGGCATCTGCACGCCATTATATAGTTTTACGTATTCCATTCTTCCTCCTCGTTCTGCTGATTGGCTTGGATCAGTTCAGCCATTGACACATATTCATTGCGATATCTTTCCTGCGGATTTTTTTCGGCAAATCCCAATACTGGATTCAGCTGGATTGCTTTCGGCGGACATGCTTGTATGCATGCATAGCATGTCTGACAGTTCTCTTCACTCCTCACTGGCCGGCCATCCTTGATGGCAATGCATCCAGCGGGACATACTTTGGCACAGATCCCGCAGCCGATGCATGCATCGGTATACCGGAAATCTGCCCAGATGCTTTCATCTGCCTTACCGACCAATTTCAGATAGTCAGCATGCGCAGCACGATCTTCCTCCGTCACTGGCTCGATCCAATGCTTCTTCTGTTCAATATCTGCTTTGATCTTTGTCAGCCGATCTTCCACATGCTTATCGATCTTCTTCTGCTCTGCCATATCAAATACAGGCAGGAAATTATCGACCATCAGAAGCGATGTTATATAGTCTGCGTGCATGTCTTTGCTTTCGAGATACTTTTCTGCCAGCTCCGTCGCATTTGCATGACGATTGCCATAGGTAATGATCAGGAAGAAATACGGCGTATCAAAGGAAGACTTGGCAATGAATTCTTTGACCATCTGCGGCATCTCATGACCATAGATGGGACAGACAATGCCGATCTGATCGGCCTGATAGGAATGGTCTTTCTGCTTCATCTGCTGCGGGATGCTGAAGATCTCTTTGCTCAATGATCGTGCGGCATAGAGACTGTTGCCGGTCCCGGTAAAATAAAAGATCATATAATATTCCTTTCTTACTGCTGTACATCAAAGTCCGGAGTGAATTTCAGATAGCCATCCAGAATCTCTGATGTCGCATTGTAGTAGCGCATATTTTTATCTAATGAGGCAATCTCTTTCATTTCATCTTCGTTCAGAACAAAGTCATAGATATCCTGATTTGCCTGAATATGTTTTGGATCCTTGGAGCCAGGGATCACAATATTTCCCTTCTGCAGATGCCAGCGCAGAATGATCTGGACATTGCTCTTATGATATTTCTCAGCAAGTTCTGCGAAGATCGGCTCATGGATCAAAGAGGCATCGCCATGTCCCAAAGGGTACCATGCCATCAGCTTTGCATCGATCGTATTGAGATATGTTCTAAGTTCTGTCTGCGGAAAATATGGATGTGCCTCACATTGGATCACCGCTGGTCTGATCTCCATTGTTTCAGCAAGTTCCTAGATCTGTTCTTTAGTGAAATTGGACAGACCAAGCGATCTCACTTTGCCAGTTTTTACTGCCTGTTCCATGGCGTGATATGCTTTTTTATAATCCCCGACTGGCTGATGCAGAAAGAGCAGATCAATATAAGAAGTATCCAATCTCTTTAATGTCTGATCGATCGCATTGTCCGCATCCTCATAGACACTTGGCCAGAGCTTTGTTGAAAGATACAGATCTTCTCTGTTCCTTCCGAATCTTCTGACTGCTCTGCCGACTGCCTTTTCATTCATATAGGCATTGGCTGTATCGATCAATGTGTATCCATCTGCAATTGCTTGGAGCACTGCTTCTTCAGCATCTTTCGGCTGCAGCATGAATGTTCCGATCCCAAGCTGCGGTATTTCATGACCATCATTCAGTTTCATCTGTCTGTATCTCCTTCTGTCTTCAGTATAGGTGAGTTTCATGCGGTGTCTAATGCCGATCCTGTATCTTTTCTATGCGTGCGGCGTATACTTATAACAGAGGTAAAAGTATGATTGAGATCTATCTGCTCGAACAATTGGCGGCCTTTCAGAAGTATGGCACGCTCTCATCTGCTGCGGAACATCTGCATCTGACCCAGCCATCTTTGACCCGTTCTATGAAAAAACTGGAAGAGCAGATCGGTGTTCCTTTATTTGACCGTGAAAGAGGAAGATTGCATCTGAATGAGACTGGCCTTCTGGCTGCACTGTATGCCAAAGAGATCCTGCAGAAAGAAGAGGATATGGTCTCTTCTCTGCAGCAGTCCGCAAAGAATCTGCGCCATATCTCGATCGGCAGCTGTGCTCCGGGACCATTGATGGTCTTGAAGAAAGAAGTTTCTTATGTTTTTCATGACGCTTCCGTTTGTACAGAAATGCAGAAAGAAGAGCTCCTGAAGGAGCACTTGAAAAAAGAAGCAGATCAATTGATCATTCTCTCTAAACCAATTGAAGATGAAAAGATTGGCTGCCTGCAGTGGCTCCACGAAAGACTGTATCTATCGGTCAGTCCCCTGCATCCAGCATCTTCTTATTCCTCCATCACCTTCCAGCAGATGGATGGGCAGAACTTTGTCATGCTTGCAGATGTCGGCATCTGGAATGAAGTGGCAGCCAGAATGATGCCGCATGCGCATTTTCTGAAGCAGGAAAGCTTAGAGGATATCAATACGATCATCCACAGTTCGGAACTTCCTTCCTTTGCCAGCAGCATCACCATTCATGAAATTCCCAGCCGCAGAGAGCGGATCAATATTCCTTTCACGGATCCGGAAGCAGACATTGTCTTTTATATTGCATATCTGAAAAAAAATGCTGAGAAGCTTTCTGCTCTTCTCAGCACACTGAATCAGAAATAATTCTACTTTGTATTTTTCGTGATCAAAGAAGTTACTTCTTTGACAAAGTCATCTTCACCGATGCAGTATCCCAATACATGATCTGCATCAATTGAAGTGCGATTCTTGACAAGCTCATACTGTGCTGGGAGATACTGGCTCCATGTATTTTCCAATTCTTCCAGACGCTGATCCAGACCTTTCTGGATCTTTTCTTTCTGACTGTCACTGTCATACTGGAACAGGATGACTTCGGTAGCCGTGACATTCATGAGCGGCATATAGCAGGCCGCTTCTGTATAGTCTTCTGCGCTTATACTTAAGAAATTGTTGATACTGTCCTGGTCCATTTCCATCATGGCAGGTGCGTCCTGAATGGCAGCGATACCGGTGCTGACGGCCTTCAGATCGACTTTCTTACTGCTGGCGGAAGAACATCCCAGCAGTGTGCAGGTGCATAGCAGTGCAAATAGCTTTTTCATTGTTTGTGTACCCTCTCCTGCCCAGATACTACCATATTGCCCAAGGCGGCGTCAAAAAACGCCCCTTTCTATATTTATAGAAGAGGACGTTCCTAGTTATGCTTCCTGTGAAGCCGTATTCTTTTTCTTCTGCATCTTTGCAATCTGAGCAGTGAACCATGGTGTCAGGAAAGAAGTGACAATGACACTGGCGGCAATCTGTGCAGTCGCAATTGGGCAGATCGCTGCATACTTTGGATCAACATCCGCTAAGGCCTGAGGGTTGGCAACGGCAGATGCTGCGGTAGAAGAGATGGCGGCTGCTGCGATGCCATCGCGGCACAGCAGCTTTTCCATCAGAACAGTGACAGAGCCGATGACAAGTGTCGTAATGACGCCCAGCAGAATGCCGGAGACACCGCCTTCAAACAGCTGTGCAATGCTCATATTTGCGCCTAAGGCAAAGCCGACAACAATGATCGATGGTGTAACACCTGCACTTAAGATCTTCTTCAATGCAGGGGACAGGGCACCAATGACCATGCCGAGGACCAGAGGCAGGATGGAACCGATGATGGCGCCGAGAGAAACGCTGGCCAAGCCAGCAGAGCTCAGGGCGATCATGGTCACCGTCGGACCGACGCTCAGAGAGGTAATGCCAACTGCGCCCTTATCGGAATCATCTCCCATCGTTGCTACAATGCCGGAATACAATGCATTGTTTGCTACGGAGATGCCGCCGATGACAGCTAAGGAACTTAAGCCTAAGAAACTGTCATGGAAGAGGAAGGCAATGGCAAAGCCAAGAAGAATGGACAGCGCGATCTTTGTAACAATGATGACACCGCCCTTCTTGAAGGCCTGACCAGCAGAATGAATATTCATGCTGGCGCCCAAGAAGAACAGGAAGATTCCTACAAGAGCTCCTGTGCCATGTACAACAGATGTCCAGAAACTGCCGATCTGCAGGAAAGAAGGTACGATCGAATTCAGCAGGACACCGATAATCATTGGGACAACGATTGTGTCCCCAGGAAATCGTTTATAATGGATTCTCTGCATACTTAATCCATTACAATGCCGCCGTCGCAGTCACCAATCTCGCCGTTGACGAAGCTGGCTGCTTCCGAGGCAAAGAAGAGGATCATCTGTGCTGGCTCATATGGTTCAGCTGGTCTTCCCAGTGGGATCATGGCAATGACCTTAGCATTCTTTTCAGCATCTTCAGCCAATGACTTCGTCATCGGTGTATGCGTGAAGGATGGGCATACTGCGTTGCAGTTGATATGATACTTGCCGCCTTCCTTAGCAATTGCCTTGGTCAGTCCATTGACGCCTGCTTTGCTGGATGCATAAGCAGCTGTGCCAAGCAGTCCGCCGCCGATCTTGCCGGCAACACTGGATACATTGACGATTCTGCCGCCGCCCATCTTGATGAAGTATGGGTAGATAGCATTGCACATTGTATATGTGCCGGTCAGATTGATGCGGATGACCTTTTCCCATTCAGCGTCATCGATATCTTCAAACTTCTTTGTAGAAATGATACCGGCAACATTGACCAGAACATCAACTCTGGCAAAATCTGCCAGGACCTGTGCCATTGTTGAGCGGATGCTCTCATGATCGCCAAGATTGATCTTATAGAAGCTGCTGTTGCCTAGTTCAGCTGCAGTAGCCTTTCCCTTTTCTTCATTCAAATCCAAAATGACTGCGTGTCCGCCGCCATTGACGACGCCCTTCGCGACTTCTCTGCCAATTCCCTGAGCAGCTCCTGTAATGACAACTGTCTTTCCTTTAAAATCCCAAACCTGCATAGTACTTTCTCCTCCTTGTGCATTAAGCACTAATCTTCACTAAGCCGTGCATGACTAAAAGAACTTCAAATCCCCTTTATTCATCGCGTTTGTGATTACACTTGAAGTATAATTTAATTTGTGATTTATTGAACTAGTTATGATGTATAATAAAATCATAGTTTTTTATGCATAATGCACAAAGAGGGAAATATGAAAAGAGAAAAATTGATCAGTTTTGTACTGGATAACGATGATCTGGATGCCATCACTTCCGCCTGTGCGGAATACCTTTCCTGTCCTTTAGTAGTGATTGCAAAGTCCCTAGCCATCATTTCTTATTCGAACAGTCTGATCATTCCTGATTTTCCTTGGCAGAACGCTGTAAAGAGAGGATACATCACATTGGAATTCGGCACGGCCCTGAACAATTGGGAATACCTCCGCGATCAGGACAGTCCGATGGACTGCATTACCGTCAATCAGATCTCACAGTACAGAAGACGTTTCTATAAACTGACGTATCACGGACGCTTTGTCGGCTATCTGAATATTGGGGAACTGAAGCGCAGTCTTGACGATATCAAAGCAGAAGATATCAATCTTGTCCGCAGCATCATTGCCAAAGAAGTATCTATGCGCCGAAAGTTCATCAAATCCACCGGCACGGAAGAAGAAGTGCTGATCTCGCTGATCAACTATGAATATGTCGATCGTCTGCACTATTTGGAAATGGTCAAAGGAACATCCTTTGCCAAAGAAAATGACTATCGCATTGCCTGCATCAATATCCATCACCAAGGCTCCTACAATGCCGGAGAAGATACCTTAAAAGAAAAGCTGCAGGAATTCTTTCCTGACAGCTGTATTGTTGTCTTTGATGAGATCATGACGATTGCCTTCACCCAGGCAGATTCGATTCTTGAGGATGCACAGAAAATGAAAAAACTGACAGACTTTCTGACCAAAGTCCGTATGCCTTTGGCATACTCTGAGATCTTCCACGATATGTTCCAGGCCCCTGCATATAAAGCACAGGCAATGTTTGCTTTGGAACATCGTCCAGATCAGCGGATCATCATTGACTATGGTGAAGTGCAGCTGCTGGATCTGCTTTATCAGGTAGACCGGAACAAGCTTTCCAATTACTGCAGTCCCGAGATCATTGCGGTGCATCAGTATGATGAAGAACATCACAGTGAATATTTAAAAACCATCCGTGCCTTTATTGCCGAAGGCGGCTCCAGCAAGATGACCGCTTCTTCTCTCAATGTGCATCGCAATACCCTGCACTATCGTTTAGAACAGATTGAGCATTTGTTCAAGATCGATCTTTCGTATACAAAAATGTGGACACAGTATCAGATCTCCTGCGACATCATGCATATCCTGAATCATTGATCTGCTTCATTTCAAATAACTGTCAATATAAGTCATATACGGTCTCTTCATGACTTCATCCTGATGTTCCGGATACCATGCATACGAAGCCTGCAGTCCCAATGACAAAGGCACAGTATCAGGCATGATCTCTTCCTGCTTTGATACATCCAGGCAGTATTCATAATTGTAAAAGCTGAAATAATTCCGCTGTTCGATCTCCGGTGATACCTGCACAAATTCTGCTTTCTTTCCCGCCGTCTGATAGCATAATTCTGCCCACTCTCTGATGGATATTGTTTCGCGATTGCCGACATTGAAAATATGCTGCGCCGGGCTTTTCTCTAAGAGAAGATCAATGAAACGGCAAAGATCATCTACATGAAAGAACTGCAGCTGCATTCTGCCGTCCTGCGGCAGATAGAACTTTCTGTCTGCCATTGCACAGTCAAACACAAAAGCCTCCCGATACACATTGTTCATCGGTCCATACAGATATGGCGGCCGAAGAATATAGGCATTGGGATCTGCCTTCAGCAGAACATTTTCGGCGGCAATCTTATCTGTACCATACGCTCCCCAATATCGATTTCTGCCCAGCGGTGCCTCTTCTGCAAAGGGCTGAGGTGCAGTTTCAGGATAGACAGCACTGGAACTGATCAGGACATACTCTCCATAGCTTGATAATGCCTGCCGGAGCTGCGTCACGTCCTGCGCAGAATATGCTGTATCAATGACCGCATCAAAATGATATGCACGCAGGGCATCGCCCAAAGCATGCCGATCTGCTTGGATCAGATCCACTCCCGACGGCTGTTCTCGCGTATTTCGGTTCAGTACAGATACATGCCAATTCTTCGCCGCAAAATAGGAGGCAATTGCACGGCTGACAAAAACGGTTCCTCCAGTGACAAGCATATTCTTCATATACGGTCCCTTTCTTTATCATGCATATGCATGCTTTATTTAGAAAACTGATACTGATATAAGTGCCAGTAAATGCCATGCTGTTCCAGCAGCTGCTGGCTTGTGCCTCTCTCTTGGATCCCCTGTGAAGTCAGGACAACGATCTCATTTGCATTTCTGATCGTCGACAGACGATGGGCAACGACCAAAACTGTTCTTCCTTCCGAGAGCTCATCCAAGCTCGTCTGGATCTGCATTTCCGTTGCATTGTCCAGAGCACTGGTCGCTTCATCCAGGATCAGGATCTGCGGATTCTTCAGAAAGACTCTGGCAATAGAGATCCGCTGTCTCTGTCCGCCGGACAGTCGCAGTCCTCTTTCACCGACATTTGTTTCATACCCATTTGGCAGAGAGACAATGTAATCATGGATCTTTGCTTTCTTCGCCGCCAAGATGACATCATCCATGCCAGCATGGTCAGTGCCATAGGCAATATTTTCGGCAATGGTTCCATTGAAAAGGAAGACATCCTGCGCAACGATACCGATATTGCGGCGCAGGGATGCACGGGTCATCGTACGGATATCTCTGCCGTCGATCGTGATCGACCCGCTGTCGATCTCATAGAAGCGCGGGATCAGATTGCAGATAGTCGATTTTCCGCCGCCGGAAGGACCGACCAAAGCGACCGTTTCCCCTTTTTTAATATGCAGATCCAGATGGCTGATGACCTGTTCCTTTTCATCATCCTCATCTTCTTCTTTTTCGCCATAGTGGAAAGAAACATCATTGAAAGCAATATCTCCTGCTAGGCATCCCGCATCAGATGCACCTGCATCATCCTGTTCGCCCGGAACATGCATCAGTTCATTGAAGCGTTTATATCCAGTAGCACCCTGAACGATCTGTTCAAACGTATCCACCAGTTTCTTGATTGGTGTTAAGAACATCGATATATAAAGAAGATAGGCTACAAAGTCGCCTGAGTTGATCTTTCCCTGAAAGAAGAACATACCGCCAATAATGATGACAACTACATACATCAGATCCGTAAAGAAGATCATTCCTGAGTTGAAGAGAGCCAGATACTTATATGCTTTCGAAGCGGAAGCCTGATATTCGCCATTGGCATGATTGAATTTCTTCAGTTCTTTATCAATGCCGGAATATGCTTTCGTCACGCGAATGCCAGCAACAGATGTTTCAACATCCGCATTGATCTCTCCGATCTTGATGCGATTCATCTCAAAAGCATGGAGCTGCTTGCCGCGGATGAGCATCACGAACAGAACAGCCAAAGGCAATGTGCAGTAGACAATGATCGTCAGCTCCGCATTGATCCTGGCCAGCAGGATCGCCGACAGCACAAGCATGACCGCACTTGTAAAGATGTTCTCTGGTCCATGATGGGCCATTTCAGATATTTCCTGCAGATCATTGGTGATTCGCGACATAATAGCACCTGTCTTATGCGTATCAAAATAAGATACCGGAAGTGTTTCAATATGCGCAAACAGATCCCGGCGCATATCTGCCTGCAGACGGATCCCGAAGATATGTCCCCAGTAGTTGATGATCAGATTCAGGCCAAGTTTCACCAGATAGATGGCAGCCAAAGCAATGCAGATACGGACCATCATCTGCCAATTCTGATCCGGTACATATGTATTGATCATCTGCCGCACCATCATCGGCATGAATTCATCTGCTACACCAACCAGCAAGGCACAGAACAAATCAAGAAAGAATAGCCCTCGATGCGGGCGAATATATTTTGCAAATCCTGTTAACATTTTTATCCCCTTTAACAATGACGACATTATAGCAGGTATCTGTCATTTATACGAAAAAGGCGGCTGCGCATATCAGCCGTCATCATTGCATTTTATTTAGATACAGCACTGTCAGCTGCTGCTTTTTCCTTTTTATCAGGCACAGTCTGCATCAGTGCTTCCTGCAATGCATGATAATTCCAGCACCGTGTCTCTATATGCTGCCCATACTGTCCGATTGTTTCAATAGACAGTGTGCTCATCGTAGCCCAAGAACGCTTCAGCTTCCATTTCCCAATAGATGCATAGTCGATCTTCCAGCATAGATCTTCATCATCGAGCGCATGGATCAGCATAAATGTTTCATAAAAGGAAAACTGTTTATTGTTTTTTCCAAAAGCAAATGAAAACATCATGAGCACGAGCAGGATCCAGCCAACGTATTTCAATGCATTCAAGGAAATCATCAATATTGCAACACACACGATAATGACCATCGATGATGTCGGACGCGATGTTATAACTGCAATAGGTGTCTCAGAAGTCCTAATATCAGAAAATTTTCTTTGGATTGTCCCTGCTTTCTGTGCTTTGTTTTCAGTATTCCTGTTTTTTCTGTCGCTCATTTTTTACCTCTATGAAAAATATTATCATTCTTTCATTTGACTTTGTAAATACATTATGAATATTTCTGAAAATTATTCAAATCATATACTGCTGATGCTATACTTATCTCGCTGTAAGTTTTTTTCAATGGAAATGGCGGCATGTATGCACGCATGATACCATGTTCAGCCTTTTTTCTTTTGCAAACAGCTTATTCAGCAAATGGATTGGTTATTAATTATTGTAAATATCGTTTAAACAAACCAATTCAGCACTCAGGGACTCAGAAAGCTTCTGAGTGTTTGTAGACAGCGGACAGTTTCAGAATATTGAGCAGTACATCTGAAGCCGTCCATAGCTGATACACCATTGGAAAGAAGGGATAGAAATAATGGAGTATCTAAAGCTTTTAGGAATCTTAGTAGTTATTGTTGGTTTTGCACTCAAGCTTGATAACATTCTGATTATTGTTATCGCATCCATCGTTACAGCAATTGTCGGCGGCATCGGCCCTGTTGCTCTTCTGCAGACAGTTGGAACAACCTTCGTAGCAAATCGCAGCATGCTGATCTTTGTCATCGTCATGCTTGCAACCGGGACTTTGGAACGGAACGGTCTGAAACAGGCATCCGCTGCTTTGATTTCTAAGATCAAGGGAGCGACACCAGGTGCAATTGTCAACGCATATGGTGTTCTGCGTGCATTCTTCGGTGCGTTCAATGTCGGTCTTGGCGGTGTTGCAGGATTTGTACGTCCTGTTGTAATTCCAATGTGTGAAGGTGCCATCACTTCTAAAGGACTTACGCCGGATCCGGAACATATGGAATCCGTCAAAGGTATGGCAGCTGGCATTGAAAATATCACATGGTTCTTCTCTCAGGTACTTGTTGTCGGCGGCTCCGGTGCTCTGCTGGTCCAAGGAACACTTGCTGATCTTGGATATACATCTGATCTTGTTCAGTTAGCTGGCTATGAAGTGCCTGTCTGCATTGTTGCGGTCGTTGTCACCTTAGTTTATTACACGCTTCTTGACCGTCATGATATGAAGAAGTACTGTGGAAAGGAAGGCAAATAATATGTTTTTCATGAATCCTGAAATTACCTTCGGCAATAAAATGCTGGAACTGCTTTATATTATTATCGGTCTGATCTGCATCTATGCCGGTGTAAAGAATCTCAAGGATAAAGATAATCCAAACCGTATCGGTACCTTTGTATTCTGGACGGCTCTTGGTGCTGCAACTGCTCTGGGAAAATATCTTCCTTCTGCAGCTGAAGGCGTTGTCATTGTCATCTGCATTATTCCAGCTCTGCTTAAAAAAGTTACTCCAGGCAGAGAGAATGCCCCATCAAAAGAAGAAACACAGCAGAATTTTGATAAAATCGGAATGAAGCTCTTCATCCCGGCACTTGCAATGGGCATCTTTGCACTGATCTTCGGACTGGCAAAACCATTCGGCATGAGTGCTCTTGTCGGTACTGGTTTCGGTGTTCTGGTCGCGATTGTCTTATTGATGATCTGGAACAAGAAGAATACACCTAAGGTCTTCTTAGACGATTCTGAACGATTCCTTTCCATCGTCGGTCCTCTTTCCCTGCTTCCGACATTGCTGGCAATCTTAGGTTCCATCTTTACATCTGCTGGTGTTGGGACCGTTATTGCTTCCATCGTATCCAATGTCATTCCGCAGGGCAACGTAACCATTGGTATTATTGTATTTGCTCTTGGTATGATGCTGTTCACAATGATCATGGGAAATGCTTTTGCTGCCATCACGGTCATGACCGTTGGCATCGGTGCACCGTTTGTACTGCAGTATGTTAAGAATCCGGCAATGATCGGCATGCTTGCATTGACATGCGGCTACTGCGGCACACTTCTGACGCCAATGGCTGCAAACTTCAATATTGTTCCAGTCGCGATCCTGGAAATGAAGGATCGTTCCGGTGTCATCAAGAAACAGGTCATTCCTGCTCTGATCATGATTGTATTCCAGATTGTTTGGATGATCCTGCATGCTTAAAAAAATAGATGATTCTTCAGCAGAAAGAGGAGCCCGCATTGTCATAGATAAGTGGATCCAACTGAAGGCTGGCGAACATTTATGTATTGTTACAAGTCCAATGCATCAGACAGAAGCTGAGCTGCTTAAAAAGATAGCTGATAAACGCAGTGATTCTGTCTCGATCATGCAGGTATCTCAGGAAGGAATCCATGTTGGAGATTGGTTTGACAGTCATCCAAACGTATTTGATGACTGCGATGTCATCATTGGTGCTTCCGACTATTCAATTGTTACGACCCATGCATGTGAACGAGCATTGAAGAAGGGAAAGAAATTTCTTTCTCTTCCTCTTTCTACCAATAACGGTCAGTCAATGCTCGGTTTCGATTTTATGACCATGGATCCTGATATCAGCCGTATCAAAGCCGAGATCCTGATTCAATACATCCGCAATGCAAAGACCGTGCATATTCAGACAGATCGGGGAACCGATCTTCAGTTTGGCATGAAAGGCCGAAAGCCTGGTTTCTTCAATGGCACTTTCCGTGACAATCACAGCTATTCCAGTGCAAGCATTGAAGTCTATATTCCAATTGAAGAAACAAAGACCGAAGGAACTCTGATGCTGGATGGATCTTATGGATATCTTGGCAAAGTCAAAAAGCCATTCCATGTCTCCTTTGAAAAAGGAAAAATCGTATCGATTGAAAAATGTCCAGCTGGAAATATCCTCCGTGATTATCTTGCCGGATATCACGATGAACGCATGTATTACGGCGGCGAACTTGGATTGGGCTTAAATTCTAAGTCAAGATGTGCAGGACAGTGCTATATTGAAGACGAAAGTACGTATGGTACTTTCCACATTGGCGTAGGAAGGAATATCGGTCTCGGCGGAATTCATGATGCCAGCGGACATTTTGATCTTGTCACTTGGAAACCTTCTATTTGGTTTGACAATCGCATGATCATGAATCACGGTGTCATTACGATTCCAGAATACGAAATGTAATTCACAGAGGAGAAAAAGTCATGAAAATTTTAGTTACAGGTTTTGATCCATTTGGCGGCGAGAAAGTCAACCCAGCAATTGAAGCAGTGAAAAGACTGCCTGATACAATTGCCGGTGCAGACATTATCAAGCTTGAAATACCTACCGTTGTCTATAAGTCATTAAAAACAATCGATGCAGCGATTGCCAAGTACGATCCAGATACGATCATTTCCATCGGTCAGGCTGGCGGACGTCCGGATATTACCGTAGAACGTGTCGGCATCAACTGCAATGACTGCAGGATTCCAGACAATGAAGGCAATCAGCCGATCGATGAACCAGTCTACGCAGATGGTCCTGATGCATACTTCTCTCTTCTGCCAATCAAGGCAATGGTCGCAAAGATCCAATCCGTCGGTATTCCGGCAAGTGTTTCCGATACAGCGGGCACATTTATCTGCAACCATGTTTTATACGGTGTGCGCTATCTATGCGAGCATAAGTACCCCGGCAAAAAGAGCGGTTTTATGCATATCCCATATATGACATCTCAGGCCGTCGGCAAACGGAATACACCTTCCATGAGCTTGGATGAGATTGTTAAGGGGCTGACAGCCGCAATTGAAGCTGTTGTCACAACCGAAACAGACATTAAAGTTACCGGCGGCACCGAGCATTGATCCTGCCCGCCCTGAAGATACAGATGAAACATGACCGCTTTGAGCATCGTCATGTTTTTTTCTGACAGAACGAATATGCAATGCATGTTCGTTCAGGTCTATAATATGTTTCGCAGATCATGCATACTTTATGCATTGCCTGCTTCTGGATCGGGAGGAATATAAAATGACAAAGATCATCGTTGACAGTACATGCGACCTGCCGCAGGGATATGCAGAAAAGCATGGCATTGCAGTGCTTCCGCTTCATGTGCTGATCAATGGAAAAGAATATCGGGATGGTGTCGACCTTACCGTCGATCAGGTCTATGCCTATATGCGCCAGGACATTCTGCCGAAGACTTCACAGGTCGCCATCTCTGATACATACGAGACCTTCCAGCAGATTCTTCAGCAGGGCGAAGATCTTCTGTATCTCTCCTTCTCGTCTAAGATGTCTGGGACCTATGCGCTGGTAGATCGTGTCATGAAAGAATTGGCACCGATGTATCCGCAGAGAAAGATGATTGCCTTGGATGCTAAAGGAGGTTCTTTTGCGACCGGGCTCATTGCCATGCATGCATCAGAATTGGCAGAACAGGGAGCAGTTATTGAAGCTATCGCAGAAAGATGCAGATTCCTGATCGATCATATTGAACATGTCTTTGTCATTTCTGATCTGAAATGGATGGTACGCGGCGGAAGGATCTCCCGCACGATGGGATATACTGCTGATCTGCTGAATATCAAACCTGTGCTGGATGTCCAGGATGGCGAGATGGAAGTGATCCGCAAAGTCCATGGCACAAGGAACTCACTGCGCTGTGTCGCAGATCTTGTCGCAGAACGGGCTGCGAAATGTCCGAACCAGCTGATCGGCATCACGCATGCAGATGATCCTCAGAAAGCAGAAGAGATGCGTCAGCTGCTGCAGGAACGTCTGCCGCAGTGCACCTTTGCCATTACCGAGATCGGAGCTGTATTGGGCGTTCATATCGGTATCGGCGGTGTCGGCGTATTCTTCTTCAATCAGATGCAGTAAGATGCTGGATCATAAAGTCTTGAAAACACAAAAACAGGTCTCTTCAGCAGATATTATATCTGTGAAAGAAACCTGCTTTTTTTATCGAAAGAAATGGTTTTCCGCTGACAGTTATTTTCTCAATTCATTCCACTTCTGTGAGAATAACGACCGATCTTTATGATACTGCTCAAGCAGTTCTGCAGAATAGCCCATGACAGCGCCCGGCAGAGCTTCAGAGAGAGCATTCAATACTTCATCAATATTGTTCTTTCCGACCGCAAAGCTGTAGATTTTTCCATCGTTGGAGAACATATTAAAACCATAGGATGAACCTGCTGGGATTAAACCGTAGACTCTGTGACGTGTGACTTCCTTATAGATCCAAACGATATCCCATGGGCGGCGTATTCTGCTGTGCCTGCCATCCTGGAACAGGACGTATTCATCATTGGCATAGATCCCGTTGATTGGTGCAGCCGTGTGATAAAGCTCATTGAGCTTTCTGTATTCCTCTTCGGGATCTGAAGACTGTGCAATAAAAGCATCCAGATCCTTCTGATAATATCCCCGGAATGCCCGCACAAGCTGGACCGCAAAGATCATGACCAGCAATACGCCAAGTCCGAAGATCAAGAACATTGTCAGCGGCAAATCATTGCCAAGATATCCGACCTTCAGCACATAGGGTGCAAACGTTTCGGTATCGTAGGCATCTGCTCCGGCATCGAGCAGGAAGTCCTGATAGATCTGCTGTTCTTCACTGCTCATTCTGACAATCGTTCCAGAAACATGAAAATCAGGATCCAGTACATAGCTGTCATCATCCCAATTGTCATAGCATGTCTCCAAAGCACCTTCATATGTGGCAATCTGATTCTTTGGAATTTCCATGCCGATATATCCATTCAGACCTGGGCAGATCACCATTGATACAGACGAAACATCTTTTTTTACCCCATTCTTATAGTTTGCGGTATCCATGTATTCACCATACAGGAAATCGATATCGCCTTCCGCATATGTACCTTCCATATTTTCCTGCAGAACTGCTGTTTCCAGATCTGCTGGATGCAGCATCTTTGGAAAGTTCTGGATCCCGCTGACGCAGATCAATGCGACGCCAGCAACCAGAAAGATGAATGATGATGCCAATACATGTCTAACGCTCTTTTCCCTTAATTCCTTAAACAGATCTGTCATACCTATCCCCCTTATTGTAAATCAACTGTTTTATTATACCGTGATGATCTAAGAATCATAGCCACTATGTATATATTATTAAAGATATCTTTTTATATAAAAAAGCCGATCACCTATTACGGATGATGGCTTCATAAGAATATCTATATGTCCAAACATGCATTCATTTTCCGGTATAGAACGTATCTTCCGCATTCTGCTTTTCAATCAGGATACTGTTCTGATTCAATGCCGTAAGGACATCATCGGCAATCGCATGGATCTGTTCTTCGCTTATATCATCAAAATGGCAGACAATAGTTTTCTCATAGGTACTGACACCGGTATCATCTTTCCATACGCCGCGTGCTTCAGATACCGTAAAACCATCCACATGTTCCAAACAGATATCCGTCACCTTTGAAACGCATTCATCATAAGGGATTTCCGACTGATATGTATCTTTATCGTTTGTACCGATATACAGTTCATACTCCGTCTGTTCCTTGCTTGAAGACGGCGCATACAGTTTGTACAGGACAGTTCCTGTACCAATCAGATTCAGGACAAGCAGGATCATCAATGCGGTCCATAATTTGGTATGCTGCTTTTTCATAGGGCAGTCCTCCTTTTCGTCATGGAACAAGACATGTTTCCCGAAATATTTTCTGTATTCCATTCTGATACATTTCATTATATTCATGGAAGATACAGGATGTAAGTACTTTATTTCAGGAGCGACGTTCCTTCCCTATGCAAAGAAAATGACGATACAGTATCTTATCTCCTATACCAGGATCAGCAGTCAAATAATGGTTCTAGTACATCCTTGATCAGAGGAATACGATCCTTTGCATGAATGTTATAGAGCGAATTGATGGCTGTCACCATCTTTCGTTTTTCATCAATGTAGATAATATTTCCACAGTCGCCGACCGCCATGAAGCCATCGTCATGGATCCACCATAGATAGCCATAGTCAAGACCTGCTTCTTTCCAATGTGCATGGATCGATGTACTTTCTTTGATCCACTCAGTAGATACAATACGCCGACCATTCCATATACCTTCATCCAGACATAGCTGTCCTATCTCTGCCATTTCATAGGCCGACAGTTCCAGTCCCCAGGCAGCTGTGTTATTGCCGAGCCTGTCAGATACCCAGCCATTTGAATAGTTCTGGTGATACCAAGCAAGCTGATCCTCTTTGGATGAGAAAATGATGTTTTTCCTCACATCGATCTGCAGAGGAGAAAAAAGATTTTTCTGAGCAAACTCCAGTACGGTCATGCCCACAGCTTTTCTCAGAATACCGCTCAGGATATCCGGACCGATCAGCGGCGCATAGCGGAATTCACCAATGTTTCCCTTTCCTCCAGCAAGATCAAGCGATGATTTTACCCAATCTTCCGAAGAGAAATATTTTGTGTATGGCGCTGACTTGTACTTATACGGAACTGTCATTGTCAGCATGTCCCTTATGGTGATTTTCTGTATCGTGTGTTCTCCCCGTTTCACCTGATACTCGGGGAAGAAGGAAAGGATCGGCTGATCAATGCTCTGAATCAATCCCTGATCCAATGCAATACCAAATAATAACGAGGTAATACTTTTTGTACATGAATAAATATGTACGTGACTGCTGCGGCTGCTGTCATTTCCGCAGTACTCATATACCTGTTTCCCATTCTTCAGGATACAGATACCGGCAATATTGCTGTACTCTGTTTCAATGAGTGATTTCAATTCATTTTCATTCATTGCTGGCTCCTCCTGAAAGAAGTTTAAGTTGATTAAAAATTCATTTCAAGAACTATTTAAAAGAATATAGTTTATACAAGTTCTTCATATGCATCTTGCATTTGCAGAACCATGTCCTTAAAAAACGCATTGCAGTAATACAAGCTGAATTCTCTGTAATCCCACGAGACCATGTGAGAATATATATTTTTCACTTTGGGCAAAGTACCATCCTTATCTGTTCTCTCAACGATCTCAGCAAGTTCATCTGGCGAAATGTCTTCAATGATCCCTTTGCCTTTGCCATCAGAAACATAGGGATAATGTCCCCCTGTTCCTCGCTTCATTTCAGTTATTGATAATAATTCAATCTCAAATTTCCACCCCGCTCCGTAATCATATTCAATGTTCAGTTCATCTCCAGCCTTCAGCTTCAAATCGGATAGTTTCGTCTTTCTTGGATCAATCACAGGTTCATTGCTGCGGAATCCTTTTCAAATACAATTTCATATCGTTTGCCATGAAAACGTATATTGAATAAATGGCTTCCTGTGCATTCAAATGCCGCCAATACAGCATACCCAAGCTTTGCAGCACTGGAGACTGAAGTGATTTCTATATCTCTCCATATTACATTTTCCAGTTCGTTTAACCTTACTTTAAACTTATATACATCAGCCATAGAATATTTCTCCTAATCTTCACTCGTCACATCAATCAGTACCATACTGACAATATCAACAGCATCTGTGCATAGATCAAATTAACAATATCATCTTATTTCTTGATGAAACCATTAATACACTTTGATGTTGTCCCATCTTTTCAGCAAGCTATGTCTGCGTTAATTCACATCTATAATATATATTCACATGCAGGATCATCTGTTTCTAAATTAACTAATTCTTACACATTTCATAATATTTATCACGTATATTTCTTTGGGATTTTTTTATGATATTTAAAAACAAGCACTCTGCCTTTTTACAGAATGCTTGTCATTTTACAACTTATGGAATCTACTTCAAAGTCCATATATTGCTGAGCTTTATCCCTTTATCTCATCATATAACAGTAGGATTGTTGTAATTATGCTTTCCGATTCTTCCTTGCTGTTATTATATTCGCCGTGAAAATAGTTATGGAGAGAAGGGCTATCACTGCCCAGAATCCCAGCATGCTCCTATCTCCCGTTTGAGGATTAGAAGGATTGAGCGGATTTGAGGAATTTACTGGCTTTTCCGTGACTGCGCCGATACCAATCGTGATTGACTTGGAAACTGCAGGATCCTCACTGTCCGTCACTTTGACTGTGGCTGTAACTGCATCCGCAGCCTTTGCAGGACGCGTACCGCTAACCACGCCGGCTTCTGTGATGGAAAGCCATGATGGGGCATTCTCAAGACTGAAGGTATATGGTGCTATGCCGCTGGATACACCGTCGGAAAAATCAACAGGCGTGATTGCGGTGCCAGCTATGCCAGCCGGTATATCGTAATCCTGGCTATCTGCGAAGGTCAAAGCGGATTCTATCTTCACATAAGCCGGATTATCTGCATTTGTAAAGGCTGTGTCAGAGCTTTGTGTCCACACCGGTGAGCTCTCGCTCGTGCTCCATTGGTAGTCGCCTTTGTAACCCGTCAGGGTCGGGGCATCACTGAAGGCTCCTCCAGTACCTGCTCCAGAAGTACTCTTTGCTGTCACTGTTCCATTTGTGATGATTGTTGCGTTAGCGCTGTTGATTCCGAAACTCTCATTCGTTGAGGAGCCACTGACAGTATTTATCGTGCCATTTGAGATGACAATGTCCGTGCCCGAAATGCCATAGTTTCCTATTGTCGGTGCTATCTTGCCAGCACTGATAACATTTAGCGTACCTTTACCGCTGATGGTGAGCGATCCAAGGCAATGTATCCCCATATTATAATCCGTAAGTGTTGTTCCATCGCTCTTCACGGTGTTTGTGGTACCTTCTGTAAGCACAATCTTGGCCCCGTCCGGCAGTTTGACACCTATATTGTTCGCGGTTGTGAAATCAAGGCCAGAAAGAATAAGCTGTTTTTCGCTTGCACTCCATGACCAACCGGTGCCAGATGCATCTGTAGTAGTAAGATTGACGTCAGGGAAGGATTTGTACCAGTTTATGCGTTCATTTTTAGTGAAATCCATCGTGTAATCAATGGGCGCAGCCGTAACTGCACCGATGCCAATCGTGATTGACTTGGAAACTGCGGGATTCTCACTGTCCGTCACTTTGACTGTGGCTGTAACTGCATCCGCAGCCTTTGCAGGACGCGTACCGCTAACCACGCCGGCTTCTGTGATGGAAAGCCATGATGGGGCATTTTCAAGACTGAAGGTATATGGTGCTTTGCCGCTGGATACACCGTCGGAAAAATCAACAGGCGTGATTGCGGTGCCAGCTATGCCAGCCGGTATATCGTAATCCTGGCTATCTGCGAAGGTCAAAGCGGATTCTATCTTCACATAAGCCGGATTATCTGCATTTGTAAAGGCTGTGTCAGAGCTTTGTGTCCACACCGGTGAGCTCTCGCTCGTGCTCCATTGGTAGTCGCCTTTGTAACCCGTCAGGGTCGGGGCATCACTGAAGGCTCCTCCAGTACCTGCTCCAGAAGTACTCTTTGCTGTCACTGTTCCATTTGTGATGATTGTTGCGTTAGCGCTGTTGATTCCGAAACTCTCATTCGTTGAGGAGCCACTGACAGTATTTATCGTGCCATTTGAGATGACAATGTCCGTGCCCGAAATGCCATAGTTTCCTATTGTCGGTGCTATCTTGCCAGCACTGATAACATTTAGCGTACCTTTACCGCTGATGGTGAGCGATCCAAGGCAATGTATCCCCATATTATAATCCGTAAGTGTTGTTCCATCGCTCTTCACGGTGTTTGTGGTACCTTCTGTAAGCACAATCTTGGCCCCGTCCGGCAGTTTGACACCTATATTGTTCGCGGTTGTGAAATCAAGGCCAGAAAGAATAAGCTGTTTTTCGCTTGCACTCCATGACCAACCGGTGCCAGATGCATCTGTAGTAGTAAGATTGACGTCAGGGAAGGATTTGTACCAGTTTATGCGTTCATTTTTAGTGAAATCCATCGTGTAATCAATGGGCGCAGCCGTAACTGCACCGATGCCAATCGTGATTGACTTGGAAACTGCGGGATTCTCACTGTCCGTCACTTTGACTGTGGCTGTAACTGCATCCGCAGCCTTTGCAGGACGCGTACCGCTAACCACGCCGGCTTCTGTGATGGAAAGCCATGATGGGGCATTTTCAAGACTGAAGGTATATGGTGCTTTGCCGCTGGATACACCGTTGGAAAAATCAATAGGCATGATTGCAGTGCCACCTATGCCAGCTGGTATATCGTAATCCTGGCTATCTGCGAAGGTCAAAGCGGATTCTATCTTCACATAAGCCGGATTATTCTCATTTGTAAAGGCTGTGTCGGAACTTTGTGTCCACACCGGCGAGCTCTCGCTCGTGCTCCATTGGTAGTCGCCTTTATAACCGGTTAGGCTCGGGGCACCACTGAAGGCTTGGCTTCCTGTTTCTGTATCGGTGGTCTTCGCCGTGACATTGCCGCCGGAGATGATGATCGAGCCCATTTGGCTGAAGATGCCGTAGGTGTTCCTGTCAGCCAGGCCGCCGGTTGCCGTCACATCACCGCCGTTGATCGTTATGTTGCCGCTTGATGCACCAAGTCCCCAGAGAGTACCCGTTGCGTTGAACGTGCCGCTGTCGATCGTAAGATTTCCACTGGTGTGCATACCGAGATGCCCTGTCGCATTCAATGTTCCATCGCCGGAAAGCAGGAGGTTGTTGGTGTTTGTTTCAGTAATGATTGCAGTTCCTATCGAGGTTTTCGTTGCAAGCGTATTTGTGCCTTTTACCACGACTCGCAGATCCATGTTTGAGAATCGGATACAATTTCCTTGCTTAGCATTTCCAACCCACGCAGTCGTGTTGGAATTGAAATTATTCAGCGTCATAGTGTAGCCGTAAGTCTTGCCGCCTACAGATGTATCGACCTTCTGTACTGCCCAGGTCCAGCCGGAATCGGGTAAAACAGAGGCGTTCGCCGCAGTTTGCGTTGCGGTCGTGCCGTCTGCATTCGTAGTTCCATAAGTGTAACAGTTATCCGTGGTCGGCAGAGTGACATTCATAAGGCCATCTGTCCCATAGCAGATGATCACAGATGCTTCTTCTGCCAGTACCGTGGTCGGAAGCATGAGAATTGCCATTGCTGCCATTAGAATGATTTTCAAAAATACTTTTTTCATATTTCGTCCCTCCATAAGGCACATCAGAACCTACAAGTCATCAATTTACATTGAATTTTTCTGATGTTTTTCAAAATATGTATTCTGAACTCATAATATACTCTAAGAAAATGGAAGTAAATATAAGTCTTCCTAGATTACTAAAAAATCCAGCAATAAAATAAAAGCAAGCTGTCCAAAAAACTCAACTGTGGCTAGCAGCTAATCTTCATCGCCTCATGATGATCACAATATACTTCAGATCAGAAGAAGTTTTCTCGACTATTCCTGCTGTATTGCTATTTGCAGCTTTTTACGAACTTAAGAGGCACATCCATTCGTCTCGCCGCTTCATCATCTGTTATTCCACTATCCAAAAATCTTCGGCAGACTGTTTTCATGTTCTCTCCTACTTCAATGATATGCTGATCCGGATCATAAAACCGAACTATTCTCTGTCCCCAGGCATGTTCCTTTACCGGATGCAAATGTTGAATATTCAGTGTTTTAAGTTTTTCTGAGAACTGATCAAAATCGTCTTCCTCAAAATAAATCTCAGCGTCATTCGCACCGAAAGAAATAGGATCAGTGCTGATGAACTCTTTCCATGTATCCAAAGTCTGCAAAACAAGTCCACCCGTCAATGTCTTATTTGCACCAAAATCCATGACAACATGCAGACCAAGTACTTCCTGGTAAAACTTCACTGACTTATCAATATCTTTTACTGCAAATAATGGATTCTTCAATTTCATATTTTCTCCTTCGCTCCTTCGATTTTGTCAGTTCATCATATATGGTGCCCATCAGTCTTTTCAAGAACTCCCTGTCCTCAGCATTAGCAACAAGCAGTATTTCTTCAGCGCCATCCTATGACAGTTCCATGACCGCATCCAGCGTCATTTTTTTTGCTGGTGCTTCAAGTTTTACCAAGGAATCGATTGTCATATATGCCGACAATCACCTTACCGGAATAATACAAAATATATTCTCCCATCATTGTCCAATACGAAATATCTTCAAGAAGGGACAACTGTTCTAATATCTAGTTGAGATATATCTTTGAAGAGGACATAATATTTTCACTTTCTTTCGACAGATCCATATATGATCTGCTGCATGTTATGCTCATTTTGCTTATCACAGCCAAACAGCCTAGTCCCAATAATCAAATGTTCCACTTCCGTGATGCAGTTTTTCTTTCTTGTCAAATTTGCGAAAGGCATCACGCATACGATTCAGAATTTCAGGCTGTATATCCAACGTATGATGAGCAGGAAATACTCTCGTATCAGGTAGAACGACGATTTTTTCAAGGCTTTTTAGATACGCCTGCGGATCGGTAGAAGGAGAATACGCTAACAGCGTATCTTTGTAGACAAGATCACCGGTAAATAGATATCCGGGTGAGGCTTCCCAAAAGCACATATGTCCGGGTGAATGTCCTGGCGTATGCAATACCGCGATGCTTCGAACGCCAAGTTCAATCGTATCCCCATCATGAAGAATGCGTGTCGGAGTCCCCCTGAAAAAGCTCACAAGTTCCCACATCGTACCCTTCCGGAAGCTCACAGCAATCAATAACCATGCTGTGAATCGTATCTATACTCAATGGAAATCCACCGCTGAGCCAGTTCAATTCTTCTTCATGCGCATAAAAATCAGGATAATACTTGTGCCCTCCGATATGTTCCCAATGAATATGAGTTGCGACTGCTGTCACCAGCTTGTCCGTCAGTTTTTTACCTCCGCAGAAATGTCACAAATGCCAAGCCCTGTGTCAATCAGCAATGCGCGGTCTTTTCCTTCAAGAAGGTAACAATGCGTTTCCTCCCAATGCCGATATTCGCTGATGATATGTGTATGGTCGTCAATTTTGTCTATCGTAAACCATGGCTTCATTTGAATCCTTCTTTCACATTATATAAATAATCTTCAGGTTAAGCTCTATTTTTTCGATTCCTTCTTCAGTTCCACAAGCCGAAAGTTACAGCATTTCAATTTCACTAACTATCTGTGAAACGCTTTTTCCATCTGTATATACCTTTTGTGTTTTGAGTTTTTCATATAGCGGAAGCCTTTCAATGCTTCGTTCCACAACATCACTAGTCCTAATGCCTAATTGAATATCTTTTTCAAGGCGTTCACGCAATGTAGCCTGACTGCAAACAAGAGAAATTACTTTTATATCACAATTCGTCTTATCTATATTTGCCAGAATAGTATCAATGATATTCTGCTCATGCATCACCCAGCAAAACACAACATTTTCATAGGATGAGCAATGTAAAAATTGATTAAGCATAAAACAGATATTTTGCATAACCATTTTCTTTGTTTCTTCATTAACAAGAAACGGATTAGCATCCCAGCACCAATCGCCGTCAAGGAAGACACACTTAGGCAATTCTATCTTTAATTTCTGACATACAGTTGTCTTTCCAACGCCCATCGTTCCACCTATGATATAAAGCTGCTTCATATTCTCCTCCACAAATTCAAATTTTTCTGTTTTTTCATTAAACCGATAAGCTGCAATTTGTCGTCCTTATCCTTTATAAGCTATTGCGTCTATTTGGAAGTTGATTCCATCTCTGATAAACGTTGTTTCATAAGCTTTTCGCGTTGGATATCTGCCATCGAGTCTTTTCTTTATGATGGCAGGCAAATGACTTAAGTCTTCGATATTTCTAAACAAGCAATCCATTTTAACAACGGATTCCAATGTCAGATCAACCATTTTCAATCTCTCTTCCAATACATCAAATGCACCATTCATTTGTTCTTCTATACTTTTACCCTCATTTTTTATGCAATATCCAACGAAAATAAAATCTCCTGCTTCAATGATTGTTGAATCCGCCCATTCTTCGTTAATTTGAATTCTATTGATCCCCCGTCATTCTTTTATTCCTTCTTCAAATTCCGATTTGCCCTTGGTATCTATCTCACTGGCTCGACCCTCTGACATCTACCTTGGCTGCTCAGCCTTTGCCATAGCCTGAAAATACTATCTTGGATAAGTTCACACGAAACATTTGAAATGAATGTCCAAAGTTAATATTCAGAAGATCAAATGTACAGAAAGTGCCAAATTCAAGTGATTTCCGACACGCTGACTTTATACTCTTGACATCAATACTACCGTCTCAACATGGCCCGATTGCTCCATTTTGATGTCCGATTATTGACCAGTTACCGTGAACAGTCAAAAGTCAGCTCCGTTCGTACGCGGGAACTGTTCAAGGGCTTTTGGGGGTTCATGGAAACTTATCAAAAACC
>JAKVKC010000020.1 GCA_022486705.1 Solobacterium sp. | reverse complement strand
ATCCTCCTATTCATCCTTATATGTATTTAAGATACAGTGTGCGATCTTCTGATATTCTTCAATCAGCGATTTCGGTCTTTTGATCGTAACCTTATCATAGAACTGCAGGAACCAAGATACCAGGGTCGGTGTTACGGCAGTGCGGATGCTTGCAGTAAATGTATGCTCATCTGCTTTGGAGATCAGAATATCTTCTCCGAATTGATCAAAGACGATCGATGACATGCTGGCGTCAAAGACGGCGGTCACTGTCTGGGCACTCCCATGGTACATATGAAAGGAGGTGCGCAGGTGATCTGCCAAAGAGAAAGGAACGCCTTCACTGCTCTCATCGCTGATAACGATCGTATCCATTTTATCCAAGCGGTAGTTGGCAAACGACTGATGCTTATCAGAATAGAAAACAACATAATATCTGCCGCTGTCAGAAACAAGTGCATATGGCACCAAACGGTATTTCTGATTTTCGCGGCGGTATTTCTTTTTCTTAGAAACGGTTATATCAAAATAGCGGAATTCAACATAACGATACTGTGCAATGGCCGGCAGAAGCTTTTCTGCTTCTTTCAGAATATCGCGCTGCTGCGTCTTTGCCGGATTTCTAGACAGCGGGGGAAGCTGACTGATCTTCTTTTCAGGCAGCAGCTGGCTGATCTTAGAGACTAATTCATCTGTTTCATTAAGCGACAGTGCACTGGACTCCTCACATGCATTCATTAAGAACAGCGCTTCAGCATTGGAAAAGGGATGCTTCAGATAATATCCCTGCTGTCCATTCTTTCGGACGAAAAGAATCGGGATGCCTGCTTCTTTCATCATGGCAATGGACTTATAGACCGTGCGGCGGTCAGCCGGATGGCCAGCCAGATCGCAGCTCGCCCGCAGTTCCGTCATTGACATCAGATGATGCGGATCAGAATGTCTGCTGAGTGCCTGATAGATCAAGGCATCCAGCGAAGGAATATATGTTTTCATATTTTTTCTTTTCTTTTTTCATTGTACACGATTAGGTACAGCACTTCCAGACCTTTCTACTATAGTAATGGCTGTAAGAAGAGGTGATCATGATGGAAATGAAAGCAAAATACTGGCTGACAAGTGCATTGGTACTGATGGCCTTCAGCTATACCGCAGATGGATATCAGGCGGCTGCCGTGCTGTTCTCGCTCTTTGCGATATTGACGGCGGCGGAAGCACATAGCTATGCCTATCTTTATCATCGCGCAAAGGACATCATCTTATATGGGATCATTGCGGCTCTGCTGACTGTATGCACTGGGCTGGTGCATCGGATGCCGGCTGTCTGGTTCGTTTCTTTCTGCAGTGTTCTGTGCTATGTGCTCTTTGAAGAAAATTCATCAAGAGCGATCAGACATACAGCTGCAGCAATGCGCATCGTAATGGCTGCGCTTTATGCAATGACGCTGCTGCTTCCGTATTCGGCGTATGGCGTGATCGATACTCTGCTGCTGATCACGTTTGCTTTTATGCCGATGCAGATTTCCTGTCTGCGTCAATGGATCGCTGTACATCAGCGGAAAAGCAAAATCAGAGTAGAAGTAAGAACGGAGCTGTATTAAAATAGCGTACATAGGGAGATGATCATATGACGCAGTTTCTGATCAAACGATTTATTAAAGATCCTGAAAATATACGGGATGAAAAAGTAAGACTTGCTTATGGAACACTGACTTCTGCCATTGGCATGTGCTGCAATATTTTTCTGTTCATTCTGAAGGGAATCATCGGATTGACGATCCATTCTATTTCTATTGTTTCTGATGGCTTCAACAACCTGTCAGACTGCATGTCCTGTCTGATCACTTTGTTTGGCTATCGGCTGTCCGCAAAGCCGGCAGATAAGGAACATCCTTTTGGCCATGGCCGCATGGAATATGTTGTTTCTTTCATTGTTGCTATTATTATCTTTATCTTTGGCTTCCAGCTTCTGACTACATCTATTGATAAGATCATTCATCCTGATGAAGTCTCTTTCAATCTGGTCTTGGTCGTGATCTTGGCGGCATCTATTCTTGTTAAAGTATGGATGGCATTCTTTTATAAGAGCATCGGTACAAAAATAAACAATTTGGCCATCAAAGCAGCCAGCGATGACAGCCGCAATGATGTCCTGGCGACGGCAATCTCCTTGATCGCTATCATTCTTTCTGCCGTCACAAAAGATATTCCTTTTGATGGCATTGCCGGTGTAATCTTAGCCTGCTTCATCTTTTACAGCGGCTATGGCATTGCCATTGAGATCATCAATCAGCTGCTGGGAGCACCTGCTTCAAAAGAGCTGACTGCGGCGATCCGCAATCAGATGCTTTCACATAAAGAGATCGTCGGTGTCCATGATATGATCATTCATGATTACGGACCTGGCGTGCAGATCGGCAGTGCACATGCCGAAGTCAATGCTAAGATGGATTTCTTGGCGGCACATGATGTGATCGATGAAGCAGAGCGTGAGATCGAAGAGAATCTCCATGTCATGATGACGATCCATATGGATCCGATCATTGTGGATGATCCGCAGCTGAATGAATATAAGAAGATGGTGGATGCAATCCTGAATGCGATCGATCCGAATCTTTCCATGCATGATTTCCGTATGGTATCCGGTCCGATGCATACCAATCTTGTCTTTGATATTCTGGTCCCATACGATGAGAAGCTTTCCAATGCTGAGATCAAAGATAAAATCGATGCCCAGCTGGCAGGCAAGCCAGTCAAGTTCTATACCGTCATTCATTTTGACCGCGGCTTTATTTCGGAGGAAGATGAATGAAACTGAAGAACTCATTGATGCTTCTGCTGGCAGCTTTGATCTGGGGCTGTGCCTTTGTTGCACAGTCAGCCGGAACACAGCATGTTGGACCATGGACGTTCAACTGCCTGCGTTCTTTGATCGGTGCACTGACGCTTTGGATCGTCATGCCTTTTCTTGATAAGAGCAGAGGCATAGATAAAAAAACAGCTGCTTCAAAAAAACTGCTGCTGGGCGGGGTGCTGTGCGGCGTTGTGCTGGCCGCGGCTTCAATGTTCCAGCAGCTTGGTATCATGGAGACATCCGCTGGCAAAGCCGGCTTTATCACAGCGCTGTATGTCATTCTGGTCCCGATCCTGGGACTGTTCATTGGCCATCATACGCGGCTGATCGTCTGGCTGGGGGCTCTGCTGGCATTGGTCGGCTTTTATTTTTTATCCTTTAAGGATGCGTCGCTGGTACTTCAAAGAGGCGACCTGTATCTGCTGATCTGTGCCGTGCTGTTTGCCGTTCATATTCTGATCGTTGACGGTTTTTCTTCCGTGGATGGTGTCAGGCTCTCCTGCCTTCAGTTCCTTACTGCCGGTCTGCTCTGCAGTATCGGCATGTTCGTGTTTGAAAAGCCAGATCTGACCGCTGTAAAAGATGCTGCCGTGCCGATCCTGTATGCCGGCTGTCTTTCTTCCGGGGCAGGCTATACATTGCAGATCTTAGGCCAGAAGGATGCCGATCCTTCCATTGCCTGCATGCTGCTGAGCTTAGAAAGCGTATTTGCAGCCATCGCGGGATTCCTGCTTCTTCATCAGGATCTGACCGGACGAGAGATCCTCGGCTGTTCGCTGATCTTCTTGGCGGTCATGATTGCCCAGTATCCAAGCAGAAATAAGAATACAGAAAAAGAAAATGAAGCCTCTCATTGATGAGAAGCTCCATTTCTTTCTGATGCAAAGTATTTTCTGAACTTCAGCCGATCCGTAAAAACAAATCGATGTTCCAATATTTTTGTGAACCAGCCGATCAGCGTACCGTTGATGCATGCACTGATGACTGTACCGATGCCGATGCCTTCCAGCTGTGAAAAGAAGAGAAAGCTCATGAGCACAGCAATGATGCAGCTGGCAATATCATAGCCGGTCTTAAAGGGAGGAATCCCAATATGGAAATGGGCGGATACTTCAGCTACAAAAAGTTCATATACTTCTGGTGACAGATAGGTATGAAAAATGAAAGATACACCGGAAGTCACAAACAGCGTACCGATGGCAAAAGCTGAAATGCGCAGCCAAATCAGATCTGGCAGAGGGGATACAAGACTGACAAAAAGATCTAAGCAGAGACCGTAAAGGATCGCGGTCAGAAATGAGAATAAATAGGATATGCGGAAGCGGTGCACCAGCACCATCATCACCAGCAGCAGACAGAACTGAATGCAGTATTCAGCGATGCCGAAAGAGAACCAGGGAATGGTCTGAGAAAGCTTTAGATGCAGCAGATAGGCGGGCGCTACGGCAGTGGACATGCCGAAATTGGCATATACCTCTAGGGCTGTTCCAAAGGCAATGAAGATAATGCTCAGCAAATAGGATACTTCTGTATACAGTGTTCTTTTTTTCATCATAGTCTCCAAAAAATAAAAGATCAGCGTCGCCGGATTTGATACAGAAATTCCGGAAAGCTGATCTTTTGCATTGATACAATAGCGGAAACTGAAACAGATTGCAACTACTTTATGCCTTTACCAGAAGATCTGCGACCTTCTTTGCATAAGCAACAGGGTCTTCAATCGGCAGTCCCTGGATCAGTAATGCCTGATCCAGCAGTACCGATGCATAGTCCTTCAGTTCATCCGGAGATGAAGCATAGATCTTCTGCAGTTTTGCAAAGACAGGATGATCAGGATTGATCTCCAGGATCTTGGATGCCTTTACTTTATTCGGATTCATTGGATCCTGGCTCATATACTTTTCCATTTCCAATGAAACACCTTCATCCGCAACGACGCAGACAGGATCATCTTTTAAGCGGGAAGAGATACGTACTTCCTTGACCTTATCGCCAAGGGCGTCCTTGAGGGCAGTGAGCATATCTTTATTCTCCTCTGTCTTCTTCTCTTTTTCTTTCTTCTCTTCTTCACTGTCCAGATCAAGGTCTCCCTTGTTAATGGACTGGAATGGATGATCGGTATACTTCTGCATGATGGAAGATACAAACTCATCTCTTTCATCCAGGAAGTACAGGACTTCATAATTCTTATCCTTCAGTTTTGCCATGGAAGGCAGTGCACTGATCTCATCAATGGTCTTGCCGCAGGCATAGTAGATGGCCTTCTGATCTTTCGGCATCCGCTCCGTGTATTCCTTCAGCGTCACATACTTTCCATCTTTAGAAGAATGGAACAGGATCAGATCCTGCAGTGTCTCTTTATGCATGCCATAGTCTTTATAGATACCGTATTTCAGATTCAGACCGAAGTTGTCAAAGAATTTTTCATATTCAGAACGTTCATTCTTCAGCATATCTTCCAAAGCACTCTGGATCTTTTTCTCAATAGATTTCGCAATCAGTTTGACCTGACGATCCTGCTGCAGGATCTCACGTGAGATGTTCAGGGACAGGTCATCACTGTCCACAAGTCCCTGTACAAAACGGAAGTATTCCGGTACCAGATCTTTTACCTTATCCATAATGAATACATTATGAGAATACAGCTGCAGGCCTGGTTCAAAATCCTGATAATAGAAATTGTACGGTGCCTTGCTTGGAATAAAGAGCAGAGCAGTATAGGATACATTTCCTTCCACATTATAGTGAATGACCTTCTGCGGATCCTCCCAATCATTGAACTTGCCTTTATAGAACTCATTGTACTGTTCCGGCTTGATCTTTGATTTTGGTTTCTTCCACAGAGGGACCATAGAATTCAGTGTCTCAATCTCCTGGGTCTCAATCGTCTTATCTTTATCAGTTGGATCCGGTGCGCTCTTCGTGCATTCCATTTCAATCGGATAGCGCACATAGTCGCTGTATTTCTTTACCAGATCGCGAATAGTAAACTCTTCCAGATACTTCGAATACTTTTCATCATCCGTATCATCTTTCAGATCCAGGATGATCCTGGTGCCGACCGTATCCTTTTGAATTTCAGAAATGACATATCCATCATCGCCGGAACTTGTCCAGCTGTATGCTTTGTCTTCTTTGGCTGCTCTTGATTCTACCGTAATATGCTTGGCGACCATGAAGGCACTGTAGAAGCCGACACCGAACTGTCCGATGATATCGACATTCTTTTCTGCTTTTTCTAAGGATTCGCGGAATTCAGCAGAACCTGATTTGGCAATGGTGCCCAGATTCTTTTCCAATTCTTCGGCATTCATGCCTACGCCATGATCCTCAATGACCAGCTGTCTGGTATCCTGGTGGCGCTCAATCGTGATCTTCAGATCCTTCTTATCCGCACTGTACTTCGGATCGGTCAAAGAAAGATAATGACGCTTATCCAGAGCATCGCTTGCATTGGAGATCAATTCTCTTAAGAAGATCTCTTTGTTTGTGTAAATTGAGTTGATCATGAGATCAAGAAGACGTTTTGATTCTGCTTTAAACTGTTTTTTAGCCATAGATCTGCCTCCTAGTTGTTTTAGCACTCTTATTCAATGACTGCTAAAACATAGTAGCACTGCAGAATGAAGAATGCAAATGCAATCACTTCATTTCACCGTACCCAAGAAGATATAAATTCGCGTCATAAACATGGCCTCCTATGAAAGCGAGGAGATCATTTATGAAGAATGATGAAAAAAGGGGCTTGACGGTTCCCCAGGGGAACGGAATTACAGTATTCGAAAAGGATAACAGCAATGCCATGAAATCAGTACAGCAGGTATGCAGGGAATATGGCATAACCAAAAAGACGCTCTTCTACTATGACAAAAAGGGGATTCTCAAGCCAAGCTGCCGGGCAGGAAAGCAAAGCAGCAAGATGTATGACAAAAAGACCATCGAACGTTTAGAGATGATCATGTATTACAAGAAGGCTGGCCTGCTGCTGTCGGAGATCCGGGTGATATTGGATGGACCAGAAGGCCGTATTGAGGAGATCATGGAAACGGATATCTGCCGTCTGATAAAGCAGGAAAAGGAACTTGCAGAAAAGTTAAAAAGGGCAAGAGCCTTGGCAAAAGCCATGAAGGAGAAAAAATGATGAAAACAGTATCGCTTTTCGTCTGCAGTGCAGCATGTTTATGTCTGTGCGCCTGCAGCAATGGAACAAAAGATGCACAGGCATCACCAAGCTATTCCGCTTCGCTCAGTACGTATTCACCCAGTGCAGCCTCAAAAGCTGCTTCTGTGCCAACCATCATACCGACTGCCGAACCAACGGCCGTCCCTGTTCCTACCGCGGAAAGCACAGGAATCGATCCGTCATTTAAGGCGGCAATGGATGCGTATGAAGCTTTCTTCAATGAATATGTCACGTTCATGCAGAAATATCAGAATGCTGAAGACACTGCCAGTATGCTGAGCGATTATCTCCAATGGATGAATAAGTATAAGGATACGATGACGAAATTGGACAGCATCGATGAGAATGCTTTGTCTTCGGCAGATCAGGCGTACTACCTGGAAGTGATGGCACGTATTCTGAACAGATTGGCGGAAGTGCAGTAGTTTGATACAGAAAGTATTGATGAGGATAAACGAAAAGAAGATCATGCGGCCTGAGGGGGGAAAATTATGAACATGATAGATAAGGTATGGAAATGCAGCCGATGCGGCAGCGAAAATCAAGGAGAGTTCTGCAGCTGCTGCGGAAAGCCAAGAGAAACAGAAAGGGATTCAGAGGATCAGAAAGAAGAACAGGATCATGCTGAAGCAGAAACGGCACTGAAGGAACAGCAGGCTGAAATTCCTGCAGAACAGGGATGCGATGAGCAAAAGAATGAAGAGCAGGCTGCTGCTCCTGCGCTTGATCAGAAAGGTAAAAAAAAAATAAAGCTCCAAGGAAAAAGGAAAAAAATTATTCTTCTTGTGATTGCTGTATGTGCAGCAGCAGTCATAGCGATGGCACTGCTAAGACCGAAGGCAGTCAAGAGCACCGCTCTGAACTATCAGGCTGTGAAAGCATTCAGCAAGGATATAGCGCTGCTGGTGCCGGAAGGTATGGAGCTGTCCTCCAGTGACGGCCATGATATTTATAAAGGGGAAGACAGGATCAATATTCAGCTGATGCAAAGTGATAATCTGCCTATTGTTTCTGATGCATCTGCAGAGGATGGCCTGAATACTTTTACTGACTCATTTATTGCAAATGGAAACTGTAATAATGTAAAAAGAAAAGATATCACAGCGGATTCGATTCGTTCCAAACAATTGAATTTCAATATATCAGCTGATGATACAGATTACAGAAGCACAGCCGTCTTTGTCCCACTGTATAAAAGTATTTTCGTCTGTATGTTTTCCTGGCCGGCAGATGGGGAAAAAGATTATTCTAAAGTTGCTGATTATGTGATGTCGACGATCAGAATACCTACGACGAAGACAATCAGCTTTGGTGCAACTGAAGAAGCTAAAAAAGTAGTATCTATTGCGGCAAAGTATACTGGTGCGGCCAAGATCGGCACCGTACTGGACAGTAAAAATACGGATATTCATGTCACTGGCAGGCAGCAGAACGGCGAAGATAGAACACTTTATAAGTGGACTGTAAGTGAACCGGCAGTATTGGCGGGAAGCTCATCGGCAGCAGTGACGATCCAGTATAAGGATCCATACAGCAGCAAAGATCTGACCTGCACCCTTACCGTGGTATGCAGTGAAGAGGATCCTGTTATAGAGGCGCAAAGAAAAGCTGAAGAAAAAGAAAACTATAAGAATTCCTGTGCCGATATCTCTTATGAGGAATTAGCGCGAAATGGCAATGCGCATAAAGGAGAAAATATCAGATTTACCGGCAAGGTGATCCAGGTAATAGAAGGGAGCGGCGGATCTGCAACTATGCGTATCGAAGTGACCCAGGGCAATTATGGCATATGGGATGATGTAGTCATGGTCTCTTATCAATATGCGGCCGGGGAAAGCAGGTTCTTGGAAAAGGATATTGTGAATTTCTACGGCACCTGTTCAGGACTGTATTCCTATACATCTGTGATGGGATCTTCGATTACGGTGCCAAGCTGCATTGCTAAGTATGTTGATCTGCAGTAAAAACTGTTCTGAAACTTGCACGAGCATCGGTCTTCTGAATGCATATTGACTTCGGAAGACCTTTTTCATCTGTCAGAATTACGGTCATTTTTCTATATATCAAAATTGAGTTTCGCATATTTCTGAAGATGCTTGAAAATTTCTTTGAAGAATAGGTGAAACAGCAATCCGGTTTTGGTAGAATAATAAGAAAGAAAAGGAAGTGGATGATGAAAAAGAAAATTGACAATACAACGAAGGCCCTGTCAGAAAAGGTCAGGATACTGAGAGTGCATAAGGATTTGACACAGAAAGAATTGGCACAGGAATTGAGCATATCGCCGCAGTCGATCTCAGGATATGAGAATGGCAATGTTCTGCCGGATGTTATCTGCCTGAAGAAATATGCGGAATATTTTCATGTTTCGCTTGCTTCACTGCTGGATCTCGCAGAAGAAAAAGCAGCACATACGGATGATATGCCGTCAAGCTCTGAAATGCAGATGATCGAGTCCTATCGCCGGCGCCCAGAATGGGAGAAGCGGGTAATCCGAACATTGTGCTTTAATGGAAGCTCCTATCGTTCAGAAGATGAAGAATTCCGTGAAATCGAAGAATATGCGGCACAGCTCACAAAAAAACGTGCAAAGGGCACAGATCAGAAGAAGTAGAGCTATGCAGTTACACAAGAGGAGATCGAAAATTCTTCTCTTTTTCATTATAATGAGGATGCTATGAAAGAGATAAATGTTGAAAGAATTACGGAGGCTTTAAAGGAAGCCTGCGGAACGATTGCGGTCGACTATCAGCCGGATATTCTGGCTGCTTTAAAGCAGGGCGCAGAGAAGGAAACAAAAGAACGCTCCCAGACAGCGATGCAGATGCTGCTGGAGAATGCCAGAATTGCTTCCGCCGACAGGATCCCGATCTGTCAGGATACAGGAATGGCCATTGTCTGGCTGCGGGTCGGACAGGAAGTGCATTTTACCGGCGGTTCTCTGCAGGAAGCCATTCAGAGGGGCATCAGTGAAGGATATCTGGAGAATTCTCTGCGAGCATCTATGGTGGATGATCCGCTGTATCAAAGAAAGAATACGAAGAACAATACACCGGCAGTCATTCATATGGAGATTGTCGAAGGAGACCAGGTCTTTCTGGAATTGATGGCCAAGGGATTCGGTTCGGAAAATAAAAGCGCCGTGAAAATGCTGACCCCGGCAGATGGGGAAAAGGGCGTCATTGATTTTGTGCTGGATACCGTAAAGAAAGCAGGACCGAATGCATGCCCGCCTTTTATTATTGGTGTTGGTATTGGCGGAAGTTTCGATTCTGTTACAGAATTATCGAAACATGCATTGATGCGGCCGCTATCGCAAAGCAATCCTGATCCAAGATATGCGTCTTTAGAAGCAGAACTGCTCAGACAGATCAATGATCTGCATATCGGACCAATGGGATTTCATGGCAATACTACTGCACTGAAGGTGATGATTGAAGAAGCACCTACACATATTGCCGGATTGCCTGCAGCCGTAAACATGTGCTGTCATGCATGCAGACATTGGGCGGGAATCATTGATTGATAAAAAGGGGTAAATGAATAATGAAGAATGAAGAAAAGAAACCTCAGAATGGCAAAAGCACAAAAATCGTCATTTCAGGGAAACTGATTGCTGTAATTGTTATCATCGCTGCTGTATGCCTCGGTGTAGGCTTCGGTATAAAGACTGTTCTGAGCAGTACACAGAAGGTAACGGATATAGGTTTTAAGAATATTGGAGAATTGGCAACACAAGAAGCAAATGTTACGGTGGTGAAGACAAAAAGCGAAGCCCTGAAATACAATCTGCCGCTGATTGGAGAAGGAAGTATTCCATTCACAGAGTCAAAGAATATTTTTTCATATGATATAGATATAAAAGCTGGCTATGATTTTGCGGAGATTGAAGTGAAACCGGATCAGAAGAATCACAAGGTGACCGTGAAGCTGCCGGAAGCGAAGATCCTTGATACAGATCTGAATACAGATTCCTTTCAATTGTATGATGAGACGCAGGGTCTTCTTACACATATCACGTTAACAGATATGAATAATGCATTTGCAGAAATGAAAGAAGAAGCCATGAAGAAGGCAGAAGACAATGGCCTGATGGATAAGGCAAAAGAAAATGCGCATACATTGATCAAAGGCATGCTGGCAGGTTCTTATGATATGAATGAGTATACAGTTGAATTTGTGGATCAATAATTGATCTGAGACTGAGAAAGGAAGAGATCATGAAGCAATTATTTCTGCCCCTGGATGAAGAAACGAGAAAAAGCTTGAAAGCAGGGGATGCTGTCTTATTGAATGGGGAGATCTATACGGCCCGGGATGCAGCGCATAAAAAGCTTCATGAGATGCTGCAGAAGGGAGAACCGCTGCCTTTCGATCTGCAGGATTGTTCAATCTATTATGTCGGTCCGACACCAGCTAAAAAGGGACAGGTGATCGGGTCAGCAGGACCGACGACATCATCCCGGATGGACCCTTACGTACCTGAATTGGCAGATCATGGCATGCGGATCATGATCGGCAAGGGAAGAAGAAGCGAAGAAGTGAAAGAGGCGATCCGCCGTTACCATATGATCTATTTTGTCGCGTGCGGCGGTGCTGGTGCACTGCTGTCGCACAGTATTATTAAAAGAGAACCGATTGCTTTTGAAGAAATGCTGGCCGAAGCCGTTACTAAGATCACGGTGAAGGACTTTCCGTGTTTTGTCGGTATTGATGCCCAGGGGAATGATGTCTATGATCTTGATTAGTGCATGTTTGGCGGGGATTTGCTGCAAATACAGCGGCGGTGACAATGGCATTGCTGAGATCAGAAAGATGTATGAAGAGGGAAAATGCATTGCTGTCTGCCCAGAAGTACTGGGCGGATTGCCTACGCCAAGGCCCTGCGCGGAGATCCAGCAGGGACGGGTGATCAATACCGAAGGCAAAGATGTGAGCGAAGAGTATCGCAAAGGGGCATTGCTTGCGCTGCAGAAAGCAGAAGAAGCTGGCTGCAGGGAAGCAGTTCTGAAAGCATACAGTCCTTCCTGCGGATGCGGCGAGATCTATGATGGATCATTTGCGCATACAAAGATCAAGGGAAATGGTGTGTTTGCTGAGATGTGCTTGGAACATGGAATTCACTGTATTTCTGATGAAGAATATAAGGAGAGAAAATGATGAACTACTATGAAGAATCGCTGAAACTGCATGAAAAGTACAAGGGCAAATTGAAAGTTGAACCGAAAGTACCATGTGAAAATGCGAATGATCTGAGCATTGCCTATACGCCAGGTGTGGCTCAGCCATGCTTGGAGATACAGAAAGATCCGGAGAATTCCTATCGGTATACAGGACGGGGCAATACGGTCGCTGTCGTGACCGATGGTACGGCTGTTTTAGGACTTGGCGATATTGGCCCGGCGGCAGGACTGCCGGTCATGGAAGGCAAGGCTCTGTTAATGAAGAGATTTGCCGGTCTTGATGCTTGGCCGATCTGTCTGGATACAAAGGACCCAGATGAGATTGTTCGGATCTGCAAGGCCATAGCACCAGGCTTTGGCGCAATCAACTTGGAAGATATCAGTGCACCGCGCTGTGTGGAAATTGAACGGCGGCTGATCAAGGAATGCTCGATCCCTGTCTTTCATGATGACCAGCATGGCACAGCTATTGTTGTCTTGGCGGCTTTGATCAACTGCATGAAACTGAAGAAGACAGATCCTGCTTCACAGAAGGTCGTCATCTCAGGATGCGGCGCTGCTGGATCCTCGATCATCCGGATGCTGTATGCTTACGGCTTTCATAAGATCTATGCATTTGATATTGACGGCTGTGTCGATCCTGACAAAGCGGATACATACAACAGTCTGAAGAAAGAGCTTCTTCAGTATGTCAATCTTGATCATCAGAAGTATGCCAACCTGGCCGAAGGAATGGTGGGCGCAGATATCTTTATCGGAGTATCGGCACCGCATATTGTTACCAAGGACATGATACGATCGATGAATGAAGGCAGAATTGTCTTTGCAATGGCAAACCCAGAACCAGAGATCTGCTATGAAGATATCAAAGAAGCAGGCGCATATATTATCGGTACGGGCCGGTCGGATTATCCAAACCAGGTCAACAACCTTCTCGCTTTCCCAGGACTGTTCCGCGGAACATTGGATGCTAAGGCGACCAAGATCACCGAAGGAATGAAGATTGCGGCCTCCAAGGGCATTGCTTCATTAATAGAAGAAAAAGATCTGCGAACAGATTATATTATTGCTTCGCCGTTTGATGACCGCGTTGTTCCGACCGTTGCGCAGGCAGTGGGGAAAGCAGCTGAAGAAGAAGGTGTCATCCGCAGATAATGCGGTATCTTTTGACTTCGAAAATCAGCTGAAAAATATGATAAAGCGGTTTCAGAACGGGCATGCGCAGCACGGTCCTTTCAGTTTGTGCAGATTTTTAACATTTTAACAAAAAGAGATATATAATACATGAGTCATTTTTGGAAAGGAAGAGATGTGATATGGAAATCGACGCCATTAAGAGACTGATCGAAACGGATGAAAAGACGCGGGCAGAAGTGCAGGCACAGTATCAGAAACGATCGGATCTGAAAAAGAAGATCGAAGATCAGAAAAAGCAGATCTCACAGGATTCTTGGAATGCAGTCAATGCGCAGGTGGCCAGTACGAAGAAAGAACTGGACCAGAAGATTGCGGATGATGCTGCGGTAAACCAAAAGTACTATGAGGAATCTCTGAGCGATCTTCAGGCTTCTTATGATAAAAATAAGGATACTTGGAAAAAGGAGATCCTGGATCGGATCATCCATGGGGAATAAGGAGGCTGGAGTATGAGCGATGGAGCAATTGCCGCTAAGGCAAGAGCGATGTTCGGCAGCCGCCTGAGCGAAGAAGATTATATGAAGCTTCTGCAGAAGAAGTCTGTCGGGGAGCTTGCATATACATTGAAGCATGATACCTATTTTTCAGAAACATTGGCTGGCATCAATGAAAAAGCAGTTCACCGGGAAGCACTGGAAAATCTGCTGAAAATGGATGTCTTTACAAGGCTCAAGAAACTGCTGCTGTATACCGATGATGACCAGGCTGGATTTATCTATGCAGCGGTCATGAATGCGGAAGAACAGCTGATCCTGATGTGCATCCGTGCTTTCACGGAAGACGATGAGGAGAGCCGGGTCAATATGATCCAGCGCATGCCGATCTATATTGAAAAGTATCTGTCATTTCCCATCCAGAAGCTGTCGGAAGTCAATGATTTCCATGAGCTTCTTGATCTGCTGAAGGGCACGAGGTACGAAGCTATCATCCGGCGGTATCAGAACACAGACTTTAAAGAAGTTGATTATATCGGTCTGGAACATGCACTGCGGGTCAGCTACTACGATGTGATATTGGAACTGGTATCTCATGTTGCAGTCGGAAGCGAAGCTGAAGAGGAAATGCAGAAGGACACGCTGACGCGGGTCGAACTGGATAATATCTCTATTATCTACCGACTGAAAAAGTATTTCAGCGGCCGCCCGGAAGATATCAAAAGACTGATGACGCCGCACTATGCTATGTTCAGCGCACGTGAGATCAATCATCTGATCGATGACTGTTCGGCAGATCAGGTCATTGAAGAACTGCAGAAGAAGTATGCACACTACATCTCGAATATACGCTTCACTTCCATTGAGCATTACACGCAGGTGATCCGCTTTCGGATGAATCACCACTTTATTGAATACTATACGGAACCAAGCTTAGTGCTGCTGAGCTATCTGATGCTCAGTGAAATGGAGATCGATAATGTGGTCAACATTATTGAGGGCGTCAGATATCATATCAGCCCAGATCGCATTAAGTCATTGCTTGTCTATTAGAAAGGAGCTGGCAGATGGCAATTGTTAAAATGAAATTTGTCAGTGCATCTACGGATCAGGAACACCTGGATGATATGATCTACACCGGGATCCATTCCGATATGCTGCACGCAGAACAGGGTTCTGCAATTGTAAATGATGAAAATCAAGGAAAGCTCATCAATGAAGAGAATCCTTGGGCAGGGTATGAACAGACCCTGAAGAATTTCGCTCATGGTGTAAATTATGATATTAAAAAGAAGGAACATGCGGATCGCGCATATTCGCAGGAGGAGGCTGAAAGCTTCCTGAAGGAACTGAATGATAAGTTCGGTGTTACCAGCGATGCGGAGCAGGTCGTACTGACTCCGGATGATGAGGCTGCTTTGGCAGCGCTGAGCGAATTGGATTTTAAGAAGATCCATGAATGTCAGTATCTGAACTTTGAATTCGGACGTCTTCCGCGGGAAAGCTTTAAGAAACTGGCGATGTATCGGGAAGAGATCTTTGTTCACCATAAGCTGCATGAAACACAGCAGTATATATGGATGGTGATCGTCAGTTCCGATTCCTATGCAGATAAAGTCCATAAGATATTCAAAGACCTGTTCTTTGAACCGATGGAGATCCCAAGTGTGGATATCCATCAGCTGCTGGAGAGCTATGGAGAATCGATCGATGATATGTATACGTATGTATCCAATCAGAATGAGATCCATAACTTATATCCATATATTGCGATCCTGAAGGATCAGTATACATTGAATGGCTTTGTCAAAGCAGATGAGGTCGAGGCATATGAAAAGAAGTTCGCACCGCAGGTATCCTTCACTGTTCAGGAACCGGCAGATGAACCTGCTCTGACGTGTCCGACAGAATTAAAGAACAATTGGTTCGTCAGACCATTTGAACTGTTCTTGGGCATGTATGGCATGCCGGCATACAATGATTTTGATCCGACTGGATTCATGGCCGTGACCTACTGTCTGCTGTTCGGTATCATGTTCGGCGATCTGGGCCAGGGCATTGTACTTGCTTTGATCGGTTTCCTATTTGAAAAGAAAGGGCAGCTGTTCGGCATCATCGGCAGAGTCGGCATTACATCTTCGATCTTCGGCTTCCTGTTCGGTTCCGTCTTCGGCTATGAGGATCTGCTGAATCCGATCCATCAGTCATTGTTCGGTGTCCGTGAAAAGCTGTTCGATGTCATGGCAACTTCCAGTACGATGGTATTGCTGATCGGTGCCATTGCTATCGGTGCTGTTCTGATCTTAACAACACAGTGCATCAATATCTGGAATCGCTTCCGCCATCATGAGATCGGCGAAGCAATCTTCTCTCAGAATGGCATTGCAGGATTTGTCTTCTATGGCAGCATCTTAGCTGCGGTAATCAGTCAGATGCTGTTCGGTGTCTCTCTGCTGAATCCGATCTTCTATATTGTATGCATTGGACTGCCGCTGTTCTGCTTCTTAATGAAAGAACCGCTCAGCGCAGCTGCGGAGCATCGCCCAATCAAGCCAAGAGAAGGCTGGGGCGGCTATATCACGATGTCGATCTTTGAACTTCTCGATGTCCTATTGACCTTCGTTACGAATTCCATGTCTTATCTTCGTGTCGGCGGCTTCGTTCTGTCGCATGCAGGCATGATGCTGGTCGTTATGACATTGGTCAAGATGACGGGCGGCGCAGGACCGGTCGTATTGGTCCTTGGCAACCTGTTTGTCATGGGCTTGGAAGGATTGATCGTTGGCATTCAGACCCTGCGTCTGGAGTATTATGAAATGTTCTCCCGCTACTATGATGCGGGCGGCACAAAGTTCACAGCATTAACTGCTGAATCAGCAGAATAAAATAAAGGATAATATCCGAAGGAGAAAAATATGTTAAGTTTAACAGAAATTTTATTGCCAGTTGTTGCAGTACTTCTGATCGTCGGTCCGTTGGCACTGATCTTCAGCGGCAGATTGAATGCCAAGAATGCAAAGCACAAGGTCATTGCACAGATCTGCATTTTCACCGGTGTCTTTGCGGTCATGGTCATTTTCCAGGCACATCAGTTCACTGCTTTGGCTGCGGATACTACAGCTGCTGCAGATACTTCCAAGGGCTTGGGCTTTATCGCGGCTGCTATCGCTGTCAGCTGCTCTTCTCTCGGTGCAGGCTTAGCTGTTGCTAAAGCAACACCAGCTGCTCTGGGCGCTGTTTCAGAAAATCCAGACAACTTCGGCCGTGCACTGATCTTCGTTGCCTTAGGCGAAGGTATTGCTATTTACGGTCTGCTGATCTCCATCCTGATCCTGAACAATCTCTAAGCTATGAAATCGTACTGCATCAGTGACAATGTAGATACCATGACAGGCATGCGCCTTGCCGGTATCGAAGGAGAGGTCATTCACGATCGTGAAGGAATCCTGAAGCGTCTGGATGAGCTCATTCAGGACCCAGATATTGCGATTGTGCTGATGACGACAAAGACGATCAATCTGGTCGGAGATGTTGTTTCGAATTATAAGCTGAATCTGGCTAGGCCTTTGATCGTTGAGATCTCTGACCGTCATGGTTCGGCAAAGATCGGTGAAACAATTGATGCTTATATCAGTGAGGCAATTGGCATCAAGCTTTAAAGAGAGGTGATTGCGTGGAAAACTACGAAGATGAATTGCTGAAAGCGATTGATCAGGATGTCCGTTCGCATTCGGAGATCGTCACCAAGAGAGTCAATGAAGAAACAGACTCTTTGATGGATGATCAGATCAGCTTTTATAAAGAAGGACTGAAGAAAGAAACAGATACATATCTGGAGAGTGAGCTCAATGATCTGCGCCTGTATGCCGCAACGGAAGCATCGCGGGCAAAGATGGATACAAAGAAAAAGCTCTTGGAGATGCGTACTTCTCTGATGGAAGATCTGATGCATGAAGTGAAGACTGAACTGCGTGCTTTTGTGAAGACACCGGCATATGCAGATTACATGAAAAAGCATCTGGATGATCTGCAGGTATCGGCAGAAGGATATTTCGAAGTTCGCGAAAATGATGCAGATCTGATGAAAAAGATCCTGCAGGAAAAAGGATTGAAGAATGAAGTTCGTTCGGTGTATTTCTCTATCGGCGGTTTTCGCTATGTCGATGAAAAAGCAGGTATGGAGTACAGCTGCGCACTGGATGAAAAGAGAAAGGAACAGTTTGCATGGTTCCGCGATCATTCTCGATTTAAATTGAAAGAAGGAAATGCCGAATGAGCGATGTAATTTATTCAATTAACGGTCCGGTCGTTTCCGTACGGAATACAAAGACATTTTCAATGCGTGAAATGGTCTATGTCGGGGAAAAGAAACTGCTTGGTGAAGTCATTCGTATTCAGGATGACCGCACAACGATCCAGGTCTATGAATCAACGACAGGCTTAAGACCGAATGAACCGGTGCAGGGCACAGGATCTCTTTTAAATGCAACATTGGGACCTGGCATGCTGAGAAATATTTATGACGGCATTGAAAGACCTCTGGAAAAGATTGAAGAAGAACAGGGTGCTTTCATTGCGGAAGGCAAGTCTATTCCTTCGCTGGATGAAGAGAAGAAATGGGATGTTGCGATGAAGATCAAAGAAGGCGATACCGTTCACCAGGGCGAGATCTTTGCGACGTGCCCAGAGACTTCTTCGGTAGAACATCGGAGCATGATCCCTGTCGGTGTGCATGGTACGGTCGTTAAAGCAGTCAAAGATGGATCATATACTGTCAGCGATGTATTGGCAGTGGTCAAAGATGAAGATACAGATAAAGAAACAGAAGTTACACTGAAGCAGCAGTGGCCGGTGCGTGTTCCTCGTCCGATGATCCGCCGTGAACCGCTGACGATCCCGCTGATCACAGGACAGCGTGTCATTGATACGATGTTCCCGATTGCCAAGGGCGGTTCATCTGCTATTCCTGGCGGCTTCGGTGCCGGCAAGACCATGCTTCAGCACAGTATCGCAAAGTTCTGCGATGCCGATATTATCATTTACGTTGGCTGCGGTGAGCGCGGCAATGAGATGACCCAGGTCCTGGAGGAATTCGGCGAACTGGTAGATCCAAAGACAGGAAAGTCTCTGCTGGATCGTACCGTATTGATCGCCAATACTTCCAATATGCCGGTGGCTGCCCGTGAAGCATCCATTTATACCGGTGTGACGATTGCGGAATATTACCGTGATATGGGATACCATGTTGCTCTGATGGCTGATTCGACATCGCGCTGGGCGGAAGCACTGCGTGAGATCTCCGGACGTTTGGAAGAAATGCCGGCCGAAGAAGGCTTCCCAGCCTATCTGCCGAGCCGCATTGCACAGTTCTATGAAAGAGCTGGCTTTGTGGATACATTCAGCGGCAAGCAGGGATCAGTCACTCTGATCGGAGCTGTCTCGCCGCAGGGCGGAGATTTCTCGGAACCAGTCACGCAGAATACAAGGCGGTTTGTCCGCTGCTTCTGGGCCTTGGATAAATCGCTTGCGTATGCAAGACATTATCCGGCTGTGAACTGGAACCAGTCTTCCTCAGAATATGTTGGGGATCTGACCAAGTGGTTCTCTGCCAATGTTGCACATGACTTCATGGAGCTGCGGGCGGAAATGCAGCAGATCCTGCATGATGAGGCTTCTCTGATGGAAGTGGTCAAACTGATTGGTTCGGACGTTCTGCCGGAAGATCAGAAGCTCACTTTGGAGATTGCCAGAGTTGTCAGAGTCGGCTATCTGCAGCAGAATGCTTTCCATGCGGATGATCAATCCGTACCTCTGGAAAAACAGTATAAGATGCTGAAGGTCATCTCTTATCTCCATCGTGCCTGCCAGCAGAAAGTTGCCAAGAAGATCCCGGTTTCCTTGATCGTTAAGACAGGCATCTTTGAGACAGTGGTAAAGATGAAGTATGATGTACCGAATAACAATATTGCATTATTGGATACCTATAACGATAAGATCGATACTGCACTGGATCATATCCTTTAAGAAAGGAGGACTCTATGAGCGTACAGTTATTAGGGCTGAATGAAATTCAGGGTTCTCTTGTAGCCTTGGATCATGTAAAAAATGTATCAAATGAAGAAATGGTCGAGATTGAACTTGCCAACGGGACATCCCGTGTCGGCAGAGTCGTTGAGATCGAAGGAGAGAAGGCAGTCATCCAGGTATTCCAGGGAACAGACGGTCTTTCCAAAACAAACACAAAGACAAAGCTCTTAGGCCATCCTATGACCTTAGGACTTTCCCATGAGATCTTGGGACGGACTTTCAACGGCATCGGCGATCCAATCGATGGCCTGGGCGAGATCTATGCAGACAAGTTCGAAGATGTAAACGGAAAACCGCTGAATCCAGTATCCCGTCAGTATCCAAGGAACTATATTCAGACAGGTATTTCTGCCATTGACGGATTGAATACACTGATCCGCGGACAGAAGCTGCCGATCTTTTCCGGCTCCGGTCTGCCGCATGACCAGCTGGCTATTCAGATCGTCCGTCAGGCAAAACTGACAGGTGAAGATGCATCGAATTTCTGCATTGTCTTCGGTGCGATGGGCGTCAAGAATGATGTTGCGGATATGTTCCGCAGATCATTTGAAGAAACCGGCGTCATGGATAATGTATGCATGTTTGTCAATCTGTCCGATGATCCGATCATCGAGAGGATCCTGACACCGCGCTGTGCATTGACCGCGGCTGAATATCTTGCGTATGAGCAGGGCATGAATGTCCTGGTCATTCTGACGGATATGACTTCGTATTGCGAAGCTGTCCGTGAGTTCTCTTCTTCCAAGGGCGAGATCCCATCAAGAAAGGGATATCCGGGATATTTATATTCCGATCTTGCTTCGCTGTATGAAAGAGCAGGCATTATCAAGGGAGGAAAGGGCTCTGTTACGCAGATTCCAATCCTGACGATGCCGAATGATGATATTACCCATCCGGTGCCGGACTTGACGGGATATATTACGGAAGGCCAGATCGTACTGGATCGTGATCTGTATATGAACGGCATCAATCCGCCGATCGGTGTATTGGCTTCGCTGTCCCGTCTGATGAAGGATGGCATTGGTGAAGGCTACACAAGAAAAGATCATCAGGATGTATCCAACCAGCTTTTCGCTTCTTATGCAAAGGTGCAGGATGCCAGATCTCTGGCTTCTGTTATCGGTGAAGATGAGCTGTCTGATATTGATAAGAAGTATATGGAATTCGGCCGTAAGTTTGAACAGTATTTTGTCGGTCAGGGCAACAGTGCCAACCGTTCGATGCAGGAAACACTGAATCTTGGATGGGCTCTTCTGAGCACACTTCCGGAAGCTGCTCTGGACCGTCTGGATCCGGAACTGATCAAGCAGAACTATGATCCTGATCATGCGGAAAGAACCATCCAGCTTGTTTTATCCGGTGAAGGAGAAGCGTAATGGCCAGCAACGTCGCCGCAACCAAAGGCAACCTCATTGCGATGAAAAAGAGCCTTGCCTTGGCCAAGAACGGCTATGATCTGATGGATCGGAAGAGAAATATTCTGATCAAGGAAATGATGGATCTGGTGGATAAGGTCAAAATGCTGAGAGGAGAGATCCAGGAAGCATATGATACCGGCTATTATCTCCTGCAGAGAGCCAATATCTATTCTGGCGTGATCGAGAGAATTGCAGAGCAGGTCCCGGTGGAAACGGGGATCCAGCTGACATACCGTTCGGTCATGGGCGTAGAAGTGCCGCAGGTCATCTATGAGCCAAAGAAGGATGTTGAGATTCCTTATGGCTTAGATGAAACCAATTCTCATATCGATGAAGCATATCTGCAGTTCCAGAAAGTCAAAGCGATCACGATGGTATTGGCAGAAGTAGACAACAGTGTCTATCGCCTTGCCAACAGTATCTCCAAGACACAGAAAAGAGCGAATGCACTGAAGAATATCGTGATTCCGCGATATCAGTCAGAGATCCGTGAGATCTCTGATTCCCTGGATGAAAAAGAGCGTGAGGAATTCTCACGCATGAAAGTCATCAAGGCAAATAAAGCAAAAGAGGAACAAAGGAAAGAAGAAGCTCGGGTCTGAACTTCTTCTTTTCTTATGGGTCATTTGCGATAGGTACGGATGCGGAACTGCGCTGTCAGTTCCAGATTGCCCGCCTGAGCCAATTTATCTCTGCCGGCAATGGAAGTCCGATAGGCATACGGTGTCATCAGGAACAGGTTCATCAGGCCTTCTTGTGAACATATAAATTTCTGCTCGATCATGACATCCTTTTCCAAGCGCAGATCAATTGACAGATCTTCCATTTCATTTTCATAAGGTGTGTCATAAAGAACGCTCTTCATTTCAAACAGATGGCACGGGCCAGGAGTTACAAATAAGAAACATCCGTTTGGCTTTAAGATCCTGAAAATCTCTTCACAGGCAGCCGGTGCAAAGCAGGTGACAGCTGCCTCGCAGCACGCATCCGGCAGGGGCAGATGAAAGATGGAAGCGACCGTATAATGCGAAGCAGGATCATTCTTGGATGCGTGCTTCAGGGCATCCTTTGAAAGATCAAAACCATATTTTTCTTCGCATGGCAGGGCTGAAGTGTAATAGCCTTCCCCGCATCCCAAGTCTGCCAATACTTGGACCTTTTCTTTCTGAACGGACTGCGAAAGGGCATCGCGCAGGAACTGATAGGCACCCGTATTTAAAAAGTCTGTACGTGCCTTCACCATTTCCAGGTTGTCTCCATGATCCTTTGACTGTGTGATCAGCAGATTCAGATATCCCTGTTTCGCATAGTCAAATGTATGATGATGCACGCATACAGCACTTGCATTGATTTTTTCCAGAGGTTCCTGGCAGATTGGACAGATTAGTTTCATAGCTGTTTTATTTTAGCACATTGCAGAGAATCTTTCATTTCTCTATTGACTGGTGGTCAGTCAGTGCTATATTATGAGTAAAGGAGGACAGATATGCCAGAACAGAAAGACAGTGAAGAAAGAAAAGATGAATTCATTGATGTAGCAGAGAAGCTGTTCAAAGAGAACGGCATTGTGGATACAACAGTCAATTCCATTGTGAAAGAAATGGATGTTGCCAAAGGTCTGTTCTATTACTATTTCAGTTCCAAAGATGACATCATCGATGCCATTTCAGAGAAGTACAATGCCGTCTTCAATGAGATGATGAGCCAGGAGATGAACCAGCCGCTCTATGAGGAGCGCTTAGAGCATTTCGTAGAGAACTGTGTTCATTCCTTCCATGCGATGAAAGACCGTCTGCTGGGCAATGGCAAAGCGGATCTCAGTACTTTGATCAATAAGAGCAGGATGGAAGCAGAGCAGGTATCTGTCAGCGGTCTTGCAAAGATGATCGAAGAAGGAAATCGATCAGGAAAGCTGACAGTTGATCAGCCAAAATATTTTGCGGAGATCCTGATCGCCGGCATCGTGGCTTTGGTTGAAGAAGGAAAAGCTTCCGAAGAAGAAATTGTTGCAATGATCATGGGTCTCTTAAGAAGATCCGGAAAGGATGAAGATCATGTCGGAGAATAATGAAAACAACAACAATCAGGAGAACAAAGGACCAGAAGAAGATTTCACAAAGCAGGTAAATGATTTCTTTAACAAGGCTGTAAAGACAGCGCAGGAGTATGGCAAGAAGGCATCAGACAAGATCGATCTGGAAAGACAGAAAGCTGCAATCCGCAGTGAGATTGGTCATAACATGAAGGATATCGCCAATGCATATGAGAAATTAGGCAGAGGATACTATGATGTCAAAGTCAATGCCAAGGACTTTCCGGATGAAGCAGAGACGATTGAACTGATCACGAAAAAAGAAGCAGAGAATGCTGGATTGAACGAGAAGCTCAATGCTTTGCAGTAAGCAGTGAAAAGAGGAGTGATCCTCTTTTATTTATGGTAGAATCAATCCCGTAGAGGGAAATTCTTATGAGTGAAAGCAGGATCATGATCAAACCAAAACCATTATCTGCAATGAATATTGCCATGATCATTTTTGGCTCTTTTCTGTATGCCGGTGCGGTGAATATTTTCCTGCAGCCGCTGCAGTTATTTGCCGGCGGGATCCCAGGCTTATCACAGATGCTGCGGACACTGTTCTTTGCCAATACTGGAAACATTGATATCGCCGGCATCATTAATTTTCTGTTCAATATTCCGCTGTTCATTCTTGCCTACCGGCAGATGAACCGCAAAGTGCTGATTGGTACACTGATCTCAGTGCTGACGCAGACGGTCATCTTTACATTGGTAAAGATCCCTTCTGCTCCCTTGCTGCAGGATACTTTGGCATGCATTATGATTGCCGGTATGATCGGCGGCTTTGGCTGCGGCGTTATTCTTTCCAATGGCGGTACGGGCGGCGGACTGGATCTGCTGGGCGTCTTTATGACCAAGAACAGCAATTGGCTGACGGTCGGCCGTCTCAGCATTATTTTCAACGCCGTTCTGTATGCTTTATGCGCTGTCTTCTTTGATGCAGCTACAGCTCTTTATTCGATCCTCTTCATTGCTTTTTTCTCCTTTGCTATCGATCGCTTTCATTATCAGAATATCGAGATCGAACTGATGATCTTTACGCATCATCCTGAATTGGCTGATGTGATCTTAAAAAAATATGTCAGGGGCGTTACTGAATGGTCAGGCCGCGGAGCTTACACAAATCAGGAAACGCATGTATTCGTGACAGTCGTAGCCAAGAGTGAAGTAGAACGTGTAAAAAAAGATATTCTGGCGATCGATCCAAAAGCATTTATCATTGTCCATGATCATACAAGCGTAACCGGAGGATATCAGAAGCGTTTGGACATATAAAAAAGCAGGTGCTTTATTTCACCTGCTGATGTCTTTCATGATAGCTGTATTCACATCCGCAGTAGTCCTGCCGATAGATGCAGTATGCATTGCAGATACGGTCTGATTTCAGAGCGCCGTCTGCTTTTTTAAAATCGGAAGCAAAATACTTTGTATGAGAATATTTCCGGCCTAAGGAGAGACCGATCTCATTGATCTTCTGAGAATCTTTCTGCCGGGAGAAAGTCATGACCGTTGCAAACCAATCAAAGCCATTTTCATCGGCATAGCGGAAGGCACTGCCCATGCGCTCTCCATAGCATCCGAAGCAGGAGCTCCAGCCTTCGGGATCGGTGCCTCTGTTCTTCAGAACACGGGAAGCATATTCTTCATAATCATACGGCGGTACGATCACCGGGATCTCATCTTGATATCTTTCTTTGATGTATCTCTGCAGTTCCTGCCGACGATGGTCATATTCTTCCTGAGGCCAGATATTGGAATTGTTGTAAATCACGGTCACATCAAAACCGTTCTCTTTCAGAAATTCCAAGGGCCAGCAGGCACATACGATGCAGCATGCATGAAGCAGAATAGATGGCTTCTTACCTGGATGTTCGCGATGATAGTCAGCAATCTCTTTCAGCGATTCCTGATAGTAATTTATCTTATGGGAAGATCTCCGATTCCTGAGATAGGAAAGGTAGGCTTCTCTTTCTGTATCATTCATGAGTTAGGAACATGCAGTCTCCAAACGAGAAGAAGCGATACTTTTCTTTGACTGCTTCCTGATATGCATGCATGATAAGATCATAGCCGGCAAGTGCACAGATCATCATGATCAATGTGCTCTTCGGCAGATGGAAGTTTGTCAGCATGCCATCGATCGTATGATACTTGTATCCGGGATAGATAAAGAGCTTTGTTTCGAGCATGCATTCTTCAAAGCGGCCGTAAGTATTCCAGACCGATTCCAATGTACGGACACTGGTCGTACCGATGGCAATGATCCTGCGGCCCTCTGCTTTTGCTTTGTTCAGAGTGTCAGCAGCTTCTTTATCCATCATGCATACTTCACTGTGCATGTCATGTTCCTTGACATTTTCTGTATCCATCGGGCGGAAGGTTCCCAGTCCCACATGAAGCGTGACATCGACCACGGTGACGCCTTTCGCTCTCAGTTTAGCGAAGACTTCCGGTGTAAAGTGCAGACCGGCCGTAGGTGCAGCGGCACTTCCTTCAACTTTGGAGTAGACGGTCTGATATCTTTCCGGATCATTCAGCTTTTCATGGATATACGGAGGCAGGGGAACTTCGCCCAGCTGATCCAGGATCTCATTGAAGATGCCCTGATAGATCATCTTGAAGCGGCGGATGCCCTTATCTCCCAGAGCTACGCATTCTGCTTTCAGGCGGCCGTCATGGAACGAGATCACAGTGCCGACCTTGACAACTTTGGCATTGCCGACCAGACATTCCCAAAGATCATTCTCTCGCTGTCTCAGCAGAAGCACTTCAACATGTGCACCAGTCTCTTCTTTCGTGCCGTAAAGACGGGCAGGAATGACTCTTGTATTGTTGCGGACAACAACATCTCCTTCATGAAGATAGTCCACAATATCATAGAAATGCTTATGTTCCAGTTCCTGACTGTCCATATGCACGACCATCATCCGGGATGCTTTGCGATCCGTCAAGGGGGTCTGCGCAATCAGTTCTTTCGGCAGATCATAATCAAAATCACTTGTTTTTAAGTTGTTGATATCCATTTTTCAAAACCCTCTTTCATCAAATTTCATGGATGCTAATTTTTCATTTTTAAATTCATTGAAACGATCTTCTTTAATTGCTTTTCTGGCATCTTCCATCAGTTTGATGAGAAAGCGCAGATTGTGGATCGACATCAGCCGCGTACCGAATCCTTCACTGGTGCGCTGCAGATGGTTCAGGTATGCCTTGGTATAATTGCGGCATGTATAGCAGTCGCATTGCGGATCCAGCGGCGTGAAATCATTCTTATAGATATTCTTGCGGATCGAGATCCTGCCTTGGCTTGTCATCAGTGTGCCATGACGGGCAATCCGGGTCGGCAGGACACAGTCGCACATATCAATATTCATCGAAACAGCTTCCAGCAGATCATTGACGGCACCGACGCCCATTAAGTAGCGCGGCTTATCCAGCGGCAGTGCATCCGCTGACATCTTGACCATGCGCAGGAAAGTCTCTTTATCTTCTCCGACCGAGGTCCCGCCGATGGCGTATCCTGGGAAATCCATTTCAATCAGTTTCTCGGCACAGTACTGCCGCAGGTCAGCGTTATCGCCGCCCTGAACAATGCCGAAGATTGCCTGTTCTTCCGGTCTTTGATTGGCGTTCTTTCCACGCTCTGCCCAGCGCAGCGTGCGCTGCATCGACTGTTCCGTATAGGCACGGTCAGATGGATAGGGAATGCATTCATCAAAGCTCATCATGATATCGGCACCGATCGCATTTTGGATCTGAATGGATTTTTCCGGCGAAAGGAACAGCTTATCACCATTCAGGGTATTCTTGAAAGTGACACCTTCTTCACTGATGCTGCGGGCATCCGCTAAGGAAAAGACCTGGAAGCCGCCGCTGTCTGTCAGCATCGGTCCGTGATAATTCATGAACTTCTGTACGCCGCCTGCTTTGGCGAGCGTTTCTTCTCCCGGCCGCAGCCAGAGGTGGTATGTATTGGCTAAAACAACTCCTGCGCCCATGGTATAGAGCTCTTCAGGAGATACAAATTTAACGGTCGCCTGGGTGCCTACAGGCATGAACATCGGTGTTTCAGCATCCCCATGAGGCGTATGCAGGATACCTGTGCGGGCACCGCTGTGCGGATCGACATGAGTAATTTCAAAAGTAACTGGACTGCGCATATAATTCCTCGTTTCCGTGTGGCATTATACCATTATTAAGGAAGAATCCCAAGATGCCCTATGCTATAATGGGACATATGAAGTCACAGAGGATCCTGATCCGAAATCTGCCGAGCGAAGAAGACGGCAAGCGCAAAAAAATAACGGTAAAGCCAGTAGGATGGCTGTACTGCATCCTGCTTGTTGGCTTTCTGTTCCTTTTCATCAACCGTCCCTTTGCTTTGATTGCTATAACACTGATCCTGGTCAGCTCTTTTTCACTCATCGTTCTGCCGGATCGCACGCTGTGCGAATTCGCGGATACATGGATGACGATCAACAATCAGCACAATCCATCAGAATGTCTGATGATCTATTATGAAGACATTGTCTCTTGGCAGTATGAATGGCATTCTTCGGCAGACAGCTTGGTGCTGTGCTTAGTTGACGGAACAACGGAATCCTTGGATGTCTATGGCAAAAAACGCTTGGCGAAGCTGATGAACGAACATGTGCCGGGCAAAGAGATCAAGAGCGTGAGAACAAAGAGGTAGAACAATGGAATATGTAGATGATAAAGCAGTCAGATGCTGCATGAAGCAGATGGTGTGTGAAAAAGATGTGGATGCGATGAGCGAGATCTTTGCGATGTTCGGCGATTCGACGCGCTTAAAGATCATGAATGCTTTATTCGGTCATGAATTATGCGTATCAGATCTGGCAGCATTGCTGGAGATGAGCACAAGTGCGATCTCACATCAATTGGCAAATCTGAAAAAAACAAAGCTTGTGACGACCAGAAAGATCGGCAAGAATGTTTATTATTCCATGGCGGATGAACATATTATGAATATCTATCGGATGGCTTTAGAGCATATCCATGAAAGATGAAGATCGCAGCGATTGATTTTGAAACAGCCAATCGTTCGATGGCCAGTGTATGTTCTGTCGGTGTATCAACAATGGACGATGGGGCGATAGAAGAAAATGCTTTTTATTCTTTGATCTCGCCGGCTGAAAATGTATGCTATTTTGATCCGTTCAATATTGGCATCCATCATATTACACCGGAGATGGCAGAGACAGCACCATGCTGGACGCAGCTGTATCCGGATCTTTTGGATGTACTGCAGGGAGGAATTGTCTGCGCGCATAACGCCCGCTTTGATATGACATGCATGAAGGAAACATGCAGGAATACAGGACATGCAGTTCCCGCCCTGCGCTATTTTGATACGGTCGAGCTCAGCCGGCATGTATTTCCCCAGCTGGCGCATCATCGGCTGAACGATATGTGCGATTATCTGAAGATTGAATTGGATCATCACAATGCGGCATCCGATGCCTTAGGATGTTTGATGATCGTTGAAAGAGTCATGGAACGATCCGGTATTTATGATATTGAAGAACTTCTGCAGAGAACGGGAACGCATCTTCATCTGCTGAAGTGATCAGGAGAAAGAGAATAATATGAAAGCAGTGATCTTAGAATCATTAGGCATCAAAGAAGAACAGCTGAAGGCACTGGAGGCACCGTTCATAGCGCAGGGCATTTCTTTTTCATGCTATAAAAGAACGGCGGATCAAAAAACACTGAAAGAAGAGATCGGCGATGCAGATATTGCCATCCTGGCCAACATGCCATTGAGCAATGAAGTCATTGAAGCAGGGGAACATCTGAAATTTATCGATGTTGCCTTTACGGGCGTAGATCACATTGGCTTAGAAGCAGCGAAGGAAAAGAAGATCGCCGTATCCAATGCTTCCGGCTATTCAAATGAGGCAGTAGCAGAATTGGCGGTCGGCAGTGTTCTGGCAGAATATCGTGCTTTGCGAAAGATGGAAGATGCCTGCCGCTCTGGCTTGACGAAAGGGACATATGTCGGCCAGGAGATCAAAGGAAAGACGGTCGGTATCATAGGTCTTGGTAAGATCGGCCGCCGCTCAGCGGAGCTCTTTTCTGCTTTCGGTGCGCATATCATTGCCTGTCGAAAACATCCATCTGCGGCTGAAGATGGGATCCGCATGACATCCATGGATGAAGTGCTGAAGCAGTCGGATATTGTGCTGCTGCACTGTCCGCTGAAAGAAGAAACACGTGGGATGATCAATGCACAGAAGCTTGCATTAATGAAACCGCATGCCATTCTTGTCAATATGGCAAGAGGTCCGATCGTCAATACTGCCGATCTGATTGATGCTCTGCAGAAGAAACAGATTGCCGGCGCTGTCCTGGATGTTTTTGATCAGGAACCGCCATTGGACAGAGCAGATCCATTGCTTGCTCTGGACAATGTTCTGGTGACACCGCATATCGGTTTTGCAACAGCGGAAGCAATGGACATCCGGGCTCAGATCGTTTTCGAAAATCTGCAGTCCTGGCTTCAGGGAAATCAGAAAAACAAGATTCTGTAAAATATCGTTCTATAAGGAAATGAAAAAGTTTTCAATTATTTTTCATCATGTTTACATTTTTGTAAGAAAGTCATATAATCGAAATGCAACGAAAATTATATGAGGGGTGTTTGCATGCAAGAGTTTGAAAATAATGCTTATTTCTGGCAGAAAATTGATACATTGTTTCTATCCAGCGGTTTCAATCTTTCCAAGAAAAAAGGAGAGACACATGATACATTCAAGAATCTGATCTATCCGACCGATTACGGGAAGATCCAGGCAAATGATGATGAAGGTATCTCGGTCTATGCCGGCAGCGGCGATCGCAACAAAGTAACGGCATTGGTCATCGCGGCTGATATTCTTGCCAAGGAATTGGATGTGAAGATCTTAGCTGGCTGCAATGAGGATGAAGAGGATGCGATCCTTCGTTTCCTGAACCAGACAGACTACCAGAAGACGGTGCTGATCCATCGCGGGAATGAACTGCCAAGCTGGGGATTTACGGATAACTGAGAAGCTGAAAGGCTTCTTTTTTTGTATGAAAAAGGTGGGCTAGAGAATACGCTCACCATTGAAATTCTTTATAAAATCAGAACGATCATGCTGCTTGAGAAGATGCTTTGCGGTAAAAAGTGCTCTGCCATACAGGTCAGGGAAGGAAGCGGAGATCGTTTCATCTGCTGACCAAGGAATGGCGTAGGAATGATGTTCCGTATTGATGATCTGCTTCGGTTCTTTCTGATAGAGCATCATAGCACTTAAGCCATGCGATCCGCCAGCCAGATCCTCCAAAGTATAGATCAGATCATAAGTAGATTTTTTTGGATACAGAAAGGCTGTCCAGGCATGGACTTCGCGGATGGCACCGATGATGCGTGAAGTGCTGATCTCAAGATGGAAGACTTCTTGGAACATGGCATGATACATCTCTGCCAGCTTTTTCTGATCTGCAGCAGAGACCTGCAGATACTGAAAGACATTATAGTCCTGGATTTTTCTTCCTCTTTGATGCAGCATCCATACATCGATCTCTGCTTCCAGACCGACATGGATCACACCGTTCTTTCCGCCGTGCTGATGTACAATATCGTCAGTGACCGCAAAGACTAATGGATGCGCCGTGGAATCCAAAGCATAATGGCACAGATAGCCTTGTATGTAACTGATCAGATCAGGATCATTTTCCGCAAAGTCCTCAAAGAATTGGATCACTTCATAGACTTTTGATGCATGCATCAGATTGCCGTACTTATGCAGCGAGCCAGGCAGGACAGATGCGTGGGAAAAGAAAAGCATATCCGGTCCCTGTGAGCCTAAATAATACATTGGCATATCATCAATATGGGATCTCTGTGCTGGATCGATGCGCAGCAGATCTTTGGCAAATTCCACATGCGTGGTGGCTGCCGGCATTATTTCGTCTCCAGCTGGATCTTTTTCATTCTGCCAGCCAGGCCATAGATCTTTTTGAGCGGCAGGGAACATACCGCAACCCGGATGCCATGATTGACTTCAACGGTATAAATATGTTCCTTCATCAGTGCTTCATGATATTTGGATCTTACGGCATTGTCCTTCATGACCAGCGTCACAAAGAATCCCTCCTTGTATGGATAGACCGCCAGATCTGCAGCTTTCGCTTCTTTTAAGAAGAGGGAAGATCTCTGCTGCATCAGATCAATATATTTCTGTTTCTCAGCCAGGAACTTTTCGCGGTCTTCCGTCGTCAGCCAGACAAAGTTGGCCATCGCCGCATTTGGAATATTGGACCAGGTCGCCCGGGCTTTCTTTTCCATGATGATCTCCGCTTCACGGACATCCTCTGCTCTCTGTCCTAAGATCACGGCCGCACCGCATCTCAATCCATAGGAAGTCAGTGTCTTGGAACAGCTGAAAGCAACAACAACCATAGCTTTTTCAGAAAGTGAATTCCATGTCTCCATGTATTTTCTGCTCTGTGCCAAATGATTGGAATAATCAATATATGCTATGTCATCGATCAGAATGAACGGAACTTTCTCGGATACTTCATTCATCAGATCAACGAGCTGCTTCCATTCATCAATCGTCAATGAATAGCCGGTTGGATTGTGGCATGGATCATTGATGACCATGACAATGCGATCCTGCTTTTTCAGTACTTCATTGATCGTATCTCTGACGCTCTGCAGATTGAAGGCATCGCCGTCGAACATTGCATACTTTGCAATCTCGATATTATTCTCATGCGCCATCAGGGCATAAGAGCCCCATGCGATATCCGGAATGATCAATGTCTCACCTTCATCCAAGAAGGTCGTGATCGACATGGAATCTGCACCGGATCCGCCCGGTGTAGCAATGACGGAATGCTTCAGCTTTACATCTGCATTCTGTGCGACCCAGTCCCAGACACATTTTCTGAAGTCAGGGTTGCCGGTAAAGCTTGATGCATAAGCTGCCTTGGTGCGATGGTCAATGGCGTCATAATGATTGAAGACTTCATCAAAAGCTACCAGTTTTTCATCTTCTCCATACAGCGATCCGATCGTTGCATCAATGACATTGTCAGCACCGATCTCTGCTTTATCCTTCTTTGCTTTGTCAACAATAGCGAATACGGTGTCTACAATCGGTGTTACATCAGCACTTTTACGAACAAATGTCATAAGATCTCCTCCTGAAGTTACAATATGCAGAAATTATAGCACCAATCATTTCCAATGAAGCGGCAGTTTCCCGGGATCTTCAATGAGATGGCGGCGTACAAGGATCGGTGCCAGAAGATTGAAGACAACGACCAGCAGGACGATCTCAAAAGGAAGCAGGACAGTATTCTTGATGGCACTTGTTGCGGCATAGACAATAAAAGCTTTGTCATACAGAATGGCGCTCCACAGAGAACCAAGAAGTACATTGACAAGATAGTTGTTCAGGATCTTTGCAATGGTAATGCGCAGGACCGTGATCCTGCGGCGATAGAAGAGCAGGGCATAGATCAGTGAACCGCATACAGCAGTCAATGTATACCCGGCAAAAAAAGGACCGCTTGGAAATAAGGCGAAGCCAAGCAGATCCGTGATTGCGGCACTGACCATCCCGGCTGCCGGTCCTAAAATAGAAGCTTCGACAGCAACCAAAACAAAATTGACCCCGACTCTGAGGTTCTGTGCAACCGGAATATAAATATTTCCGACAATGATCTTCATCGCAATAAAGGCTGCCATGAGCGCGATAAAGTGGATGCTTGAAAGCTTTGATGCAGATGATCGCCAATATTCTTTGCTAAACATAAAGAAAAACCCTCCTTCCGCCATCAGTGAAAGAAAGGTTACATTTCACATAATGGGATATCACAGATGACCGCAAGCATTGCTTTTCGTCCATAAGTTCCCATGCTTACAGCACTTAACGCCACCTGTTGAAACTAAGATAGCATAATGAAAACAGAGATACAAGTCAGGAAAAAGAAATCATGGTATGATTGTACCGCAATGAAAATACTGACAGTTACATGTGAATCAATACAGCAGATGAAAGCATATACAGAAGCAGGTGCCGATGAAGTGATCCTGGCCCTGAAAGATGGATGCTTTTCTTCCCTGCATGGTTTTTCGACGGAAGAGATCCGCAAAATTTCGGCCGCAAATCCAGGACGCACAGCGGTCCTGATGAATCGCCTGTTCGGCGAAGAAGAGAAACAATGGGCAGAAGACAGACTGACCGAGATCCTGCCGTATGCGGATGCGGTTCTGTTCTCTGATCCAGGACTGATGCTGACGGTACAGCGCCTGCATGCACAGGATCATATGATCTATCGTCCAGAGACTCTCCTGACCGATACAAAAGATGCGTCATGGTGGATGGAACAGGGACTGCAGTCGGTGCAGATCTCACCGCTGCTGACGGAAGAAGAAATCCTGGAAATTGCCAGACATGTACCGCAGACCAGCCTGCAGATCCATGGCAGACTGCTGATGAGCGTATCCAAAAGAAAGCTTCTGCAGGCATATGCGGATATTCATGAACTCCCTTCTTTATGCAATCAGAAAGATCTTTTCCTGAAAGAAGAGAGCAGAGACGGCAGGATGCCGATCTATGAGAATGCGTATGGGACTTTGATCTATACCGATTATATCCAGGAGTCATTTTCATGCATGAATGATTTTATGGAAGCCGGCATATGCCGCTATGAAATAGATGCCAATGGAATGCAGGAAAAAGAAGCTGCAGATGCGATCAGGATCTATCATCGGCAGCTGGATGGACAGAAAGAAGATGGAAGTACCTATATGGATCAGTATCAATACCTGCCGCTGAGCAGCGGCTATTACAGACAGAAGACGGTGAAATGAAGAAACCGGAATTATTAGCGCCGGCAGGAGATCTGCATCGGGCAAAAACAGCAATCCGCTATGGAGCTGACGCCGTGTATCTTGGCGGTCAGTGCTTTTCACTGCGCTCGCGGGCATCCAATTTCACCATGGAAGATATCCGTGAGGCATGTGCATTTGCCAAAGAATACGGTGCCCATATCCATGTGACGGTAAATATCATTCCGCATGATGAAGATTTTGAAGGCATTGAAGAATATCTGCAGAAGCTGGAAGAATACGGCGTCACGGCGATCATCTGCGCCAGCCCGGCAATCATGAGGATTGCCCGCAGGACGGCACCGAAACTGCAGATCCACTGCAGTACGCAGATGTCAGTGACAAATTCAGATGCGATCCAGTTCTTAAAGAATTCTTTGGATATTGACCGTGCTGTATTGGCGCGGGAATGCACCATGGCACAGGTACGTGAGATCACTAAGCATTCGCCAGTGGAGACGGAAGCGTTCATTCATGGCGGCATGTGCGTCAATTATTCCGGAAGATGCACGCTTTCCAACCGCATGACTCTGCGGGATGCCAACCGCGGCGGCTGCGCGCAGTCATGCCGCTGGAGCTATGCACTGTATGATCACGACAAAGAGATCAGTTCGGATCCCTTATTCACGATGGGCAGCAAAGATCTTTGTGCGGCAGCATATCTGTATGACCTGATGGAAGCAGGCGTTTCTTCTTTGAAGATCGAAGGGCGCATGAAGACCGAATATTATGTTGCCAGCATTGTCTCATCCTATCGCCATTTCATTGATGAGATCTATGAGACAGGAGCACCGCTTTCGCCCGAAAGAATGGCAGTGCATCGCAGAGAGATCCAGCGCGGTGAGAATCGCGAGACATGCACAGGCTTCTACAGCGGCAAAGCAGATGTCCATTCTTTGATCTATCACGCCAACAGCAATTCTGATGTCAATCATGACTTTCTCGGCACCGTCAAAAAAGTCCAGGATGGCTCCTGTCTGATCGAGACAAGAAATGTCTTCGCCGTCAATGAGATGCTGGAATTTATGACACCGGGTAAAGAGAATCGCAGATTTAAGCTTTCAGCCATGAAAAATGCCAAGACACAGGAACAGATCGAAGCAATCCGTTCACCGATGAGCCTGGTTGAAATACCTATAGATTTTGAAGTGCAGGAGAATGATATCCTGCGGAGGTACAGATGATCATTGAAGGAAATGTCAGTGTCAAAGCTGCTCTGATGGGCGGAAACCGCAGGGTAGAAAAACTGTATGTGGATGAAGCCAAGCACGATAAGGATACGAGCTGGATCCTGCATCGGGCAGAGGAGCGCAAAGCGGAGATCATTCGCTGCAGCCGGGAAGAGATCGATGCCAAAGCAAGCGGCCGGACGCATGGCGGGCTGATCGCGGAAGCGGAAAAGCGGCAGTATCAGAAATTGGAAGATACATGGAAACAGGAACAGACTTTCATTGTCCTTCTGGAAGGGGTTGAAGATCCTTTCAATCTTGGCTATATCATGCGCACGCTCTACAGTGCCGGATGCACCGGACTGATCCTGCGCGATCGCAATTGGGAGAATGCCGAGAGCACCATCCTGAAATCCTCAGCCGGGGCAAGTGAATATCTGCCGATCGTGCTGAGTGACGACATGCAGCAGACGGTGAAATGGTATCGGGATCAGAAGGTGAACTGCTTTGCGGCTATGCGCCGGAATGCCATCAGCTGCTACGAAGCAAAGTATACCGGACCGGTCCTGATCGCTATCGGCGGTGAAATGCGCGGGCTGTCTTCCGGTGTGCTGAAAGAGATCCCGCAGAATATCTATATTCCATATGCCAATGATTTCCACAGTGCACTGAACGCTGCCGGAGCTGCGGCTGTCCTTGGCTTTGAAGTCTATCGGCAGAGAAATGTATGACCGTGAACGGGAAACAAGTGTCATTCTATGGAAAACAGCCCGTTTTGTAAGAATATTTCATAAATAATTGAAAATAATTTCATCTGAAAGCGCTTTTAAGCGCTTTTCTGTATTTTATTCAGCCGTAATAACTGGTATTATATCTGCGTTACTTGGAGGGGAAAACATGAAAGAAGCCTATTATTTTCACGATGACACAGTAATCCTGAATTATTCGAAGAAATATCTGACCAGCAAGCATGAAATTGTCTCCACAGAAGTATTCGATGAATTTCTTGATCATTTCTTAGCAAATCTGAAATCTCATCACTTCGATCTGTACAGCTATCTTGCCGAAAATGGCAAGGATAACACGCAGATCAAGAAGGAGATCAAGTTCGTCCTGAAGACACTGCTGATCTCAGATCCGAAAGAGATCAATGATGCTTATACGAAGATCCCGGATGAACTTCTGGCAATCATTGAAAAGGGATATGACTATTGGCGTTCCATGCAGAGATATTCGGTTCTGTATACGCATAATGAAGAAGGATTTCAGCTCCAGAATTTTATCAACGCGGACAATGAGGAAAATAAACTTGTGCTTGATTTCTATCGTGAGATCGAGCAGAAAGTACAGGGCTCCCAGAATAAAGTATTCCGTCAGCTGCAGGCAGGCACAAATGCAAGCATGCTGCTGGGCTATTATGATTGGAAAGCCCCGATCGGCTATGAAAAGCTGGAAGGGATCCCTTTCATCAATCAGATCCTGCTCCGTACACCATTGATCCTGCATCCGCAGCATAATAAGCGGACAAATGTCTTCAAGGATGCGGAACATAATCCGATGTCAGACTTTGTCAAAGGCGATGAAGAGTGGATATGCTATCCCGCCAAGGTCGGCTCTTTATTGATCTACTGCTACTTCCACAGAGACTTCATTGGCTCGGCAGTGGCTACCGCAAATCTGTTTGAACTGGCAGATGCGAAAGATGCAGTTGCGAAAAAACCAGATGCGATCATGCTGTTCGGCAATCCGGACGGAGGTTCCGATACTGAATTCTGGCATGACAGCGAGAATGATATCTGGCTGCTGAAGGATTCCAATGATCCGGCCATTGATTACTTTGGATACACCAAGAAGTCGATCCTGACCCTGCATAATTTAGTGATGATCCAAAGAGGCTGGCTGCCGATCCATGGTGCGATGGTCAATGTATATCTGAAGGATGGCACGAAGAAGGGCCTGATGTTCATGGGCGATTCCGGTGCTGGCAAATCAGAGACACTGGAAGCGTTAAGTACATTGGCTTCGGATATGATTGATCATCAGGAAACTGTCTTTGATGATATGGGTACGATCCATATTGATGAAAATGGCGAAGTGCGTGCACAGGGAACAGAAGTCGGTGCCTTTGTACGGCTGGATGATCTGGATAAAGGAACTGCTTATAAGGATATGGATCGTTCGATCTTCTTCAATCCGGAGAAGTCCAATGCCAGAGTCGTTATCCCAGCGGCGCCATATAAGGTCATTACCAAAGATCATAAGATCGATATCTTCCTCTATGCCAATAACTATACGGATAAGAGAGGCATGCATCTGTTCACCAATCGTGATGAAGCAGAACCAGTATTTGTCGAAGGAAAGCGTTTTGCTTTAGGTACGACCCAGGAGAAGGGACTGTCCACAACATTCTTTGCCAATCCATTCGGACCGATGCAGAGACAGAAAGAGACAAAGGTACTGATCGATAAGCTCTTTGATGAATTGTTCAATGAGAAGATCCCTGTCGGTGAAGTATATACATGCTTAGGACTGCCGAATAAGGGCGATCACGGCATTGAAAAAGCAGCAGAAGCATTGGTAGAGTTTGTAAAGCAGAAATAAGCTTGGAGGCATCTTTCAGATAGGATGCCTTTTTTCTGGATTCAATGCTATACTTTTAGCCATGGAAAAGATTGTTTCACTGCAGAATGCAAAAGTAAAAAAATGGACATCGCTCCATCATAAAAAAGACCGAGATCAGCTGCATCTGTTCTTAGCTGAAGGGGAGCATCTGATCGGGGAAGCACTGTCCGCAGGATGCGCGGAAGAGATCATTACAGATACCGTCAGTCCATATGACAGCGTTCCTGTCTATGAAGTGACACCGGCCATCATGAAAAAGATATCGGCGAATGTATCGCCGGTCCATCTGATTGCGGTATGCAGGCAGAAAGAAGCTGCACCGGATGAACTGAAGCGGGTGATCCTGCTGGATGATGTACAGGATCCGGGCAATCTTGGAACCTTGGTGCGCACGGCTGTGTCCTTCTCTTATGATGCGGTCTGCTGTTCTTTGGATACATGCGATCTATATAATGAAAAAGCCGTCCGTTCTACCCAGGGCGCTCTGTTCCATATCCCGGTGATCCGGGGCAATCTGAAAGATATCATTCTTCAGCTGCAGAAAGATGATTTCCAAGTCATTGCGACATCTTTGGAAAAATCTCATACGATGGCAGAGATCCCTACCGTTAATAAAATGGCCTTCATTTTCGGCAATGAAGGTCAGGGCGTGCATCCGCAGATCCAAGCTATGGCAGATGATCGTCTGCGCATTGATATGCATGGTTTTGAATCTTTGAATGTTGCCGTGGCCGGCGGCATTGTCATGCATAACTATCGTGGATAAAGATCAGTCCCAGCCATAAGAGAAGTGCTTTTCTCCTTCCACAACAGGAACTTCTTTTATCGTATAATCATCGACCCGGATAAAACGATTTCCCTGCTTGACTGCACCGAGAAATTCATCGATCAGATCTTCGTCTCCCTGGACATAGATCTCGACCATGCCGTTTTCCAAATTCCTGACGGAACCTGTCAATCCGCGGGACTGTGCCTCCATCATACAGAAGCCTCTCATACCGACGCCTTGGACACGGCCGTCAAAAATTGCGTGATAGCGTTTCATTTTTGTTTCCTCGTTTCTAGAAATAGGTGAATATGATCAATATTATACTGAACAGAACAAATTTTAATGAAGAGTGGGCATATGAATATCTGGGCGGCCTTCTGACCGCTGACATGCATGTTCTGATCATGCCTCTGTTTGCGGATGAAGGCTGGGCAGGCGACTCTGCCGCCTTTGCGCAGAAGTATCATCGCGGCAGCCGGTCTTATGAGAAGATCGCAGAGCCATTCCGCGCATATCAGATCACAGATGAACAGATGCAATGGTTCAATCCATATCTGGATGACCGTCAGACTCTGCAGAGAAGACTGCAGGACAGCTCGCTGGTCTATCTGATTGGCAATGATCCGGATGATATGATGGAATGCATTGAGGATAAAGAGATACAGGATGATCTCAGGAACTATACCGGCATTTTTATGAGCAACGCCTCCGGTTCAAAGATCATGATGGATGAATATGCTTCGGATCATGAATGGAAAGAAGACGGGGGCAGAGGCTTGGGCATTCTGCAGGGCTTCTCTCTGGAAACAGGATACATAGAAGATGAGAAGCATCTGCATCGTATGATCCGCTCGATTGAAGAAAAAGGAAGAGCGGTCTTTGGCTGCCCTGATAAAGCTGGCATTCTGATCCGCGATGGACACTATGATCTGATGGGAGATGCGTTCATCTGCAGCGATGAAGATCTGGATCATCTGTATCAGGCGTATGAAGATGCCCGTTCACGTCAGGAATACTACGGTGACAATGGGGACTGGTGATCATTTCGCTGACAGCACGGTCAGCACATTGTCTTCCACTTTGAATTTGATCTCCATGCCGGCAAAGACAAAACCATATTTGCGGTTCGGATCATTCTGATACGGCGGCCGCGGATCCAAAGCCAGCACTTCGATCAGACCGGCCAGCTTTCCGGCAGGAATGGTCTCGGCAACGACCGGTGATATTCTTACCTGGAGCTTGCGCAGATCCGGCTGCTCCGCAAAGCCAGGCGCAGCGCTGATACGATCAGAGTATGGGATATAGGGCTTGATGTCATAGATCGGGGACAGATCCATCATATCTGCACCGATGACATCGATCACAGTTCCATATTCTTTTGTTTTCCGGATCGCATCGATCTTCACGGCACTGAGACCGATCGGATTGGGACGGAAAGGTGAGCGCGAGGCAAAAACGCCGACTCGCTTTGTGCCGCCTAGGCGCGGCGGTCTGACCGTCGGCGTCCAGTCCGCATCAAAAGATGCACTGAAGCCCCACAGCAGCCAGATATGAGAAAAGTTCTCTAAGCCTTTTAAAATACCATCCTTTCGATATTCTTTTTCAAATACAATGGTGGCTTTCAGCTCTTCTGCTAAGCTTGCCTGACGGGGAATGCCGAACTTTGTCGCAAAATCCGTATGGATCACAGCGATGGGATGCATTGTCAGATTCTTCTTCATGTTTTTATTTTAGCTTGAAAAGAAGGAAAGTTAAATCTATAATCTTGTCATAAAGCGAAAAAGAAAAGACAAGTAAGGAAAAACGCAAAGCGAAAGAGAGAGATCTGTATGCTGAGAAGATCTTCGCACTGCATTGTCCTGAATTCACTTTTCCAGCGAAGCCAATCCCTTCCGCCTGATCTGCGTTACAGGATCCAATCAAGAGCACATTCTTTGATGAATGTGAATCAGGATGGTACCGCGCAATCAGCGTTCCTGCAATGACAGGAACGTTTTTATTTTAGGAGGAGACAGATGAGCGAACAGATCGCAGATGTGCAGCAGGCCGCATTGCAGGCTATTGAACATGCACAGACATTGAATGAACTGAATGAAGTCAAAGTACAGTATCTAGGCAAAAAGGGAGAGATCCAGGCATTGATGAGCCAGATGCGCGCACTGCCGAAAGAAGAAAAGCCAGCCTTTGGTCAGATGGTCAATGACTGCAAGGAGACCGTGACAGAGGTGCTCGAAAAGAAGCAGCAGGATCTGGAAGTACAGGCGACCGCTGCCAAGCTTGAACAGGAGAAGATCGATGTGACGCTGCCTGGCGATACGATCCGCATCGGCACGACGCATCCGCTGATCCTGATCCAGAATGAGATCGAAGATCTTTTCTTAGGCATGGGATACAAAGTAGCTGAAGGGCCGGAGCTTGAACAGGATCATTATAATTTTGAACTGGCGAATATTCCGGCAGATCATCCAGCCAGAGATATGCAGGATACTTTCTATATTGATCCTACGACGCTGCTGCGTACGCATACAACGGCCATGCAGATGAGAGAGCTGGAAAAAGCACACGGCCAGACACCGATCAAGCTGATCTGCCCAGGCAAGGTCTACCGCCGCGATGATGATGATGCGACTCACAGCCATCAGTTCATGCAGTGTGAAGGACTTGTTGTCGGGGAACATGTTACCTTGACCGATCTGAAGGGAACTTTGGAATTTATGGCCAATAAGATGTTTGGAGAAGGCAGAAAGATCCGCTTTAGGCCAAGCTATTTCCCATTTACAGAACCATCTGTTGAAGTTGATGTATCCTGCCCATTCTGCAATGGCAAGGGATGCAGTGTATGCAAAGGCTCCGGCTGGATCGAGATCCTCGGTGCTGGCATGGTTCATCCGCACGTCTTAGAGATGAATGGCTTTGATCCGGAAAAATGCTCCGGCTTTGCCTTTGGTGTCGGCTTGGAAAGAGTTGCGATGCTGAAATACGGTATTAATGATATCCGCAATTTCTATATCAATGATGAACGTTTCTTAAATACGTTCGATCGGTTCGATTGAAGAAGGAGAGAAAGAAAATGAAATTAAGTTATAACTGGCTCAAGGAATATGTCGATCTCTCCGATATCACACCGGAAGATCTAGCTGATCGCATGACGACAGCAGGATTGGAAGTTGAGGGCATCGAAACAATGGCACAGGCATCCGGCTTAGCTATCGGAGAAGTCATGTCCTGTGAAGATATTGAAGGGACACATCTGCATCTGACCCAGACCAATGTCGGGGATGCGGTCTATCAGATCGTCTGCGGTGCACCGAACTGCCGCAAAGGAATCAAAGTCATTGCAGCATTGCCGGGAGCTGTACTTCCTGGCGGAAAGATCGAAGCGAAGCCATTGCATGGCATTGCTTCCAATGGCATGCTCTGTTCCCTGCTGGAACTGGGCGTTGACCGAAAGAGCTTACGAGATGATCAGGTCAATGGCATTGAAGAACTTCCTGCCGATGCACCTGTCGGTGAAAGAAATGTTCTGAAATACTTAGGACTGGATGATACGATCTTGGATGTCTCGCTTACCCCAAACAGAGCAGACTGCTCAGCTATGTGGAATATGGCCAAGGAAGTAGGAGCCATCGTGCATCGTACGGTAAAATGGCCGGCGTATGAAGGCCAGTCTGATATTGGTGAAAAGGGCGATTTCAAAGTTGCAACAAAGACAGAAAAGTGCACCTGCTATCTTGGCAAAGCAGTTGATCATGTCAAAGTAGGACCTTCACCAAAATGGATGCAGCAGTACTTAAACGCTGCCGGCATCAATGCGATCAATAACGTTGTTGATATTTCCAACTTTGTTATGCTGGAGACAGGACAGCCGCTTCATTACTATGACCTGAAGAAACTGAAAGCACATGAGATCACCGTTGTCGATGATCAGCAGCTGACCATGAAAGCATTGGATGGCAATGAATTCGCCATCCAGAAAGGTGATATTCTGATCACCGAGAATGGCGAAGCAACTGGCATTGCCGGCATTATGGGCGGTGAAGAATCCATGATCGATGAAAATACAGATGCGATCTTTATTGAAGCAGCGCACTTTGATCATGCTTCAATCCGTCATACTTCGATCCGTCTGAATCTTGTAACGGAAGCTGCTCAGAGATTCACCAAGGGCATTGAAGAAGGTGCGATGGCGAAAGCAATGGATCGTTCCGTTCAGCTGCTGAGCAAATATGCGGATGCATCCGGTTTTGAAGCAACGGTCAAAGCAGGCAGAGAAAATGATCAGCCTCTGACAGTGAAAGAAACCTTGACGCACTGCAATGGCTTATTGGGCACATCCTTTACGATGGAACAGGTCGCAGATACCTTGAAGTGGCTGGATTTTAAGCCGGAGATCAATGGCGATGAGATTACCTGCCACATTCCTTCCTATCGTATTGATATTGAAGGAAAAGCAGATATTGATGAAGAAGTAATCCGTCTGATCGGCTTTGACAGTCTGAACAGCACGCTGCCGCAGATCGCTGCAACGGTCGGTCAGCTGACGCCTGTACAGGCATTGCGCCGGACGAGCCGGGAAGCAATGATGTCAATGGGGCTCAATGAGATCATGACATATACGCTTGTCGGCCAGGATTACATTGACAATGCATTGGAACCAATCGGAAAGGCAGTTGAACTGTCGATGCCGATGAGCGAAGCCAGAAAGTATCTGCGCACTTCAATGATCAATTCGGTATTGGAATGCGTACAGTACAATGAAGCTCATGATAATAGGAATCTTGCTTTCTATGAGATCTCGAAGCTCTATGCACAGGATGGCAGAGAAGAAGAACGTCTCGCTGTTGTTCTGGATGGACAGCTGAGGGATGATCCGCTGCATAAGTTTGAACAGCCGGGAGATTTCTATGCTATGAAGGGAATCCTCTTAGCATGGCTGAAACAGTGCGGCTATACGGGAACCCGCATCCGCATCAAAGAGAATCAGAAAGATCTGATCCACTTCCACCCATATCGCAGTGCCGAGATCTATCTTGGCAAAGAATTCTTAGGCATTTTCGGTGAAGTGCATCCGGAATATGCAAAGAAATTTGATCTGGGCAGAATCGCATATGCCGAATTGAATATTGATCCTGTTCTGCATGGAACGGGAGCACGCATCAAGTTTGAAGAGCTGAATAAGTTCCAGTCTGTTGCCAGAGATATTTCTCTGGTCGTCCAGCGTGATGTGCCAGCCCAGAACATTCTGGAAGCTATCCGCCGCAGCGGTGCCAAGATCGTATCCGATGTGCAGATCTTCGATGTCTATGAAGGGGAACATGTCGCTGCTGATCAGAAATCGGTTGCCCTGCATATTACTTATCAGGCAGATCATACGCTGAAGGATGATGAGATCAATGAGGCGCACGAAAAGATCCTGAACAGTCTGAAAGAAAAAGTAAAAGCGGAATTAAGAGCTTGATCCAACAGGTCTTCTGCCAATGGCAGGGGACTTTTTTGATAGACGGTGTCGGGGCTGCATTCCTTTTTGCACCGCAGAAGTATAAACTAGAAGAAACAGGAGCAGCGTATGAAAGAACAGTTGACAATGGAGAGTACGATCGGCGAAGTATATCAGACTGCTATCGGTCATGATATTCTTGCAAAGATCTTAATGCAGAAGGGACTGCCCGAAGGGGTGCTGACCAATCCGCTGGTATCGCATCAGAAACTGAAGACCATTGCACCGCTGACAAAAAAGATGCTGGAT
>JAKVKC010000019.1 GCA_022486705.1 Solobacterium sp. | reverse complement strand
ATGTACAGTTCCATTGTATGCATAATTATGAGATGGATCTCTACGTCCGACGCAGTGGATCTATTCCTGCCGACGCGGCGGATCTCTTAGTTCCGACGAAGTGAACCTCTGGCTCCGCCATACTCATTCGACACTACTCACTCTCTCCATTGCGGAGATGCTCGATTATTCAATCTGGCATCTCCATTTTTTAATTACATTTAGTACACTTTCATATATGATTGAACCGGAGATACGGACATGAATTATACGCAGACTTATAAAAAAATGATTATCGAGGCGGAAGAGACCTTTGCTAAGTACATTCCGGATTCTGAAGAAATATTGAAGTCTATTAAAATAGTTGTCTGCAGTTCAGACAGCGTTGAAAAAGAAGTCATGAAGTTCTGTAAGAAGTTCAATGCACAATATCGGGATTTTGATCTGACAGATCAAATTATCTTAGGAAAGACAGTCAATGGCGAAGGTGAATACGGTATCGTCTTGAATGAAGAAGCTGATGATGACGAAGGCACAATGTACATGACTATGTGGCATGAAATAGCACATTGCTATGCATGGGAAAAAGATGGTGTTACCTGCAATATCATGGATTTTCCAATGCCATTTGGAAATGATTTTGAGAAGAAGCTAAGAGATCGCTGGAATCAGACAATGGGATATGATTTCTGGAAAGAATTTGTAGCCGAGAACATTGCATACTATCTGATGCAGATGACAGGCAAATACGAGGATTATATTAAGGTCATAGACAGTTTAGATACAATGCTGGAGACTTGTCTGAATGAAATTGATACCAGTATTACTGCCGACCGTGACCAAGATCAGTATCTCTATAAGTTCTTTTCTCTCTTGTTTGCCGAAAGAAGGGATGAGATGATGAAAGAGCATATTGATCTTTCAATGGTGAATGACCCTGAGGTGGAGTACCATTTGAAGGGGGATATCATCATGGAAGCAGGAATGGCCTGGATTGACGATGGCCCGAAGGAAACACTTGCAGAGCTGTTTGAAATTCTTTACGAACAGATGAATAAAAAAGAATTCTGGGTTGCAGACAATAAATTTCTAATAAGAGTTGGTGAAGCCCGTAGAAATTTCTTGGATAGTTTGAAAGAACTACAAGAGAATGAAGATTGCTCTGATGAGGACTTCTAATGGTGTGCAAGTATAAATAATCAGATGAGACATTGTGATCTCATCTTTTTTATAGGGAGAGTGGTACATTCTTTTGTATTTTGCTATGTCTATTTAGTGGAGCTCAAAGAAGAGTTGCTCTGGGTAGTGTTCTTTGCCATACTGCCCGAAGAGTCTCTGTTAAATGCCATTTCTTGAATATTATCTAATGCTTCTTGATGTAACATCACGACTCTATCTACGAGCTCAGGAGGATCAATAGGAACCATCATGTCCATATACTTCGATACTAGAATTGTGACACCTAGAACAGTTCCTTTGAATACAATATCGAACCATTCATCATTTACTCTAATATATGGGACTTTATCACCCAGCTCGTCAACAATCTTGTCATATATATACGGGGAATCTTTGCATCTGACTCTTGCGGTTATGATTTCGCCGCCAAACATGAAAATGTTATGTGCTGCATAATCATACGCATCCTGCTTGCTTAGCTGTGAACTTGTAATATCCTCTTCTGATAGTTCTATATCCCTCATCTTGTCAACTCTGAAATGAGAAATCGGATGATCGTGCCATCCAGTACAAATAAGATAAGTTTTTGCGTCATCTTGAATGATATATCTAGGCTCTGCATCAAATCTTCTTGCGGTTTTAACCTGCGTATGGTCTTTCGTATGGTGAATATAATCAAATTTGATTCGCTTATTATAATGAAATGCCTGTGCCAATTGATTCATGTTTGGAAGCCAGTCGAAATATCCATTTTTTGTTGGATGGGGAAGGAAGACCATGTTGTTGTATATTTTTCTCTCATTATGACTGAGATTGCATAGGAATCGCTTCTCTATATCTAGCTTAGCTTCGTTCGGTAATGATGGTGATGAGTGAACTGTATGACAGATAATAGTAACTAGTCCGCTATCCATGGGCCGTATTAGGAGACGATATCCTTTTCGGTTCTCAGCAAAGGTGCTGACGACATGATCATCCTCATTCATAGCCTTTATGGATTCCAAAAATGTGTTTTTACTGACTTGCCAGCCATATTTTTTCTCCATTAAATCAAGTATTTCGTGCCTGCTAATATACGTTTTATCATCTGTATACTCAATAAGAATGTGTTGTATTGCTTGCATGTAATATCTCTTATTCATAGAAATTCTCCTCAATCTATTATAAAAACTATTTTGAATTTCCTCACTGTAGAGGATTCAAAATAGTTCGCTAAGCATTCTTATAATTGTCCTTTTAAGTCTTTAAATTTGGCGGTGTTAAAGAACTCATCAAGTGTGATATCAAACCCATCACAGAGTTTTTTGATTGTCATTAGATTCGGTGCTTCATTCCTACAGACCAAAAGATCATGGATGGTTACATGAGGAACATCTGAGCGAATTCCTAATGCACTATATGTAATGTTTTTCTCTTTGCATAGTTCAAATATGCGATTAGAGACAGCTTTTTTTAGAGTCATTCATGTTCTCCACTACCATTTCAATAATAAAAAAACGAAAAATGAAATGATGTCGCTTATGTGATATGTTGCTTTTCCGACATGTAATTTCCCAATTATTAGCAATAACGGATTGGTTAAGATAGCAATTCAATAAAAAATAGTTAAGAAAAGGGTACTTTTCTCGAACAAAACAAAATGAAATAAATCTTGAAGTCCACCCTCTGCTTGTACCGGTGATAAGATAACACTGTGATTTTATCTTATTTGTACAAATATTGCGAAAATATAATTGAGAAAATACTGCCACGGCTCAAAAATTGAGCCGTGCTTTATTGCATAATGGGGTCACAACTGAATAAGAACTACCTGCACAAGTTATGATCCGGGAGGTGAGAAATGATAAATATTGTGGGTTATGCACGTGAGTCCACATTGGACCAGGCACATAACGGCTTCAACATGGCAGATCAAGTAAGAAGGATCACTAAGTTCTGTAAACTCGAGTACGGTGATCAGGAATACAATCTGACCATAAAAAAAGAAGAAGGCTGCTCAGGAAAAAACCTTGAACGGCCTGAAATTCAAAAGATCCTAGAACAGATGGAACGGCATGAGATCGATATCATTGTTGTTTACTGTCTGGACAGGCTCACACGTTCTTTGAAAGATTTAAATGAACTTCTCATAAAGTTCGATTCATGCTCGGTATCCCTAGTGTCACTATCGAACAATATTGATACAAGCAATCCGATGGGAAGATTCTTCGTTAATATCATCGTCCTCATTGCACAATGGGAACTGGATACTTTGAAGGATCGGACTCTCCGAGGAATTGAGGAATCGGCTAGACAGGGCAATTATTCGAAGGGAATGGTACCAATTGGGTATCATCGGAGAGATGATGACCATCATCAGCTTGAGATTGTTCCAGAAGAAGCAAAAATAGTTCGATACATATTTACAGAAATTGCCGCGGACAGAGAATCGAACTACACAATTGCAAAGAAATTCAGAGAACAGAATGTCTTGAACAAAGCTTGGGTAGAATCCACCGTTGGTGCTCTTGTGAAGAATAAGCTCTATTATGGCTGTTTTGAATTTCTAGGTGTTAATAAACCAGAATTCATTGAACCTATTGTCACCAGAGAGATTTGGGACAAGGCAAATGAGATCAATAACAGCAAAAAGTATGACCGGCATCCATACTTATACAGAAATAAATGCTATTGCACGGGTTGCCAAAAACAGCTTCTTCAGGTATCAACACTAAAAAAGAAATCTGGAAAAGTCTATCTCTACTATAAGTGTCCTGAATGCAAAAGGACCATAAGTGAAAAGGCTATTACGGACCTTGCAGATGATAGTTTCAACATGATGGTCAAGGCAACATATTGCAATGCAGAGCTTGCTAGTTTACAGAATAAATATAGAAGAACCTCTTCAGAACTAAATAGGCTCGTTTATGATTCTGTTCACAATGTGGTAAACCACCAATATGCGAAAAAGGAAGCTGACAGAATGAAAGAAGAACTTTCCAATCTGAGGCTGCAGATTAATGATATTGGTGAAAATACTTCCCGACAGTACTTTATTGGTTTGAACTATGAAAGCCAGCAAAAGATTATAGAAGAAAAAGTTGAAAGAATTGATGTGACCTTTATAGGAAAAAACGTCACAGTGAAATATTACGAAGAATTCGAAAAGTTGTTAGAAGGAGGCAAAAAAAATGAAAAAGAACTCTAATAAGCGAATTATAGGATACTGTCGAGAATCTACAGCAATTCAATATAATGAAGGATTCAATATTGATGACCAAGAGAAACGCATCAAGTCATATGTAGAAATCTACTATGATGGAAAGAACAATAATTTGACCATTATGAGAGATGCTGCATCCGCCAAATCACTTGACCGACCAAAAATGAATGATGTTTTGCAGATGATAAAAGAACATCAGGTCGATGTATTTATCGTATATAGCCTGGATAGAATGACTAGAAGGGTAAAAGACCTGGCTTATCTGTTAGACGTGTTTCAAAAAAATCACGTGCAGTTGCTCAGCATTACAGAAAAGATTGATACAGATACACCAATGGGTCGCTTCTTCATTTACCTTATAGTTCTGATTGCTCAATGGGAACAGGAAACAATAGGATCTAGATCTGTAAGAGGAATCATTGAGTCGGCTATGCAAGGAAATTATGCATTGCCTGGAAGCCCAATTGGATATGTGAGGGATCCTAAGGACAATCACAAGTTGATCATTAAAAAGGACTCGGCCAAGGTCGTTAAAAGAGTTTTCTCAGAGGTGGCAGATAACGGAACTGCGATAACTTCTGTTGTGCATATACTGAATTCTGAAAATGCTCTAGATAGAAAATGGAACAGGGATACACTTGCTAATCTGGTCAATAATAAGATCTACTACGGAACAATGGTACTAAGAGGGAGAGAGTTTCCGAATATCGCTCCACCATTAATTACAAAAGAAACATATAAGTTAGCTCAGCTCCGTATAAAAGCAACAAAACACGTGAAAGGTCATCATTATCTATTCCGATCATTTGTCAGATGCACAAAGTGTAATCGAATTATGGGAATCCGTACAATGACCCCGAAGAGTGGAAAGGTATATAAATACTATCTGTGTGGTAACTGTCTGCAGCAGATTCCAGAAAAAGAGATCATTGAACAAGTTAATGATGAATTCACAGAAATAATGAGAAAAGAGCAGTTCGATGAGGATGTACATGCTTTAGAGGCATCATATTCTGATGCTGCAGAAACGATTCAATCATTGCCGATGTCATTCTTTATCTATGGTCTTGATAGGGAGTACGTAGAAGGATTGATTGACCAAAAAACTGAGGATAGAAATAAATTAAAGGAAAACATTGATAGATTACAGGCGGGTTTATTAGAAATAACTTTTAAGGATCTGTCTTATTCACAAGTTTTTGATTTTATGCATAAGTATGTAAGGACAATTGATGTAAATTTGGATACTTATGCGGTCTCTGTTGTGTACAAGACAGAGAGCATGGATGCATGATTCATCTTTGTACAGAATTTCATACAAATTGAGTATACAAAGTTGTATTTTTCCGTTATGCATGATTGCAATTTGTATGAAATTCGTCTATTATCAAATCGTAATTGAAATCGTAATTAATTCAGTAAATTAAGCACCTGCGAATAAAATATGATATATAAGTTTTATTCGAAATTAAAAGAGGTGCCTCCATATGATGAACGGCCGCTCAAAGTACTGCGGCTGTTTTATTTGATTCAGGGGAAATGCTGCTCAATACGCTGAAAAATGGGATGAATTTCAGAATATCCATTGACAGCGCTTTCATTCTCTGGTAAATTACTTCATGTAAATAGTTTATCGGCTTGTTACCTGAAAGAACGAACAGGGCAAACCCGGGAAAGTTGAAACACTTTCATGGGATTGTCCTGTTTTTTGTTTTGCAAGGAGGAGGTCAGATATGACAGCATTTCCAAAAGGATTCCTATGGGGAGGAGCGACAGCAGATTTTCAGTACGAAGGCGGCTTTGATGAAGGCGGCAGAGGAATGAATTCCCAAGATTTTGTAACAGATGGATCAGCCGAAAAGAAAAGACAGATTACGCTGCGTCTGAAAGATGGATCGAAGGGAACGGTGAATTCATTAGAATCATTTCCTGAAGGTGCTGAAGCAGAATTATATGATGATCAGTATTACCCAAGCCACCGTGCAGTAGATTTTTATCATCATTGGAAAGAAGATATTTCATTGATGGCGGAAATGGGCTTCAGTGTATTTCGTTTCTCGGTCTGCTGGAGCAGGATCTATCCAAATGGTGATGAGGAAAAGCCGAATGAAGAGGGACTGAAGTTTTACAGTGATGTCATTGATGAATGCCGTATGCATCATATGGAACCGCTGATCACAATATGTCATGATGAAATGCCAGATCATTTAGCCAGAACGTATGATGGATGGAACAGCAGGCATCTGATTGACTGCTATGTGAAATATGCCCGCACACTTTTTGAAAGATACGGCGGCAGAGTGAAATACTGGCTGACCTTCAATGAACTGAATGCCATCCACGGATATTCTAAGATCGGTGTTCATACAATGGATCCGCAGACGTTTTATCAGTCACAGCATCATATGTTTGTAGCGTCCGCTGAAACGATAAAGATGGGACATGAAATGATGCCGGGCTCCATGTTTGGATCCATGTTTGCGATGAGCGAAATGTATCCGGCAACATGCCGACCGGAAGATGTGATGGCGTGCTATCTGCATCGCAGAGAAAACTATTTCTTTATTGATGTAATGGCAAGAGGCAAGTATCCAAACTATGCGGCAGAAATATTCGAACGCAAAGGTGTAAAACTAAAGATGGAGTCTGAAGATCTGACCTGGATAGAAGAATATCCCCTGGATTTTGTCAGCTTCAGCTATTATAGAAGTACGACCGTGAGTGCGGATCATTTTACATCAATGGATCCAATGGGAATCATGGGCGGCGATGGCAATCCTTATCTTGAAAAGACACCATGGGGATGGCCGATTGATCCGACTGGGCTGCGGTATTGCCTGAACGAATTGTATGATCGCTATCAGAAACCATTGTTCGTTATTGAAAATGGCTTAGGGGCAGCCGACAGAATGGAAAAGGATGGCACGATCCATGATCCATACCGGATCAAATACTTATCTGATCATTTCAAAGCAATGAAGGATGCTATCAACATCGATCATGTTCCATGTTTTGGATATACGATGTGGGGTCCAATCGATCTGGTATCATTAGGAACAGGTGAAATGAAGAAGAGATATGGCTTTGTCTATGTTGATATGGATGACAAAGGCAGGGGAACTTTGAAAAGGATCAAAAAAGATTCATTTGCCTGGATGAAAAAGGTCATTCATACAAACGGAGAAGATCTTAGCTGCTAAAAGGAGAATGAAATGTCAGATTCAGAATTTCGTTATATGATCCATAAAATATTGAATAATAACGTGGTGATCTCTGAAGATGAAAATGGGAAAGAGATCATCATTACTGGAAATGGCATTGGCTTTCATGCACATGTGGGCTTTAAAGTAGACACAGATAAGATTTTTCAGATCTATGAACTTCGCGGAAATGAGAATAAAAAAAGATTTGAGATGCTTCTGAATGAGATCCCCTTTGCATGCATTCAGCTGTCACAGGAGATCATTACTGATGCATCCAAAGAACTGAATCGAAGTCTTAGTCCGAATTTAATTATTGCTTTAGCTGATCATATCAACTTTGCTGTAACACAGGTACAGACAGGGACAGCGCATCCCTTTCTGATCTCAGAAGAGATCCGCCGTTTTTACAAGGCAGAGTATACAGCAGGTCTTCACGCTGTTGATAAGATCAATCATACATACGGCATTCAATTGCCAAGCAATGAAGCGTCATCTATTGCTTTTCATCTCATTAACGCAGAATCAGATGCGAATGCAGATGAAACAACCCAGATTATTGACGGTACCAACGAAATACTGCAGATTATCGAGACGTCATTGAATATAAAGATCAGAGAAGAATCACTGAGCTACTCCAGACTGATAACACATATTCAGTATTTTCTGAAGAGAGTAGTGACAAAAGAACTGAATGCACAGACGGAATTCAATACTGTTTTCTTTAATGAAGAAGATGAAGAATATCAGCGTATTGCTGTGTGTTTGGACAAGATAAAATCATATTTGCATGACAAATATGATTGTGACATGAGCAATGAAGAACGTATTTATCTGCTCATTCATATTACTAGAGTTTTACAGACAAATTAAGAAAGGAAAATTATGGCAGTTAAAATAAATGCGGCAGAGACCGCAGAGAAACTGGTCGCTTTAGTCGGCGGCGCAGAGAATGTATTGAATGCAGCACATTGCATGACCCGTCTTCGCTTTACCCTGAAAGATCAGACAAAAGCAAATTTAGAAGAGATCAAGAATATCCGCGGCGTCTTAGGCGTTGTTGTGGCTGGCGGACAGACTCAGATCGTCTTAGGCGAAAATCTGCTGACGGTTTACAGTGAAGTATTGAAACAGAATCATTTTAAAGAAGAAGCAGTGATCGAAGAAAATCTTGATCAGCCGAAACAGAAAGGATTTAAAGCAGGTCTGAATGCAGTTCTTGGCTACATCAGCGGATGCGTTACACCGGCAATCCCAGCTTTGGTCGCTGGAGGTATGCTGAAAGTCGTTCTCCTCCTGATCGGACTTGTCAGTGCTGATTTTGCTGCATCGCAGGCGAATATGATCTTAGGATGGATTGCAAATGCACCATTCTATTTCCTGCCGATCTTTGTTGCTTACGGCGGAACAAAAAAACTGAATGCAACACCAGCTTATGCCATGCTTGTGACAGCAGCGCTTCTGACACCGAAATGGGCCGAACTTGTTGCGGCTGGAGATCCAGTCGCAATGTTTGGCATTCCGGTCAAGCTTGTTACGTATTCCAGTTCTTTGCTTCCAGCTCTGCTGATTGCTTTGGCAGCAGCATATCTGGAGCGTTTCTTCAATAAGATCATTCCTGGCATCTTCCGCTCACTGCTCGTCGGTCTGCTGACGATTACCGTAACTGGTATTCTTGCCTTTACGATCCTGGGCCCTGCAGGTTCCTATGTCGGTGCAGTGATCTCAAAGTTCTTCCTCTTTGTTGGCAATACCGTTCCATGGCTTGGCGTCGGTCTGTTAGCTGGATGTCTGCCATGGCTTGTAATGACTGGCATGCATATGGCATTGGCACCATTCATGGCTTCCAATATTGCTGATATTGGATATGATGCTGTTATTCGTCCTGCCTTCCTGCTTCACAATATGGCAGAAGGCGGAGCCTGCATCGGTGTCGGTCTGAGAGCGAAAGATCCTGAATTCAAGTCAGAGGCATTCTCTATCGGTTTTGGCGCCATTGTTGCAGGTGTATCTGAACCAGCGATCTATGGTATCAATCTTAAGCTGAAGAAGCCGATGTACGGCGTGATGGCCGGCGGTGCGGCCGGCGGTATTGTGGCCGGACTTCTCGGTGCGAAGGCATACGTCATGGGCTATTCGACGATCATGGCACTGCCGATCTTTATGGATACTATCTTTGCTATGGCAGTCGGTATTGTTGTCTGCATTGTTGTTTCTGCTGCTGTCACATATGTTCTTGGCTTTGACCAGAATGAGGCACATGTTTGATGTTTTCTATCTTCAAAGAAAAGAAAGAACTGCCGGTTAGGAACAATACGGATATTGTTGCTCCTGTCACAGGAAAACTGATCCCCGCATCAGAGCTTTCCGATCAGATGTTCCGTGAAGAAATGATGGGACAGACTATCGGTATCATGCCGACAGACGGTACTGTCTGTTCTCCTGCTAACGGTATTCTGGAAGTACTGTATCCAACGGGACATGCATTTGCAGTGCGGCGCAGCGATCAGGAGGGAATCCTTGTTCATATTGGCATTGATACAGTGAATCTGAAGGGCAGAGGATTCAGAATGCTCAAGAAACAGGGTGATCCTGTAAAAGCAGGGGAGCCTATCGTTATAGCGGATCTGAATACAGTCAAAGAGGCTGGCTTGGATTCCTGCGTTATGCTCGTTATTACGGAACCTGCTGAAGAAGGAAAAAAGGAAACATATATTCCTTCCGGCAGTGTTGCCCATGGTGAAGTCATCAATCAATAACTGATTACTCAGAAGGACAGTCATGCTGTCCTTTTTTAATTCCATAATTCGAAACTATATCGTTTGTAAATCGGTCATAACATATTATGATTGAAGAAAGGATTGATTCGGCATCTGAGAGAGGGAAGACCATATGCAATTCATAGGACCATTAGCAGCAATTTTAACTACCATATCATTCATACCGCAGGCAGTGAAAGTCATTAAGACAAAAGATACTTCAGGCATTTCTTTAGGTATGTATATTGCCTTCGTTCTAGGTGTATTTCTCTGGATCATTCATGGATGGTATATTCAGGATTACAACCTGATCATTGCCAATGCCATCACCTTTGTATTGTCTTCAACGATCTTGGTATACAAGATCAGATATAAATAATAGATATATGCCGCAATACTCAGCACAAATTGAACTGCAGAGCGCATTGCGGCTTTAATTTCATCTTTTGAATTTCGCATCAGCACGCAATGCATTATAATATAGGGTAATAGGGGGCTGCTCTATGGCAAATCATAAACAATTGGTCATGATTGTTGACGACCGAGAAATCAACCGAATGATGCTGAAAGCAATGCTTTTGGATACATATAATGTTGCTGAGGCAGGAAATGGACAGGAAGCACTTGAATCCTTGAAACAGTACGGTACATCAGTGAAAGCAATTCTGCTGGATCTGATCATGCCGGTCATGGATGGACATGAATTCCTGACCGCGATCAAGAAAACACCATATGCAGATGTGCCAGTGATCATCCTGACGGGGGCTGATGATCTGAAAGTAGAAGAACAATCATTGAAAGATGGGGCGTGTGATTTTATCTCCAAGCCTTATCAGCCAATGGTATTGAAGAGAAGACTGCAGAATGCGATCGATCACAGTGCATTGAATACGCTGCATCTGATCCAGCATATTGCGGAGCATGATTCATTGACGGATCTGTACAACCGCGGGTATTTCTTTTTAGAAACACATAAGATGCTTGTTGGCAATCCATCAATACGATTTACTTTTGTCCGCTGCGATATCGAAAGATTTCATAATCTCAATTCCTATTGGGGCGATGAAGGCGGCAATGCTTTCTTAAAGTACCTAGCAGAATTCTTCCGCCAGCAGGAAGACCAGTATTCACATATTACGTACGGCAGGATCACTGCAGATGTTTTCTGCATGTGCATTCCTTCTTCTGAATGCAATGAGGAAATGATCCTGAAAGCACTGCAGGATAGAATTGCTGAATATAACAGCCGGATCTTTATCAAGCCGATCTTAGGCATCTATGAAATTGATGAGAATGAGATTCCGGTCGAACAGATCTACGCGCGTGCATCGACAGCATCTCAGAAATGCAAGAGTCAGCATATGCAGAATATCTGGCACTTTGATGACAAGATGCGCATTGAAGAGATGGATGAAGAAGAGATCATCAGTGAGATGAAAGAAGCTCTGGAGACAGGGCAGTTCGTGGCATACTATCAGCCGAAATACAGTCTGAAGACAAATCGGATGTATGGGGCAGAGGCCTTGGTACGCTGGATATCACCTGAGAGAGGTGTCATTTCTCCTGGTAAGTTTATTCCGGTCTTTGAAAAGAATGGCTTCATTGTGGATCTGGATCTGTATATGTGGAATACGGTCGCGGCTCAATTGAAGACATGGATCGATGCAGGCTATCATCCGACACCGATCTCTGTGAATATATCCCGTGTCAGTATAAACAATCCGAGTATTGTGCAGGTGATCACAGATATTGTAAAGAAGAACAACATACCGCCTTCTCTATTCAGCTTGGAAATTACGGAGAGCGCCTATATGGACAATCCGGAGATCATGACAGATATTGTCAAGGCCTTTCAGAAGAATGGCTTTACGGTCATGATGGATGATTTCGGCAGCGGCTATTCTTCGCTGAATACTTTGAAAAATATACCGGTAGATATTTTAAAGATCGATATGAAATTCATTGAAGGTGAGGATCAGGAAGGAAAAGGAAGGATCATCCTTTCTTCCGTCATCCGCATGGCTGGCTTGGCATGCCGGTCATTGTAGAAGGCGTGGAAACAGAGTATCAGGCGACCTTCTTACGTGCTATGGGATGCGGCTATATTCAGGGCTACTTCTATGCCCGTCCAATGCCAGTGAAGGATTATGAAAAGATCCTGGCACAGAATGATCCGACGGTCGAAGAACCGTTTGAAGAAGTTAAAGCAAAGGTGCCTGCTTCATTGATCTGGACCCAGGACAGCAAGACTCAATCTCTGTTCAATCAGCTGCATTTTCCAGCCGGCGTCTGCAGTGAGAATCATACCTTGGTCTATCCGATCTTAGTCAACAGTGCTTATTTAAGCCGCTATGAATACGGTACAAATATCATGGATGCGAAAGGCAAGGGATGCATTGTCAATGATCCGCGGGAGAATAAGATCATTTATGGGATGCTGAGCGATGCCTACCAGCAGAAGAAAGCACAGATCAAAGAAAAAGAAGAAACAGATGAAAACGGAAAGACGGTAATAACTGCATTCGCTGTTGACTATCTGTTCTCAGTAAATAATCAGAAAATCTATTATTTTGCTATCTATGAGAAATAGCCGTGCTGCATGCATGGTTATTTTTTTTGTTCCAAATGCTGCAACAGCACAGAAGCATCGGCCGACAATGATGATTTATATGCAGCTTGATCTTTCTGAGAGGATATAACTTTTCATTTATCACAAAAGAACTATAATAGGCCTCATGTGAAAGTGAGGATCCATGACAGAAAAAAAACAGAATGGTCTGATGACCAGCGGCAATATATATGAACAGCTGATATTATTCTCTATACCATTATTGCTGGGGAACTTCTTCCAGCTGATGTATAACACGATCGATTCGGTCGTTGTAGGAAACTTTGTCGGCCCTACGGCCTTGGCGGCTGTCGGTGCCAGTACACCGATCATCAACTTCATGATTGCCTTCTTCATGGGCCTTGCGACAGGCGCGGGTGTTGTTGTGTCCCGCTACTATGGTGCCAGAAAGACTGACGGTGTCCATAAGACGGTCCATACATTCATTGCTTTCTCCTTAATCTTCGGCCTGATCCTTTCGGCGGTCGGCGTTCTGATGGCACCGTATTTTCTGCGCTGGATGGCAACTCCGGCAGATACGATAAAAGAGGCAGATGCATATCTTGCTATCTACTTTGCCGGAAATGTATTTGTAACGATCTACAATGCCGGTACGGGGATCCTGCAGGCCGTCGGCGATGCAAAGACACCGCTGTATATCCTGATCGCCACTTCAATTATGAATATCTTCCTGGATCTGTTCTTTGTCATTGTGCTGCAGATGGGCGTGGCTGGAGCGGCTTGGGCAACGATCATTTCGGAAGCAGTATCCATGTGCTTGGTCATCTATGTACTGATGCGTACAGATAAAGAATATAAGCTCCATCTCCGTCAGCTTCGCATCGATGGAAAGTACTTAAAAGAAATTGTTAAGATCGGTGTTCCTGCCGGTCTGCAGGGAATGGTCGTTTCTGTATCCAATGTCATGGTCATGTCCTATATCAATGGCTTCGGCTCTGCTTCTGTTGCCGGCTTCTCCAGTGCCAACAAGTATGACAACTTCTTAGGTCTGCCAGTCAACAGCTTCGGCTTGGCCATTACGACCTTTGTTGGGCAGAACTTAGGCGCGAAGAAATATGATCGTGTGAAGAAGGGCGTGCATGCGACCCTGATCCTGTCTATTGCAACAGTGCTTGTATTAGGCATGATCGTCTTTGCCTTCGCTGATCTCTGCATTTCTTTCTTCTCACAGGATCCGGAAGTTATTCAGGCTGGTGCAACATGCATCAAGGTCATGTGCCCGTTCTACTTTGCACTGTGTTTCCATCAGGTCTACAGCGGTGCGCTGCGTGCCTCAGGAAGGAGCTCGGTACCGATGGTCACTTCCATTATGGCCTTCGTTGTCATCCGTCAGATCTTCTTGGCAATTGTACTGCAGATCAATCATGATATTTCTATTGTCGGCTGGGGCTACAGCCTGACTTGGATCCTAGCGGCATCTTTCACTGCCTTCTATTATTTCCACAGCCATTGGCTGCAGACAGAAGAAGCAAGGGACCGTATATAAAAAAGAAATCCTGCGATTTCTTTTTTTTACATCTGCGAGATGATGCCGCTGTAATCACTGCTGCAGCAGCTGTATCTTTTGGCATTGCGCGCTTTGACTTCATACATTCTTTCATCGGCCTTTTTTAAAATGTCATCGGATACTGCTTCGCTTGTACGATCACATACGACATATCCAATACTGACAGAAAGACTGTAAGGATATGCACCGGAACGGTTCTTTGTGTCCAAAGAATGCTTGAGGCGCTTAAAGATCCTTTCGGCATCTTCGGCCTGTTTGATATGCCCGATCATCAGAAATTCATCGCCGCCGTATCTGCCGATAAAATCTGTCTTGCGGAAATTATCCATCAGGGTATCAGCGACACAGATCAATGCTTCATCGCCGATGACATGGCCATAGGTGTCATTGATCTTTTTGAATTCATCAATATCGATCATGGATACAACAAGATATCCCGGATTTGTATTCTTTCTTGCCAATTCCCATGACAGCTGCGCATCTGTCTGCCGGCGGTTGTAGAGGCCTGTCAGAGCATCCCGTGAGCTCTGCTCATTCTGATGCTCCAAATAGATGAGCGTAAGCGATACAGCTGAAGCGATCCAGATGGCGGACAGCCCTTGGACACAGATCTGAAGAAGACATCCAATCAGGATCGGCAGAGGTGCATAGAGCAGGCCAAGATATTCTGATCTTCGCCGAATGGCATTCGGATTGAGGTATTCCTTGATCAGCAGGACCGTGCAGGTCACAAGATAGATGGCATCCACAAGAAAGGTCAGAAAGACGCATGGCCCGCGGCTGTATAGATTCTCATGCGAGAAGGAGAAGATCCATCCATTGAATGGTGTCATGGCAATCAGAATGCTGGCGGCTGCGGCTGGCAGTGCACTGATGATACGGCCGCTCTTTGTCAGCTGATATCTTGGATAGACAAAGCCGATTACGTAGCAGAACCACTGCATGCCGAACCATGTATGCAGAATGAAAGCTGTACAGCACAGTATATAGGAGATGGCAATGATGCTTTCAGATGAAATGCCGCGCAGCAGATAGATGCTGTTTTCCAGCAGCAGGATCGTTGTGTTGATGATGATCATGTTGATGAAGTTCTGATGAATATCGCTTTGGCCTTTGCTGTGATTCCGGTGATCAATGATCAGAATAGTCAGCAGCTGAACAATGCCGATCAGATTTACTTCAATATACTGAGAGATCTCTATCATGATTTCTCCTCTCATTTTTATATACAGAATGGCTGTAAGTATTCGCCATCATCTGCCCCCAAATAACCATTTCAGTATAACGGATTTGCGGATGGCATGAAATATCATCTTTATGAGTATTGATATCGTGAAGGAGATATTCCTATTAATAAAGAAAAGAATCACTTTGCTGAAAACTTCTTTCATGATCAAGGACAGAAAACATGCAGAATATGCGCAATGTAAATTGTTACATTGCACAGCGCAAAATAATTTACAATGAAAATGAAAATGATGAAAAAATAATTGACTTGCGTTTTCATTCTGCGTAAACTGTTTTTTATAAATTCTGAAAGGGGGAATTTAAATGTCTGGTTTGAAAAAGACACTGACTTCAGTGATGGCACTGGCAATGCTTGCCGGGTGCTCATCAAATACAGCTGCTTCATCAACAACTTCAGCAAGTTCAGGTTCTGCAGGCAATGACAAGACGGTCACAGTCGCCTTCGATGCAGATTTGAATACGATGGACTACCAAATTGCAACCGATGGAAACTCCTTCATCATGCAGTCTATGTGCATGTCCGGTTTGACCGAATTAGATGCAAAGGGCGTAGCTCAGCCAGAATTGGCAGAGAGCTGGGATGTAAGCGCGGATGGCTTGACGTATACCTTCCATTTGGCAGATGCCAAGTGGTCCAATGGCGAAGCAGTCACAGCGAATGACTTCGTTTATGGCTGGCAGAGATTGGATGATCCGACAACAGCATCTGAGTATGCCTTTATCTTGGATACGATCCATGTCAAGAATGCGGCAGATGTCAATGCCGGCACAATGGATAAGTCACAGCTTGGTGTCAAAGCAGTGGATGACAAGACATTTGAAGTTGATCTGACATTGCCATGCGACTTCTTATTAGGATTGATGGCATTCCCATCTTTCTTCCCGCTGAATCAGAAATTCTATGAATCAAAGGGCGATCAGTTCGCCATCAGCACAAGCGGCCTGCTGTACTGCGGCCCTTATACGATGACGGAATTCACTTCTGGTTCACAGTACGTCTTCACGAAGAATGCGGATTACTTCAAGGCCAGTGAAACTTCATCTGAAGCAAATACGGTTGTCTTCAAGTATCTGCAGGATACCCAGTCCGCAATGCTCGACTATCAGTCCGGCAACCTGGATGTTGTAAAGCTCCAGGGCGAACAGGTCGATCAGTATAAGGATTCTGAAGGCTTCACCAATAAGATGACTGGCTATCTCTGGTATCTGGAGCCGAACTTCGATACAAGCAAATATGCCGGCAATGCAGATTTCCAAAATCTGAATCTGAGAAAAGCAATGAGCTTTGCGATTGATCGTGCAACGATCTGCAGCAATGTCCTGAAGGACGGTTCTGTTGCGGCAGAAGGCATCATTCCGGAAGAACTTTCTACCGGACCGGATGGCAAGGATTACCGTGAGTCTACCGGCAAGCTGATCGATTACGATGAAACAAAGGCAAAGGAATACTATCAGAAGGCAGTTGAAGAATTAGGCCATCAGGTATCCTTCGAACTTCTGTTTGAGGACAGTGAAGCTTCCAAGGCAGTTGCCGAGTATGTGCAGTCCAATCTGGAAACGATCGGCATGACAGTCACTTTGGTATCGAAGCCAAAGAAGACAAGACTGGAGCTCATGAAGGATCAGGACTTCCAGGTCGCATTGACAAGATGGGGACCAGATTATGCTGACCCTGAAACATATATGGATCTGTTCCTGACAGACAATACATCGAACAACTATGGACGCTATTCAAGCACGGCATACGATGCACTTGTTACAAAGGCTGATTCCGGCGAAGATGCAACCGATTCTTCAAAGCGCTGGAAGGATTATCAGGATGCTGAAAAGATCCTGGTCGATACAGATCTCGGTGTCATTCCTGTTTATCAGAATGGCGGCGCAATGATGATCAACAAGGACGTGACCGGAATTGAATTCCACAGCGCCGGTGTTGACTCCTACCGTCATATGACAAAGAACTGAACAAAAGTCAATTGATATGTAAGAGCGGCAGGTGCCGCTCTTACGCTGTTTATTTTAGAAAGGGGAATCATGTCGAAATATATACTGAAGAGAATCCTGATTGCTTTGGCAACAATGACGGTCATCTTATTTGTCCTGTTCCTGATGATGGATCTGATGCCAGGCTCACCATTCAATGATGAAAAACTGACAGAATCTCAGAAGGTACTGCTGTACGCAAAGTATGGCCTGGATCAGCCTTTCCTTGTCCGCTTTGGCAATTATTTTGTCAATATGCTGAAGGGAGACCTTGGCGTATCCTATGTCATCAGTAAGAATAAAGCAGTATCAGATCTCGTTGCCGGACCGCTTTGGCTGTCGATCAAGATCGGTTTCTTTGCCATGCTGATCGGTACAGTATTGGGACTGCTGTTAGGCATTGCGGCTGCTTTGAAGCACAATACCTGGATCGATACGCTGTGCTCGGTCATTGCCATTATCGGTGTATCGGTACCTTCCTATGTCTTTGCTCTGCTTCTTGCCTACTATATCGGCTTCAAGCTCCATTGGACGCCGATCCTGTACAATGCTAATAATTCCGCTGCGTCCAGCATTCTGCCGGTCGTTGCCTTGGCAATGTTCCCAATTGCGAATATCTCGCGCTTTACACGTTCTGAAATGATCGATGTACTGAACTCAGATTACATTCTCTTAGTTCAGGCCAAGGGCGTACCGCAGGGGCAGCTGATCCGCAAGCATGCACTGCGCAATACACTGATCCCGATCATTACCATCATGGGACCGCTGCTGGTCAATCTGCTGACCGGATCCATGGTCGTTGAAAAAGTATTCGGCATTCCCGGCATCGGTATGCTGATGGTCAATGCCATTACCAATAATGATTACAACCTGGTCATTGCATGTGCCTTCGTTTATTCTGCGATGTACATTGTGATGATGCTGGTATTGGATATTCTGTATGGTGTGATCGACCCTCGGATCCGTGTCGCAAAGGAGGGAAACTGATATGTCTGAAAATATGGCTGACAAGCACATGCCGATCATAGAAAATGACTATGATAAGGAAGACTTTGTCTTTGTCCAGAAGAATGAAGTGCTGACGGATAAAGAATATGCAGATACCTCATATTTAAAAGATGTATGGTCGCATTTTAAAAAGAATAAAGGTGCCTTGATCGGACTGATCATCATTGCAGTTATCATTCTCTTTGCCATTATCGGTCCGATGATCTCCGGCTATTCCTACAAAGAGATCAATATTCAGTATCAGAATCTGTCACCGAAGATTCCAGGTCTAGGCTGGCTTGGCTTCTCGGGAACGCAGAAGGGCGTCGATGTCTATGCCCAGAAGGGCTTCTCTGATCTGGCTTTCTGGTTCGGTACAGATACACAGGGCAGAGACCTTTTCACCAGAGTTTGGGAAGGTACCAGAATCTCTTTGATCATTGCTTTGACCGCTGTCCTGATCGATGTATTCATCGGTATGTCCTATGGTCTGATCTCCGGCTACTTCGGCGGCAAGGTCGATATGGTCATGCAGAGAATTGCGGAGATCCTCAATGGCATTCCAACGCTTGTTGTTGTAACACTGCTTGGCTTAGTGCTTCCTTCCGGCATCATCTCGATCATCTTTGCTTTGATGATCACCGGCTGGATCGGCATGTCGCGGATCGCGCGGGCTGAAGTGCTGAAGCTGAAAGAAAGCGAATATATCCTGGCATCCCGTACTTTAGGAGCGAAAGATTTCGCTATCATCTTCAAGGACATCATGCCGAATATCTTCGGACAGATCATTGTCATGTCCATGTTCTCCATTCCAAACGCCATCTTTACTGAAGCATTCCTTTCCTTTATCGGTCTTGGCATCACACCTCCGATGGCATCCTTGGGATCTTTGATCGCTGAAGGATATAAATCCTTTACGGTCTATCCATACATGATTGCTGCACCGATCATTGTCTTAGCTCTGCTGATGCTCAGCTTCAACTTATTTGCCGATGGGATCCGGGATGCATTCGACCCGAATCAGAAACAGAGATAGGAGGACAATACAATGAGCACAAAAAGAAATAAAGAAGACAGAGTCCTCTCGGTACGGAATCTGAATATCTCATTTGAAACGACTGCAGGTACGATCCATGCGATCCGCGGTGTCCGTATGGACCTGTTCAAAGGAGAGACGATTGCCATCGTCGGTGAATCCGGTTCCGGCAAATCCGTTACCGTAAAGACGATCATGGGCATTTTAGCTTCCAATGGCAAGATTGAAAGCGGCAGCATCAAATATACGTATACCAATGAGCAGGGCCAAAAAGAAACAGTCGATATGACGAAGCTCTCGCAGAAAGAGATCCGCTACCGCTTCAACGGCAAGCATATTGCGATGGTCTTCCAGGATCCGATGACTTCGCTGGATCCGACGATGACGATCGGCAAGCAGATCATGGAACCGATGATCCTGCATGATCATCTGAGCAAAGAAGCAGCTGCGTCAAAGACGCGCGATCTGCTGAAAGAAGTCGGGATCGATGATCCGGCCAAGAGATTCAAGGAGTATCCGCATCAGCTGTCCGGCGGGATGCGGCAGAGAGTCGTCATTGCTATTGCCTTGGCATGCGATCCGGATATCCTGATCTGCGATGAACCGACAACGGCACTGGATGTCACTATCCAGGCAAAGATCCTGGAACTGATCAAGAAGATCCAGAATGAAAAGAATATCTCGGTCATCTATATTACGCACGATTTAGGGGTCGTCGCGAAAGTAGCTGACTATGTTGATGTCATGTATGCCGGCAGAATTGTCGAAAAGGGCCAGATCGATGAAGTATTCTATGATCCGCGCCATCCGTATACATGGGGCTTATTGGCATCCATGCCGGATACGGATACAGATTCCAAGAGACTGTTCGCTATTCCGGGAACGCCGCCGAACTTATTTGATGAAGTTGTCGGCGATGCCTTTGCCCCAAGAAATCCATATGCACTGAAGATCGATTACGAAGCAGAACCGCCGATGTTCGATGTCGGCGGACAGCACAGAGTTGCTTCCTGGCTCTGCGATCCAAGAGCACCTAAGGTAAAAATGCCGGAACAGCTTGTTGAACGTTTAGCAAAGATGAAGAAGGAGGCAGCGCAATATGACGCAGGTAAATTCTGAAGTGCAGCCGCTTCTTCATGTTGAAAATCTGAAGCAGTATTTCAAGATCACCCGTACCTATACAACAAAGGCCGTTGATGGTATCAGCTTTGACATTTATCCGGGGGAGACATACGGTCTGGTCGGCGAATCAGGATCCGGCAAATCAACGACCGGCAGAGCCATCATCCGTCTGTATACACCGACGGATGGGACCATTATCTTTGATGGACATGATATTGGCAAAAAGAAGCTTGCCAAAGAAGATGAAGCCTATCTCCGACAGAACATGCAGATGATCTTCCAGGATCCAATGGCATGTCTGAACCCGCGCAAGAAGGTCAAAGAGATCATCGCCCAGGGACTGATGATCCATCATATGTACACTTCTAAGAAAGATCTGGATGATCAGGTCTATGCGATCTTAGATAAGGTCGGACTGTCCAGGGAACAGGCGACCCGCTACCCGCAGCAGTTCTCCGGCGGCCAGAGACAGCGTATCGGCATTGCCAGAGCACTGATCATGAATCCAAAGCTGGTGATCGCGGATGAAGCAATCTCTGCTCTGGATGTCTCCATTCAGGCACAGGTCGTCAATCTGATGAAGGATCTGCAGGATGAAATGGGCATTACCTATCTGTTCATTGCCCATGATCTGTCAATGGTCAAGTATATCTCGGACCGGATCGGGGTCATGCATCTGGGATATATTGTCGAGACCGGTACAACAGATGAGATCTTCACCAATCCGATCCACCCATATACCAGATCGCTCCTCTCAGCCATTCCGCACCCAAATCCGGTTGTGGAAAAGAAGAGAGTCGCCCTGACATATGATAAAAATAAAGAAGGTGTTGATTATTCAGCCGGTGTGCTCCATCAGCTGACCCCGACACATTCTGTCTTGGCAACAGAAGAAGAGTTTGCTAAGTGGGCATCCGAAAAATTTGAAGTATAAAAAACAAGAGCTGACTGTACGACAAAGGTCAGCTTTTGTAATGATTTGGATGCGATCTGCTTCTTTCACAAAAGGCAATCTGATAAACTTTTGATATAAAGGGGAAACGATATATGCATATTCCAGATAATTACTTAAGCCCAGAAACATGCACCGTCATGGCCATCGCATCTGTACCGGTCCTGGCACTTTCTATTTATAAAGTCAGAAAGGAACTGAAACCGGAGAAGATCTCAAAGCTGGGAGCAGCGGCAGCTTTTTCTTTTCTTGGCATGATGTTCAATGTCCCTCTGCCTGGCGGCACAACAGGACATGCGGTGGGCGGCACTTTGATTGCTTTGATCTTAGGTCCCTACGCGGCGTGCTTAGCCGTTTCAGCTGCTTTGATCCTGCAGGCCCTGCTGTTCGGCGATGGCGGGATCCTGTCTTTAGGCGCAAATATCTTCAATATGGCAATTGTCCTGCCATTTGCAGGGTATTATGCAGCCCAGCTGCTGAAGAAAGTATTCCATGGGAAGAAGGGAGAACTGATTGCCGGAAGTATTGGTTCCTATATCGGCATCAATCTGGCGGCACTCTGTGCAGCCATTGAATTCGGCATTCAGCCGGCCTTGTTCCATGATGCCTTGGGCAATGCCCTGTACTGTCCTTATCCGCTCAGTGTTTCAGTCCCGGCGATGATGATCGGGCATTTGACGGTCTTTGGCCTAGCTGAGGTCGTCTTTACGGCCGCCCTGTATTCCTTTATCCGTTCGTCCGCACCGGAGATGATGAAAGATACCGTTCAGGAAAAGATTGCAAAGCCCCTTGGCATCCTGATCGGTGTGCTGATCGCAGCCGTTCCTTTAGGACTGCTGGCAGAAGGAACCGCGTGGGGAGAGTGGGGCATGGATGAGATTGCTTCTTCCGGTGCTGGCTTTGTACCGGCGGGCATGGCCAATGGCTTTGCTTGGCAGGCACTGCTGCCGGATTATTCTTTTGCTGGCATCCCGTATTGGCTGGGCTATATTCTTTCGGCTGCTGCCGGGGCAGCCATCTGTATGATCTTATTTAAGCTGATCGGGTCCGCTGTGAGAAAGAAAAAAACGGCAGATGCTTGATCAAGAGTTGATGAAAATGATCTCAGCGGTACGCCGCAGAGATTGCCATGAAGATCATGAACAGAGCCTGATCCATCCTCTCTTTCGGATCGGTACGGCTTTTGTCTGCATTCTGCTGTGTGCTCTTTCCAGAAATGCGGTATTTACCGGCATTGTTCTGATTGCTGAACTATGTGAACTTGCATTCTTAAAGGCATCCGCGATCCGGCGCGTCCTTTCCGCCGTACTTCCCGCTGTCTTCTTTGCTTTTCTGATCATGCTGCCGGCAGTTTTTTTAGGCAGTCCTGCTTCGGCGGTGACAATCTCAATGAAAACAGCAGCCAGTGTCACGCTGCTGGCTTTGATCAATGCTGAAACAGATTGGAAAGAGATCACGCCATGCTTGACCATGATGCATGTACCGGGCGCTGTGATCTTTATCTTGGACAGTACGATAAACTTCCTTGTCCTGCTTTCTCATTTTGCCAATCAGATGCTGGAAGCGATCCAGCTCAGAGCAGTCGGCAGATCCAGCTGGAAGGAATCACAGATCGGCGGTGTTTTAGGAACTGTCTATCTGAAAGCGCAGAAGATGGCGGATGCATCGAGTGAAGCAATGGTCTGCCGCGGGTTTGCGGGCGAATATCAGATCTATGAGCACCGGAGCCTGCATTGGCTCGATTTTATCTATCTGTCCGTGCCATCTGCAGCAGCGTTATTGTTTATAGTATTGGAGAAACTATGATCGAACTGAAGAATATTTCATATGCGTATGGAACGCGGCTTGTACTGGATCATATTTCAGTACGTTTTCCAGAGGGAAAATGCACCTGTATTGACGGTCCCAATGGCTGCGGGAAATCTACGCTGTTCCGGATCCTCAGCGGTCTGATCTTTCCTGATACCGGTTCCTATCTCTTAGATGGAGAGGAGATCACACAGAAGAAACTGAAGCAGAAAGCATACATGCATGCTTTCTATCAGAAGATCGGGTATGTCTTTCAGGATTCCGAGGCACAGCTGTTTACCAGAAGTGCAGAAGATGAAATAGCCTTTGGTCTTTATCAGCTGGCATATGATCCTGCCCGCATCCATGAGATCACCGAAAAATATATTTCTTTAATGGATCTGAATGAAGTGCGCCATCAGGCACCATTCACATTGTCTACCGGTGAAAAGAAACGTACGGCTCTGGCTGCCGTTCTGGCCATGGATCCCAAGATCATTATCTTGGATGAACCAACTGCATCTTTGGATGAAGACGGCCAGACATGGCTGATCGCTTTTCTGCAGCAGCTGAAGAAAGAAAAGAAGACCATTATCCTTTCTTCCCATCAGCCGGAAGTGATCGCTGCTCTTGCCGATCATACGATACAGATCAATAAGCATCATCAGATTGTTCCAAATCCTGAAAACAAAGCATGAATCATGAATTCTTCTATCTTTTCCCTAACCAAGCATGTATCATATCCATATTATTTAAGGGAGGTTCCTAGATGAGCAGAGACAGCAGAACGGTAATTGGCTTCAGTTTTCTGGATGGTCTGTATTGGGCCTTCTATGCTGTATTTGTTGGCTTTATTGCCACTTATCTGCTTGCCTGCGGTATTTCCAATTCTGTTCTGAGCATTCTCTTAGCTGTCTTTATGGCCTGCTCCTTTGCGGGCGCTTTTTTCTGGGGCGGACTGTGCGATCGCCATCATACAAATAAAAAAGTATTTCTGCCGGAATTTATCGGTTCCGTCATCCTTTCCCTGATCATTTTCTTTTTAGCGAAAGTGAATCTGTGGATCGCCGCAGGACTGTATCCTCTATTCGGGTTTTTCTCTGCTCCGCTTGGCTCGAACTTAGACGCATGGATGATCAAAAGATTTCATAAAGATGCCGGTATGTATGGCAAAGCAAGAGCAGTGGGGTCTTTCGGGTATGCTGTGGCAGCTTTGGTCATCGGTCTGCTGATCGTTCAGGTCGGCTATATCGTCATGCCGCTCGGCATTGTGATCTGTGCTGTGCCGGTTGCTTTATTGGCCTGTGCCATGAAAGAGGATCCCTATCCTCAGACATGCGAGCATATTGAACATGTGAATGCTTCCGGTCTTCTGAAAATCAAGCCGTATATCTATATGATCGTGATCCTGTTCCTGACTGGACTTGCCTGTGCCCCAATCAACAATCTGAAGATCGTCATCATGCAGAGCGTCGGCGGCGATGTCGGAATGCTGGGCATTGATTCTTTTATCGGCACAACGATCCAGGCTGTCTTTATCTTCGCTTCCGGCAGACTGAAGAGAATACCGCCGTATGTACGGCTGATCATGATGACCGTCTTTGCCTTGTTCGATATGATCCTGATCGTGACTGCTGGCAGTCCGGTGATGGTCATTATCGGCTCTGTGATGTGGAATGCCTCCTATGGAGTGATGCTGCCGACGGTCCGCGAGATCACGGAAAAGAATGTGCATGGTGCCCTGAAGAATACAGCGCATGCCATGGCAGATGCTGTCTACAGCAGTTTTGCTGGTATTGTTGCTTTGATCTACAGCGGTTTTATGATGGACTCCTTTGGCGCTCGTTCTGTTGCTGTGTTAGGCATGGTCATTATGATCCTGCCTACTGTTATGGCGCTCTTTGCCTTATTTTATGGCCAGAAGAGCCAGCCGGAACAGAACTAGTCTATACACTGTCCCTCCATCTGCGTTAAAATTGAGATGACAAAGAGGATAATTGATATGGAAAACTTTGCTGAGATCCATAAGAATTTCGGCTTTGGCTGTATGCGTCTGCCGAAGCTTTCATCCGGGGCTATCGACAGCGAACAGTTTGCGCAGATGATCGCCTGCTTCTTAGAGAATGGTTTCAATTATTTTGATACGGCACATGGCTATCTGGATGGCAAGAGCGAACTTGCCCTGAAGGAATGTCTCACTTCGAAATATCCCCGCAGCAGCTATATCCTGACAGATAAACTTACGGGAAGCTATTTTAAGAAGGAAGAAGATATCCGGCCATTGTTTGCCAATCAGCTGAAATGCACCGGTGTGGATTATTTTGACTTTTATCTGATGCATGCGCAGAACAGTCATGAATTCAAAAAATTCAAAGAATGCCATGCCTATGAAACAGCGTTTGCTCTGAAGAAAGAAGGGAAGATACGCCATGTCGGCATTTCTTTCCATGATAAAGCAGAAGTGCTGGAACAGATCCTCACGGAATATCCTGAGATCGAGATCGTGCAGATCCAGTTCAATTATTTAGACTATGAAGATCCATCGGTAGAATCACGGCGTGTCTATGAAGTATGTGAAAAGTTCCAGAAGCCTGTTCTGGTGATGGAACCGGTAAAGGGCGGCAGTCTGGTCAATCTTCCAGCAGATGCGCAGGCTGTCATGGATACACTTCCGAAAGCATCCAATGCTTCCTATGCCATCCGGTTCGCGGCTTCTTTTCCGAATGTCAGAACTGTCCTTTCCGGCATGAGCGATCTTGCCCAGATGAAGGATAATGTGTCTTTCATGAAAGATTTCAGGCCGCTCTCAGAGACAGAAAAGAAAGCTCTGCAGAAAGTGACAGAAGTATTTCACAGCCATGGCATGATCCCATGTACGGCCTGTCATTACTGTGTTGAGGAAAATCACTGTCCAATGAAGATCCGCATTCCGGATCTGTTTGCGGTAAACAATGCAAAGAAAGCTTTCCATGATTGGAACGCTGACTATTATTATCATGAAGTGCTGACCAGAGATCATGGCTTGGCATCGGAATGCATTCAATGCGGCGGCTGCGAAAAGGTATGTCCGCAGCATCTGCCGATCCGTGAACTGCTGAAGGAAACAGCGGCACTGTTTGAAAAGGAATGATGGAGCAGAAGATGCCGGAAAAAGAAAATGCAATTGAAAAGAGGATCACCGAGACCTTTCTGCAGATGGCGGCAGATATGCCGATCGAGAAGATCTCCGTGAGCCAGCTGTGCCGATCGTGCGGTATTCAGCGGCAGACATTTTACAATCACTATGATGATATGGATGCTCTGATCGAAGCTATCTTTGATCGAGAGGGGCATCGCATCCTGGAGATGTCGCATCCTGAACAGAATTGGCAGGAGAGCCTCTGCGATGTTCTGAGCGTATTGAAAAAGAATCGTGATTTTGTCAATGCTGTCTATCAGGGCGTTTCCCGCGAGCAGCTGGAATCACGCCTGCATACAAGGATCTTTGCCCTGCTGGATGACTTTATACAGCAGATGGATGGCAGTGAAACGATCAAGGAAGAAGATCGGAATTGGATCATTGAATATCATACGTTTGCGTTCTCTGGGTATATCCTGGATTGGATCCGCTTCGGTATGAAACTGGATCCGCAGCAGATGACAGAGAACATAGATATGGTCATTCATGGAAGCTTTCATGAAGCTATAGAACGCTATGCTGTGAAAGACAGAAAAGATCATTGACACAAAGGACGAAATGTCAATTATATTGACATTTTTTTCTTTCTGTAAGTTCTTTGTCTTTCCTGAAGAGACAATAATAAAAACTAGAAAAGGGGACTTTAATTATGGAATACAGTATTGCTCACGCAGCCGAGAGAAAAGCTTTTGAAACAGTCTTGAGCGCTGCTCTGAAGAAAGCACAGAAAAATGATGACAATGGCTATGTAGACCTGGTGAACTTGGCCGAGAAAACGATTGGAAATGCATGGCCGAAAGAAGCATATGCACGTATGCGCACAGCTTTTGGCAAAGATGGCAAGTATACACAGTACTTTGACCGCATTGCGGCGACAGTGGACCAGAAGTATATCAAGGATCTGTTCATGTCAATGGTATATGAAGGTGCTATGTGCGGCTATCGCAATACGCAGAAGATGGGAAAGAAACTGGGCGTCAAGATCCCATGGACGATCCTGTTTGATCCAACGAGCGCATGCAATCTGCACTGCACAGGATGCTGGGCATCCGAATACAGCAGACAGCTGAACTTATCCAATGATGATATGGAAAAATTGGTCACAGAGGCAAATGAACTGGGCATTCACTTCTTTGTGATGACCGGCGGCGAACCGATGACCAGAAAGAATGATATTCTGAAGCTTGCTAAGAATCATAAGGACTGCGGCTTTATGCTGTTCACCAATGGCACGCTGGTCGATCAGGCCTTCTGCGATGGCATGAAAGAGTGCGGCAATATCATTTTCTCCATCAGTATTGAAGGAAATGAAGAAGCGACCGATGCCAGAAGAGGCAAGGGGACGTTTGCCAAAGTCATGGCAGCGATGGATCTGCTGCGGAAGAATAAGCTTCCTTACGGAACATCCATCTGCTATACAAAGGCAAACTGTGAAGCCGTCACTTCTGATGAATTCTATGACTTTTTGATCAGCAAGGGCGTACTGTTCTCCTGGTACTTCCACTTTATGCCAGTTGGCAAGGATACCGATCTTACCCTGGTGCCGACAGTGGAACAGAGAAAGTATATGTATAAGAGGATCCGTGAAGTGCGTGGGTATACCGGCGGCAAGCAGATCTTCTGCATGGACTTCCAGAACGACGGACAGTTTGTCGGCGGATGCATTGCCGGCGGCAAGTACTACTGCCATATCAATCCAGCTGGCGACATGGAGCCATGCGTCTTTATCCATTACTCCAATGCCAACATCCATGACAAATCTCTGCTGGAATGCCTGAAGCAGCCGATCTTCAGAGAATATCAGGCCAATCAGCCATTCAATGAGAATCATCTCAGACCATGTCCGATGCTGGAAAATCCAGAGAAGATCGCAGCGATCGTGCACGCTTCCGGTGCACACAGCACAGATATGACCGATCCGGAAGATGTCGATGGCCTCAGCGCAAAAGTAAAGCCATATGCGGATGCCTGGAAGCCTGAAGCAGATAAGCTCTGGGCAGCTGACCAGAATCAGAAGTAAAACAGAATGATCCAAAGGATCCGGCGCTAGGAACCATGCTGGGTCTTTTTCAGTGTCTATCGGCCGTGATATAATCTCCTTAAGAATAAAAGGGGACGCATATGACAGAAGAATTGATCAGTTTGGAAAACGTTCATAAGAGCTATGGCAGCCATCAGGTCCTGAAGGGGATCAATCTGCAGATTGCCAAAGGCGAGATCTTTGGCTTAGTCGGCCGCAATGGTGCCGGCAAGACAACCATCTTCAAAACGATCCTTGGCCTTTCTGACTATGAAGCCGGGAAAATCACGATCGATGGAAAGACCGGCCCAGAGAGCCGCCGCAGGATCGGCTTTTTCATCGGCAAGAACTTTTTTGATTATATGAATGCCGAACAGAATCTGATGTATTACTGCGATCTGAAAAATATCAAGCATCCAAAGAAAGAGATCCAGCGTGTTCTGGATCTGGTCGGTTTAGGAAAGGCAAAGCAGAAATATAAGAACTATTCACTTGGCATGACCCAGCGCTTGGGCATCGCCAATGCGCTGCTTGGCCATCCTGAGATCCTGATCCTCGATGAACCAGTCAACGGTCTGGATCCGCAGGGCATTGCGGATGTACGCAATCTGCTGAAAAAGATGAATCAGGAAGAAGGCATGACGATCATTATTTCTTCGCATATCCTTTCGGAACTGGAACATACGGCACATCGTTTCGGCATTGTCAATGAAGGGATCATCGCATCCGTGATCACGGAAACAGATCTGCAGAAACAGAAGCAGAACGTCAATCTGACGATCAGTTCGGCAGATGCAGACAGGGCAAGAGAACTTCTTCAGAAGAATGGCATTGATGTTGCCGGTGTTTCTGATCAGGCAACATCATTGGAAGACTATTATTTCAATCTTGTAGGAGGAACGAAAGAATGAATCAGTATATTCATGCAGATATGAAGCGGATCCACAGCTATCCGCTCCATTGGTTCTGGCTCATTGCAGTCTATGCCATCATCGGCGGCATTGCTTTCTATCAAGGCAGCCATGGCACCGCAGAAAGCTATCTCGACAGCGCGAATATGGTGGCTGGTTCGCTCAGTATTCTGCTGGGCATTATCATCTTCATTTCTGTTTTCTCGGCTGACATGCGTACCAGAACAATGCAGGCTGCCATCGGCAGCGGCGTATCGCGGCGTGAAGTCATCTATGCCAAAGATACTGAAGGCATGATCCTGATCCTTGTTTATTATGGCATTGCGGGATTGATCCTGACATTGGTGCCGGTGCTGTTCCATCTGCAGATTGCATCTGATATCATCTGGATGAGCACCTTGAAGTCCATGCTTGAAACGATGGTATATTTTGATATCTCGATGATCCTGATCTGCGCAACGCTGCGTACGAACTATGCCGAGATCCTGTTCATACTTTTTGCTTTCCAGATTGTGGACGGTCTGCTTGCCCTTGGCTTAGGCTATCTGGCTGAGAACTTTTCGTTCCCGGATCTGACGGGATTCCTGTTCTCAAGCCTCTCCGCCGGCTTCTTTAAAGACCCGCTGGCAAATATGCTCAGCTTGGCCGGCATGTCTCTCTATCTGATCGTGCCGATAGAGATTGCCCAGAACGTATTTCAGAAAAAAGAACTTGAATTTTAATGAGCGTGAAGCAGTATGTTAGAATAGTGACGGAAAGAAGGACTTCATTGATGGCAAATGGCAAGATCACAAATGATATGGAATTCTGGCAGCTCAAAGAAGACTATGCAAGAAGTCTTTTGGCTGTCCGGACAGAGACTGATAAAAAGAGAAAAAAAGAATTAGAAAAAGAAATGTCATTGGAGAAGAAGCTTCTGGATGAATATGAAAAACGGAAGATCAAGCATGCAAAGGAACAGGAGAAAGCAGAAGAAAAGCTCTCAAAGATGAGAGAAAAGACGACCGCAGATCCCAAGACCTTCTTTGAAGTATCTCCGGTGGAATTGAAATATGTGGATTATGTATCCTTAAATAAATCACAGCGTGAAAAGCTGGCCGTCAAAAAAGAATCCCTGCTGGCTTCCATGCATAAGGGCATGTATCTGAAAGTCAAAGGAGATCCGAATATCTATCAGATCAAACAGTCTGAGAAACGAATGAATGGCATGACCTATGTTTCGACCGTCGTCTATGGCGATGTTACGATCCAGGATATTGCTCTGATGATCACTGGCTATTACTATGAAAATGAGATCGGCGATACCGGTCACACGATCATTGACTGACCCACAGATACTGTGGGCTTTTTATTGGAGGATGGATCATGCGTGAATTGAACAGAGCACAGAAGATCGAACAGTCGATCACATATAAATACAGAAAGCAGCTGTGGGCACCTTTTTTAACAGCTGTGAATCAGTATGCACTGATCGCACCTGGCGATCATATTGCCGTATGCATCTCCGGCGGCAAGGACAGCATGCTGATGGCAAAGCTGATGCAGATGCTGCAGAAGTATTCCAAGATCCCTTTTTCACTGACATATCTGGTCATGGATCCTGGCTACAGTCCAGCCAATCGTCAGAAGATCATTGCCAATGCCGAAACACTGGATCTGCCCATCCAGATCTTTGATACACAGATCTTTGCGGTCGCTGAACAGGAAATGAAAAAGCCATGCTACTTATGTGCCAGAATGAGAAGGGGACACCTGTATCACGAAGCACAGGTCCTTGGCTGCAATAAGATCGCTTTGGGACATCATCTCAATGATGCCATTGAAACAGTGCTCATGTCGATGTTCTGGTCTTCAAAACTGGAAACAATTGTACCGAAATGCCACAGTGAGAACTTTGCTGGGATGGAACTGATCCGACCGATGTATGGCATCAAAGAAGATGATATCAAAGCATGGTGCCAATACAATGATCTTTCTTTCATTCAGTGTGCCTGCCGCTTTACTGAGAATGCAGTCAAAGAAGATGAACATCTCTCCAAGCGGATGGAAGCCAAGCTTCTGATCAGAGAACTGAAGAAAGACAATCCGGAGATCGAAGAGAATATGTTCCGGGCCCTGCATCGAGTGCAGCTGAATACTTTCCCTGGCTATCAGAATGGTAAAGAGATGCACAGCATTCTGGATGATTATGATAAAGAGACGGATAAGAAACAGCAGTGACCTGTCAAAAAATTGGAAATGAGACTGATCTCTCATTTTTTTTGTTTGTTCAAAATCGAACAGAAAAATATTGTACTGCCCGCAGAATGTCTTATAATGAAACTGTTCAAAAACGAACAATAGGAGAAAATATGAAAAATCAGCTATGGAATGCGATGCAGGTCATCGGCAGACTGTATGAAGAATATTTGGAACCGGTATGCATGCAGTATACATTGACCCGTGCGGAATTGGATGTTCTGTTATTTCTGGCAAATAATCCGGAGTATGATCGAGCGGCCGATATTATTGAGATCCGCCATGTCGCAAAGTCGCATGTGTCGCTTTCGGTAAAGACACTGATGGCAAAAGGGTATCTGAAAGGATCCTACAGCCAGGCAAATGCGCGGGATGTCCATCTGAAAGTGACAGCCAAAGCAGCCAGCAGTATTGCGGCCGGTCGAAAGGCACAGAAGGAATTTGAAAAGATCCTGCTGAAAGGCTTATCCAAGGATGACATACGGCATCTGCAGGAAAGTACGCAGAAGATCATTGAAAACGCAGAAGGAGAAATGAAATGAATCGTACGGATGAATTAGGCACCGGGAATATGAAATCCCTGTTTATCAAACTTGCAGTGCCGGCGGTGGTAGCACAGGTCGTCAGTCTTCTCTATAACATTGTTGACCGTATTTATATCGGCCATATGGCAGATGTCGGACAGGCGGCTCTGACGGGAGCGGGACTGTTCGTGCCGATCTTATTGCTGATCAATGCTTTTGCCATGCTGATCTGCAGCGGCGGTGCACCGATGATGTCGATCCGCTTAGGCGAAGGGCAGAAAGAAAAAGCAGAAAAGATCTTAGGCAACAGTTTCTCTGCACTGCTCATTCTTTCTGTCATTATGACCGTTGTGATGTATGCGGCTGCACCGCAGCTTCTTAGTTTCTTTGGGGCTTCCAGCAATACGATGCCCTATGCATTGCCCTATGCCCGTATCTATATCCTTGGGACGGTCTTTGTGACCATTGCCTTGGGCATGAACCTGTATATTTCGATGCAGGGCTTTGCCAAAGAAAGCATGATGACAAATATCATCGGTGCCGGCATCAATATCATTCTGGATCCCATTCTGATCTTCGGCTTTAATATGGGCGTTGTCGGTGCTGCTGTCGCAACGGTCCTTTCGCAGGCCGTCAGTGCGGTATGGGTCCTGCTGTTCCTGCTGTCCAAGAGACCGAGCATCCATATAAAAAAAGAGGCTCTGCGCATTGATCCGAAGATCTTATTTCCATGCATCGGTCTAGGTGTATCTTCCTTTATCATGCTTTCCACGGAGAGCCTGCTCTCCATTACTTTCAATCACAGCTTAGCAATGTATGGCGGCGATATTGCTGTCGGTGCGATGACGATCATCACCAGTGTATCTTCCTTGATCACGATGCCGCTCAATGGCATTACGCAGGGAGCTGCTCCTCTATTGAGCTACAACTTCGGCGCCGGCAGCCAAGAGCGTGTCCGGAAAGCCTTCCGGATGATCTTCAGTACATGCGTTGTATATGCGGCAGCGGGATGGATCGTGATCATGCTGCTGCCAAGAACCATTGCCAGTGCATTTACATCCAATGCAGAACTTTTGGATTACTGTGTATGGGCTATGCGCATCTATTTTGCCTGCTCTTTCTCGATTGGCTTTCAGATCTCCTGTCAGCAGTCCTTTGTGGCATTGGGGCAGGCCAAGGTCAGTCTGTTCATGGCTCTGCTGAGAAAGATCGTTCTGCTGATCCCGCTGATCCTGATCCTGCCGATGTTCATGGAAGATCAGGTGTTCGCTGTTTTCTTAGCGGAACCGCTCAGCGATCTGATCGCTGCTTCTGTTACTACGGGCTATTTCCTGACCCATTTCAGCCGGATCTTAGCCAAGGGGCCAAAGCCCCGCAAGGCATAAAAAAACCTCCGCAGAGGTTTAGAAATGCTCATAGAAAGGCATTTTGTTATAGGCATAGAGCCTGGCAACAAGTTCACCATCCGGTATATCCTTCAAGGGACCGACCAAGGCATCCATATGTTTCAGATATTCTCCGACGGAACAGTCGGGAAATGCTTTCTGGTGAATCTCTTCCAATAATTCGTAAATATTCTGACGATCGCTCATAACGTCTCCTCCTTATATGATGGCATGGTCAAACAGGTAGTGTCCGACCCCATCTTCTTCACATGGGTATTCTGTGATCTCATCTGCACTTGCTTTAGCATCCTCCATCCCATCCTTGAGACAGACGGAATGACCGGCTGCTTTGAGCATCTGGATATCATTCTCGGCATCCCCAAAGGCGATCACATCTGCCAGATCAATGCCATTCTCACGGCAGTAGATCTTCAGTCCTTCGCCTTTATTGACGAGCGGATCCTGCAGTTCGACCAGATCCGGTCCTGTGCGGAAGCAGGCAATCCTTGTGCCAAAGGTCTTTCTGGCATAATTCTCTACTTTTTCTGCTGTTTCTGCGCTGTCGCAGCGATACAGGATCTTTGCCGTAGGCATGGCATAGAGATCTGTTTCATCTTTGCATTGATATACCGGACAGCCATGGCGTATGCCGGAAGCTTTCATTTCTTCATCGAAATACAGCGACAGTTCGCTGCCTTCACGATAGACAAAGGGATTGGTGCCGGTAAAAGGATGCAGGACAGTGACAATCTCTTTCAGCGCTTCTTTGGAAAGCAGATGAAATTCTCTTTTCTTTCCATCGTCGGCGGTCCAGATCTCACCGCCATTCATGCCCAGCAGAAAATCGAACTGATAGCTGAGATGCCATTCGGTATGATGATCCTGTACGCCTTGCCAAAGCGGGCGGCCGGAAGCGATGCCGACGGTCATGCCTTTCCGGTGCATTTCTTCAAAAGCCTGCAGCGTCAAAGGACCCGGGATCCGGCGATTCCTTCCGCGCAGTGTTCCATCTACATCAGCGATAAACAGTCTGGCCATGGCATTTCCTCACAAGAGCTATTGTACCACGTGTGAAAAGGGAACGGGCAGACGGAATTCAGTAAACCATTTTACTTGAAGAAAAGAGCTGATAAACGCTTAAAAATTACCGTTATTAGAAAAAATAATAAAAATAATGAACCGGTTTACCTTGAATATAAGAAAAGAATCATCTATAGTAGAAAAGTAAATAGAGGAGGATTCTATGGAAACAATTCTTGATAAATTTAAGCTTGATGGCAAAGTTGCCTGGATCACTGGTGCATCCTATGGCTTAGGCCTTGCCTATGCGACAGCATTTGCCCAGGCAGGTGCGAAGATCGCTTTCAATGATATCAACCAGGAACTGGTCGATAAGGGCATGGCTGCTTACAAAGAGAGAGGCATCGAATCATATGGTGCGGTCTGTGATGTTACCGATGAAGCAGCGGTTGCTAAGTTTGTAGCAGATGTCAAAGCAAAGTTCGGACCGATCGATATCTTAGTCAACAATGCGGGCATCATTAAGAGAATCCCAATGGTCGAAATGAGCAAGAAGCAGTGGGATCAGGTCATCAATGTTGACCTGTGCGGCCCATTTGTCTGCTCAAAGGCTGTACTTCCGGATATGATCGCAAGAAAGTCCGGCAAGATCATCAATGCATGTTCCATGATGTCTGAACTTGGCCGTGAGACAGTATCTGCTTACGCTGCTGCTAAGGGCGGACTGAAGATGCTGACAAGAAACATCTGCTCTGAATATGGTCAGTACAATATCCAGTGCAATGCGATTGGACCTGGCTACATTGCAACACCGCAGACGGCTGCTCTGAGAGAGAAGCAGGCGGATGGTTCCATGGCACCGTTTGATCGCTTTATCCGTTCGAAGACACCGGCACAGCGCTGGGGCCAGACCGAAGATCTGATGGGCTTAGCTGTATTCCTTGCTTCCCCAGCATCTGACTTCATCAACGGACAGGTCGTCTATATTGACGGCGGCATCACTGCCTATATCGGACAGGATCCAAGTCAGCTGGATGAATCCAAGTTCACGGAGATCAAAGAAGATACTTCCGTTAAAGTAAAGGCTGAATAATAAAACAGGCAGTTCCTTGAACAAAGGAACTGCTTTGACTTAGAGGAGACGAATATGAAAATTGCATTAATCAATGAAAATTCACAGGCATCAAAGAATACCGTGATCTGCAATGCTCTGAAGACCGCTGCGGAACCGATGGGCCATGAAGTGATCAACTATGGCATGTACAGTGCTGAGGATGAAGCACAGCTTACGTATGTGCAGAATGGCATCCTGGCTGCTGTCCTTCTGAACAGCGGTGCGGCGGACTTTGTCGTTACCGGCTGCGGGACGGGCGAAGGAGCAATGCTTGCCCTGAACAGTTTCCCTGGCGTGATCTGCGGACATATTGAACATCCTTTGGATGCGTATACTTTCTCACAGATCAATGCCGGCAATGCGGTCGCTCTGCCTTATGCTTTAGGCTTCGGCTGGGGCGGCGATCTGAATCTGCAGTACATCTTTGAAAAGCTGTTTGCGGAAGAACCAGGCGGCGGCTATCCGAAGGAAAGAGCTGTGCCGGAACAGCGGAACAAGAAGATCCTGGACAGCGTCAGAGCAGCGGCTTTCCGTCCTCTGCCTGAGATCCTGAAGGAATTGGATCCGGAACTTGTGCGCGGTGCACTTGCTGGAAAGCACTTCCAGGAATACTTCAAACGGGACTGCAAAGATCCTTCCTATTTGGAGATCGTCAGCAGATATACAAAGTAAAGAGCGGGCAATCCGCTTTTTCTTTTGTAGTTTGCGCCCATTTGTGAGAAAATAACCTACGTATCAGTAAGGAGAATGAAATATGAATAAGCCTGAATTGAATGATGAATTTGCAAAGACCAAGATCAGAAAGTACAAGACTTTCGGCGGCAACACCGTTGAGATCATGTACGGTGCTCAGGATGAAAATGGAAAAGCAGTTCCTCCAAAGGAAGGCGTTGACGATGGCCATGGCACATGGTCGGGCATTGAGATCAAAGGGGACTACCGGATGTTCGCTTGGACGCATTCAAAAGCAGAAGGCGGCAGTACGGAATACGGCACAGAATACAAAGAGAATGCTTTGGATGTCATGAAGCAGCAGCTGGAGCAGAAGGTCGAATTGGCCAGAAAGCTGGAAGCGATGATCCAGGAAGGCAGCAGCGATGAAGCAGCTCTCAATGAGATCAAAGAAGCTTGGAATGCTCTCACAGTATGGGATGTCCCAGCTGAAAAGGATACGATCAAGCGCTATGAAAAGGCACTTGCTTCTTATGAACCAAAGCTGCAGGAGATCCAGCAGAACATCACAGCAAAAAGTGAGCTCTCTGCTCAGGCAGATCAGCTGCTGGATGCACAGAACTTCCGCAATGCCAGAAATGAATTGGATAAGCTGAAGGACAGCATGCTTGAACTTGGTACGGCCGGCCGTGAAAAGGATGATGAATTCTTTGACCATCTGCGCAGCATCGACCATACCCTGCGTGAGAAGCAGAAAGAATACAATGAACATGCCAATGAGACCCGCGGTGAAGCAGAGACCAAGAAGAAAGAGATCATTGCCAAGACCAAGGATCTGGTCGAACATGCCACGAACTTCAAAGAGACCAATGAAAAGATCAATGCATTGTTTGATGAATGGAAAGCAGCCGGCAATGCTGGCAAAGATACCGATGATGCTTTATGGGAAGAATTCAATGGCCTGCGCAGACAGTTCTTTGATGCCCGGGCAAAGTACTTTGATGAAAGAAATCTGCAGTTCAGAAAGTCTGCGGAAACAAAGCAGAAGCTGATCGAAGAAGTCAAAGAGATCGCGGCCAAAAAGGACTATGGCAGAAGTGCGACCCAGAGAATGAAGCAGTGCGATGTTGAATGGCGCAAGGCAGGCTTCTCGGGACAGGATCAGAATGATGCTCTGTGGGATACCTTTACCAAAGCAAAAGAAGAATTCTGGAGCGCTAAGAAACAGATCTTCACCAATGCGGTAGAAGCAGATCTCGCTAAGGCACAGACAGAACTGGAAAAGATCAATAAAGAAATTGAAGACCTGGAATACCGTCTGACAGTTGTACCGAATCCAGCCATGGAAAAGGATGTTGAAGATACGCTCTATGTCAAAAAAGATGAAAAGACAGACAAAGAGAATGAGATCGCGGAATTAAAGAAGAAAGCAAGTGAATGAACAGACAGAGGCTCACAGCAGTGTGGGCCTTTGCTATATAATAGGGCAATGAAGAAACAGACAGTAGGCATTGTGGCTCATGTCGATGCCGGAAAAACAACATGCATTGAAGCAATGCTGTACCAGAGCGGTGCGATCCGAAAATTAGGACGGGTAGATCATCGCGATACCGTCATGGATTATGATGCTGAAGAAAGAGCACATGGCATTACGATCTATGCCAAGGAAGCACACTTTGATTATAAAGATACGAGATTCTATCTGATCGATACGCCAGGGCACGCAGACTTTTCCAGTGAAATGGAACGGAGCTTAGCTATTCTTGATCTTGCGGTTGTTGTGATCAATGGACAGGATGGCGTACAGTCTCATACCGAGACAATATGGAAATGCTTAGCACACTACCATATTCCGGTACTTGTCTTTATCAATAAAATGGATATTTCTTTTCTGCCCAAGGAACAGCTGATCAAAGATCTGCAGACAAAATGCTCTGATGCGTGCATTGCCTTTCAGGAAGCAGATACCGAGGAAGAGGCATCTCTCTGCGATGATGCCATGCTGGAAGAATATACAGAAACAGGACATCTCAGTGAAGAAGCGATACGCTGTGCTTTTTATCAGCGAAAGATCTTTCCGGTCCTTTTTGGTTCGGCCCTGAAGATGGATGGCATCGATGCACTGCTGGATCTTTTGGTAAAGATGGCACCGGAGCGGATCTATCCAGAAGCTTTTGGCGCCAAGGTCTATAAGATCTCGATGGATGAACAGGGCGAGCGTTTAGCGCATCTGAAGATCACCGGCGGCCGGATCGCGGTCAAAGAAAAGATCGGAGAAACAGAAAAGATCGATGCGATACGCATGTATCAAGGTGCCCAGTATGATGCGTGCAAAGAAGCAGAAGCGGGCGATGTCATTGCCGTCAAAGGATTGAACAGCGCAGAAGCAGGCGATGGACTTGGCTTTGAAGAAAAGACGGGACATCCTCTGCTGCAGGCATGCATGACATATGAATTGGTCAATGATGAACACGCAAATGCATTGGCACTGGCGGAGACTATGAAGCAGCTTGCTGCGGAAGATCCTCAGCTCCAGGTATCCATTGATGAAAAGAGCCAGAAGATCCAAGTACAGATCATGGGCGAAATGCAGAAAGAAGTGCTGCAGAAAAAGATCCTGGAGAGCAGCGGCATCACGGTCGGCTTCGGCACTGGGGAGATCCTGTATCAGGAGACGATTGCTTCAGCAGCAGATGGGGCAGGGCACTTTGAACCGCTGCGCCACTATGCAGAGGTACATCTGCATTTAGAGCCATTGCCGGCAGGCAGCGGGATCGTGATCGATACCGCCTGCAGCAGCGATGAACTGAATGCCTCATGGCAGCGTTCTATTCTTTCTTCTCTGCAGCGAAAGAGACATCTTGGTGTTTTGAGCGGGTCGCCGCTGACGGACGTCAGGATCACGCTGATCGCGGGCAAAGGCAGTATCAAACATACCAGCGGCGGTGACTTCCGCCAAGCATCTCTGCGGGCTGTGCGCCAGGCATTGATGAAAGCAGACAGTGTCTTATTGGAACCATATGACAGCTTTGTGCTCAGTGTACCGGCAGCCTTTCTGAGCAGAGCGCTCTTTGATCTGCAGCAGAGGCACGCAGATGTAAAAGTAAGCGAACAGGAAAATGGCTGGATGAATATTTCCGGCCGCGGACCGGTCCGCATGATGGTCAATTATCAGAATGAAGTCATTGCCTATACAAAAGGATCGGGACGATATACGTCATCCTTTGAAGGATACCATCCATGCTTGGACGCTGCTTCGATCATCGCTGAGATCGGCTATGATCCGCAGATGGATCTGAAGAATCCAGCAGACTCTGTCTTCTGTGCCAATGGCACCGGATACAATGCTGGCTGGGCGGAAGCAGATGCGCAGATGGACATTCAGCTGAAGAAAGAGAGCAGCGCCAGCTATCATACAGAGACGGTCAAAGTTGCCGAAGAAGATCTTCATGCCATCCTGCAGAGCGCTTCTTCCAATAACCGCAATGCATCAAAGGAGATGCATTCCGCTGTTCAGAAAGATGAAAAAGAAAGCAGAAAGAGAGCAGCACCGCATCTTCCTTCACTGCTGATCATCGATGGCTACAACATGATCTATGATTGGCCAGAGACAAAAGATCTCGTCAAAGAAGACCTCTATGCGGCCAGAAATACACTTCTTGCGATCCTGCAGAATTATCAGGCCTATACAAAAGATGCGATGATCGTTGTCTTTGACGGCTATCTGAAAAAGGACAATCCTGGTTCTGTGATCAAAAAGAAAGATCTGACGATCGTCTATACGAAGACGGATGAGACTGCCGATGCCTGGATCGAAAGCGCCGGATACAGATACCGCGGGATCTATGCTTTATCGGTAGCTACTTCAGACGGACTGATCCAGAATGCCGTTTTCTCCCAAGGAGCCTTACGGATCTCTGCTCGTGAAATGCATGAACGGATCGCTTTTGCGGATCGTCAGATCAAAGAAAAGAGCGAACATCTTTGAGAATAGGATTTTTTAAAGAAAAAAAGTTACAATAAGAATATGGAAAAACAAGAAATCATCCAGGGAGTGACCCTAGGAAAGCTTCCCTATATTCTTTTGGAACTGATCAACAATGAGAATCCAGACAGTGTAGATTATATTATTGCAAGATATATCCTGGATCACATGAAGCATCTGAAAGGTGCTTCGATCCAAGAGATCTCGGATGCCTGTGAAGTATCCAAGAGCACGCTGAGCAGATTCTGCCGCAAAGCAGGCTTGGAAGACTTTCAGGAAATGAAGGAAGAACTGCAGGCAGTCAGATTGAAATCACCGGAGAAATTCGATGTCCCTTTGATGTCATCCGATGGGCGCAGCTATCTCAGGCGCGTCAGTGAGCAGGTCGCACGTTTGGATGAAGCTCTGGACTATCAGCAGATCGACAAGCTCGTCAAAGAAATGGAAGAGCGCCGCAACATCATTCTGTTCGGATCCATGCAGGCCATGAATCCAGCAGTCAATCTGCAGCAGGATATGCTTTTTTCTGATAAGGTCATGCGGGTGCCGAGTAGATTCTCTCTGCAGATCAATGCGATTGAAAGAGCGCGGGCCAATGATCTTGTGATCTGTTTTTCCAACAGCGGTGCTTTTTTTGAAAGACTGTTTGAGAACCAAGGCAATATGAAGAAGCTCAATGATCTCAGGATCTGGATGATCACCGGCAATCAGAATGCCTTAAAGCTTCCGTATATCAATGAATGCATTGTGATCCCTGACAACCACAGCTATGTATCCCATCCGCTGCAGTTCGATCTGACCGCCCGGGTGATCGCTATGGCATATGCAGAATATCATCGTAAGAAACATCACTGATCTGCCGCATCATTGACAGATCTTTTTATATGTCGGCCATTTCACGGGAAAAATTATGCTATCATAACACGGAAGAAAAGGCGGTGCGCTATATGAAAAAAGGATTGGTCTTAGAGGGCGGTGCCATGCGGGGCATGTTCACGGCAGGCGTTCTGGATATCATGATGGAGAATGGCATTGAACCGGATGGATGCGTGGGGGTATCCGCAGGGGCATGCTTTGGCTGCAATATCAAGTCGCATCAGATCGGCCGGGCGATCCGCTACAACCTGCGCTTTTCCAAGGACTGGCGCTACTGCAGCGTGCTTTCCTGGCTGAAGACAGGCGATCTGTATGGCGGGGAATATGACTATCAGATCCTGCCGAAGAAACTGGATTATTGGGATGTGGATACCTTTGCCAAAAGTCCTATGGAATTCTATGCAGTTGCGACCAATGTAAAGAATGGACATCCGCTGTATCATAAGTGCTCCGATGGCGGAGAGAGCGATCTAGCTTGGATCCAGGGATCGGCCTCGATGCCGATTGCCTCGCGTCCAGTGAAGGCAGATGGCTTTACCCTGCTGGATGGCGGCATCAGCGACAGCATTCCGCTGCACTTCATGGAAGGCATCGGCTATGACCGCTGCATTGTGGTCCTGACCCAGCCCAGAGACTATGTAAAGAAGCCATACAGTGAAAATAAACTGAAGATCTTTAAAAGAGGACTGCAGAGATATCCAGCTGTATATGAGAAACTTGTCACGCGCCATGATGACTACAATCGGGAGATCGATGAGATCCTGGAACAGGAAAGAAAAGGCGAGATCCTGGTGATCCGTCCGCGGACTGCTCTGCATATCAGCTCGATCTGCCATGATCCAAAAGAGAAGAAGAGAGTCTATGAAGAAGGACGGCAGGCAGGTCAGGAAGCTTTGGCACAGATGAAGGAATTCTGGGAAGTTCAGTAAACTTCCTTTTTTTTAATGCGTGCAGATACGATACACTGCAGATAAGATATCAGATGTCCCATTGCACACACAAAGGAGAAAGAAATGGCACGAAGACATCATGGCAGGCGCGGCTTTACTTTAGCTGAACTATTGATCACGATTGCGATCATCGGCGTGCTTGCCGCGGTAAGCATACCGCACGATCTATGCGGCGTCTCCGTACGGTCTGATCGATTGGCAGAAAGATCATACCAAAGTGAATACGTCCGGCAATGACAAGCGAGAACTGGAAGCGATGATGGAACCGTATATGGATGGCATGAAACATGTCACAGATCCGGGATAAGCCGCATGACAATTGCTTTGAGATCGGCACCGGAACACCGCAGTCATGGGACTTTGAGACAAAGTATCTTACCTATAAGAACAGAGCGATCATCTATGTCGATTCAAGCAGCTGTTCCCTGCGGGTCATTTACTATCTTTCCAAAGACGGCATTTATTGGATCACGGCTGATTATCGCGAAGGACGCCAGAGCATCACGGCATACAATCGAAAGACTAAAGAAACGACCGTCATTTCATGACAGACCATCTTTGGCTTAGGCAAAGGCGTTTTGGGAAGTTCATTGAACTTCCTTTTTTTTCTTCAGAAATTTACATTATTTTCATGAGCAAACATCTTGTTTTTACCAAACAAATCTCTTATTATCAATGTGTTAAGAAAATAAGTTGGATTTCCAACTAAATAACAATTCAATTATCTTGGGAGGGTATTTTATGAACGTAATTAAGAGAAGCGGCGAAGAAGTGGCGTTTGATGCCAACAAAATTGAAAACGCTATCATAAAGGCAAATGAAGCAACAGATGAGGCAAAGAGGATCGCATCCGATAAGATCCATGAGATTGCCGCAAGAGTGATCGCCCAATGCTCGACGGTGAAACGGTCTGTATCCGTAGAAGAGATCCAGGATATGGTCGAGAATGAACTGATGAGTGAAAAAGCTTTTACTGTAGCGCACAACTATATTACATACCGCTATGAAAGAGCTTTGATCCGCAAGGCCAATACGACCGATCAGAAGATCCTTTCTCTGCTTGGCCGGAACAACGAAGAGGTCAAACAGGAGAATTCCAATAAGAATCCTACCGTGAACTCCACCCAGCGTGATTACATGGCTGGTGAAGTATCGAAGGATATGACGAAGAGATTCCTTCTGCCGCAGGATATCTGGGATGCACATGAGAAGGGCATCATTCATTTCCATGATGCGGATTACTTTGCCCAGCCGATGTACAACTGCTGCCTGGTCAATCTGGAAGATATGCTGCAGAACGGCACGGTCATTTCCGGTACCAAGATCGATAAACCGCACAGCTTTGCGACCGCGTGCAATATTGCGACGCAGATCATAGCGCAGGTCGCATCCAACCAATACGGCGGACAGACGATCACACTTTCCCATCTGGCACCGTTCGTTGATATCAGCCGTCAGAAACATCGCAGAGCAGTTGCCGAAGAAATGGCAGAAGCAGGTGTTGAACTGTCCAATGAGAAGATCAACGAAGTTGCGGAGACAAGACTGCGCCGTGAGATCAAGGATGGTGTTCAGACGATCCAGTATCAGATCATTACATTGATGACGACCAATGGTCAGGCCCCGTTCGTAACGGTCTTCATGTATCTGGATGAAGTGCCGGCTGGCCGCACTAGAGAAGATCTTGCAATCATTATTGAAGAGATGCTGAAGCAGAGAATGCAGGGCATCAAGAATGAGAAGGGCGTCTATATCACCCCGGCTTTCCCGAAGATCATCTATACTTTGGATGAAGACAACATCCATGAAGATTCGAAATACTATTATCTGACAAAGCTTGCAGCTGAATGCACAGCCAAGAGAATGGTACCGGACTATATCAGTGCCAAGATCATGAAGCAGGATAAGGGCGATGTCTACCCATGCATGGGCTGCCGTTCCTTCCTGACACCGGATCGCTTTACCCCAGCCGGCAAAGGCAATATGGCGGAAGCAGGCAACTACAATGCCGGCATGAAGAAGTATTACGGCCGTTTCAACCAGGGCGTTGTCACGATCAACTTAGTTGATATTGCATGTTCCTCACATAAGGATATGAAGAAGTTCTGGCAGCTCTTTGATGAAAGACTGGATCTCTGCTACCGTGCCTTAATGATCCGTCATGACCGTCTGATGGGAACACCTTCGGATGTTGCTCCGATCCTATGGCAATACGGTGCAATCGCCCGTTTAAAGAAGGGCGAGAAGATCGATAAGTTGCTGTTCGACGGTTATTCTACGATCTCCCTTGGCTATGGCGGTCTCTGTGAATGCGTCCGCTATATGACAGGTGAATCGCATACCGCGCCAGAAGGCGAAGAGTTCGGCCTGAAAGTCATGCAGCATCTGAATGATGCATGCAAGAAGTGGAAAGCAGATACCAATATTGACTTCTCTGTCTATGGTACACCGATGGAGTCCACAACATATAAGTTCGCAAAATGCCTGCAGGAAAGATTCGGCATCATTGAAGGCGTGACCGATAAGAACTACATTACGAATTCCTATCATATTAAAGTTACCGAAGAGATCAATGCCTTTGATAAGCTGACCTTTGAATCCAAGTTCCAGAAGCTTTCACCAGGCGGCGCTATTTCCTATGTTGAAGTTCCGAATATGCAGAACAATGTCCAGGCGGTACTTGCGCTGATGAAGCACATCTACAGTACGATCATGTATGCGGAACTGAATACGAAGTCCGATTATTGCCAAGTATGCGGCTATACCGGTGAGATCCAGATCATTGAAGACAAGAATCATAAGCTGATCTGGAAATGTCCGAACTGCGGCAATACTGATCAGAATAAGATGAATGTTGCCAGACGTACCTGCGGGTATATCGGCACCCAGTTCTGGAATCAGGGACGGACCCAGGAGATCAAAGAAAGAGTACTGCATTTATAAAAAAGATAGGGAAGCGAAGGCTTCCCTTTTTAAAGGAGAGGGACATGTATTACGGAAATATAAAAAATTATGATATTGCGGATGGCGAAGGTGTCAGAGTCACACTGTTCGTTTCTGGGTGCACCAATCACTGCAAGGACTGCTTTCAGCCTCAGACATGGGATTTCTGCTACGGAAAGAAATATACGGAAGAGACGGAAGCAGAGATCATGCGCTTATTGGCCAATCCCAACATCAGCGGTTTTACGGTATTGGGCGGCGAGCCTTTTGAACCGGAAAATCAAAAAGAACTGGTGAAGCTCCTGAAGCATATCCGTGAGACTTATCCGGCGATGAATATCTGGTCCTATACTGGTTTTGTCTATGAAAAAGACCTGCAGGCAGGCCAGCGGAAACACACGGAAGTGACAGATGAAATGCTTTCGTATCTCGATGTATTGGTAGATGGTCCGTTCATTGCCGCAAAGAAGAATATCTCTCTGTATTTCCGCGGTTCAGAAAATCAGCGTGTGATCGATATGAAGAAAACACGCAGTGAAGGCAAAGTCATTCTGTATCACGCATGATCTTTTTCACTTCATCCAAATAGCACTGGGCTGCTTTGGAAAGCGTCTGGTATTTCTTCCAGACAAAATGGACCTCGGCAGAAACCGGCGGATCGAGCAGACGAAAAACCAGATCAGTATCTGTGACATTGATGAGCTTTTCAATAGTCAAAGCATACCCGATCCCTTCTTCGACCATCCGCGATCCATTGTAGATGAGATTATAGGTATCTTTCACATTCACCTGATCCCGATCTTTATGCATCCAGTTCAGCAGCGTACTGTCGGTCAAGGATGTTTTTGAAAGCAGCAGAGGCTGATCCGCCAGATCCATCGGCGTGATCTTTTCTTTCTGTGCCAGCGGTGCATCTTTCTTCATTAAGACGCCCCAGCGTTCTTCTTCTGCCAAACGGATCATATGATATTTTGTCTGATCCACCGGGCCGAAGACCAAAGCAAAATCCAGCAGTCCCCTTTCCATTTTTTCAAACAGATCGCCTGATCCGGAAGAAGTAATATCAAAAGTGATCTTCGGATATTTCGCCTGAACTGTTTTGATCGCTCTGGCCAGCAGGCGGAAACTGTATGCTTCTCCGGCACCGATATAGACTCTGCCCGACAGCTGCGCTGCCCCAGCAGATGCAATTTCATTTTCTGTTCTTTCCGCCAGCTGCAGGATCTCTTCTGCTCTTTCTTTCAGCAGCATTCCTTCCTCGGTCAGGGTGATCTTCCTTGCCTCACGGTTCAATAGCTGCTTGCCAAGCTCCCGTTCCAATTCCTGGATCTGCCGGGACAGGGTAGGCTGAGAAAGGTGAAGCGAAGCAGCAGCTCTGGTAATGCTGCCTTCTCTGGCAACGGCTAAGAAGTACTGCAGGACACGCAATTCCATGGATTTCCTCCGTTCTTCATTTATTATAATCGCTAAAGTGAATATGTCTGAAAAATGTCAGCCGTATCTTTATTAATATATCGTGAGTAACATGGATTTTTTTTTGCTTTTCAATGTCTCTTCTAATAAATTTGAAGTAGAAGTTCAAAGGGGGAATATGGAACAGTTCAAGATCAACCGCACTTTGATGATTTCTTGGTGCCTGGTTGTATTCATGCTTGCAGTGACTTACATTGCGGAAATATTCAAAGGGCAGAGAACAGTGGAATATGTTCTTGTCTTTTTGGCAGTCTGGTGCATCCCTGTTATCCTCTGCAATCTTTGGTACCGCCGTGATGCAAACAGCAGCAGACTCTGCTATGGCATTGTCTACGGCTATCTGATCAGCTATGCATTTACCCTGATGACGGCGCATTCTTTCCTAGCGTATGTTTATATTTTTCCATTGCTTTCGGTAGTGATCCTGTACCATGATGGAAACCTCGTGGCACAGCTTGGCATTGCAACGATCCTTGTCAATATCGTATATATTATCAAAGCAGCGTTTGATGGTCTGGTGAATATCGGCAATTCAAATTTGGTGGAGATCCAGGTGGCAAGTTTAGTCACCAGCTTTATCGGATGCTATCTTGCCAGCAAACTGTTTGATGAACTGTATCAGAAGCATCTTGCTTCAATGAAGCATATCCAGCAGGTATCGCTTGAAACGATCGGTGTTATTGCCAATACGGTGGATGCCAAGGACAGCTATACCGAAGGACATTCCAGAAGAGTGGCTGCCTATTCCTATGCCCTTGCGAAAAAGCTTGGCATGAGCGAAGAAGAAGCACAGAATATCAAAACGATCGGCTTATTGCATGATATCGGCAAGATCGGCATTCCGGATTCTGTTCTGCATAAGCCTGGCAAACTGACCGATGATGAATACAGCATCATGAAGATGCATCCGACGATCGGAGCCAATATCTTAAAGGATATTACCATCTTGGATGGCTTGGCAGTCGGGGCTCATTATCACCATGAACGCATGGATGGCAAAGGATATCCGGAGGGACTGAAGGGCGAAGAGATCCCTTTCATTGCCAGGATCATCTGTGTGGCTGACTGCTTTGATGCCATGAATTCCAACCGTATCTATCGCTCACGTTTTTCTATGGACTATATTCTCAAGGAACTGAAGAATAACGAAGGAACGCAGTTCGATCCGAAAGTTGCGGAAGCGATGATTGCTTTGATCCATGAGAATGCACTGCAGGGAGCTGAGGAGAAGCGTACATCTCAGAGCAGCGATAAAGAAGATGTACTGAAGGGAAGCGGTGTCTATCTGCTGGATACCATCGCATCCAAGAATGCCCAGCATCCAAATGATCTGATGAGCGTTTCAACCGCCGATTGGGCAAAATCTTTCCGCAAATATATTGAGACAGTTCTTCTGCAGCAGGATGGCAGAGTATTCGTGATCGATGTCGATGATATGAATCAGATCAACAGCCAATATGGCTATGCCAAGGGAGACCTTGTCTTAAAGACGGTATATCAGACACTGTATGAAGACAGTGAGATCAAAACGCTGATGCATTCCGGCGGCGATGAATTCATCTGCTGGATCGAAACATCCGCGGATGATACAGAATATATAGCCTATCTTCATGTTCTGATGCAGAAGATCCAAACTGAAATTGAACAGAAGACAGAATGCCGAAATGTACATGTATCGATCGGTACATCTTCTTCATCCATCAGCGGACGTGATTACGATAAGCTGATTGCGGATTCTTACAAGGCCCTGTATTTTGCGAAGAAGAGCGGCAAGAATCATATTGATGTCTATGACAGCGGCAGACGCTACAGTGCAACACCGAAGACTGCGGTGGAACACGATCTGAATACGATCGCAGATATTATTTCCAATGAAAATGATTATAAAGGTGCCTATCATACGGATTACAGCGGCTTTGAAAAGATCTACAATCTGCTGCGGAATATTTCCAGCAGATATCTGGACAATGTGCAGCTGATCCTGTTTACCGTTGAATTCGATGCCAGAGAAGAGAATGTGACGGAAAGAGATATGGCCATGAATATTCTGGAAAGCGCGATCATTATTACCCTGCGCAAAACAGATGTGACAACGAGATACAGTTCGACTCAGCAGCTTCTTCTCCTAATGAATATCAATGATGAGAATATGAAGATGATCACGGATCGGATCCGCAATGAGTTCTATCGCATGTATGATAAAGGAAATGTCACTTTGCTGACAAGTTCAAAGAATGTATCGATGGAGAAACTGAAGTATCGTACCAATACAGAAAAGCATTCGTAAAAGAGTGCTTTTTTTCAGTGTATAATAAACACATGTTTGAAAGGAAATACTATGCAGGAAGAACTGAATCTATATACGCATAACGGACTGTTCCATGCGGATGATGTATTTGCGACAGCGATGCTGTCATTGATGGCACGTACTGTCCATGTAAAGAGAGGCGGCGATGAGACCGTGCCGCAGGATCCTGAGAACTGGATCATCTTTGATATCGGCGGCGGGGAATTGGATCACCATACGCCAGAAAGCAAGGAACGGAACGGTACGCATCCCAATACGAATATTCCTTATGCGGCGTGCGGCTTAGTGTGGCGCAGGTACTATAAGGAAATATTGGCGGCGGAGGACTGTCCGGAATCTTATGTTGAAAATGTCTATGCCAAACTGGAGACATCATTGATCCTAGGCATTGATGCTTCGGACAATGGTTTTGATCCAATAGCTGATGAAATGAGCCGGATGGACAATCTGCGCGATGAGCAGAGGAGCACCCTGATCCATGCCGCAAAGACTTCTTATACGGTCTCTGCTTTGATCAAGGATTTCAATCCCAGCTGGGAAAGCGATCAGGATCCGGATGAAGCTTTCAATGATGCGGTATCTTTTGCCAAGGACATTCTGCTGAACCGCTTAGATTCCATTATGGATGCACTGGATGGCCGGGACTATATCCTGCAGCACATTGACTACAGTGCAGATCATCTGATGATCCTGGATCACTTTGCGCCATGGCAGGGCGTAGTGACTTCTCAATCGCACTACGATCAGAAGGCACAGGATCTTTGGTATGTTGTATCGCCTGCGCTCAGAGGCGGCTGGAATATCCAGTGCGTGCTGGAGAACCCAGCCGAAAGAACAAGCTACCGCCATCCATTGCCAAGTACGTGGTATGGCCTGCGGGGAGAAGAACTGGCACAGGCAAGCGGCGTTGCCGACGCAAAGTTCTGTCATCCTTCCGGTTTCTTGGCTGGGGCAGATTCCCAATCTGGGGCATTGGCCATGGCAGCCATTGCGCTGAAAAAATAAGAAACAGCTGAAGAAAATCCTCAGCTGTTTTTTTAGGACATTTTTTCGATTTCTTCTTTACTGAGATCGCATTCATGGCACACGGCAAACCAGATCTTGGTCCCATCACGATTCGCCGAAGTATCCAATTCTTCCAGTTTCATGGGCGTAAAGCCAAGATGCTCGATGACCGTGCGATTCCTGGCTCTGAGAGGCTCATCTTTTTCATAAGAATAGTAATATGGCTGATCCGAAGCATCCGGCCCATAGCAGGCAATATCGGGGTCTAAAGCAATGGCACTGTACAGCTCTGCCTGTGTTAGGATCTTCCGCAGGGCAAAGTCCCGCATGATCTGCACCATATTCGCAAAGATTCCACGCCGTCGATAGGCAATCGTGACATAGGCGTTGTTATAGATCAAAGCTTCGCCTCGTGTGTTCTGCGGCCCCAGTTCATCCGGCAGACATTTATTCAGTGCATAGCACGCTAAATACAGCCAATCATTGTTCGCACTGAAATACTTTGCAATCGGCTCCCAGAAAAGAAGATCTTTCAAGGAACAGTGAAAAGCTGAACAGTCCGCAACCAAAGTATCCTGGTCATAGACGAACAGAAAGATCTGCTCGATCGGACTGCGCCTCAGATCGCTGGCTTCGATCACACGGCGCCCATCGGATGTGAGGGCAGGCAGAGAAAAAAGACAGCAGACCAGATCATCGTTCATTTCCAAACGGCATGTATCTTCATGATGTGCATACCACTGCACCATCTCGTCTGCCTTCAGCGGCAGCATCGTTTCGATCATGGCACAGGATCGTTTCAGATACTCTTTCATCTGCTTATTCATATTGATATGGTAACACATTTCATTCTTTGATATACTGAAGGAAAGATTGAACTTAGGAGATCATTATCATGCCAAGAGACTATTTTTCATTTGAAACAATACGCGATCACGAAAGAAATGTTATCTGCTATTTCATTACCGCGATCGGCACCATTGAAAAAGATGGCGTACCGCATTTAAAAACAGATCTGGGAGAAGATGGAAATCAGAAGATGGCTTTCGGCAAAGTCACCCTGCATAATCTGGACCGTACGATCTCACATCTGTTAGCAGATACTTCCTGCCGTATCTTTTCCCATGATACGGATATCAAGGGAGAATCTGTTGATGTCATTTCTTTCAGCGCCAGAGAATGGCGAGCCGAGGAAGCGTGCACTTTGGAAGAAGGAGACAGAGTCTTAGTGGAAGGGAGAGGCTATATCCGCAAGCCGGATGCCATGCATGAAGGAAGCCGATCCGAGATGCGCATTACCGCGACTGGGATCTTCCGCTTAGGCAGAGCCGGCATGGGAAAGAAACATGTCAGCTTTAACAATGGCATGCTGCCGCAGAATGGCATCAAGTAATATGGCATCGGCAGAACATCTGACGCTGAACGATGCGATCTTTGCTTCCAAGCCCAACGGCACGGATGTCTATTATTATATTTTTCCTGAACATGAGATCCATTACAATGTGATCAAGGCACATGCCAAACAGGAATGGCATTATCATTCTGCCGTGGGTCAATTACCCCGACTGAGATAAATCTTTTCAGTCGAGGCTTGTGAAAACAAGCTGAGTTGACTACCCTAAGTGCCTTGAGCACTACGTTACAAGCGAATGGTCATCAAGACTAAATAGTTACCGTGGAACGTACATCCTAATTCCACGCTCTAAGGCAGTAGATAACGACAAGCTGAGGTAAAGCCGACATGTTTGCTGTATAAACCGTTTGTGACATTGGGTAAGGATGCACAACAGTCGCAAGACTGACTTATGTATCAAATTACATGTGGTCAAGAACCACGAAAGGAGGA
>JAKVKC010000018.1 GCA_022486705.1 Solobacterium sp. | reverse complement strand
ATAAATAATGTCATATAAGCTCATATTGAGCGTCATTGTTGTGAAGAAGTTGAAGAAGGCACAGATCAGTATGGTGAACATAGCTGGAAACAGAACATTGAAGGATGTAGCTACATTCGGCGGGACCGAATCAGGCATCTTGATCTTAAATGTACCGCTGTTAACCAGTTTCGAATAAATTTCTACCGAGGCAATCGCTATGATCATGCCAAGAAATAATCCTTTTGCGGCTGTATAATCCTTTCCAATCACATTAGATGCTGTGAAAGCAACACCATCCTGTGTAACATTTACAAAGGTTGGAAGGCAGCTGATGAAAGAACATAATGCAATAATACCAGGCATATAGCCAGACATTTTATTAGATCTTCCAAGCTCCAATCCAATCAATACTACCGCTGCAACCGTAAAGAAATTCATCGTTGCATAGTTTGCTGCACTGAACCAAGGTGTAAGAACTGACAGCCATTGCATTCCAGGCAGTTTTCCTAAGCTGATCCCATTTCCTTCTGTTGCACATACTACATTGATGATCAAAGTACAAAATGATCCTGTGATGATAACTGGCATTAATGCAGTGAAAGCGTTTTTTATTGCGCTCATGTGTTTCTGATTGGCAATTTTATCTGCTATGGTCAGCATCTTTTCAGTAAAATTGTCAGAAAACTTCATTTGCATAACTAAATTTCTCCTTTTTTAGAAATGTATACGCTTGCAAGGTACGTTCAATATATATCCGTGTTTCCTTTATGTCAATACATTTAATTATATTTGTTATATCATTTAATAAAGCGTGGAAATGTGCATTTCATCGGAATATCAAGCGATTTCAGTATATTTATTTGCTTTATATATATTTAAAAAAGCATCTCCAAAAGATGCTTTAGCGAATACTTACTGTTCTGAATTCAAACTTATCTCCAATATGATGCTGCTCTGAGAATTCAAAGGGAGCACCGTCATCTAAATATCCGATTTGTTCTATCGACAGCACCGGATCTGTATCTTTCAGATGCAGATATTTTTTATCATATTCATTTGGACGAATTGCTTTTAAGACTCGATGTGCGCTTTGAATTGTATATCCAAGGTCTTTTTCTATGTACTGATATATTGAATGCTGGAGGATATCTTTATTCAGCCCAGGGATCAGTTCTATTGGCATATACACATAATCAATGACCTGCCAATCTTTACTGTCACTTCTATATCGAATAATATGATACACAAAACTATTTTCATCAATATTCAGTTTTGCCGCAATTTCTTTTCCAGCAGGGATTACTTCAAATACCAGTGCAGTTGATTTCACTTTTGATTTATCAATGGAATTGAACAATCCATTGGTCTGTGAAACTACTTTCCCCTTTTGTTCTTCAAGTCCCTTGACAAAAGTACCTGATCCTCTTCTTTTGGCAAGAAGGCCCTCCGTCACAAGCTGATCGATCGCTTTTTTTATTGTTATACGACTGACTTTATAAATTTTGCAGAATTCTTTTTCTGTTGGTATCTGCATATTGATTGCATAAGTACCATTCTGAATCTTCCCTCTGATTTCTTTTGATATATATTCACTTTTTGTCATAGTACCTCCGCTGTCAGTCTCGATGTTAAGACAATTAATATTTTAAGATATAGCATTTATAAATACAATCTCAATGCGGGATAAAGAAACGTTTGTTCAAATCATGTTTCAAATGAAATATCATCCTAGTTTTTCTGACATATTCATTATGAATATCGGCATTTTATTTTTCTCAGCACATAAAAAAGATACTGTTAGATCAGCAGTATCTTAAGCTTATTCTTTGTACTTCAATGATGTTGGATAGGAAGAGATTGCTCCTTTATGCTGAATGCTTTCAGCACAGAAGGATGCACTGTTTCTAAGGTACAGAGACCATCTGTCTTCCGTCACCTGAGAGAGATCGTTGATCTGATCCTGTGATAATTGATATAGGAAGGATCCGATAAAGCCATCGCCAGCTCCTGTCGTATCGAGTGCTTTGACCTTCAGCGAAGGTTCATATACATGCATGTTCTTCGTGATCAGAGATGCACCATGGCTGCCTGCGGTATAGACAACCGCTTTGACATTGCCTTGGAACAGGATCTCTTCGGCTCCTTCGATCTTTGTTTTCCCGGTAATGAATTCCAGCTCTTCATCAGAGATCTTTAAGATATCTGCTTCCGGGAGGAACTCTAGGATTGCCTTGCGGCAGTCTTCCTCATGTTTCCATAGAGAAAGCCTTACATTTGGATCAAAACTGATCAAGGCATGATTCTTTTTGGCATAGGAGATTGCTCTGGCATGTGCTTTCTTCATCGGGAAATCTCCGAGATCTACACTGCAGAAATGCAGAGCATACGCATCTTGAAACCATTCTTCTTTGATCTGATCTGCTTCCAGCAGCATATCTGCACCAGGATTGCGGTAGAACGAGAACTGCCGATTGCCATCCTTGCTCAGGGCCACAAAGGCCAGAGATGTATTTGCTTTAGCAGTCCTGGCAATGCAGGAGGTATCGACACCTTCCTGCTTTAATTCTTCCTGGATCTTATCACCGAAAGGATCTTCGCCCAGCTGAGTAATGATCGAAGCCTGTCCGCCAAGCTTTGCATAGGCACCGCAGACGTTGCTTGGTGCTCCGCCGATATGCGGTTCAAAAGCTTCAATGTCCTTGATCCGGCCATTGCCAATAGGGATAAAGTCTATCAATGCTTCACCGATCGATACTAGTTTTTTCATATTTCATATTCCTTCTGGATGTGAAAGGCAGGTACTTCATATTCCTGATAGCTGACATTGGATACTGCTGTGAGGACATCGAAGTCATCATAATAGCGGGACGTCATAGTCTCTCTGCCGTCATTCAGGAATATCTCAATACTGCTTTCATCCACATAGCACTCCATACATTCTAGAGCATTTAAAACAAGATGTCTCTGCGTTCTTCCCTGCCCGCATTTACTGAGATCCAAGGTGAACAGATGATCGGCATACGTGATATGGATATCATTGAAAGATACATCCAGAACATCCGTTCTTCCAAAGAGATAGCGCATCTGCTTGGGATGGACAGACTGGCTTGCTGTACCTAGGAACACCGTCTTTTCGGCAATCTCAGGGATCACGTTCTGGAGGATCCTGCCGTCTTCTGCATGAAGCTCACGCGGAAGCGTCAGGGCATGCTGCCAAGACACAGTCGGATTGCTGTAGTCTGTATCCGGCAGTCCCATCCAGCCGATCAGAATCGTTCTGCCGTCTTTTGCCATCGTCTGCGGCGCATAGAAATCAAAACCATGATCCAATGTCCGGTAGTCCTTAGCGGTATCTCCCTCTAAACGGAAATATCCATTGTCATAGACATTCTCATAGTCATATCCCTGTTTCTTCAATCCCTGCGGGCAGCAGAGCAGATACCGCTGTCCTTGATCTTCATAGATATCTGGGCATTCCCACATATAGCCCATCGGATGTTCTGAGCGGATCTGATACAGATACTTCCATTCCATCAGGTCATTGCTTTCATACAGCATGGCACATCCTTCATCACTCTGGGTGCGTACGCCCAATACCATCTCATAATGTCCCTTGTACTCAATGATCTTGGGATCTCTGACATGGCAGGTGCAGAAAGCAGGATAATCCCTGTTATAGAAGATCACATGCTTATCTTCAATGCGATCTCCATTCTCAGAATGTGCATGGATCGTATTATGCTGCCGACCGGCATGGATATAGTCATAGTCTCCTTTTTCTTTGACATTGCCAGTATAGAAGAAATGCATCTGATCATCTTTGATCACCGCGCTTCCGGAATAGGCACCGTCTCTTTCAAAAGGCTCACTTGGTACATTTGCGATTCCCGTATCTTCATAATGAAGGAAATCCTTTGTCTTGAAATGTCCCCATCCCTTAGCACTGCCATTGCCTGCGGCAGAATTGCGGCAGGCTTGGTAGTAGATATGATATTCTCCATGATAGAAACATAAACCATTAGGATCATTCATCCATCCCTTGGATGGCATCAGGTGATAATTCAGGCGATAGTCCCTGCCCATCACTTCACGCTCGCAATAACAGTATTTTCTTTCAGTTTTCCTGTATTGAGGATGGCAATATCTTTCTTATTTGTAAAGACACAGCAGATCTCTGGCGAATAGCCTGCCTTGCGTACAGTATCCAGATCCATGACTGCTAACAGCTGTCCCTGCTTTACCGTATCTTCTGCTTTGACTTTAATATCGAATCCTTCCCCATTGAGCTTCACCGTATCAATGCCCATATGGATCAGCAGTTCTGTACCCGCATCAGATACTAAGCCGATGGCGTGCTTGGTCGGAAAGACAAGAGATACTTTGCCATCAAATGGTGCATAGATTCTGCCATCTTCTGGATCAACAACAAATCCATCTCCCATCGACTTTGAAGAAAATGCTTCATCGCTTGCTTTTTCAATTGACTGTACATTGCCAGCCGCTGTATTTCTGATCTCTTCAGCTTCTGTATGTTCAGATACTTCTGCTTCGATCGGTGCTTCTCCTTCTGTTTCCAAAGCCGCTTCTTCTTTAGCATGCTTGCGGAATAAGACCCAAGTAATGGCAAAGGCTGTGATCATACTGATGGCCATGCCAATGAAGTAATCCACCCAGCTTGCTGGTGCAACAGAAATGAATCCTGGCAGTCCAGCTGCACCTAAGGCAACAGCCAATACATGACGGAACGCACAGTAGGCACTGCCGACTGCTGAACCGATCATAGCGGCATAGAATGGATACTTCAGCTTCAGGGTAACACCGAACATCGCAGGTTCTGTAATGCCAAGCAATGCAGATACCCCAGAAGCCGAACAGATGCTCTTCTGCTTTGGATCTTTCGTTGAGAATAAAACTGCCAATACAGCAGCGCCCTGGGCAACATTGTTCATCGCTGCCGTAATGAAGATAAAGGAACCGCCAGTGACCGCAACAGATGCAATCAGCTGTGTCTCTACTGCAATAAAGCTGTGATGCATGCCCGTCAGGCAGATCGGTGCATAGAAGAAACCGAAGATTGCGCCGCCGATCGGACCAAGTGTGTTATAGAGCCAAGTGATGCCCAGTGTTAATAAGTTGCCGGCACCTCTCATGACAGGACCTACGATCGTAAATGTCAGGAAGCCGCAGATCAGGATGCAAAGCAATGGTGTTGTTAAATTATCCAGCCAGGAAGGTGTGATCTTATGAAGCTTGATCTCCAGCTTGGCAAGAATGAATGACATGACGAGGATCGGAAGTACCGTGCCCTGATAGCCAACTGCTTCAATGGACAGGCCGAAGATATTCCATGTCGGAATAGCGACGCCTGTGCCATAGCTGTACGCATTGAGCAGATCTGGATGGACCATGATCATGCCCAAGGCTGCACCTAGATATGGATTCCCGCCGAACTTCTTTGTCGCCGAGAAACCAATCAGCACCGGTAAGAACGTAAACGCTGCATTGGAGAACAGGTTGATCATGGATGCCAGATCCTTGATGCCTGGATAAAGTTCAATCAGGCTCTTGCCTGCAACAAACAATCCCTGGGCAGTCAGAACGTTGTTGATGCCCATCAGTAAGCCGCCGGCAACGATTGCCGGAATGATCGGTACAAAGATATCGCTCAGCATCTTAATGAAACGATTGAGCATATTTCCTTCTGGTTTTTCTTCCTCCGGTTCATTCTTCTCATCGCCTGTGATCTTAATGACTTCATCATAGACAAGATTGACCGTACCGCTTCCTAAGATGATCTGATACTGTCCTTTGTTCATAAAGACGCCCTTGACTGCTTCAATATCTGTGACCTTTTCTTCATTGATCTTCGAAGTATCCTTCAGTGTCAATCTTAAGCGAGTTGCACAATGCATCACGGAAGAAATATTCTCTTTGCCGCCTACATTTTGGATGATCTCCTGTGCGATCTTCCTGTAATCCATACTTATTTCCCTCCTGTGTGGGAAGGTTCCCACATTTCTTACAACAAGACTATAAAGCCGGATATTTCTCTTGTCAATAGAAAAGTGGTACCGTTCCCATATTTTTATTAAAAAGAGAGAGAAGCTACTTTACGCTCTCTCCCTCTAAGATCTCATAACCTATCCTTACAGACTTCGCTGTTTTGCCCATGATCATATCTAAGATCAAATCTGCACCTGTTCTGCCTTCCAATTCATAATCGAATTTTACTGTGCACAAGGACGGTGTCAGGACCTGTGATACCGTATATCCGCCAAACGATATCAGGGAGATATCTTTCGGGATCTCATAGCCTTTCCTATGGATCTCTTTAAATGCAGCCAATGCAATCGTATCCGTTGCACAGATCATCGCATCCGGCACATGCTCAGCTAAATACGCCTGCACTGCCTGACGGGAAGTATCAAAGGAGAAGTCGGTCTCTATGATATCGATATCTTTGACTTTTCTTTCCGCTAAGCCATCCAGAATGCCCTTTCTGCGGTCCACACCAACTGCTTTATCATACTTGCTGACCATGACCAGGCATGGATGCTTTGCTGTCTTTCCGATCTTCATGCCGACATCATATCCCGCATGGTAATCATCAAAGGTGACATTCACCGTCCCGCTCATCTTCTGGGCCAATATGACCACCGGAACACTCATCCGCTGGATCAGCTCTTTATGTGCTTTCGTTATCTCTGTTGCTAACAGGATCACGCCTTCGACATTCATCCTGGTAAAACTGTCCAGGCTCTGCAGTTCCCGGTTGCGGTTATGATTTGTATTGATCAGGATCGGGGTATAGCCGCTCTGTCTTAGTTCTTCATCCAATGCCGTCAGCACCCGAGAAGCAGTTCTTGAGGTAATGCTTGGGGTAATGACACCGATCTGATAGGAATGCTTTGCTTTTAAGCTCTTTGCCACGTAATTCGGCTGATAGTTGTATTCCCGGCATACTTTCTCGATCTTATTCCTTGTTTCTTCTTTGACATAGCCGCCATTAAAATAGCGGGAAACGGTGCTCTTCCCTACTTCCGCATATTTCGCAATGTCATTGATCGTTACTCTTGCCATAGATTACCTATTAAATTAACACATTCTTTCTGGATATGGAACCGGTTTTACATTCAGTTCCTTATCATGTCAATCTCCTATTCTGCGTATTTTGATAATGACAGTGCCTTCCTGCAGGATCTCATGCACTTGCAATCAGTCAATGTATCAAAAGTGATCCTTCATCCAATACTGGATACCGCAGATACGAATAAGAATCTTCTATCTCCAAGCCCATATTTCTGCATTTATTTTCCCTTATTCTCACATTTATATATCCTTATTCCTACATTTATTTGGCCTTATTTTCACATAAACATTAAATTTATGGCTTATTTATGCGAATATTTGATCAACGAAGGGAACGTTAACTTTTCCAGTTTTTATAACTAAATCCTTATTGCAGGCAGCTTTGCACAGATTCGTTCAAAAGCAGCTATCCGATCAGCTAAAAAGCATATTTTTATTGATGTATCCATTGCCTTGGCTGCATTAGGAATATCACCTGACTATTTCAACAATGATCTGGATCTGTTTGGACATGTATTTGAGAATATGGTCATCCGCGATCTGCTGGTATATGCCGAAGCTCACGATGCCATCCTCATTCATTATCATCTGTGCAAATGCTCCTATGGCATTTACCACTAAAAATGGTGTGAAGGTCATCCCCTTCGGATGTCTTAAAGATTGATTTTCTGACATCATAAGCAGTACAGAAGCGTACCAACGGCGGCGGTCGAGAAGATGATAGCGATCGGTCCCCACTTATATTTTCGGATCAGGATCAGTGAAACAATATACAGGCCAACTTCGATCCAGCGGATCGAGCCAAAAGATATTTCCGCAAGACTGCTGGTGCCAAAGAACGCCAATAGAATGATCGTCAGGCCAGCCCCAGCGATCATTGCAACGACAGCAGGCCTTAATTCCCCCAGCACATTTTTTACGATCTTTAAATTCCTGAATTTCGTATACAGCCAAGCTAACAGCAGAACAATCAGAACAGATGGCAGAATGCAGCCCAAGGTGCAGATCAGAGCACCAGGCAGTCCTGCCATTTTCTGACCGACAAAGGTCGCACTGTTGACCGCAATCGGGCCTGGTGTCATTTCAGCAATCGTTGTTAGGTCGGCATATTCTGCCATAGTCAGCCAGCCTTTCTGCTGAACGACCAAGGTCTGGATCAAAGGCATGGCAGCGTACCCGCCGCCGAAGGAGAAAGCACCGATCTCCAAATAAACTAGGAACAGATCAAGCAGGATCATACAGATGCCTCCTTCTGCGGAAGCAGTGATTTGGCAATGCCCAATACAATGAAGATCAGGATCAAAGCTATGGAGCTGACGCCAAAGAACCAGGATGCGATAAAGGCTGCAGCCATGAGAACAACAGAGATGATATTCTTTGTCTTAAAGATATTTCCCGCCAGATCCAATACAACATCCGTGATGATGGCACCGACACCTGCTCTCATAACGCGCAGTGCTGTCTGGATAATGACATTGGAAGCGAAAGCATTATAGATGAGCACAACAATGGAAATGATCACGATCGGAGGAATGATCGTCGCCAATACAGAAAGCAGAGCACCTTTAAGACCGGCAATGCGATAGCCGAAGATCACTGCACTGTTGACAGCTAAGGCACCTGGGGCAGACTGAGCAATGGCCGTCATATCCAATACTTCTTCATCGGTGACCCAATGAAGTTCATCACAGAACTTCTTGCGCATCATACTGATGATGACAAAACCGCCGCCGAAGGTAAAAGCGGAGATCGTAAGCATTGAGAAGAACAGTGTCACCATTGCATACTTTTTCTTTTCCATGTTGTTCCTTTCGGTCTCATTATATGCCTGGATAATGTATTATAATAATGCTATTGTTTTATATATTTGATAACCATTCAGTTATATAGGAGGCAGAATGACTACTGTTCGCAATCTGAAGATCTTTCTGGAGGTATACCGCACCCACAGCATTACAGATGCCGCAAAGCATCTGTATATCACGCAGCCTGCCGTGACCCGGGCCATCCAGGATCTGGAAGCAGAATATACCGTGCGCTTATTTGAACGCTATCACCGCCGGCTGATCCCGACCGCCATTGCCGATCATCTGTATACGTACAGCGATCAGATCGTCAGTCTGATGGATAACATGGAGAAAATGATGAAGCAGGAACAGGTCCAAGCTAAGATCAGGATCGGTGCTTCCATTACCATCGGTACTTTTCTGATGACTGAGATCTGTCAGAAGTTTGCGAAAGCATGTCCAAATACGGAATTGGAAGTGACCATTCTGAATGGCACTGCCCTGCAGTCCAAAGTATTGGACAACTCATTGGATATAGCCCTGATCGAAGATTCGATCCATGAAAGAGATCTGAAGGCAGTTCCTTTCTATCATGACGAAATGATGCTGATCCTGCCAAAAGAGCATCCTCTGTATAAGAAAAAGACGATCCTGCTGAAAGATATTGCGGACTATCCTTTCCTGATGCGTGAAAAAGGAAGTGCCGGCAGAGAATATGTCGATGCTTTGTTTGCCCGCCATGATCTGCAGCTTGTCCCAAAGTGGGAGAGCGGAAGCACCCAGGCATTGATCAATGCGGTCAGCTCCGGTCTAGGTATTTCTATACTGCCTGCCCAGCTGTGCCAAGAAGCACTGCATAAAAAGCAGATCGTTTCTCACGCAATTTATCATGAACCGATGAAGCGGACGTATTATATTGTGATGCATAAAGAGAAATATATTACAAAAGAACTGAAACATCTGCAGAGCGTATGCATGAGCCTCTCTGCTCATTGAAAAGACCGGCAGCTGATTCTGCCGATCTTTTGTATATATATGCCCTCTGCAATACCTCTATGCCTGCTCTCTGTGCTTCCAATAGCAGACAGAGAACAATGCTATAAGAGATACAAACAATGCAAGCGGCCAAACTGCTTCTGAGCTCTTTGCAGCATCGATCCTGTGCACGCTCGTATCAGGAGCTGTATAGTCATCGTCTGCTTTGAAAGTAACTTTGATCGTATGATCCTGCTGGATATTGATGAAAGTATATGACGTGCCTGTCACCTGACCCTTTGCACTGATGCCGTCGATCAGAATATCGTCCATGACATAGCCTTCTTCCGGAGAAATGATAAATGTCTTATCGCTTCCCTGAAGTACAGAAACAGAAGATGGTGTGATCGTGCCGCCTGGACCTGCAGAAACAGTGATCGTGTATTTCTGATCGGTCGGAGGGACCGCATGCCAATGCGCATAGATCGTTGTATCCTTGGCAAATACGGTATCTGCCGTCACCTGTGTGCCGCCTTCAGCTGCAGTATACCATCCGTCAAAGCTGCAATTGTCCTTAGATGGGATCGGCAGTGAAGCCAGTTTATCTGCTATGTCGGTCTTTGCACTGGCTGGTGAAACAGTACCGCCATTGGCATCAAAGCTGATCGTCTTAGCAATCGTATAGCCGATGGCATAGGTGGAATACAGTTTTGCATAGCCATAGACTGAGCCATTGCCAACATAGTATGTTCCATCCTGAAAATTGCTTATCGGGCGTGCTTCAAGAGCGGTAAATGCCTGTGCTTCTGCATCTGTGCCATGATAGCGGTACAGAGTAATGTTATCGCGTCCTTCCGTTGGATACGGAATAACAAATTCAAGTACAGTCCCCGTGTCTGAGATCTTGACAGGATCGCTGCCATTGGTCAGCTTCAGAACTGTCATATCAAGGAAATCAAGCGTCTGATTTCCAGCTTTCAGAATGATCTTTGCTTTCGCATCGCCATCAACTGTCTGAGCTGTTTTCGCTTCCGCCTCAAAGCGGATCTCGATCGCATCTGTACCGGACGGCGTCTGACTTTCAGCTGCAGTATCCAGCCCGCCGACCAGAATATTCGGTGTATTGCCTTTCACTTCGACCTTGGAACTCACTGCTTTATGCGGAAGGATCACCGTTGGCATAGTAGAAGTCTGTGCCGTGATCTTGATCAGTTCTGTCTTTGTCTTCGCACCGCTGATCACCGTCAGATTGTATTCACCTGCTGGAATATTTGTAAACGTATATGCACCGTTCTGATCTGCGGTTGCTGAAGCAATGATCTCACTGCCTTTGTGCAGTTCAACTCTGGCACCGGCTGCCGGTACATTATTTTCACTTACTGTTCCGGTGATGCTGCTGACGGGAACAGCTTTTGACCAACCGGCATACAGAACAATATTCTCTGTGATGCGGTCGCTGAAATTGTAGGCTTTCGTCGTCTCTTCATCGCAGAACCAGCCAATGAAATAATAGCCTTGTCTGGTTGGTGAAGAAGGTGCTGTGAAAGCTGTATCATACGCAATGTTAGTCAAGGAAGAAACTGCACTGCCGCCATTGGTCTTGAAGACAGCAGTAAGTTTGATCGTATCAGTATCCGTGATACGGACTTTCTTCTGGTCAGTCAAAGTTGCGATCCTCTTAGTGACACCGGAGAGCTTGATCTTTGCGGCATCCGCTGCACTGACCGTATAGCCGTCTGTACCTTCCGCAAGGATGGTCCCATCCTCATTGACAGCCGGCACAATCGTCAGACTGTCTTTCAGTGCACCTGCGATCTGCAGCGGCTTTGAAGCATCCGAGAGATAGATCCCATTGGATATCAGGACGCCGCTTCCGATCTTCATGGATGCCGAAGGATGAAGATGAACACCCGCACCATTTGCGGACGCTGTGCATTCTTTGATCGTACCTGCGGTCAATGAAATTTCTGTATCGCTTCCGGCATAAACAGCACCGCCCTGTCCATCATTGGTGATTGCTTGATCTGCTGCTTCTTCAGCAGCGCACTTAGAGATCTCGCCGCCGCTCATGTTCAGTTTCCCAGATTCAGGATAAACATAGATGCCGCCGCCTTTGCCCGCTGCCGAGCAGCTGATGATCGATCCTGCCGAAAGATTCATCGTTCCTGCGTTATAAACTGCACCGCCGGCCGCATCTGCGCCATTGGCTTTGCAGCTGGAGATCGTGCCGCCGCTCATATTGAAAGTCCCTGCTGTGCTGCCTGCTGCAGCTGGGCCATCGACGTAGACAGCACCTCCCTTTACTGCTGTACAGTTCTCAATCGAACCGCCATCCATTGTAAATACTGCCTTCGGTGCCACTCTTACAGCTGCGCCAAGGGCTGCTGCTGTGCTCATTGTATTGGAGACAAGAGATGCTCCATCATGCAGTACCAGATTTCCACCGGAACGGATCATGATCAAACGGAAGTCATTTGTATTGGAGCCGCCGCTGAACGTAACCGTCTTTGCTGCATCGCCGCCGCCAAGAGAAAGTGTCTTGCCCGCATCGATGAGGATCGGTCCTGTCTGAGTAATTGTATAGGCACCCTCAGAGACAATAGAAATGTTATGTGCGATCTCCACTCTTCCTAAAGCAGCATCATTCAGTATGGAAATCGTCTGCCCATCTTCTGCCGCCGCGATCGCTGCATCCAAAGACATATACGTCTTCTCTCCGATCTTTGCGGCAGGTTCAAAGGCAATCTGTATGCTAGTAGCAATTTCAGAACCGCCGCTGGCACCAAGAAGTACTGTAGTTAGATCTTCACCCTCAATATTTATAGTACCGATATGAGCACTCACGGTCTGAACTGAACCATTTTTCATAACATATGCTTTTATTGTCGCGCCATTTGTTGTGATTGACTTGTCATCTCGAAAGAAAATCGACATTGATTTACCTGCTGCAGTCAATGATCCGCCAGATATATTCAATCCCGCAGTTTCCATTGCGTAGGCAATTTCAGTATTTCCATCCGCAGAAAGCAGGATTTCACCGCTGGTCATTGTCAGTGAGCCAAAATCATCATTTTCTGCCTGTGCATACGTACTGATAGCTTGAGACTCCGCATCATATGCACTGCTTGCTTCACCGCCAAATATCTGCATCTTTGCATCACGGAACGTAATATCTGAAGCGTATATTCCCATTGACAGTGAAGCAAATCTGCCATCCGCTGCACTGTCTGTAACAGATCCTCCATACAGAAACAAGGTACCTTCTCCTGAAATATCTAAAGTGCCGGAAGGACAGAATACTGCGCTGCTGATTCCATCATCCTCAATTGAAGTGTCGTCGCTGTCAAATGTCAGATCAGCACTATTAATAGAGCTTGTCGTATTTTTTGCCGCAATGATCTTAGCATCGGCTGGCAGGGAAATGCCATACGTACTGGTCGCTGCAGCAGTTCCCGTGACAGTTTTTGCAGGTTCCAATATCAGACCGGACAGGGTCAGTGTCTTTGTACCTTGATCCCATTGATATCCATATGTACTGCTTTGATCAATGGATGCTGGATTGCTGCTGAGATCCAACGGATCTGTAAGGACCGTGATCGGCTTTCCGTTTTTATCGACAGTCCATTTCGCATAGACTGTTGCATTGCTTGTTATATTGCTGTTGACAAACGCAGTCGTATACGTTTTATCTGTATACCATCCTTTAAATGTGGCGTCCTGACAGGTTGGATCTGATGGAATTTCAACTGTTCCGCCGGACGCAACTGCTTCTTTTGATGTCACATCCACATCCCAATAACCGCCATTAGCGTCAAACGTAATTGTTGCTTCAGATTCAAGCATACTGACGGTATTCCCGGTCACTGCATCATTCAATGCTAGGAATGCAGCCAGAAGATCCTCATGTTCTGTTTCGAACTGAGACTGCTCTTTCTCACCAAGTGCTTCATAAGCATCGTTGGCTGTACTTAGCTGTGCAGCGATCACTTCTTTATTATCCTGTGTCACTGTATCTGCCGAAGGCAGGGCCGTAAATAATGCGACCGTCTTTTCATAAGCCGTCGGTTCCGCTGCAGCAGATGCACTGGCCGTTGGGACAGGTGATGCGGTGCTGCCTGTGTCTTCGGCATAGACAGAAATTGGCATCTGCACTGCTGCCATGCATAAGCACATCAAAATACTGAGCCATCTTTTTTTCATAGATTCTTTCTCCCTTCCTCATGACTGAAAGCTGAAGTATCTAAATTGTTTCTATGTTCAGCACATCGATCATGATGCATTAACTATGCTTATCTTAATCTTCCAATGGGGACAAAAGAGGGATAAAACAGGCATAAAAAAGGCTCTCGAGCATAAATACTTTTGAGTCTTTTGAGTAATATGTCCTTTTCATGCATGCTGCCGATCAGGCAATGCTTTTCAGCAGGCTCTTTTTCTTCCGCAGATAATAGATCACAAACAAGATCGAAGCACAGCACCAGCTGATCGGATACGCCAGCAAGATACCATCCAGTGTGACGCTGTCCCTGACAAACAAGAGGATCCAGGCGATCCTGACACAGCAGATACTGATCAATGTGATCACTGTGGACTGCGATGCTTTGCCAAGACATTTCAATGAATCCGAAATAGTCTCCAGCAATGGATAGAAAAAGTAGCATGGTGTCATCAGAGCTAAGATTCCAGAAGCCAAGACTTGGGTATTGGCTTCATTGGTAAACAAGGCAACCAGCTGATGATTGAACAGAAAGAAGCACAAGGAGACCGCAGCTGTTAAAGCAAAGCATAGGATACCGCCTGTTTCAATGCCTTTTCTGACTCTCTGCACAGACTTTGCCCCGCAGTTCTGAGAAATGACAGTTGTGATGGCGACACCAAAGCCGCCCATGATGATCCAATAGATATTTTCGATCTTATTATGAATCGCAAAGGCAGCGATTGTTTCGGAGCCCAGCATATTCATCGCGCTCTGGATGATCAGGTTCGTGAAAGAGTAGAAAGAGGATGCTATGCATGCAGGTACAGCGATCTTCAGAATACGGGACATCACTTCCTGATCCGGCTTTTCCTGGAACAGCGGGATCATATATGCTTTTGCCAAAGCAAACAGAGAAGCAGCCGCAAAGATGAACTGGGTCAGAATAAAAGCATAGGCAATGCCGTTCTGCTGCAGATGAAAGACACCGACAAACAGAAGATCCAAAGCAATATTCATCAGAAAAGAACCAATCAGCAGTTCCGTCGGTGCTTTTGTCTCACCGAAGGCACGGAAGGAAGTCACCGCCAATTGAAAGAGCGCATATGGCACAAATGCCAGTGAATACAGTCTTAAATAAGATACCGACATCGCCATCAGTTCTTCCGGCACCTGCAGCAGGCGCAGGATCGGTTCCGCTGCCAGGATATACACACCGGTAAAGCAGACCGCACAGATCATTGTTAAGAACATCGACGTATTGACGCCTTCGGCTGTCATATTCTGATCTTTGCCATACAGGAAAGCGATCACCGTCATGCATCCTAAGATCATATTGGAAGATACATTGGTAAATAAGGTGATCAAGGTACTGCAGGAACCGCCGATGACAGCGACCCCTGCACTGCCGACATATCTGCCGACGGCAATGGCATCGATCATCCCGCAGATCTGCTGAAAGACCCCGCAGATCAGGATCGGTACCATTAAAAAAAGCAGTGCCTGCGCAATTGAGCCATTCAATACATCGACCCTTTTCTGCATACACTGCCTCCCTTCTGATCACATTGCCATTATTCTACCAAAAAATCATACTCCGTTCCCGGATAAGTTGCCGTGTAATAATAATACGGTATTTTATTTGCCATGACCGTCATCTTCATTCTCAGCAGCGGCTGACCGATGGCCAGCTCAAGATAGGAAGACAGCTGTTTTGTCGATGCTTTCGCTTCAACAATGATCCTGGTATGTCTCTTGGCACAGCCGAATTTTGCATGTGCTTTCACGATCTTTTCCAATGGCTCTTCCAGTTCATCCTTTGCCAGCTTCGTGAAATAGTCGCATGGCAGATAGATGCTTTCGTAAACGATCGGCTTGCCATCCCCATACTGGATCCGACGCAGATGATAGACTCTCGCATTGCTTTTCAGGCCAAGTATTTCTTTATGGGCATCTGCCTGCGAAAAAATATGACAGTCTACAACGCGGGTCGTGATCTTTTCATAGCGCTTATTCAATTCCTTGTCATTCTGTACGGATAGCCGCTGCAGAGATCTTGCGACCGGCTGTTCACATACAAAGGCACCGCTGGATGGTTTGCGGTAAAGATAGCCGCCATTGATCAATTCATCAATAGCACGGCGAACAGTGTTTCTTGTAACATCAAATTCCTCGGTGAGCTCTCTTTCTGTCGGCATCATCGTGCCTGCAGCATACGTGCCCTTATGGATCCTTCGGAGCAGCGTACTGTAGATCTTGGCATACTTTTTTTCCATAGTCTCCCTTTTATTCCCTCTCGTTAAAAAGAAGCGTACTGCTGTTTAAACATTGCTATTTATATCATAAGTTATCCATCGTTCCCAGCGATATGCATATTTGTTCGGCATTGTTGCACAATTATGTTTTTTCTCAGACAAATCTGCCTGTTTTGGTCAGCAGTGCCATGTATCTTTTCTTTGTATCTTCACTCAGTGTATCGGTAAAGCATTCATACGTAATGAAGTCGTCATCAATGCCAGTCATATAGGGACCATAGCCATTGGCATAGCATACCAAAGCAGATACAGATGGATCAATGCAGCGGATATAGCTGGAGAAAGCTTCACTTGGGCAGAAGACCAAATGATACGGTCCAAGCTTCAGGCCTGAGATCAGATAGGCGCTCGGCAGCTTCTCTGGATGCTGGGCAAGATAGGCGCTCACTTTGGCACCAAGCTGGATCTCTTCTTTTTCTCTTGGTGAAATATCGGTACGCACCTTATCCATATCGATGGTGCGGATGACGTGCTCAAGCTTCAGGAATTCACTGAAATAGCCAATTTCCTGCAGCGGAACGATCTGACATTTCTCGTTGCTCATCGCTTCGATCTGTTCGATCATTTTCTGACCTAAATACCTGACGGCTTTTTCATCCTGCGAAGGTCTGGTGAAGCGCGTCGATACATCGCCCGCTGCTCCCTGCAGAAAGTTAAAATGCACACCTTCATGTGCTTCATTCAGCTGCGATATGACATAGCCTGGATACTCTGCAGTAAAGTAGGGCGTATCGCCGCTGTGGATCGTCGGATGGCAATTGTGGATCATCACCCGGATCCATGGTCTGCCATCTTCATAGATCGTCAGCAGCTGCAGCAGGACCTGTGCTTTATGATGCGATATTCTGCTCTTGCCGACACCTTCAAAAGGGACCGACTGGAATGAAATGCCAAAGTCTTCGCTCTCATGATACTTCTGAGCATGGATCGCATGCAGGAGCCGTGTCTCGACTTCTGCCTGAAAACGCGGGTCTTCCGGATCAGCGGAGAAATGCGTATGCGTGCAGCAGACGATCACATCTGTCTCTTTTTCGCTTTCCTGTGCTAAGATTGCCTGCAGTTCTTTCTGAAAGCTGTAAGGAAAGCCCAAAGCATCGCAGGAGATCAGATGTACGATCCTGCTGTCATCCTGAAAAGACAGGATCCTGGCATGAAGATCATCATGGAACGCATAGATCGGATGTACCTGCTGAATAAACCCTGCCTGCTTAATGGGCATGGATGGGTCAATACATACCTGTGCATAAGAAATTTTCATTTTATCTGCCTATCTTTCTGATATGTACTATAATTGTAGCATAAGTAATTATTGTTTAAACAATAGGAGGAAATAATAATGATTGATCTTTCGAGATTGACCACGGAAGCACGCAATCCTAAAACAATGGATCTGGATGAAATGAGCCCTTTGCAGATTGCGGAGATCATGAACAATGAGGACAATAATGTCGTCAAAGGCGTTCATGAAGTACTTCCGGAAATTGCCAAGGCAATCGAAAAGAGCACGGAGGCGATTGCTCATGGTGCACGCATCATTTATGTCGGTGCCGGCACAAGCGGCAGGCTTGGTGTCATGGATGCGGTGGAATGCCCGCCGACTTTCGGCGTCTCTTATGAAACTGTGGTCGGTCTGATGGCTGGCGGAGAGAATGCTTTTATCAAAGCAGCTGAAGGCGCCGAAGACCATGCCGAATATGGCCGAGATGATCTGATCAAGATCCATTGCCGCAGAGAAGATATGGTCATCGGATTGGCTGCCAGCGGCCGTACGCCGTATGTGATCGGAGCACTGGATTATGCCAAGTCCATTGGCTGCCATACTGCAGCCATTGCATGCAATAAGCATTCCAAGGTCGGTGAACATGCCGAGATTGCCATTGAACCAGACAATGGACCAGAAGTCCTGACGGGATCCACCCGTCTGAAATCAGGCACTTCGCAGAAGATGATCCTGAATATGATCTCTACCGGAGCCATGATCGGCAACGGGAAGGTCTATCAGAATCTGATGGTCGATGTCAAGCAGTCTAATGAAAAGCTGATCACCAGAGCCGAGAACATCATCATGGAAGCGACCGGATGCGAACGGGAAGAAGCTAAGAAAGCAAGAGTGGATGCGGATGGCATGGTAAAAACTGCTATCGTGATGATCCTGCTGAAGTGCAGCCGACAGGAAGCAGAAGAGAAGCTGAAAAAAGCCGGCGGCTTTATCCGCAGGACTTTAAAATAAAAGAAAGGTAAAGTAAAGAAATGATTATTCAGAGCAGAAATGTATGGACCAGCAGTATATTCACCCCAGCACAGATCGAGATCACCGATGGAAAGATCACCAATATCTATCCGTATGGCACGAAGAAGGCAGATACAGATTATGAAGATCTGCGCATTATCCCAGGCATGATCGATGTGCATTGCCATGGCGGTCTTGGCTTTGATACCAATGATGCCGATCCGAAGGGATTGAAGAAATGGGCTAAGGGATTATTGAATGAAGGCATCACTTCCTTCTGTCCAACCACCGTCACTCAAAGCGAAGAAATACTGACCAAAGCTGTCGCCAATGTAGCAGCGGTCAAGGAATCCGGCTTTGATGAAGGTGCCCAGATCCTTGGCATTCATTTCGAAGGACCGTATCTCAATGTCGATCATAAGGGCGCACAGCCAGAGCAGTATATCGTGACGCCGAATGTTGAACAGTTCAAGCGCTATCAGAAAGCAGCCCATGGACTGATCAGGATCATCACTGTCGCCTGTGAAAATGATCCGGATTTTGCCTTAACGCATTACTGCAGCGATACCGGTGTCAATGTTTCCCTAGGCCATTCCGGTGCATCCTATGAACAGGCGGTGATGGCCGTAATGAATGGGGCCCGCAGCATTACCCATACCTATAATGGCATGACCGATATGCATCACAGAGAGCCTGGCATCCCAGGGGCTGCAATGAATCTGCGCGATACATACAGTGAGCTGATCTGTGATGGCAACCATGTTGCTTGGCCAGCCATGCGTGCATTGATCGAAGCAAAAGGCAGAGATCATATGATCATGATCGATGATGCCCTATGTGCAAAAGGCTGTGAACCAGGCACCTATGAATTAGGCGGTCAGTCCATTGAGATCCGGAAGAATGGATCTGCTTATCTGAAAGGTACGGACACTTTGGCCGGCGGCACAATGCAGTTCAACCGCGGTCTGCAGAACCTGATCGAGAAAGTACAGATCCCGGTCGACTGGGCCATCAATATGACATCGCTGAACCCAGCAAGATATTTAAAGGTCGATGACCATAAAGGCAGGATTGCCTATGGCTATGATGCGGACCTCGCTGTATTGGATCGTGACTACGATATCGTACAGGTCTACGCCAAAGGAAGAGCAGTCAAGTAAAAAATATAGCACCCGGCAGACAATCAGGCTGCTGGGTGTTTTCTTATCTGACTAACTTTGACTTCATGTATCTCTATGTGCTGCTCTGCGGTTTCTCCGGAATGATCAGTTTCAGTCTTCCACTGTTCACCAGCGGCAGAATTTGAACTGTTTTGTTCAAACTCACTGTTCAAATACAGTGCTGCATCAATTGCTCACAAGCATAGCGCAGTCCCATAAGCAGATTCTTTTGTTTTATTTGCTGAAATCGATCTTGATCACACCGCCTAGACCATCTGCGTATTTCTGCAGCGTCGCCAATGTGCCTTTTCCGCTCTTTTCCAATCTTGAAATAGCCTGCTGAGAAAATCCGCTTCTTCTGCACAGCTCTTTCTGCATCTACTTCTCTAAACAGCAGAATGAAGCAGAATCTCAGATAGAAAAAAAGACCGTACCGAAGTACAGTCCTGTGATGATCAAAATAATTATCTGCTGATCCAGCCGAACTGGACACATGCATTGTACAGACCATCATCTTCAATATTATCCGTGATATAGTCGGCTGCTTCCTTGCAGGCATCGCAGGCATTGCCCATGGCAACACCGATCTTAGCTGCCTTGATCATACGTGCATCATTGGCACCGTCACCAAAGGCAGCGGCGTTTTCTAAGGTAAGGCCATACTTTGCACAGACCAGCTTCATCGCTGATGCTTTGTCAATTCCCTGTGACGTCTGTTCATGACCATAGCCGAAGTGCGTATGCGTTTCACTGGAAAAGGCATCATCAATGGCTTTGATCATCGTCTGATCATTTGTGTAATACAGGATATGGATCAGCTTCTGTCCATCCCATTTTTTTACTTTCGGCACCATGTGGTACAGACGATAGAAGCGTGCATTGATCTCTGGATCATCGCAGTTCAGGCAGCATTCATCCTGATCATCGACCCAGCGATAGACAATGCCGTTCTTTTCCATCAGCTCTACAGCTTTCCGTACATGTTCCTCCGGCAGATAGTGATATTCCATCTTCCCATTCATTTCGATTTCGCCGCCGGCATTGATGATCATCGCATCCATCATATCGGTATATGCCTTAGGGAGCTGGCTCATCTCTTCACGCGCACGTGAGGTATCGATGACAATGCGATAGCCATTCTTTTTCAATTGGCGCAATGCATGCCAAGCAGAGACCGGAAGATCATGAATATTATTCTGATATGTCGTACCGTCAATATCAAAGAACAGGATCTGAATGCCTTTGGTATTCTGGATCCATCCCTGTCTGAGACATGCATCATAGATACCGCCCTTTTCAATCTCATCGGTGACCATTACCGCATGTTTCTGCAGCTCTTCATTGGCACTGCCAACGGCAATGCCGATACCGGCACAGTCGATCATGGAAATATCATTGGTCCCATCGCCGAAAGCTGCGATCTCTTTGACATCAATATGAAAGGCATCCGCAAACTGCTGGAGCCCATATGCTTTATCAATACCCTTGGCATTGATCTCACAGCTGTTTCCCCATTGCGATATCTTTGTACGAGCAGAGAACGCATGGATCTTCTGCATCTGTACTTCATTTGTATGATAGACACAGATATTGATCAATGCTTCACCGGACCATGCCTGAATGGTCGGCACACTGCCTTGCCAGCGCATGGTATGATCTTTGATCTGTGTACCAGGGTCCTTGGCAAAGTGTTCCTCTAAGGTATCCGTGATCCAAAGATATGGAATCCCTTCTTCATTTAAATATGCAATGATCTCGGCAGCAGTATCCTGAGCGATCGTCCGTCGATACAGATATTCACTGCCTTTTTTTAATAACGCTCCTGTTCCTTGAATCTCGGCATCAAAGAGCGAAAGAAAGTCTTTTGAGATCAATGCCATCTCAGCTGGGAAACGGCTTGTGCATAGACCGAGGATATACCCGTTCTTCTTCAATTCTTTCAATGCCTCTAAGCTCAGCGGCGGGATCTCTTCTTTCTGATGGGAATACAAAGTATCATCATAATCAAATACAGCTGCTTTGATCTGTTCTTTTTTCATTCTCTCCTCATTTCCATTCGATCCTGGCAATCCTGACGATCAAGTCTCTGCCATAGGGAAAGCCTGTTGCTTTCAGAAGGATGCGATCATCTTCCTGAAGATACTTCAGTTCTTCGCCGCTGTCCAGCCAATGAATGCATTTCACTTCTTTCTTGGCCCCGGTCCATGTCATATTCGGCTGAAGTTCTCCCGTTTCTTCCACCACATTTTTAACACCCAGCAGCGGAATGCCTGGGCAGTACAGGTCTGTATAGCCATTCTGGTCCAAGGCATAGGCACCATTTTCCCCTTTGAGCGAACTTAACGTTCCGCTGTAGAAAGAAGCGGAAGCCATCTTTGTCCAGATGCCCATCTCATGGAGGAGTGCACGATTCATGAGCGGTACGCTCCCATCGCCAGACAGACCGATATTCAATAGATAATTAGCATTCTGTTTCCGGCATGTGTTCAGCATTTCAATGAGCGCCCGCGGTGTCTTATAATCCAGATCATTTGAAGCACATCCCCAATGATGATTCATCGTCTGACATGCTTCCATGGCCAAATGCCTTCCTTGATCGCGTGCCCCGGTATCATCGATGCATCCCTGTTCAAAGGTCAGCGTATCAAGATAAGGATTGCCTCTTTGTCCGCGCTTGGATAAGCCGGTATTGTTGATCAGTATCGCATTGGGCTGATACCTGCGGATCATGGCATACAGAGCATCTTCTTGCCAATCGGCTTCTCTGTCTGACCAATTGCCGTCGAACCAGAAGCCGCCGATCTCACCATAGTTCTGACAGAGGATTGCCAAAGAATCACGCAGATATTTCTGATAAGCAGGAAAATCATTCTTAAAGCGAGGATCCTGCCAATCCAATGTCGTATGGTATAGGAAAGGGATGATATCCTGCCGCCGGCATTCTTCGACAAAGTCTTTGATGATATCGCGATGATACGGTGCATGCATGACATCATAGTCATTCAGTCCTCTGGTATCATACAGAGAAAAGCCATCATGATGTCTTGCCGTCAATGTGATATAGCGGCAGCCTGCATCCTTGGCCATAGATACGATATCCTTCCAATTCAAATTAACAGGATTGAAGGAAGCGAATCTCTGCGGATAATTTTCTCTTTCTCTGCGATCCATGAGCCACGTCCATTCCCCTTCATCCGCCATTGAGAATAATCCAAAGTGAATGAACATGCCGAAGCGAAGTTCTTCAAATCTGCTGACACGATCCATATCTTTTCTCCTTTACGCTATCGGCCCCTGCCGATACAGCTGTCTGACTTCTTCTGCTTTTTCTTCATTCAGTCCGGTATTGAACGAAGTACGTACGTGATGGCTGCTCAGTACGCTCATTTCCAGATCATCCAGGATCACAAAGTTCGTAAAGGTCGGATGTTCCCTGAGCCATGCCAAGATCTCACGATATCTATGATACGGCACATCTCTGCCGGTAGCACTGATGATCGATATCTTTTCATCCATGCCAGCATGATATAAATATTGCCGGCAATAGTCCAGACCGATATGCCGCCAGGAACTGGAGATAATGATATCGGTATGAAATTCCAATGCTATCTCATTCAGCAGATGCATAGCATCTGGATGATACAGTGCGACCATCTGGTCAAAGAATGCATCTGTGTCTTTTTCCACATGAAAGCCAGGCCCGTTGATCACACCGTCAAAATCCAGAAAGAGAAGATTCTTCTCAATACCAGGATTCTCGGTGCGATATTTCCGGACCATTCTTTTCAATTCATTTTCAACTGAAGCACTCAGTATATGCATATATCCGACAGAAAAAGGGAGAATGATACCTCCCTTTTGTATATCTTTTAAGCAAGAACGCCAATGAGACGAAGTACGATAGCAAGTACAATAATGATCCAGATCAGCTTATTGGAGTTCATCCACTTCTTGCCAAGCATCCAATAGCAGAGGAAGGCAAGCAGAGCTGGGAACAGTTTCGGCATGATCTGATCAGCATAGGACTGCAGGTTGTATGTTACAACGATCGGGTTGCCAGTAGACTGATCAGTACCAACGGTAGCTTTATAGCTGGCCAATGGGAACTTGACCATCGAAGCGATCATTGCACCGGTAACGGTAAGACCTAAGACACCGGCTGCATCTGTCAGAGCCTGCATTGTGCCGCTCATAGATGTAACGAGCTTAACGCCCTGTGTATAGCCAAGATCAAACAGCTTCGGACGGATCAGGAACAGCACTAAGCAGTTCCAGATGAACCAGATGCCCGTACCTATGGCATTTCCTTGAACTGCCATAGATGCAGCGATGGATCCAAATACTGCACCGGTAATAACACCGAAGATCGTATCGCCGATACCGGCAAACGGTCCCATCAATGCGGTCTTGATCGAAGCAGCAACTGATAAGCCGCTTTCGGTTGGATCCTGCTCTTCAATAGCAAGGTCCATACCGACGATGATATCGCCCATCTGAGGAGTTGTGTTGAAGAATACGGAATGTGTTTCCAGAGCCTTTTTCTTCAGTTCTGGATTGTCACTGTACAGTTTGTCGATAGCTGGCAGCATGGTCGTAAGATACCCCAGGCCCTGCATTCTTTCATAGTTCCAGCCAATCTGTGACTGGAAGATCCAGCGCCAGTTCAGACTGCGAAGTTCCTTCTTTGTAAACTTTTTAGATTCAGTCATCGATGTCATCTCCTCCTGTCTTATTCGCAGATTCCTTGACGGCTCTCTGATATGTACTGATTGCCAATACTAAGCCCAGCAGAGAAATGCCAAGAGTCGTGAAGCCTACAGATGAAGCAGCTGTTGTCAATGCGCTGTCCTTCAGAACAGCAGATGTCAGCGGAGCGATCTGTCCAACATAAGCAGCTAAGACGAAGCCGAGGATCAGATACTGCGGTGTCTTCTTGACAGGCAGGTAGCGCATCAAGATAGCGAAACCTACGACTGGAAGCATCCCGCCGGCGATCTTGAAGCCGTCAAGCAGCCATGTCGGAACAACGCCGAGAATAGAATCGACCAATCCCTGTCCAAACGCCAGAAGGAAGAAGACTGGAAGTCCGCGGGAAAGTCCCCACGGAATGATGCCCAATACGTTGTTGAGCTGAATGCCCTTCTCATCGCCTCTCTCCAAGCATCCATCCGCTCTGTGCTGGAAGAATGTGTTGCAGAAACGAGCTAAGATATCGAGCTGTGTGAATAAGGAAGCCAATGCGATACCAACAGACGCTGCCATGGTGACAGCAGATGTTGAAATCTCAGAAATTGATGCGCCGGAAGCAACTGTACCAGCGCCTAATGCTGTTGTAATCATACCTGATGAAGTGATGTTAGGAATGGAAGCACCGCCATAGGTGCCTGCGCCTAACTGTGTCATCTGAAGAGTGCCGCCGACGACTAGTCCATAGCTCGGATTGCCAACGACAATGCCTGTGAATAAGCAGGCAATGATGCAGTTGTTAAAGCCGATCCCATAGGATAATGCATCGATGATTCCCCAGAATGACCATGCGCTGATCAAAATGATCTGAAACATGTTTAATGCCATTATGATTCCCCTTTCTCTATTTGATCATCCCCTATAGCAGCAGACTGGCGACCCTGCTGTTTCTATGAGATTAGATCCGATAAGCATGATGCTTCTAATAATGTCTGACTCTGCTTCCGTAATGCGAATAGATCGCATCATTGTCAAAGCCATCGACATTCTGCGACTGCAGGACTGGCGGCCGAACACCTTTTTCCGTCAGGATGCGGATCGTTTCTGCCACTGCTGTATCAAGCATAAATACACTTGCGATCGTTGAACCTGCACCTGTCTTGATCCCGCCGTATGTAACAAGTGAATCACCTGCCGGCACACAGTTGTCCAGAACAAGATCGGCACATTCATATAAGTGCTTTCCGCTGGCATGTCTTGAAGGTGCTGCTTTCGATGCCTGCAGACTGGTAACGGCAACAACATAGACGCCCTCTTTCTGACAGCGCATTGCCATTTCGATCGGCATTGCATTCCGTCCGGAATTGGAACTGATGATCATCATGTCGCCCTTTTCAATGTGGTAATTGTCATAGATCAGATCTGCCAATCCGCTGAGCTTTTCCAATGCACAGGAACGCTGTGCTCCATTGGATGTCAGGACATCCGGATCCAGAATGGCATCCACATTGCCAAGCCCGCCGGCTCTGCCGAACAGCTCGATCCCGATCATATGAGAATGACCGGTGCCGAAGGTGTGGATGATCTTATCCTGCATGACATTTTCCGCCATCTTCTCAGATAGTTTTCTGATCTGTTCCTGATTTGTTTCCGCCGCTTTATGCAGCAGAGAATCCACTGCATTCATATATGCAAATTCATATGCCATGATCAGATCCTCCCGTGATAATGTTCCAGCAATGCTTTGTCATGCGCCGCATCCGCTTCATTTCCATTGCCGTACAGGATTGGAACTTCTTTGCCTTCCTGCTGCAGGATCTCGATCGTATCGACCACGATGCCCTGGGCAATGAAAGCACCGCAGATCGAAGAAACGGAACATAGCTTTTCTGCTCCGCCGGTCTCGATCAGGGCATCGCCCTTCGGACCGCAGTTGTCAATGACAACGTCTCCCATCTGATACAGTTTCATTCCGCTTGGATGACGTGATTCTTCCGAAGATGTATGTTCCCAGCTCGTGACCACGATCACGGGATGGTTCTCTTTCTTTGCCTTGATCGCCATATCAATGACCAATCCATTGATGCCTGAATTGGAAATGATAATGAAGCAGTCATGCGGTCTGACATCATAGAGATCATAAAGCTGATCGGCAATGCCAGGACGTCTTTCAAAGATATGATCCTGATCCTTGAATACTTTCCAGCTGTACTTGCCATTCAGGACAAAGTCATCGCTTGAAATGTTATGTACGGGGACCAGACTGCCCTGTCTCCCCGTCATCTCTACACCGAAACCATAGGAATGGCCTGAACCGAAGACATGGACCACACCATCTTGAGCAAGTGAATCCGCTACAATATGTGCCGCCTTTTCAATATTTCCTGTCTCTTTCTGTTTCAGCTTTTCCAGCAGTTCCTTTAGAGAATCGCAGAAGACATCCATTGTGATATTTGTTTTCTCTGCCATATGCATGCCTCAGGAATTCCAGCGTCCGATGTACTGATCGGAGATCTTCCGATTGTAGGCATCTGCGCCTTTTACATTGACGCTCAGAAGAACAGGACATGCCATGTCATGATCCTTCAGATAGCGATATGTTTCAGCTGTGATCATCTGAGCAAGGACATTGCCGCAGATCGTATTCAGCTGACCTGCTTTATGTTTTCCATCCACATCCACGACGGTATCTTCGGCATCCGTGCATGTATCAATGACAAGCTGCGCATAATTGCGGATATTGTCTGCTTTTGGATCTTTTCTCTGTTCAGCTTCCATTGCCTTGACGCTCAGTACCGCAATGATCTTATGTCCATGTGCCTTGACGATCTTAGCCAATTCGATCAGGACAGGTTCTGATCCTGTTCTTGATGTCAGCAGGAACATGTCTGCCTGCTCTATTTTGTATAGATCGATCCAAGGCTGTGCATAGCTTGATTCATTGTTGAAATGTGCCGGCTGAATATCTTCTTTTTTCAGGATCCCACGCACTGCCAGATCTTTGGCATTGAACTGATGGAACGGCATCAGTCCGCCAGCGCGATAGCCAAGTTCCATTGCGAGCGAACGGCCATGATCCACGCCGACCAGCTGGATGATTCCATTATCTGCCATGCATGCCGCAAACATTTCCGCGGCCTGCTTCACAGCATCGTGCTCCTGCTGCTTTACTGTTTCCAGTTTGTCCATAGCACAGTGATAAAACACATCAAAGTTCTTCATAATGAATGCGCTTTCTTTATCTTCCATTACCATAGCATCATTATTTTGTTTAAACAATACCAAATATTAAACCTTTGTTACATCAAAATATTGATACAAATTATCGCTTTATAAAGCCATTTTTTGATCATGCGAGCACATCACATAATTATATAAATTACAATTTTTGGTATTTTTGTTCACATCGTGACACATATTGAGATGCCGCTATGGCAAATAAAGAAAGAACAATCACAGACACTGGCAGATAGAGATCTGCCGGCAGGATCTGCGAAGCAATTGCGATACCTCCCATGCCGGTACAGCGGCCGATGGAAAGATAGGTCTCTCGGGCAATCACACGTCCGGTAATATTCTCATCTGCTTCATATGCACCGATCGCATCCATTCCGATCAGAGAATAGGAATTGCAGTAAAAAGGAGTTGCCAACGCATTGCAGATGCCTTGGTACAGTGCCCCGAAGATATTCGGCATCAATACCAATACGATCGTACTTGAGGCAATGAAAACAGAACTGATGGAATAATCATGCAGGATCCGGTCCTTGGTCATATGCTTGGAACAGTATAAATATGCACCGATCGTAAGACAGGCAAAGACCGAAAGCAGACTGCTGTATATACTGCCATTGCCGCCGGTCGCGTTATAGATCAGCAAGCCAGACAGCATCAGCGTCAGAGAATTGTTGAAGCCATATAGGATCGTACTGACAGAGTTGACTGCCCATTTTGTTTCCCTGGGATCCCGATGGGACAGGCGCATGCATGTTAAGACATGGAAGGGCTGCGGCTTGGCTTTTGCCTTGACTTGAAAAGCAATGAACATCAGCACGACATAGATGGCCAAGACGACTTTGAAGATCGTCAGATACCCTTCCGTATCACTGCCGCAGGCCGCAATGATAAAACCGGACAGCACCGGGGCAATAATGCTTGTGATATTGCTGCAGACGCCGATGGCGCTGAGATACGCCGCTCGGCTGTCTGGCGTGGATACCAATTGATTCAGGCTGCCGATGCTGCACCAATAGAAGCCTTCCCCAATGCCATAGATCACCGCCACAATGTAGATCAGCCATGGATCTTCGCCGAATCTGCTGTTGAAGAACAATACCGCTGCCAGCTGCACCGCTAGGAAGCACAGGCCGATGCTCAGGGTATGCGAAAAACGATATCGATCTGCGATTTTACCGGCTAAAGTAAAGAACGGCGGGAACATCGCTATCCGGATAGCCGTATAAAGAGCCATCATGACAAGTGAGCCGGTATAGATATACAGATAAACATTCAGAAATACAGAAGCCATCACACTGCAGAGATTGTAAATGCAGTTGATGGCCGTCATTTTGTATTCGTCGCTGGAAAGATGGTTCATTCAATCATCAACGTCTGATGCATTGGCTGCCGAGAAAGCTCTTACGTCGATCACTCCATGCTGGCCCGCCGCAATGATCTCACTGACTGGAATATCCGGTGTCAGCAATGTTGTCAGCAGCATCGGGAAATTCATGCCGGCAATGATATGAACATTCTCTTTTGCCTGAAAATACTGAAATGCCGTATTGCATGGCGATCCGCCAAGCATATCCGCAAAGACGAACAGTTCATCGCATCCGCTCAGTTTCTTTTCTGCTTCCTGCAGTTTCACAGAAAAGCTCTCCGGTCCATCTGTCTTCTCTAAGCAGCAGGCCTCAAGGTTCTCCACTTCTCCTGCGATCATTTTGACTGATTCCTTCAATTCTTTGGCAAAATAGCCATGGCTTACTAAAAGATATCCTCTCATATTATTTTTCTCTCCTGTATTTTCTTTATCTTACATTTCTTTTGCATCATTGAAAAGCGGTTTCTTTTATTATTTTTTTGTTCAAACAATTTTCAGATATTTCTTGTAGACTTATTTTATTTTGGAGTATATTGGAAGCAGTAGATAACATCAAAAAGTCTTTTAAAAGGAGAAAATAACATGATAGTAAGAGTACGTATTGATGAAAGATTGATCCATGGTCAGGTCGCATCCTATTGGACAAGATTCCTGAATATCACCAGGATCATGGTCGTTGATGATCTGGCTGCCGGAAACGACATTCAGAAGACCGCATTGAAAATGGCATGTCCAGCTGGAGTTTCCCTGTCCGTTCTGACCGTTGAAAAGGCATGTGCCCGCTTAACGGATCCAAATGAGCATCGCTATGACAAAGACCGTGTCTTAGTCATCTTCAAAGGAACAGATACCCTGCGCAAAGCAGTTGACGGCGGTTTCCCTGTCACTGAAGTGAACATTGGCAATATTGCCGGAAAGTTCGGTACCGTACAGGTCAAGACAAGTGTTGCCGTTACGCAGCAGGATGCAGATAATATCCATTATCTCAGCGAGCAGAAGGGCATCAAGGTCTATGGCCAGATGGTCCCAAGCGATGAATCCTATGACTTTATCGAAGCAATGAAAAAAGTAAACAGATAAAAAAAGCCGGCAGTTCAATGAACTGTCTGCTTTTTCTTGCCTTCTTTTTTCTTCTCACGTCTCTCCAGATTCTTTTGATCAATGATCTTCAGACATCCATTGGAGACACGATACTCTTTGCCATTCAATGCCGTAATGCGTTTAAAGGCAAAGGGAAGGAAGCGAATTTCCTTAATGTCTGAGATTGTTTTATAATTTACCCGATCTCCGGCAAGCAGGAAAGCTTCATCATCATAATGCATACGATATTTCTTGCTGGTCAGAAGGGTCTGACCAATGAAGAGGAAGAAAGTCACAACACCGATAGCAGAAGTCGTATAGTCGTCTGCAAAGTATCCATAGATAGCAAATGATATGCCGGCAATGGCAAATATGATATAGATCACTTTCAAGCCCTTGCTGTAGTCATAGCATTCATAGTTCTTTCGCTTCAATTCCATCTGCAGTGCAGTATTATATTCTTTGTATTCCTTTACATTAGCCCACAGAAGCAGGATGCCTACAGCATAGCTGAAGACAGTCAGAAACAGATCTCCACCATTCATTTTGTTAGCCCTCGTGTGAAAAATTATAGCACACTTTATGACAGTTCAATATTGCAAGGAGACTCACATGGAAAAAATTGTTCATACAATAAAAAGAAAAGATCTTCCTCAGGAACGCCTTATTCTGAAGAAAATATATATCAAGCCATATACCGCGATCTATACGATCTTAGCAGCCGGAGCAGCACTGCTGATCTTCCGTACGCAGGTATGGTTCTTAGGCATCATTCTGGTCGCCCTTTCATTATTTGCACTATTCTTTGTAAACAATCATCTGCAGCTGGAGATCTGCGATGATTATGCGGTCCTGTATCCCGACAGCACACCTGATCAATGCCAGATATTCCATTGGAATGAAGTCATTGAATGGGGCATCAAGCATGAAGCAGGCGGTGATTTTCTCAGTGTCCGTCTCAAAGACGGCGATCTGATCCACACAGCAGTCAATAACAGCGGCACAGTCTATCGGGCACTGAACCATCAGATGCCGAAGCAGGAGTCCAGCTATCGTCTGCATGAAAGGATAAACGAAAAAAGAAATGCGCCAAGCAAGTTCAAATGGCCTTGGCAGAGGAAAAAGAAATGAGTGAAAAAGAAGAGATACGCGATCTGTTCCTGCGTTATGGCATTGAAATGCCACGCCGGTTCAAGCGAAATGAAAAAGATGCGTTCTGCAATGCGGCTGGAAAAGAATTCCAGAAGAATGGCTATCCAGTCAAAGCAATTGCCGGCACCTATAAAGTCAGAGCTGTAGATGTTGCTGCCAATGATCTGAAAAAAGCTAAGAATATTGTCATTGCCAACTATGACACGCCCATGCACAACTTCGGCAATCCCTTTGCCTACTATCCGTTGAATGGACCAAGTTCTGTAAAAGCATCCACCCTGCCTTACTATACGCCGCAGATCATCTGCATGCTCGTAGCTGTCTTTTTCATGATTGCCTATGTTGGAAAGATCGATTTTTCAGCCCGTCCTCTGTTCTCTGTGATTGTTACTGCAGCCATCTTTGCCTGCTGCATCTTAGGCTATGTTCTTTCAACTGCCTTTGGCAACAAATGCAATATGAACCGCAATACTTCCGGCTGCGTCGGTGCTCTTCGCATCAGCGCTCTGCTGAAAGATGCGAAGAATAAAACAGCATTTGTACTAACAGATTATGGATGTTCACGTCACACTGGCGACAATGTACTGCGCCATGAGATCCCCGATACGATCGATCATAAACAGATCATCTATTTAGACTGCATCGGCAATGGAGATACCACCATGGTCGGCTATACCGAAGGGCATAAAAAAGAAGCCGAAGAATTGGCCGCCTGCATTCATGCCAAGCTGTATCAGCTGACACCTTCTGAATTGAAATATACATCCTTCTCCTACTATCCTTCCGGATTGTTAGTGACCCGGGGATTCTACAAAGAAGAAAGCAAAATAGTTTCCATTCCGGATACAGCAACGAAGCAGGACGATACTGTCGACCCTGATCTTGTTGAAGAACTATGCCAAGGCATTGCCGCTTATTTGGAAAAGGGACCAATAGAAATGAAGGAAACAAAAGAAAAAAATGATCATGAATAACGCAGAAGCAGTCTTGCAGAAAGCTATCAGCAGGCAGGAGATTCCAGGTGCCTGCTATGCCTTTGTTACGGAAGACCATTGTGAATTCGGCCATGCGGGATATCGTCAGCTGATCCCGCAGAAGCTTCCTGTCGAAGCAGATACAGTCTACGATATGGCAAGCTGCACTAAAGTCATTGCGACCGCAACAATGATCCTGCAGCTCATCGAACAGGGAAACTTTTCTTTAAATACACCATTGCAGAAAATCCTTCCTGATTTCAGACATCCGGAAGTGACCATAGAACATCTGCTGACACATACTTCCGGTCTGTGCTCTGATGACAAAGCATACCGCAGATGCCACTCCAAACAGGAAATGTGGGACTTTATCAAGCAAATGCCTTTGGAATATGTTCCTGGAACACAGGTACTTTATTCAGACTTTGGCTATATTGCTTTAGGCTTTGTCATTGAGCACTTTGCCGGATCCTTAGATGCTTATGCAGACAAAAACATCTTTGATCCCCTGCAGATGAAAGACACATGCTATCAGCCGAAAAAGCATGGGCTTCTTGATCGCTGTGCTGCCACAGAAGTTACCGAAGCACGCGGCGTGATCATCGGCGAATGCCATGACGGCAAGGGTTATCTCCTTGATGGGATCAGCGGCAATGCCGGTCTATTCTCCACTGTTTTTGATCTTTCCCACTTTGTGCAGATGATTCTGAATGATGGAACATACCAAGGAAAGACTGTTTTAAAGCATGATACAGTCGAGCTTCTGAAGCATTCCCGTACCGATGGTCTAAACTTAAAACGCACTCTGGGATGGTTCAGCAATGATCCGGACCAAAGCGATGGCCATCTGATCTCTTCTTCCTGTATTTACCATACTGGTTTTACCGGGACATCAATCTATATTGATTTCATTCGCCATTGCGGGATCATCCTGCTGACCAACCGTGTCCATCCAAGCCGTGATAACAGCTCGATCGTGCAGATACGCAAGGACTTTCATGATGCCGTTCTAAAAGCATTTGATGAAGCATCTCAGAAAGAATAAAAAACACAATGCGAACTGCATTGTGCCTGAATGGCATACATATGATTCTTATCAGCTGCTGTTTTATGAATGGCACAATTTCCTGATTCATCTGTTCAGGATTGCCGTCATTAGAAATCAGCAGTTTTTTTGTTGTTCAAAAGATCATCCCATGCAATGATGGTCTGCTTCGACGCAAAGAATTCGTTCATTGTTCAAGCATGGTATGATTGATATCAGTCCATGCATGAATGCAAGGAATTTATTGATCCTTCCACATTCTTTTCTGCATGCAGAGATTGATGATCAGCATGAGCAGCATGCCCATCGTTATGATCAAGGAAGGCATATAAGAACCAGCCGCATCATAGATCATCCCATGAACCGTGATCATCCCTGCATTCAGCGTAGAATATACCATCTGTATTTTAGAAAACACTTCCGGGAACCTTTCTTTGCCGGCCATCTTTGCTACGATCAATGGCAGACCGACAGAACCAATTGCATAAATGAAGCCAAAGCTCAAAGATCCAATGGTTCCCATCCATACCGTCCCCAGCAGCATCAGCATCAATTCGATAATTCCGCTGATGCATACGATCGTATATAGGATCAATGAATTCACTGTTCCATAGCGATCGCAGAGCACTCCAAGAAGGAGCTTGGAGCCAACATTTCCAATCATCGAAAAGGACATCATCAGCGAACTGAATTCCGCATCTGCACCTGCCTGCACAGCAATTGATGAGATATGGCTGCCAAGTCCGACGACACATGCAATAAATACGGTTACAGCACCCGTAATAAATATCTTTTTCTTCCACGTTCCTTTGCTTTCTGTACTGTCGACAGCTTTATTGGGCCTGCTGTCATCGTACGCTCCATAAGGCTTCATGCCCAATTCCTGCGGCTTCAGTCTCACAAAGAAGCTTCCTGGCAAAGCCATGATCAAGATCACAATGCCCATGAATATATATGCCTGACGCCACGAATATGACGCAATGATCTTGCCGAACAGAGGGCACATCAGAGCACTGATCAATCCAGATGCACTCAGAACTATACCGGTGATCCTGCCAATTCCTTTATGGAACCAGTTTTCCAGCATGATGTTGATCGGAATAATACCGAACAGACTGGATGCAAAGCCCAGGACAATTCCTGCCAAGATGAATTCCCATAAGCTCTGAAACCCTGCCATCATAAAGCAGCATACAGCGCATAGGATCGAGCCTGTAATACAAAGCCTGCTTAGCGCAAATCTTTTCAGCAGTTTCGTGACCAGCATGCCTGAAAAAGCAGTTACCAAGGACATTACCGTAATTGATAAAGAAAGATCGCCGATGCCGCATTGAATGCCCTTCGCAACTGGCTGCAGGAACACGCCGGCGCAGTTGGATATAATGCCAAGTGTCACTCCTGCATAGGCAGCGCATACTGCTGCAATCAGGATATAGTGCCAATTCATATGTTCTTCAGTATCTGTATTTGTCATATCTGCCGGTCTCTATCGCTCTTTATATTTGTTTAAACAATGAAAATATCATATCACGATAAAGAAAAGAATCACATCATCAGGCAGAAAATCTCCTGCAGTTTCTTTCTCTAGTTCCGAGAATGCACAGCTGCAGGAGATGGAGGGAAAAATCTAATCAATAGATATGAAGACTTTGTTCCTTGATGTGACAGAATACAAGCATTTTGGGCTGCTTATGCATTGTCTACTTCAGAGGAGCTGGATAAGCTATCTTTGTATCTGTATAGCTGAATGGCCATACTGTCTTGTACTTGCCATCCTGGATCTGAGCTACAGCAACAGAAGAGCTTGTATTATCATTCAGATGAGAAGCTCCGCTGAAGTCATAGTCTTCAAACTTGATTTCATCATATGGCAGAATGATCTCCGGGCCATTCGGGAAGGATCCCTTGATATCAATGGAATCCAATACATTCTTGACCTTTGTACCATCAGTTGTGCCAGCCTGTTCAAACGCTGTCTTGAGGAGCCATACAACTGTATAGGACTCTGCTGAATGTCCATTCATATCGACATCATAGACGGCCTTGAACTTCGCATTGATATCTGCACCCTTATTCATATCTGGGTTGAATTCCACGACCGTGCAGATACCATTGGAGATACCTTCGGTTGCTGGAATATAGGATGGATCTGCGAAACCATTTGCCTTGCCGACAATGATCGGCGGCTGATAGTTCTGTTCTTTTAATGTCTTTGTAAACAGCATTGCATCAGCGATATAAGATTCACAGATCACAGCATCCGCATTTGCTTCCTTAAGAGCGAGCACTTCTGAAGTCAGATCTGCTGCGCCGCCGGAATACTGGATCTCTTTGGTGATCTCCATGCCATACTGAGGTGCATAGATCTCAGCACAGCGGATGATCTCCTGACCGATATTGGAGTTGTCTGCGAAGATCGATACGGTCTTCACATCTTTGCCTGTCTGATCTTTGGAATCTTTCAGGAACTTGAACATATCCTCTACATAAACGGAGTTCAATGGGCACAGACGGAAGAAGTACTGCAGGCCATCTGCAGAGATACTGTCAACTGTTGAAATAGCTGTGATCATCGGTATCTGATACTGCTCACATACCTTGGCAACTATTTCCGTCAGAGTTGACTGATGGCAGCCCATGATGGCACTGACTTTATCCTGTGTAATCAAACGCTCTGCGACTGAACGAGCGACCTTTGGATCGCCTTGCGTATCGCCGCGTACAACTTCAAGCGGACGTCCGTTGACGCCGCCGGCATCATTGATCTCCTGTACGGCGAAATCAACGCCGCGCATGATATTTGTGCCAATGGCTGCTTTATCTCCTGATAAGGCATACATTGCACCAATCTTGATTGGATCGCCAGAGAGTTCCGAACTGCTTGATGAAGATGCTGAAGCAGCGGTACTCGCTGATGCTGCTGAAGGACTTCCACATCCTACCAATGATCCGGTCAGTGCTAAGGCACAGAGCATTGTTGTGAACTTCCTTAATTTCATAACCTTTCCTCCTTTTCCATACTTTTTACAGTATGGCATTGTCATTTTGACATTTCATTCATTGTATAAATTAATGCTATTCCCAAAAACAGCATAATTTAACTAAATTCCTAAATACGCCTTCTTGACATGTTCATTGCCTTGAAGTTCTGCTGATGTTCCGTTCAATGTGATCTTCCCATTTTCAATCACATAGCCTCTGTCTGCGACAGCCAATGCTTTTGTAATATCCTGTTCTACCAGCATGACTGACACACCTGTTTCAGCTAGATCCTTGGCGACACCTAAGATCTCATCCACAATATTCGGTGCCAATCCTAATGAAGGTTCATCCAGAATCAGCAGCTTTGGTTCCCCAACCAGCGCTCTGGCAACTGCGACCATCTGCTGTTCTCCGCCGGAAAGTGTACCTGCTGTCTGTTTCGCTCTTTCTTCAAGTTTTGGAAACCATGCATAGCATTTCTTTAGATTGTCCGCAAAGTGTCCTTTCAGTTCTTTATTGAAAGCACCCATTTCCAGATTTTCCAGAACAGTCATGCCTGTAAACAGCTGCCGCCCTTCCGGGACCTGAATGATTCCTTTATCCAAAATCTGGCGGGAAGTATGTCTGCAAATTTCTTCACCATTGAACATGACTGAGCCAGACTGCGGCTTGATCATACCTGTTACGGCTCTTACTGTTGTTGTCTTGCCAGCCCCATTGGAACCAAGAATTGCTACAATTTCACCATCATTGATTTCAAAGGATTCATCCCAGATGATCTTTACAGAACCATATCCTGCATTCAGACCAGATACTTTAAGCATTGTCGGCCTCCTTCTTCTTGCCAAGATAGACTTCCATGACATAAGGATCATTCATGACTTCTTCCGGTGTACCAACAGCTATTTTTTCACCATGATGAAGAACAATGACTTTTTCACATAAGCTGACAACTGCCTGCATGATATGTTCGATCAAGAAGATCGTGACACCTGAATCATTGATCTTACGAATCAGATTGATTGCATCTTCCGTTTCAGCAGGATTCAATCCTGCCATATTTTCATCCAGGAACAGCATCTCCGGTTTTGTAGCCAAAGCTCTCGCCATCTCCAGACGTTTCTGATCCGGTGTGCCCAAATCTTTCGACAGATCATTTCTCTTGGCATACAGACCGGTAAATTCCAAGATCTCATATGCCTTTTCACGGGCCTGTCTTTCATTCTTTGCAGGATCCGTTCCAAAGTAGGAACTTGCGACGACATTGTCCAGGATCGTCAGATTCTTTAATGGTTTCATGATCTGGAAAGTTCTGGCAATGCCCATCTTTGTATACTCATATGCATGCTTATTTGTAATATTTTTTCCTTTATAGAAGATCTCGCCCTCGGTCGGCGGATAATATCCGCAGATCATATTGAAGGTCGTGGACTTTCCAGCTCCATTCGGGCCGATCATACCAGTGATCTTCCCTTTTTCAACTTCGAAAGAAACATCATTGACGGCTGTCAGGCCTTTGAATCTTTTTGTTATATGCTTTACTTCAATGATTGGCTCTGACATATCAAGCTCCCCTCTTATCTGCTGCCGCATCAGCCAAGGCCTGAGCTTTTTCAAGATCTTCCACCGGCGGCTTTTTCAGTATATTCTCATCAACAAACTTCTTTGCTTTTGAATCCATATACCAGCCAAGAATGCCAGAAGGACGGAAGCGGATCACTGCAATCAGCACGATTGCATACATCAGAAGATTGATACCAGGAAGAATTGCACCGAACTCATTGCGCAGGAATTCTGACAGTGTGATCATGATTCCTCCGCCGACTAACGGGCCTTCCACGAACGCTGCACCGCCGACTACTGCCGGAAGGACAGATTCAACAGAATAACTTTGCAGCATCAGATCTGGATCAATATAACGATTGTAAGATGCATAGAAGAAACCGACCATGCCAGCAATCATAGCTGAGATCACAACAGCAATGACTTTATATTTTGTTGGATTGATGCCAATTGCAGCTGCCGTATCTTCATCTTCACGTGTTGTCTTTAAAGCAAAACCAAGCTTAGAACGATCTATCTTCTTCATCAGCAGATAAATTCCTATGACCATTGCCAACCCAACATAGTAGTATGGCGTCTTTGACATAAAGCGGAAATCTGCCCAGCTGTCCTTACCGAAAGACAAAGAGATGCCAATTGCTTTCCCCGCAAAATCCCAGTTGATAATGAACTGACGGATTGCTTCACCGAACGCAATTGTGACAAGAGTAAAGTAAGGTCCTTTTAAGATAAAGCATGGATAGAACACTATGCCCGCAACCAGTCCTACAACGACCATGCCGAACAATCCGCAGAGCCAAGGATTCACGTCTGTTTTTGTCATCAGCAGGCAGCATGCATACGCACCTAAGCCCATATATGCCGCATGTCCCAGAGAATTCTGCCCAGTCATACCGCCGAGCAGGTTCCATGCCATAGAAAGTGTTGTCATATAGAAGACAAGAATGAAGACATTCATAATATATGGACTCTTACTGATGAATAATGGCATGCAGATCAGGATCAGAAGAAATATGCCCAGAATAATTGCAATATTGCGATGATATCTTTTTACATTTTTTAAATTTTCCATATCACTTTTTCCTTGCAATAATATTCTGCCGAACGACCAGAATAATAATGAACGTAACAAATACGATGAGGTCTTTATACATTGGACTGACGATCAATGATGTCAATGTTTCCAATAAGCCTAGAAAGATACCGGCAAAGAAAGCACCAGGGATCGAGCCCAAGCCGCCAACAACAACAACAATCAATGCACGGAATGAGAAAGTCGAACCAGCCGTAGGAGAGATCACATAAAACTGTGTCAGCAGTGCGCCAGCAATACCAGCTAAGGCAACACCCAATCCATATGTCAGAATATAGTTCTGCTTTACATTGATACCAACAACTTCGGCACCGACAGAATTCTGTGATACGGCGCGGATCTGTTTGCCTCTTGTCGTATATTTAAGAAATACAAACAGTGCGATAGAGATGACGATCAGAACACCGAAACTGATCAATTTTGGCAAAGCCATCGTGACCGGGCCAATACTGACTGTCTGCTGCGAATATGGCGTTGATAATGTACGGAAGGTCGAGCCAAAGATAACAAGTGCTAAGTTCTGCAGCAATGTACCAAGACCGACAGTAAGAAACAGAAGATTGGTAAAGCTCTTGGTGCCAAGCGACGGTGTGATCAGAGAAGACTGGATCAAAGCACCTACGAAGAACATAATGACTGCCACAATCGGTACAGCCAAATATGGATCAATGCCGAAGATCGTATAAATGATGAAGGTCAGATACATGCCGACCATCAGCATTTCGCCATGACAGAAATTGATAATTTTCATAACACCGAAAATGATATTCTGACCCATGCCCATCAAAGAATAGAAACCGCCGATCAAAAGACCATTCACGCATGCCTGAAGTAGTGTGTTCATAAAACATGCTCCTTTCAAAATGAAATTGTACTGATTACTTATCTAAGCGCTTTCAGTATAGAAGACATGGGTTAGCATTTTCTGATGATGAAATAGGCTAATTTCGAAAACATGTTGTGCATTAATTCACAGGTTAGGACAAATTCGTCACAAAAAAGTCTAGACTCTTCAAACAAACATAAAAAAAACTGACAGCAGTATGAACCACTGTCAGCAGATAATCTGCTATTGCTGCAGAGCTCCTCTCAGCTCTGTCGGTGCCAATCCTGTCCATCGTTTGAACAGGCGGCTGAAGTAATTCGGATCAGAATATCCCACCTCAGCACACACTTCCTTAATTGGCATCTGTGTATCTTCCAAAAGACGCTTTGCCTTTTCCATGCGGATCCTAGTCAGATAGTTGTTGAATCCGCATCCCATCTCCTGCTTAAACAGTTTGCTGAAATAATAAGGACTGATATTGACGTGCTCTGATACCCAATCCAAAGAAATGTCCTGATTATAATGCTCATCAAGATACTTTTTGACCTTTGACACTGCCGTATCGCTTTGGGCATCTTTAGCAATTGTCTGTGTACAAATTTCCTCCAATCCATCTGTAAAGATCTTAAACAGTTCTTTTTTTGATTCTGCTTTCAAAAGAGCATGTTCCGGTTCTTTTGATACAGGTATACCCTGTTCGATTACCTTTCTGCCTGCTTCAGTGATCAATTCCATCAGTTCTACTTTGATATCGTCTAAAGACAGGCTGCTGTCTTGATACAGCCAAGCTGTATATGCATTTGCTTCTGTCCTGACATCTTCCGCATTTCCTCTTGCGGCCGCATCCAAGACCATTCGTTTGATGCTGTCCTGCTGACGGCTGCTGTCATCCGGCACAATTAGGTCGTCAATATGTGAAATAGACCGGACACCATGATGCAATGCATTGACCGCTTCCAGATAAGAATCATACATTGACTCCCAATAATGCACTGCCCCGATGCCAGCCTTAAAATCATTGCCCGTTTCTTTCTTTAATGATTCTACAAGTACTCTAACTTTTTCAATAATGCGAAGACGATCATCATATGTCATGTCTGTCATTTCATAAGGAACCGCACAGAAGATCTTATTGCCCATGATCGGGCTGAGATATGCTCGCATATACATCTTGATATTGCTGCTCATTTTGGATGCAAGTTTCTGTCCTTTTACACTTGCATCAATTGGATTCTCAGGCTGTTTTTCATTGAACTGCTGATCCCACTCCAGTACAATCATAAATCCTTTATCTTCTTTAATACCAAGCAGACTGCGATACTGTTCGCCGCTGTATGCATATTCATTTCTGGTGATCAGTGCAAGCACAAATCCATTTTCAATGATTGGAGCAGCTGTCTCCATGCGTTCTTTAATCGCCAGATCATCATTTCTTTTTCTGCGTTCTTCATCGATCTCATGCATGATCTTTACTAAACAATCCGTAATCTTCTGCCGATCAATCGGTTTGGTAAGATAATCAACGGCTCCTAAAAGGATTGCTTTTTTTGCATAATCAAAACTGTCATATGCCGTCAGGATCAATGCACGCATGCTCGGATTCTTTCTCTTCATTTCCTGCAATGCACTTAGACCATTGATCCCAGGCATCTTAATATCAATAAAAGCAATGTCCGGCTGATTTTGTTCTGCTGTTTCAATTGCCTGTCTGCCGCTCTTAGCAAAGAAAAGTTCGCAGGTACTGCCAAAGTCCTTATTGATAATATACTTTAAAGAATCACAAACGATTCCTTCATCATCAGCAATCAGTATTTTGTACATTGTTCCCTCCTATTGGAATCCGTATGGTTACCACAGTACCATGATTCTGGCTGCCTTCCTCACTGTCAATAGTGAAGACACTGTCGCTGCCATATTTCAGTTTTAAACGCTCCCGGACATTCTGGATCCCTACGCCATTGCCGAAATCATTTTCGTCATGAGACAGATCACCATTTCGTATACGTTCCAATGTTCCCTTTGGCATGCCTACACCTGAATCAGCAATCACGATCGTGCATTGTTCTTCATCTTCAGCAATTGAAAGATCAATGATCTTTTCCAGATCTGGATCGGTAAAGGCATAGCGAAGACTGTTTTCCACGATCGGCTGAAGTACCATACCTGGGAAATGAAGATCAAGAGACTTTTCATCTATATGCTTATTCAGATGTATCTCGCCGGAATATCTGACATTCATAATATAAATATAGTGATCGATCAGATCGAGCTCTTCTCGGATCGTCGCTTCTGCGCCATTGCTCCTCAGCTGTCCGCGGAAGAAAGCAGCAGTGCTCTTCATAAAGAGATATGTTTTTTCAGCATCTTCCATCATGGCAAGCTGCTGTCCTGTATTCAGCGTATTGAATAAAAAATGAGGATTGATCTGGGCCTGGTAGTATTTGATCTGTGCATCTTTCAGCAGATTCTCAGTCATTAGTTCTTTTTCTCTCATCTGCATCTCTCGCTGTGAGCTTTCCTTCATTTCCTGAATGCTCTGCTTGATGCTGGCAAGCATCTGTGAGAAAGTAAGCGTCAAAGTGCCGACTTCATCTACATAGTATGGTGCAGGGATTTCAATGTCCAGCTGTCCATTCTGCACCTGTCTCGCCTTTTCAGAAAGGACCGACAGCGGTTCTGTAACACTTCCCATGATCCAATACAGCAGAACAGCAAGATAAGCGGTAATGCATAACAGCATCGCTATGATAAATCTCTCCAAAAGAATCAGCGACTGGTACAGAGAATCATAGTTGGCAGAGTTGGCTTCAAACCGCAGGATGTCCAAGCTGTGGATCATACTGAGCATATAGGAACAGATATGCTGCGCCTTTACAAATTCCGTCCGATAGTCTCCTGCTTTGTCATTGCCATTGACCTTCATAACAACTGCTTTCTGTGTCGTTTTCAGATACGAATCCGCAAGACCCTTCAGATCATATTCCATCGACTTCGATGGATTATTGCTGATTGTCCCGCCAATCTGCTCCACAGTATCCTGAAAGGTACTGAAGCTAGTCTTATAATTGAGCAATGCTTCCGTGCTCCGTGTATTCAGATAAATATTGACATTGCTGGAAAGATCTGTAAGTTCACCTTCAATCTGGCTCAGCTGAACATTTGTTGCATATACATCGTTCATATTGTGAATGGTGCGATTCAAGCTTCCAAACATATAGAGATTGATCAGCATGACAGCAAGCAATGCACCAACTGCTGGAATGATCAATCTTGAACGCATCGAGCGGAAAAACGAAGGTACATGAAATTTATGATGCAGCATCATATTTTGCCTCCGCATTTTCACGTTTTTCCAAGTATTCTTTCGCATTATCAGCATCAATCAGCTGTGTCTGCACTTCGGTATAATTATCTACCAATCCAAATTTTTCATACTTCAGATATGCATCAACACTCTTTTTCCCCAGTTCTTCCGGATCGATCATGATCACAGAGTCAATTGCATGTTCAGTAATCCCCTGTACAACTGTTTTGGAAATATCATTGCCAATGATCCGTATTGTTCCATCCAGTCCGCGATCCTTTAGAATCTGATAGGCAATCTCTGTAGTGCGCAAATCAAGGCAGATAAGAATATTTGGAATAGATGTATCTGATTTCAGGATCACATTGATAGCATCTTCAGCATCGATCAGATCATTGGTCTCATGAACATCGCTCATGGATACTGAATACTCCCTTTTCCCGATTGTACTTGTCACGCCCATGCGCAGCCATTCTTTGTTCGCATCCGTATATGTATTGTTCGGCACAAGGATCGATACGTTCATATGATCTGATGTCTTCTGCATCTGCAGGATCCGTTTGCCCAATGCCTGGCCATAGAAATAATCATTATTGCCTACAAAACCTACTCTTTTTGAATCTGATGAATCCTTTTGCATCGTCACAACTGGGATTGAATTTTCTTTAGCCTCATTGATGATCTTAAGCATTTCATCATTCTGCTCGGGATAGACTAAGATACCATCTGTGCCTTCGTATACGGCAAGCTGTGTTTTATCTGTAACGGAATACTTCTCGACCGAATTTGCGCCGATCATTTCAATATACGTATCGCTGTTCTCAGCTTCTGCTCTGGCGCCTTCATACACTTCTTTCCAATATGGTGAAGAAATATCATTTGTGATCATCGAAATATGGTGCGTATATATTGTGTTTTCTATAACTGCTGATTCACTCTGAACTTTAAGGTGACAATAGGAAACGGTCATGACCAAAGTAAAGAATACTAAAGTTACGCCGACAACCACAAAAATCATTTTATGCTTAAAGCCTTGTTTCATCTTCAGTCTCCCCGAATGTAACCGCTCACATGAAATGTTGCTCGCCTTTGTATTATTTGTCAAACTGGTAAACTATCATTTTTTGTTTACCATAGTTAAGCCAAAACTTTCAATCACATTTATACTGCTTATACTTTCCATATTTATCTGACTTTTCTCATTTTATGAATATTGAAAAGTCCAGTTTCACTTTTCTCTGTGAAATTGGACTATTTTTCTTAATACAGAATTTTATGAATGAGTTAAATTAAATTTCAAAATCATCTGAGATATCATTAGCCGTATCTGCACCCATTGATGCAATCAGTTTTTTATAATAGTAGAAGGATTTCTTTTTAAAACGATTATATGTTCCATTTCCTTGATTATCCGCATCGACACCGATCATGCCATAGCGCTTGCTGATCTCTGAAGTGCCAGAAGAGATCAGATCCATCGGTCCCCACCATGCATATCCAAAAACATCAACACCATCTTCTATTGCTTCCCTCATCTGCTCAACATGTTCTTTCATATAGTTGATACGATCATTATCTAATACTCTGCCATCTGCCAATGGACTGTCAGTACTTCCCAATCCATTTTCAGCAATAAATATTGGCTTCTTATAACGATCATAGATACGGTTCAATGCAATTCTGAACCCAACAGAGTCAATTGGCCATCCCGCTTCAGACATCTGAAGATTAGGATTCTTAATAACCGCCACGAGCGATCCAGTTGGTTCAACATTTTCCTGATTCTTATACTGAGCTACATATGACATATAATAACTAATTGAAATGTAATCAACAGCACCCTCTTTAAGAATTGCTGCATCTTCTGGCTGCGAATTAATTGTAATGTTATGCTCTTTAAAGAATCGCTTCATGTAATATGGATATTCTCCTGTTGACTGAACATCTGTATAAAAGAAATTAAAATGATCTTCGAAGACTGTCTGCAAAACATCCTCTGGTTTCGTGGAAGCCGCATAGTTTTCTAAACGGCAGAGCATACAGCCGACTTTGTATGCAGGATCTATTTTATGCGCTAGGATTACTGCTTTTGCACTTGCCACAAATTGATTGTGAGAAACATTATAAACAAGTTCATAAGTTCTTTCACTTTGGTCCTTCAGCATTACACCAGAGCATGCATATGGATTTGTCAGTACACAGTTGATCTCATTAAATGTCAGCCAATATTTTACTTTCCCTTTATATCTCTTGAATACAGTTTCACAATATTTTGCAAAATAATCAATTGTTTCTCTGGATGCAAATCCATTATATTTTTTAATTAGGTGAACTGGCACATCGAAATGGTCTAACGTTACTAATGGTTCGATACCATATTTATGCAATTCATCAAAAACATCATCATAGAACTGCAATCCCTTTTCATTAGGCTGTGCATCATCACCATTCGGATAAATTCTAGACCAAGAAATACTCATTCTAAAGACAGAGAATCCCATTTCTGCCATAAGTTTTATATCTTCTTTATAATGATGATAGAAATCTACACCCCGTCTTTTTGCTAAATTGTACTTCTCAGGATTTGCATCAATGCGAGCCATCTGATCAGCCGTGACATCACGATACATCTCTCCATTCACTTTTGAACGTTCTTCTTTAGTCAGATATATTGCATAATCCCCTGCGGCAGGACCGCGTCCATCTTCATTCCATGCACCTTCAATCTGATTTGCGGCGGTTGCTCCACCCCACAAGAAATCTCTTGGGAATGGTTTCCCTATTGCTTTACTCATCACTTTTCCTCTTCTGTTGTTATTTTCTGTTGATTCATTTTCATAAAAATTGGTAGAATGCTCTGCGCTGTTCGCAATTGTGAATCACTAGTCATCAAGGTATCCTGAGCATGGATAAATAATAAGGAATATTCCATATCTTCACCGGCAGCCTGTGCCTGAATGACTTCCGTCTGTGCTCGATGAGCTTTTAGTATTTCATCATTAGCTTCATCAAGAAGCTTTTTTGCTTTCGCAAAATCGTCTTCGTAAATTGCCTTATAGCATTCATCTACCTTATCTCTGCCATTGCAGGAATTCATTATAACTGTCATTGCTGTCTGATTAATGTCCATATATCATCTCCATTTCTATGCTGCAACAGCCTGCTGCTGTTTTTCTGCCAGTTTCTTCTGTTCCTTTTTGTATTCGTAATTATCTGCAGCAACAAAGAACGGATAATAAATTACAGCGGCAATCAGAAAGTTTACACAAACTAAGAGTACATTTCCGATGCATCCGCCAGATTGAACCCAAGCTGATACAACATTCGGCAAATTGTTCATATCGAAATTAACATATGGGATTTGTGCCCATCCCAATTTCATCCAGATATATGTGTTTGCGGAGTTAATAATGGAAACCAGTACAACAGGGATCAGCATAAATGGATTGTTAACAACCATTCCATAAAATAATGGTTCATTTATATTGAATAGTGATGGTATCAAAGTAGCTTTGCCTAGCACTTTATACTTCTGAGATTTTGCTCTCAGCATATAGAAAGCAATTGGAAGCGTTGTACCTTCACCGCCGATATGCTGATATCTGCTGAAACCATATGCATATATACTTGTAGCCTTCTGACCAGCAGCAACAAGAGCTGCATTTGCCGCAATAGCTGTTTTCTGAATAGTCATTGTTATTGGTGTCCATACCCAGCCAGACACTCCAAAGAAGTAGAAGACATCCATTACAAGGCTTAAGAAGATCACTCCCCATATAGACTGTGCAAAATTTGTGACCGGGCTCATAATCACAGTAATCATTGTAAATACATTTATCTTGAATACATAGGTCATGATAAATCCTACTAGAAGGCTTAATACAATGGCAAAGATATTGTCAAACCAATTCTTTACAAAATCCGGTACCATTGAATCCTCTTTGAAGAAAGAGAAGTGAGCAAACTTTTTAAAGATAAGACCTACAATTACGCCAAGGAACATTGCCGTGAATAAACCAGCAGCGCCAAATTGTGTGAAGGTAAATGCTAATCCTTCATCCACCTTGATCTGCGTCATACACAGCATATATGTTCCGATACCGGCAAATCCTGCGAGCAGCGAACGATCACGGCGGCCTTCTTTTACCATAACATCATGTGGGATGATGAAGGCCATAAATAAGCCAGATAAGCCAAACGAATAATTGCCAATTGGCGAAAGATCAATCAGCCATGGCACGAATTTTCTAATTACGCCCCATAGTGCTGAAATTGCATTTGCCATAGAGAATGGCACGATATACAAAACAGCATTTGCAATAATGTCAAACCAATATAAAGATGTGATCTTGTTTACAACTGGAACCAGTTTGTTCTGAATCCACTCTTGAACATTTTTCATTTTTTCTCCCCTTTATGAATTGAATACTTTAATTGCATCATCCAAAACACCTTCACCATTTAAAGTTGCATAATCATCTGGATTGATTGAAGAAACCTTTGCTCCTGTCGAAGCAAGCTGATCTCTCCATTGAGGCACCTCACCTTTAAAGTGCGGTCCAAGCATTAGAACATCAAATTCTCCAGTATGATCCATTACTTCTGATTTCGATACCGCCTTCACAGTGATATCGAGATTCTTTTCTTTAGCAATGCGTCTCATTCCAGCTGCCATAAATCCAGATGAGGCTCCAATGCCGCATGCAAGCAAAATTCTGATCATTTCATTTCCTCCTTACCAACAAGGTAATGCATGATCTGTTTAATTTCGATTACACTTTTTTCCTCACCGGGGGAAAGCCGATAATTAGTATTTCAATTTCCAATAACCTATATTAATATTGGTTATTGAGCAGCTGTCTCCAAGAGGACTATGCATGAAAAATGACAATACTGAAAAATTGATCTTTCTTCTGTCAAATACAAATCATCATCTTTCCGGTGAAGAATTGGCAAAAATGCTTCATGTATCAAAGCGTTCAATCCGAAATTACATCAAGGAAATCAACAGCGGTGAACAATATCATATTGAATCAAATCAAAAAGGTTATCTAATGTCTTTTTCAGGATCATCATTGCGTACAGAACATACGCATCAAGAAGATCGCATTTGGCAGATCTTGGGTAAATTGCTTACTGCAGATGCCAGTCTATCAATATTTGACCTAGCGGATGAAATGAATGTCAGTGAAAGCACGATTCTCCGCGATATATCAGTAAATTTAAAATCACTTTTAAAACAGTATGATTTACATATTGTTACTCACAATTATTCCATATCTGTTGAAGGCGATGAGATAAAAAAAAGAAAACTAATTGGCTTTATCGCGTCACGCATAAAAACAGATTATTTCACCTCCGATGTAACATTAAATCAGTTAATTCCAGGTGTAGACGTTTCAGACATCAGAGCCCACTTGATTGAATTCTGCAAAGCAGCAGATATTTCTATCAACTCTTACGCCCTAAACAATTTGTTGATTCATCTGATCATTATACTTGGCAGAATCTCATCACATAAAGTTTTACCAACTCCAGCAGCAAATTCAACTGACGTTCTCAACCATAATAATCAAAAAGAACAGATTTTAAATTTTGCATCTGAAATTAATAAATACTGCATTCAGAAAACAGGTCATAGTATTCCAAAAAATGACTATTCACAGATTATTCTATTAACCGCGTTAAGCAGCAATAGAACAAATGAAGCAATTACCCTAGACACGTTTAGTGAATACATAGATGCTCACTTTTTAAATATAGTCATTGATGCCATTCTTGATCTGAATCGTAGATATGATCTGCCACTTCCTGACAACAATTTTCTTATGCAGTTTTCAATTCATGTTTATAATCTTTATCAACGAGCAATCTATCATCTTTCTTATCCAAATCCCTTGGCTGAGCAAATCAAAACACAATATGCAGCCGTTTATGATATGGCGGTATATTTTTGCCACAAGCTCTCAGAACGATGTCAAATTGAGATTAGTGAAGACGAAATCGCATTTATTGCTTTTCATTTGGGATCTTGGATTGAAGCATACCATCACCACGAAAATCGCATTCCATTTTTAGTTGTAACAGACGATTATTATCAAATGTCACAAGCCCTGATACATAGGCTTCATATGAGCCTAGGCGATCGTTTGCATCACCTTGGTACTGTATCGCTACAAGAGTATTCACCTCAAAAGTATCCTGCAAGTTTTATTATTACCACTGCGAATACATCATTCCCAGCAGATTATGTTGTCCAAGTAAGTCCGATTCTAACAGATTTCGATATTCGTAAAATAGAAAAAACTATAGATCAGATCTCCTTAAACAAAAAAACAGATGACATCAATAAATCTTTGCAAATGATGTTCAACAAAAATCTCTATTTCCGAAATTTGGAATTAGGTTCAGCTGATCAATATCTAGAATATCTATGCAATATTTGCATGCAAAAAAAGCTCATAACCAATGACTTTTCTAAAGATGTACTACTTCGTGAACATACTAGCAGCACTGTTTTCACAAATTATCTAGCCGTTCCTCATACAATCTCTTGTTTTGCCAAAAAATCATTTATTTGTGTAATTCATAATGACGATCCAATCGATTGGAATGGAAAACTAATAAATTTTGTTTTACTAATTGGCATTGCCGAAGGAGATATGAAGATATTCCGCAAAGTCTTCGATAAGATCGTAGACGTATTTTCTTCAGTAGACAAAACAAAAGATCTGCTTTCTACAGATTCATATGAACAGTTTATAGCTGAGCTTATTAAAGCATAAAACAATATGTCAAGTTACTCATCCATTTTTCTGATTAATTGTATTTTCCCATTCTCAATGGAAAAGATACATATACCGCCGTTGGGAATCGGATCCCGCTGTTCGGCTTCAGCTTTTTGGAACATCTGTTCAATATCAATATGAAAGAAGCTGTTCAGCAGCACTGTATACATTCCGCCATGAGATACCAAAAGTACCGTATCTCCATCTGCGGCCTGATCATAGGCGTCTCTGAGGAATTCATGCAGTCTTTTAGCAGCGTCTTCTAGATCTTCGCCGCCAACGTCACTGAAATGCTCCGTTAAGAATCTCTTTTTGATCTCACCACTGAAGCCGGCTTCACCTTCCAGTTTCCCGCAGTATACTTCCCTGATTCTTTTCTCCCATACAGCCTGCATGTTCCTGCCCTGCAGAAGTATTTCAGCAGTATCTCTGGCTCTTTCTGCGGTTGAACAGTATGCAGAATCAAATTCTATGCTTTTCAGTTTTTCCCTGGTGGCCTCTGCCTGCTGAATCCCTTTGTCTGTCAATGGGGAATCGCATAGCCCCTGCAGTCTGCCTTTGACATTGAATAGAGTCTCCCCATGGCGCACATAATAGAATGTCACTTTCTTTGGATCATGTTTCTGACGATATTCATCTGCGCTCATTGGTTCTTCCGTGATCTTCCATGTACCATCTTCATAGGTAAAGATACAGATGCCCGCATTCGGCATCCATGATCTGTCCAGCTGATTGCAGCGAGCAACATATGCTTTCTGATCAAAAGACAGCAGTGTCTTCATCAGATGCATCATATAACTGCCATGGCTTACAACAAGAACAGTATCGCCGTCTGCCGAAGCAGAAATCATTTGATCAAAAGCCTTTCTGGACCTTTGGTCGAAATGTTCCAGATTCTCGCCATGAAAGGAAGAAAAGTCATCCTGCACTGATGCTTCGCTCATAATGTTCCAGCATTCATCCTGTTTTTCGCCATCCAGATCACCGAAATCAAATTCTTTCAGTTCTTTCATCGGCACTGGCCGCAGTCCTATATGCGGTGCACAGAGAATGTCCGCCGTATCCAATGCCCGTTCAGAAGATGAACTATAGCATCTGGCAAAACGTACTTTTCTTAAAGCAGAAGCAGTATCCTGTGCTCCTTCTATTCCTTTATCTGTCAAAGGACTGTCACAGCCTCCCTGCATTCTGCCAAGAACATTGAACAGTGTTTCACCATGACGCACATAATAAAATGTTATCTTCATATTTTCTCCCTGCATGCATAATCAATAATCTAAAGCATACGATTGCTTCGATCGTCTTACAATCATACCATAGTGATAATCAATTTCTTTAAACCTTCCACCTGTCTGAACCGATAGAAGAGAAAACATGTCTTTTTTTCTATTCATTTATTTCAACGTATTTCGGCTTATTTGATGTTTTGCCGAATTTCGCTTAAATTTTACGCTAGTTGTTCTTACTTTTACATATTTAAAGGTTTGCAACCAGCATGCTTAGTTCATTTATAATTTTTCATCTAAAACAAACAGGATCGCCCTGTCTGTCTTATGAACTGATACTTGCAGCAGAAACAGATTCCCATTGAGAACTGCTGGGAAGCTGTTTCAAGAAGGTATTATATTTTTCTGAACTTGAAGCAATATCCACAGTTGAATAACCAGCTGTATCTTTGCAGTGATACCATTTGCTGTCCTGCGGATTGTAAATATACTGTGCATACTGCTTATAGTGCCAATCCGTGTAATCATTTGCGAACAGCAGTCCTAAACTTCCAGAATAGTCACTGTTGAAAGAAAATTTATAGGTCTTTGTATCTCCGGAAAAAGATACTGTATTTGTTTTGAAATAATTTGTATTGAAGTAATCACGATACGCATCGCCGCCATGCAACGTACCGCTCTTTTTTGCTTGTGCATACAGTGTATAGAAATTGCTGATAAATGTTTCAGATGAGGACTTTTCATCTTCTTCTGGATGTTTTGAGCATTGGATATCCGTTAGGATCCCATCATTATAGACAGGTGTCCAATCTCCATCGGAAGGGCAGCGATCCTGATCCTTGGCTGAAATTGCCTGATATGCTTCTGCACATGTTGCATATTCCCCTGAAGTATATGCGACCAGCACTTCTCCCTTCAATGATCTGCGATTTGCTGAACAGGTCACCTGTTTAGCATGATCCAGCTGAGATATAAATACCGGAATGGAGACTGAGACAAGAACCCCAATAATTGCGACAACTATCAAAAGCTCCCCCAATGTGAAGCCATGATGTCCTCTTCTGGTCTCTTTCATATCTAAATCTTAGCACTCATCTAGAACTGACGATCCATACATTTTATTTGTCTTCTCTTCTACCAGGATATCTCAATTTTTTTGCTTGAGCTCTGCTCTCTGTATTAATATTTCAACGAATTCCCGCACTTTTATATATCTGCGGTGCTATATGGAATGCTTTCTCAAAAAGAGAACCGCGCTGCGGTTCTCTCAGCTTGTTGACAAAGTCGCTTGTGAAAATAAGCGGCTTTTTATATAATAAATGTGCAAGAGAGCTCCTATTATTCCCAAAATTTTATGATCTCTCTTGCCTTTTTTACGTGCATAATACATGCAA
>JAKVKC010000017.1 GCA_022486705.1 Solobacterium sp. | reverse complement strand
CTCCTGAAGATATTATACCATATAGCTCTACAGTTAGCTACACATAAAATAATGAATATTGACATGAAAAATACCGCTGTGATGCGGTATCTGAATTGCTTTTAATTATCTAGCTTCAAAACTCAGGCAGAAGACACGCAAGAGAACTTGGCAAGATCGAAGACGAATCGGATGATTGATTGAAAGACACTGGAAAAAACCGGTGTCTTTTTTTAGAATAGTAGGATGCAGACAGCTGAAGAAGCACTGATCAAACTGAAGAGATCGAAATTCCGTTCTTCCTTTCACCTGAAAGAAAAGGACAGGGCGTATATTGAAAAGAAAGGCATGGATGTGATCGAGAGCCATGCCCGTGATTTTGTGAGGGAACGTCTGGCACCGGCAGAGATTGCCAATGATGGAAAGCAGACACCGATGAGGGGACATCCGGTGTTCATTGCTCAGCATGCCACTGCGTGCTGCTGCCGGGGATGCCTGAATAAGTGGTATCATGTGCCGAAGAATGTAGAACTAAATGAAAGACAGCAGGAACAGATCGTACATCTTCTGATGACGTGGATCAGAGAAGAGATGGATGATCCTGTTTCAGTCGGGCCAAAAGAATAGTATAATAGCACCCATATGAGCAATGAAGTGAAGGGTGCTTTTCTTTCGGTCTTCGGCGGGATCTGCTGGGGACTGAGCGGATCAGTCGGACAGTATTTATTTACCCAGCAGGGCATGGACAGCAGATGGCTCGTGCCGATCCGTTTGGGATGCGCCGGCGTTCTTCTGTTTGCTTACTGTGTGTTCCGGTATGGGAAGAAGATCTGGGGACCATGGAAGACGAAACGCAATATCCTGGATATGATCGTCTATGGCTTATGCGGCATCAGCTTCTGTCAGTATCTTTACTTTCTGACCATTCAATTAAGTTCTGCCGGAGCAGCGACGATCCTGCAGGATCTGTCACCGATCTTTATCCTAGCTGTGACATGCATGCTTTCTTCCCGCCGGCCAAGGGCAGGAGAGATCGGAGCTATCGTTTTAGCGATGCTCGGTGTTTTTCTGATCACTACGCATGGCAGTTTTTCCAGCAATGCGATTGCGCCGGAAGCACTGCTCAGCGGGATCGGATGTGCTTTCTGCGTCATGATCTACAATGTAGAACCGGCCAAGCTGCTGAAGCAGTTCCCGATTGCGATCCTGCAGGGATGGGCTTTCTTAATGGGAGGTGTTTTCTTTGCCTTGGTGTTTCATGTCTGGACAATTGCCTATACGCCTACGCTGATTGGCTTAGCAGGCATTGCCTTTGTTGTGGTGGTTGGCAATATTCTGGCCTTTCTCTGCTACATGAAAGGTGTAGCCCTGATTGGGCCTTCCAAAGCAATCCTCTATGGGTTCTCTGAGCCAATTACAGCTGCTCTGGCAACGTTCCTCTTTATGGGCAGCCCATTTACCCTGTATGACGCTGCTGGCTTTCTATGCGTCTTTATGATGCTTGTACTGATCTCTAAAAAACAGCCGGATGAAAAAACAGAACAGATAAATGCAGAAGAAAAAAATTGATCCATGCGTCTGAGCATCTGTATTCAGATGATGCAGAAAAGATCTATCATAGATGTCTATAGAGGAGAATGTATGACAAAGAATCTAGTGATCTATTATTCGCGCCGCGGTGAGAATTATGTCAATGGGAACATTGCGGTCCTGAAAAAAGGCAATACAGAAATTGCGGTACAGTATATTGCCAAAGCACTGCCGGCAGATGTCTTTGAGATCAAGCCTTTGCATGACTATGCGAAGGATTATGCAGAATGTGTCAAGGAAGCCAAAAAAGAAGCAGAGGAAAAGGCAAGACCCGCATTGAAAGAATATCTGAACAGTATTGCTGGATATGAAAATATTGTTGTAGCGGGACCATGCTGGTGCGGTACGTATCCAATGCCTGTCTTCAGCCAGCTTGAACGTCTGGACTTTGCCGGAAAAAATGTTTTTCCTGTCATGAGCAATGAAGGATCTGGATTGGGACATTGCGTCAGCGATCTGGCGCAGATCTGCCAAGGTGCTAAGATCGGATTGGGACTTTCCATTCATGGAAGCGATACTGTTTCTTCTGAAGCGGACATTCTGAAGTGGGCCAAAGAAAATATCAAGAACTAAAAAAATGACTGCAGTACAGAGTCATTTTTTTAATGGTATGGATTGTTCTTTGCTTGTCAGTTTCTCTTTCAGTTCCTCTAGTGTATCTTCTTTTTCCTGACGGATGTCCTGCACAAAGGCATCATCTTCAGCTTCTCTTTTTCGCTGGAGCTCTTTTTCCTTTTGAGTGAGCTGTTCTTCTTCCATATCGGAATGAAGAGAAGCAATCTGTTCTTCTACTTCCTGATCCTTCAGAACCGTATTCTGCCGATGCAGGGCAAGAATATAGTCGACACTGAGAAAAGCATCGACTGCTAAAAATACAAGCATGAAGATGGCAATGCCGGTTTCTCCTTCACTCAGCAGCATGACTGCGACAAGCATCAGGAAAGCATCGCCGGCGATCATGATGCCGGATAAGATCTGTTTGACTGTATTGTTCATTTTCTCCTTCTTAGTCCATCGCATCCATATGGACACTGCGGACATGATTCAGTTCTTTTAATTCTTTGGTGATCTCATCGACGGATACAGTGACTTTGGAAATATCCAAAGAGATCAGTACATTTGCTTTATGACCAATCGGCAGAGCCTGCGAAATGGTCAGCACGGAAGTGTGCAGTTCATTCAGTCTGGTCAGGACAGAATTCAGTACGCCTGCTTCATCTTTGAGAATCATGGAAAGCACTACATGTCGGCCGACCGTCGGGGAATCAGCGGAAAATACATAATCCTTATATTTGTAGTAAGTATTTCTTGAAATGCCTGCTTTGGCGACGGCATCTGTAATGGTATCTGCTTCATGCGAAGCTAAGAGATCTCTGGCCAGAATGACTTTGTCGAGATATTCCGGCAGGATCTTTTTATTGACGAATAAGTAATCAGAGGTCATTCACGATCACCTTCGATCTCGGTCCCCTTTGCGGGACGAAGTTCTTTGATCTGCCAATGGTGATCTTTGATCTGCGCAATTCTGCTGCGTACTGCTTCTGAAAGCGGGATCTTGGAGATCAGCAGGCAGGTAGATCCGGAACCGCTGATCAGCAGGATGCCATGGCTCTCTTGTTCCGTCAGTTCTTTGATCGTATCAAAGCCGGGGATCAGCTGACGGCGGTATGGCTCATGCAGAGCATCTCTGGCACCAATCTGCAGCAAAGAGAGGGAACCGGTCCGCAGGCCTTCGCACATATAGAGAAGACGCCCGCCATTGGCGGCAGCCACTTCTCTCGGATAGCTTTCCGGCAGGATCGCTCTGGCTTCTTCAGTAGATACTTCAAAGTCCGGGATCAATGCAGTGAAATACAGATCTTCCTGCAGCGGAAGATGATGACTGACATAGCGGTCTTTGAATTCAGCGGAAGCAGTCAGACCGCCGAAGAAGCAGGGAGCTGCGTTATCCGGATGTCCTTCTAACTGACTGGCATACTGAAAGATCTCATTCTCACTGAGCGCATCATGGTGCAGGGCACTGGCGGCACAGAGACCTGCCGTGATCATCGATGCACTGGAGCCAAGCCCGCGGGAAACGGGAATATCACAGTGAAAGATAGCGTGAATGCCATCTTCGATGCCGATCTTTGTCATGCCGTAATGGTATGCCTGCAGGAAAAGATTATCGGAATTGTTAAAGCGGTCTTCAACATTTTCCAAGCTGTCATGCTGGCATGTTTCAACATCAAAGGTATTGTAAAGATCCAATGCCAATCCCAGGCAGTCAAAGCCTGGCCCTAAATTGGCAGAACTTGCCGGCGCTTTAATCTTCAGCATGAGCGATCTCCTTCATTCTATCCGCAATAACATGCATGCCATCCTTGATCTCGATCGAACGGCGGAAACGGACCGGCATTTTTTTAAGCTCAGCGAGTCCCTGCGGTATCGGCATCTTGGAAAGCTCATGGAGCCTGTCCATGGCCGCAAAGTCATCGGCGATATCTTCATCAGCGACAGCCTTCAGGACATCATGAGAAAACTTATAAGGAGAAGCAGTCGAGAGGATAATGCATGGTGCTTTATCGCCTGTCTCTGCTTTATACTGCTTGGCCGCATGCATGGCAACCGCGGTATGCGGATCGATCAGCACATGTTCGCACTGGAACAGATCATGCATGGCGGCAGAGCATTCTTCCTCATTTGTCCAATAGCCGCAGAAGCTCTCCTGGATCTTTTTTCGGAGCTCCTGAGGTACGGCATATCTGCCGTTCTGTTTCAGCTGCTGCATCATTTCTTTGACGAAGGCATCATCATTGCCGCTCATCATGAACAGCAGTCTTTCCAAGTTGGAAGAGATCAGGATATCCATGGAAGGGGACATGGTGGTATGGAAAGGACGCTTGATGGAATAGACACCGGTCTGCAGAAAATCCGTCAGGACATGATTGCGGTTGGAAGCACAGATCAGCTTATGGATCGGCAGACCCAGCTGTTTCGCGATCCAGCCGGCCAGGATGTCGCCGAAGTTTCCCGTCGGAACGGCAAAATTCACACGGTCGCCATCGGCAATTGCACCGCTGTTTACAAGCTTTGCATAGGAGGAATAGTAGTATACGATCTGCGGGACCAAACGGCCGATATTGATGCTGTTGGCAGAGGACAGAGTCACACCGTCTAAAGAAGCGAGCACTTCCGGATCGCTCATGGCCTGTTTTACCATGCGCTGACAGTCATCAAAGTTTCCTTTGACCGCGATCACATCAACGTTGCGGCCAACGCTTGTCTGCATCTGGCGCTTCTGGATCGGAGAGACTCCGATCTCTGGATAGAAGACAGTGATGGCAGTATGGCTGACATCGCTGAAACCTGCTAAAGCAGCTTTGCCGGTATCTCCTGAAGTCGCCGTCAGGATGGCAATGGTATCGTTTCTCTTTTCTTTCTGATAGGCACTGATCATCAGATGCGGTAAAATGGTCAGAGCAATATCTTTGAAAGCACTGGTCGGACCGTGCCACAGTTCCATTAAGTATCCGTCATTGATCTTTGTTAAAGGAACGATCTCTTCGGTATCGAAATGAGCATCATATGCACCATGCACACATGCATTGATCTCTTCTGCACTGTAATCATCCAGCAAGGTGCCGATGATCTTGGCTGCCATCTCCGGATAGCTGCAGTTCAATATCTCCTGCGGCAGGATCTTTTGAGCGATATGATCGGGCGTATAGAGACCGCCGTCTTCGGCCAATCCATGGATCACTGCTTCGTGAGATGAAACTGCTTCCTGCTTATTTCTGCTGCTGACATACTTGATCATAAATTTTCTCCTTGATTCCATTTCTCAGAAATGATACTATGTTTGTGTTTTAAAAACAAGTGTATCTATAACAGAAACACTCAGAAAAGAGGATACTATGAAAATAGGACTGTTGGGACATGGAGTCGTAGGCAGCGGGGTCAGAAAGATCATTGACCGTCAGCTGAGTGACGAAACAAAACAGCTGGAGATTGTTAAGATCTTAGTCAAGAGCGAAGCAGAAATGACAGATGCCCGCATGACCCTGGATGCGGATGATATTCTGAATGATCCATCCATTGATACCGTATGTGAATGCATGGGCGGTCTGGAACCTGCGCATAGTTTTATCAAGAAAGCACTGCAGGAACATAAGAATGCGGTGACATCGAACAAAAAGATGCTGGCAGCTTTTGCCGAAGAGCTGTTTGCTTTGGCGCAGGAGAACCACGTGCAGCTGAAATATGAAGCAGCCTGCGGCGGCGGCATTCCTTGGATCCATGAACTGGAACATATTCAGAGGATCGATGAGATCCACTATTTCAAAGGCATCTTCAACGGCACCAGCAACTATATTCTGACCCGAATGAACAATGAGAATAAAGAGTTCGGCGCCATGATCAAAGAAGCACAGGGACTTGGCTATGCAGAAAGAGATCCATCCGATGATATTGATGGATGGGATGTGCGCTATAAGACAGTGCTTTCAAGCCTGGCTGCATTTCATACGATCGTCGATCCGGAAGAGATCCCAACTTTCGGCATCCGCAATATCACCAAAGAAGAGATTGCTTTCTGTCATGAACATGGCTATGTATGCAAGCTGATCGGCAGCGGTGCAGACCATGACAACTTTGTCTCGATCTTTGTGCGTCCATGCTTTGTCAAAAAGGAAGATGTCTTTGCCAGCATTCCGCTGAATTACAATGCTTTGGAATGCGACAGCGATACTCTGGGAAAGGCAGTCTTTATCGGGCAGGGCGCCGGCTCCCTGCCGACGGCACATGCGGTCGTGCAGGATCTGATCGCCATCGCCAAGCATGAGCATGCGAGCATGCAAACATATGAGCACAAGCCGGTTTCTGCCGGCGATGAGCAGGGCGTCTTCTATCTTCGTACGAAGAAGACAGCGCTCTTCAATCCAAGTTTGATCGACCATCGCATCGGCAGCGATGCATTTGTGACAAAGAAGATCTCTTTCATGGATATGCGCGTGGCTGCAGAAAGCCTGAATGACGAATCCGTCTTCTTGGCAGAGGTGGCAGAATGATCAAAGTCGCAAAGTTCGGCGGCTCTTCCGTAGCCAACAGTACGCAGTTCAGAAAAGTCAAAAAGATCATTGATGCAGATCATGACCGCAAATTCATTGTGACCAGTGCCTGCGGCAAGGAAACGCATGAAGATCATAAGGTGACAGATCTTCTGTATCTCTGTGCAGCGCATATTAAATATGGGGTTTCCTATGACAGCATCTTTCAATTGATCGAAGATAAATATATGAGCATCAAGAAAGATCTGGGCCTCAAGACAGATCTGAAAGCAGAATTTAAAAAGATCCGGGCGGTGATCGACCGCGATCTGAATACAGATTATCTTGTTTCACGCGGAGAATATCTGACGGGCCTGCTGCTGGCAGAATATCTGGAAGCGGAATTTGTGGATGCTTCGCAGGTCATGGCTTTTCATTATGATGGCTCGATCGATATGGAGCGTACCGCAGAACTGCTGAACAGCCATGTGCAGAAGGGAAAGAAGATCCTGGTCCCTGGCTTCTACGGTGCTCTGCCGAATGGTGTGATCAAGGTGATGAGCAGGGGCGGCTCGGATATTACAGGAGCCGTGCTGGCAAATGTCGTTGACGCAGATGTCTATGAGAACTGGACGGATGTATCCGGGTTCTTAGTTGCGGATCCGCGGATCATTGATGATCCGGTAAGGATCCCAAGGATCACTTACAATGAACTGCGCGAGATGTCGTATATGGGCGCCAATGTACTGCATGATGATGCGGTATTCCCGGTGCGTTCAAAGAATATCCCGATCAATGTGCGGAATACGAATGATCCGGATAATCCAGGCACGATGATCCTCAATGACTGCAGCGATATGGATCAGAAGGAACCGCCGCATGCTGTAACAGGCATTACAGGCCGCAAGGACTTTACCGTCATTACGATCGTCAAGAGCCACAGCAGTGCGGAAGTCGGTTTCTTAAGAAAGATCTTATCGATCTTTGAAGAATATCATGTCTCCATTGAGAGCGTCCCGATCACGGTCGATACTTTTTCTGTGATCGTTCAGACCAAGGCAGTAGAGAAATGCTTATACGAGATCGTCTCTCGTTTAAAGAAAGAGTTCGTACCGGATGATCTGCGCATCGAAGACCATTTGGCGATGATCGCTGTTGTCGGCCGCGGCATGAAAAAAGTACCGGGCATGTCCGGACAGTTCCTGAGCGAGTTCGGCAAGAATGGCATCAACATCAAAGTCATCAATCAGTCCAGTGATGAACTCTCCATTGCGGTCGGTGTCGATGACCGTGATTTTGAAAAAGCGATCCATGCGATATATGACAAGTTCGTATCGCAGGCTAGGAGGCTTGCATGAAGATCGGTATTTTAGGTGCTACCGGTGCGGTCGGCAGACAGATGCTGATATGCATCGAAGAAAGAAAACTGCAGCCTAGCGAAGTGCGCCTGTTTGCGTCTGAGAGATCGGTGGGAAAGAAGATTCCTTTTGCGGGAACAGAACTGACGGTAGAGATGGTATCGCAGGAGAGACTGAAAGGTCTTGATTATGTACTTGGTGCTGTCAGCAATTCGCTCAGCAAAGAATATCGCCCGATGATCGAGAAAGCAGGGGCTGTCTATATTGACAACAGTTCGGCTTTCCGCATGGAAGAAGACGTGCCGTTAGTGATACCGGAGATCAATGGAAAAGATCTGCAGGGGCATCACCGTGTCATTGCCAATCCGAATTGTTCAACGATCATTACGCTGATGGCATTGGCTCCGATCGCTGAACTGTCAAAGATCACAGCGGTCAATGCATGCACCTATCAGGCAGTATCTGGGGCAGGTATGAATGGCATCAGCGAACTGGAAGATGAAATTGAAGCTGTCCGCAAAAAGGAAGAAGTGCATCCGCATGTTTTCCCTGCGCAGATTGCTTACAGTTGCATCGCAGATATCGGTACGATGCTGGACAGCGGTTATACGACCGAAGAAATGAAGATGCAGAATGAAGGCAGAAAGATCCTGCATCTGCCGGATATGAAAGTGACATGTACCTGTGTCAGAGTCCCTGTTTTCCGCAGCCATTCAATCTCGGTGACCTTTCAGACAGAAAAGAAGATAGCCATCGCAGAGGCTGAAAAAGCAGTTGCCTCTTTTGCCGGAGACGTTCTCTGCACGGATCATATTCCTTCTCCTTTGGAAACAAGCGATCAGGATCTTGTCTATGTCGGCCGGATCCGGCAGGATCTATGCAATGAAAAAGGATTGGTCCTGTGGTGCTGCGGCGATCAGATCCGCAAGGGCGCTGCATCCAATGCAGTGCAGATCATAGAATATCTTGATCATGAAGCAGACTGAAGAGACCCGTGAAGCATGCGGATCTTTTTTTCTGCCGGCATGAACATGCATGCATATAAATGTACGAAATGGGTGGATGCATAGACAGAGCATGCAGATCAGAAAAGAATTTTATGTAAGCGCTTTGATAATCTAAATAAAGAATATATTCACAAGTGAAAACGGTTACATGTGAAATTATTAACATTTTCTATTGAAGGTTTTGAAGGATGTGTTAACATACATTCTTGTAAATGTTAAAGAAATCACAACTGGTTAACATTTGATAGAAAACGAGATGAAAAGAATATGACGAAAATTGTTTTGGCAGGTGCATGCCGTACAGCCATCGGAAAAATGGGCGGCGAATTAAGTACTCTATCCGCATCAGATCTGGGTGCAGCAGTGATCAAGGAATCATTGAAGCGTGCTGGCATTCAGCCGGAGCAGGTGGATCAGGTCTACATGGGAAATGTTATTCAGGCTGGACAGGGACAGAACCCTGCCAGACAGGCTTCCATTAAAGCAGGTCTCCCAGTCGAGGTCCCTGCAGTATCCATCAATGTTGTATGCGGATCAGGATTGGATGCAGTGAACATTGCGGCAGAAATGATCAAGGCTGGGGATGCAGATATTGTTGTTGCCGGCGGTATGGAGTCTATGAGCAACGCTCCTTATCTTCTGCCTCATGCACGGTTTGGCTATCGGATGAATACACCGAAGGATGGTCTGGTCGATGCGATGGTGCATGATGCACTGTGGGATGCATTCAATGATTATCACATGATGATCACAGCAGAGAATGTAGCAGAACAGTGGCATCTGACAAGAGAAGAACTGGATGAGTTCTCCGCTGCTTCGCAGAATAAAGCAGTCGAAGCACAGAAGTCCGGTGCATTGAAAGAAGAGATCGTACCGATCCAAGTCAATCTCGGCAAGAAGAAAGGCATTGTTACAGTTGATACAGATGAAGGTCCAAGAGAAGGACAGACACCTGAGATCTTAGCAAAGCTGAGATGCTGCTCTGGCAAAGAGGGCGGTGTTGTTACAGCCGGCAATGCATCAGGCATCAATGACGGTGCAGCTGCAGTTGTTGTCATGAGCGAAGAGAAGGCCAAGGAGCTTGGCGTCAAGCCAATGGCAGCATGGGTCGCTGGATGCTTAGCAGGTGTTGATCCAAGCATCATGGGCGTCGGACCTGTTGCGGCAACCAGAAAGGTCATGAAGAAGACAGGCTTGTCTATTGATGATTTTGATCTCTATGAAGCAAATGAAGCATTCGCTGCTCAGAGCTGTGCAGTAGCCAAGGAACTGAAGCTTGATCCAAGCAAACTGAATGTCAATGGCGGCGCGATTGCCTTCGGTCATCCAGTCGGTGCTTCCGGCACAAGGATCTTAGTTACCCTGCTCTATGCAATGCAGCAGAAGAATGCACACAGAGGCTTAGCAACATTATGCATCGGCGGCGGTATGGGATGTGCAACTGTCGTTGAAAGAGACTGAATGATATGAGCTTTGCTGAATATGAAGTAAAAGATATGATCGCAGTAATCACAATGAATCGCCCAAGTGCACTGAATGCTTTGAATTCAGAAGTGCTGGATGATCTGAATGCTGTGATCGATGCTGTGGATCTGAAAACGATCCGCTGTCTGATCATTACCGGTGCCGGTGAGAAATCATTCGTGGCCGGTGCAGATATTGGCGAAATGTCTGCCCTTACCAAAGAAGAAGGCATTGCCTTCTCGAAAAAGGGAAATGATCTGTTCCGTAAAATTGAGACACTGCCAATCCCAGTCATTGCGGCCGTCAATGGATATGCGCTGGGCGGCGGCTGTGAACTGTCGATGGCATGCGATTTCAGAATTGCTTCAGAGAATGCTGTCTTCGGTCAGCCGGAAACAGGCTTGGGCATTACACCAGGCTTTGGCGGAACGCAGAGACTTGCACGCTTGATCGGTGCGGGAGCAGCGAAACAGATGATCTATACAGCCCGCAATATCAAAGCGGATGAAGCAATGCGCATCGGCTTAGTCAACAGCGTGGTTCCAGCAGATCAGCTGATGGCAGCTGCTGAAAAGATTGCCGGTCAGATTGCCAAGAATGCGCCGATTGCCGTTGCCAATGCAAAGGCAGCCATCAATGAAGGCATTCAGAAGCCGATGGAAGAAGCAGAAAGCATTGAAGAACATCGCTTTGGTTCCTGCTTTGAAACGCATGATCAGAAGGAAGGCATGAGTGCATTCCTTGAGAAGCGTAAAGATAAGAATTTCATCAATCAATAAGGAGATAGAAAAATATGAAAGTAGCAGTGATTGGCGCCGGCACAATGGGCCGGGGCATTGCGCAGACATTTGCGCAGTGCGAGGATGTAGAGACCGTATATCTATGCGATATTGAAATGGAATATGCGGAGTATGGCTTAAAGCAGATCGTCAGTGTCTTCTCTAAGAAGATTGCAAAGAAGAAGATGACGCAGCAGGAAGCCGGCAAGATCTTAGGCAAGATCAAGACAGGCAAAGATGAAATTGCCAGGGATCCGGATCTGGTCGTTGAAGCAGTCATCGAAGATATGGAAATGAAGAAGAAGCTGTTCAAGCATATGCAGAATGAGATCGTTGAGAATCCAAACTGCATCTATGCAACAAACACATCTTCTCTCTCCATCACTGAGATCGGTGTCGGTCTGAAGAAACCGGTCATCGGCATGCATTTCTTCAATCCAGCTCCCGTCATGAAGCTTGTTGAAGTCATTGCCGGTCTGAATACACCGAAGGAAACAGTAGAAGAAGTCAAGACAATCGCACAGAAGCTGGATAAGACACCGGTGCAGGTCGAAGAGAGCGCAGGCTTTGTTGTCAACCGTCTGCTGATTCCAATGATCAATGAAGCAATTGAAGTTTATTCAGAAGGTGTCGCAGATATCACGGGCATTGATGAAGGCATGAAACTTGGCTGCAATCATCCGATGGGACCTCTGGAATTAGGTGATTATATCGGTCTGGATGTTGTCTTGGCTATTATGAATGTTCTCTACAGCGAGACAGCTGATTCGAAGTATCGTCCTTCTCTTCTGCTGAAGAAGATGGTCCGCGGCAATCATCTGGGCGTGAAGACAAAGATTGGTTTCTATGATTACGCTGATGGCGGCAAGAGACCGATCGATGTGGAAAAAGAAGCAGTATCTGCAGCCGATACAAAAAAACAAGCATAATCTATCTAAATGGAAGGCGTCAGAGAAACAGTGTTCTGTGATCTGACGCTTTCATAGGAATAAGAAAATATAGGAGGAATCAGATATGGATTTTCAGCTGGATAAGAAACATCAGATGGCGCGCCGCCTCTTTCAGGAATTTGCTGAGAAAGAAGTGAAGCCGCATGCAATTGAAGTTGATGAGAATGAAGAGTTCCCGCGTGAGACCATTCAGAAGATGGCAGCCAATGGATTCTTAGGAATCCCTGTGGCAAAGGAATTCGGCGGACAGGGATGCGATCCGCTGACGTATGTCATGTGCGTAGAAGAATTGGCAAAGGTCTGCGGTACGACAGCCGTTGCTTTGTCTGCACATACATCTCTGTGCTGCGACCCAATCGCACAGTTCGGCACCCAAGAGCAGAAGGAAAAGTTCCTTGTGCCGTTAGCTAAAGGCGAGAAGCTTGGCGCATTTGCTTTGACAGAACCAGGTGCAGGCACGGACGCCCAAGGCGTTCAGACAAGAGCCGTTGAAGACGGCGACAGCTGGGTATTGAATGGATCCAAGTGCTTTATTACCAATGGCAAAGAAGCAGATGTATATGTCATTGTTGCTTATACGGATGTTGTAACAGATGCCAAGGGCAGAAAGAAAAAGAAGTTCTCTACATTTATTGTTGAGAAGGGAACAAAGGGATTTACCTTCGGCACTAAGGAAAAGAAGATGGGCATCAGAGGATCTGCTACGTATGAACTGATCTTCCAGGACTGCCGTATCCCGAAGGAGAACCTGCTGGGCGATCGCGGCAGAGGCTTCCCTATTGCCATGCATACATTGGATGGCGGCAGAATCGGTATTGCAGCACAGGCACTTGGCTTGGCAGAAGGTGCCTTTGACCGTGCCTTAGCATATGTCAAAGAGCGCAAGCAGTTCGGACGTTCTCTGTCGCAGTTCCAGAATACGCAGTTCCAATTGGCAGATATGGCTGTAGAGATCGAAGCAGCTCAGCTGCTGGTATATAAAGCAGCTGAAGCAAAAGCAGTGCAGAAGAGCTATTCAGAAGAAGCTGCTAAAGCAAAGCTGTATGCGGCCAGAGCAGCAATGAATGTTACAACAAAGTGCGTTCAGCTGATGGGCGGCTATGGATATATCCGTGATTATGAAGTAGAACGTATGATGCGCGATGCGAAGATCACGGAGATCTATGAAGGTACATCTGAAGTGCAGGAGATGGTCATCTCCAGTGCATTGCTGAAGTAAGAGGGAAGAGGCAGATATGATGAAAATAGTTGTTTGCATCAAGCAGGTTCCAGACACCGCAGGAGGTGTCCGCTTTAAACCAGATGGAACATTGGATCGCGGAGCCATGTTGGCAATCATGAATCCTGATGATAAAGCAGGCTTGGAAGAAGCTCTGCGGATCAAGGATACGGATCCGGAAAATGTTAAAGTCACAGCCATTACCATGGGACTGCCAAAAGCAGATGAAGTTCTGCGTGAAGCAATGGCCATGGGCGCAGATGATGGCGTACTGGTCACGGACAGAGTCCTTGGCGGTGCAGATACATGGGCAACCTCTTCAACGATTGCCGGTGCTTTGAAGAATATGGAATATGATCTGGTGATCACTGGCCGTCAGGCAATTGATGGCGATACCGCGCAGGTCGGTCCGCAGATCGCGCAGCATCTGAATATCCCCGTCATCTCCTATGCATCGGATATCAAGGTCGAAGGCGAATATGTTACAGCTAAGCGTCAGTTCGAAGATCGCTATCACATTGTAAAGGCGAAGATGCCTTGTCTGTTGACGGTATTGGGCGAAGCTACTGAGCCGCGCTATATGCAGCCAGGGAAGATCTTTGATGCCTATGACGCTGATGTCACCGTATGGGGACGCAGCAATCTTGATGTAGAGGATGCCAATATCGGCAAAGTCGGTTCACCGACGGTCATTGCTAAGGCTTCGGATAAAGTTGCCAAGGGCAAGGGCACGATCGTAACACCTGAAACTGCTGAAGATGCAGCAGATTATATCGTGAAGAGACTTGCTGAGAAGCATGTGATCTGAAAAGGAAGGCTAGGAAAACAAAATGGATTTAAGTGAATATAAAGGTGTGTTTATTTTTGCACAGCAGGTCGATAATCAGCTTTCCAATATTTCATTAGAGCTATTGGGCAAAGCGAAGGAATTGGCACAGAGCTTAGAAGAAAAGAAGATCACAGCTGTATTGCTGGGACATGATGTTAAGGGGCTCTGCGATGAATTGGCAGCCTATGGGGCTGACCGTATTATTCTGGTCGATGATCCTGCTCTGAAAGATTATCGTACAGAGCCATATGCCTTTGCATTGGCATCTGTTATCAATACGTATAAGCCAGAGATCATGCTGGTCGGTGCTACCGCTATCGGCAGAGATCTTGGCCCGCAGACATCAGCACGTGTCCATACAGGACTGACGGCAGACTGCACGCAGCTGGAGATCGGTGATTTCCCGATCAATGCAATTCCAGGCCATGAAGCAGAACAGAGACATGGTCTGCTGCTGATGACTCGTCCGGCTTTCGGCGGCAATACCATTGCGACCATTGCCTGCCCAGATCATCGTCCGCAGATGGCGACTGTGCGTCCAGGTGTCATGAAGAAGATCGCACCGATTGCCGGTGCCAAGGCAGAGATTGTTTCCTATGATCCAAAGATCAAGCCAAATGCATGCGATGTTGAGATCCTGAAGATCGTCAAAGAGATCAGCACGGCGGCAGATATACAGGATGCTAAGATCTTAGTCTCCGGCGGCAGAGGCGTTGGCAGCCAAGAGAACTTCAAGATGCTGGAAGATCTGGCTGAAGTACTGCATGGAAATGTTGCATGTTCCCGTGCTGTGGTAGATGCCGGCTGGCAGCCAAAGGAACTGCAGGTAGGACAGACAGGCAAGACGGTGCGTCCGCATGTTTATTTCGCCATTGGTATTTCCGGTGCGATCCAGCATGTTGCAGGCATGGAAGAGTCTGATATCATCATTGCCATCAACAACGATCCTTCTGCTCCGATCTTTGATGTAGCAGATTATGGCATTGTCGGCGATCTGAAGAAGATCGTTCCATTGCTGACGAAAGAACTGAAAACAGAACTGGCAAAGAAAGATGCCTGAGGTAAAATGAATTCTATGGAAGAAAAAGTATATCGTATCTTCGTCATCAACCCAGGCTCTACTTCAACAAAGCTTTCTTTATTTGAAAATAAGAAACTGATCTTTGAAGAAAATGTATTTCATGATTCTACGGTCCTGAGAAAGTTCGGCGATATCAATGCACAGCTGGACTATCGCATGGAGGTCATTGAACAGTTCCTGAAGGACAATCATATCGATCTGACTGGCTTAGATGCAGTTGTCGGCAGAGGCGGTGCATGCTATCCGATGGAAAGCGGCATTTATGAGATCGATCAGCAGATGGTCACAGATACAAGAAATCATGTGGCAGGTCTGTATCATGCATCCATGCTCGGTGTCCAGATGGCCCAGAGGATCCATGATAAATACGGCGCACAGATGTTCACCGTTGATCCTACGGTCGTAGATGAGTACTGCGATCTTGCGCGGATCACAGGTGTCAAAGGTGTCTACCGCAGACCGGCATCTCATGTGCTGAATACAAAGGAAGCTGCCAGACGCTATGCCGAATCGATCGGCAGAGAGTATGAAGATCTGAATCTGATCGTGTGCCATATTGATGGCGGCATTACGATCTCTGCGCATGCTCATGGACGCATGATCGATGGCAACAACGGCGGCGGGGGCGAAGGTCCATTTACTCCGACACGTATGGGCTCCATGCCGGTCACGACACTGACGACCGATATGAAGGATGTCACCAATGATCAGCTTCGCGTTCTGTGCAGTGCAGGCGGAGGCTTCTCCAGCTGGTTCAATACTTCTGATTCGGATGCCATTCATGCAAAGGTAGAAACGGGCGATCCGCAGTATGCACGTGTATGGCAGGCAATGACCTATCAGATCACAAAGTGGATCGGCGCAATGGCTGTTGTTCTGAAGGGCAAGGTTGATGGCATTGTCCTGACTGGCGGTCTGATGCGCTTTGATGATATTGCGGAACAGATCAAGGATTCCTGCAGCTGGCTGGCACCGATCGTTGTATACCCTGGTGAATTTGAACAGGAAGCGATGGCTTTCAATGCGCTGAAGGTACTGCGCGGACAGCTGAAGGCAAAGAAGTATCTTGGCCATCCGGTATGGCAGGGCTTCAAAGATCAGAAGTAGATCATTCAAAGGAGAAAATGTATGAGCAGAACTTTCAAAGATCTCTTTGCTGAGATCTCAAAGTGTGAAAAGAAGATATTATCTGTAGCATGTGCACAGGACGAACCAGTCCTGGAAGCAGTCAAGGAAGCACATGAACTTGGCATTGTGGATGCAGTATTGGTCGGCGATGAAGCAGAGATCAAAGCAATCGGTGAGAAGATCGGCATGGCGATGAATGAGTATCAGATCATCAATGTGCCGGATAAGATCGAAGCTTCTTTGACGGCTGTCAAACTGGTCCATGATGGCAAAGCAGATATGTATATGAAAGGAATTCTGCCAACCAAGGATTTCTTGAAGAGTGTTCTGAATAAAGAGAATGGCTTAAGAACAGGCAGACCTTTATCGCATGTGGCTGTATTTGAAATACCAGGCATTGACCGTCTGCTGTTCTTATCGGATGTTGCTTTTATCCCATATCCAACTTTGGAAGATAAGAAGGCTATGATCGCCTACTGCACAGAAGTTGCACAGGCATGCGGCGTATCGGAACCGAAGGTCGCACCGTTAGCAGCGGTGGAGATCGTGAATCCGAAGATGCCGGCAACGGTAGAAGCGGAACAGCTGCATCAGGCATGCGTGGATGGTGAGCTGAAGGGATGTGTCGTGGATGGACCAATGTCCTTGGATATTGCCCTCTATCCTTCTGCTGCAGAAGAAAAAGGAGCACAGGATCGACCATGCGCAGGCAAGGCGGATATCCTGATCTTCCCGGATATTCACAGCGGCAATATTGCGTATAAAGCAATCGGCCATATGGTGCCGAATGTAAAAGCAGGAGCGATGCTGTTAGGAACGTCTTCTCCTGTCATTCTGACATCGCGTTCTGATTCCAAGGATGTAAAAGTGAATTCCATCTGCTTGGCAGCAGTATTGTCCGAGCATGTAAAAAAGCATAATAAATAGACAGATTGACCGGAATGTTCATTCGACAGAGATTCCGGTTTTTTTCTTTTGCGTTGTGCTAAAATAAAGATACAGATTCCTAAAAGAAGGGAAGGTATTGTATGTTCCGTAAAACAATTATAGGAGCTGCTGTGATTGCAGCGGCAGCAGGTGCAGTGCTTTTGACAAAGACCATCATGGACCGTCTCAATGATGAGCAGGACAGCGATCAGGATGAAGATGATGATCAGGTTCACTTCATTAAGATCGATGCGGATCCGGATGAAGAAGAAAAGGAACCATCTCCAGATGCATCAGACAAGCCTCAGGAAGTGCAGGAAGTATGCGGTGTCTACCCATACTTGGATCCTGACTTTGTCGAAGGCCTGTTAGCGAAGAATGGTGAATTCAACGCGATGTTCGAAAATGACACTTTGATCACGGTAACGCATAAAGTGACATTTGAAGATCATGCCAATCTGGAATCCTTCTTGGATATCATGGATGCGGCTGGCTATATCTGCGTGCAGCTGTCAGATCATGAAATGACAGCTCAGAAGAAGCTGTTCACAGAAGAGGGAGCGATCCTCAGCGATATCCTGAATGTTGCCAATCAGACGGCGGCGCTGCATGGTGTCTATGAGTCGCAGGTCATTGCAAAGTAAACAGAACTGCTCTTGGAAACAAGAGCTTTTTTTGAAATGGGGTCGCCAAAGGAAGGAATTTCCTGTATATTAAGCAATGAAGTCGAGGAAATGCATCATGGATCAGGAAGAGAAGAAAGAGCAGTCTGAAGAGGTGCAGGAGACACCTGTCAAAGAACCAGTGGCAGAAGCTCCTGATAATAAAGAAACGGCAGCGGAAGGCAAGGATCCGCAGCCGGCAAAAAAGAAAAGCATTACCATTTATCTGCTCATTGCGGCAGCACTTGTTGTCGGCATTTTGACTGTCCGGCAGCTGAATGTAGGAAGCAGCAGCGGGGAACAGGCATGCAATGTTACATCTCATTCTGCGTTTGGTCAGGGACCGCAGCAGGTGTGGATGGATCTGGATACAGCAGATGGGGCGGAAGCCGGAGCTAAATTCTCTTTCGATGTACCGGATGATCCGATTCAGGGCTATGCTTCAAAAAAATACAGGGTCTACAGTCTGCAGATCTATGAGATACAGTATTTCAATGACAGCGATGAAGAGATCATGCGGCTGTCCAAAGGAAAAGTCTGCGGCAATCCTGTTTATGATGTCAATGAGAAGTATAAGAGCACTAATATTGTGACTGTCGGCGATCATGAAGTGACGGAGTATGGCGATGGCACAGGGGTGTCAATTGCGGAATGGGTATCAGGTGATTACAGCTATTTCATAGCAGCATGGAAAGAGCCTCTGAGCAAGGAAGCCATGGAGAAACTGATCCTTCAGGTACAATGAAAAGTGCATCAAAAGCAAAACATGGTATAATTGTTGCGTTTTTAAAAGAGGGAAATATGATCAAAGCTGTTTTTTTGGATTATACAGGAACGATCCTGCAGTTGCGGGGCAATGAATTTGATGAATTGCTGAACTGTTTTATTGAGAATACGACGATCAATGATAAGGATGAAGCAATTGCCTGGTATTATGACCATCTGCGCGTGATGGAAAGAGAATGCTATCAGGATTCTTTTCTGAGCCAGGAAGAGCTGGCAGGCAAATTGATGGATCTAGCTGATACAGAGATCAAGCTGAAAGCAGATCATGCGCAGCTTTATACGTATCTGCAGAACTATTGGATGTATGCACCTCTGTTCAGCGATGTGCAGAGCTTCTTTGATCTGGTGAAACTGCCGATCTATATTCTGATGGATAATGCGGGAGATTATGCAAAGGTATGTCTGCGCCGAAATGGCCTGCATGCAAATGCGATCATTTCCGGAGAAGATGTAAAAGCATATAAGCCTAGAAAAGAGATCTTTGCCAAAGCATTGGCATTGGCTGGCTGTCAGGCAGATGAAGTCATTCATGTCGGCGATGATCTGGAAGGCGATGTAGAAGGTGCTGAGAATGCCGGTATCACACCGATCCTGCTGGATCGCAGAGGAGAACATATGGATGCAGAATGCCGTCGGATCCACAGTCTGCCGGAACTGCTGCCGATCCTGAAACGTGAAAATGAGGGCTGAATAAAAATTGCGGTATAATAAGACATGTTGCAAGGAGAAGCCATGGGAATGATTGAAGTAAAGAATCTGAATTTCTCATATGACGAGAACAGCGAGACCATTGACAATGTGTCTTTTTCTGTGGAAAAAGGAACATATACAACGATCATCGGACAGAATGGTTCCGGCAAGTCAACAATTGCCAAACTGATCGCAGGTCTTTTAGAGAAGAAAAGTGGGTCGATCATGATCGATGGACTGGAGCTGAATCTGGAGAATCTGAATCAGATCCGTTCCAAGATCGGCATTGTGTTCCAGAATCCGGACAATCAGTTCATCGGTTCGACAGTCAGAGATGATATTGCGTTTGGCTTAGAAAATCATTGCGTAGCGCAGGAGGATATGGACGATATTATTGCGGCCAATGCCAAGCGCGTGAAAATGACGAAATATCTGAATCAGGAACCGACCAGACTGTCTGGCGGACAGAAGCAGAGAGTGGCAATTGCCGGAGTATTGGCAATGAAGCCGGAGATTTTGATATTTGATGAAGCGACGGCCATGCTGGATCCGCAGGGAAAAGATGAGATCAAGAAAGTCATTATGGATCTGCATCACGAAACAGGCTTGACGATCCTGTCGATCACGCATGATATTGATGAAGTGGCTGCTTCAGATGCGGTCATTGCTTTAAATGAGGGAAAGGTCGTAATGACCGGGACACCGGATCAGATCTTTGCCCAGGAGGAAAAACTGAAAGAGATTCAATTGGATATTCCCTTCTCGATGAAGCTGGAAAAGAAACTGGCAGAACGAGGCGTGGAATTGAAGCGCTGCATCACGATGGATGCATTATTGGAGGAACTATGCCGATTGCATTCAAACATGTAAGCCATACATACAGTGAAGGTACGCCATATCAGTATGCGGCATTGAAAGATGTCAATTTAGATATTGCGGAAGGAAAGATCACGGCCATTATCGGACAGACTGGGTCTGGCAAATCGACTCTTGTGCAGCATCTCAATGCATTGCTGCTGCCGAATGAAGGAGAGATCGATATCCTTGATCGCGTGATCAAAGCGGATGAGAAGCCGAAGAAACTGAAGAGCCTGCGCGGCGATGTTGGGCTGGTTTTTCAGTTCCCTGAATATCAGCTGTTTGAAGAAACAGTGCTGAAAGATGTTGCGTTCGGCCCTAAGAACTTCGGCCTGAGCGAAGAAGAAGCTCTGCAGCAGGCAAAAAAGGCATTGAAGCTGGTCGACCTGCCGGAAGACTGCTATGAGAAGTCGCCATTGGAATTATCTGGCGGACAGAAGAGAAGAACGGCGATTGCTGGGATCCTGGCCATGGACCCGAAAGTGCTTGTCTTGGATGAACCGACAGCTGGTCTTGATCCGGCAGGGACCAAGGCAATGATGGCACTGTTCTATGAACTGAATCAGAAATACGGCAAGACAGTCCTGATGGTTACGCATGACATGGAAAATGTTTTTGCCTATTGCGATGATGTGGCAGTTGTTGCGGATGGTTCGATCCTCGTGCATACCAATGCAAAGGATTTCTTCCGTGATTCTGCGCTGTGCAGATCGATGAATATTCTGCCGCCGTCCTTGATCCAGATGAGAGATCTTCTGAATGCCAATGGTTTTACGATCCCGGATGATGTCCAGGATCTGGATGCCTTGGCATCTGATATTGCAAAGCAGGTGAAGATCCATGGATAATTTTACTTTAGGAAGATACCTGCCATTAGATTCACCGATCCATCGCATGGATCCGCGGGCCAAGATCGGAGCTATGCTGATTGCTCTGGTGGCCATCTTTTTCCCGTCCGGATGGCTTGGCTATGCTGTGATGTTTGCTGTGATTGCCTGTGTGATCATGATTGCCAAGCTTTCCTGGGGATTTATCTGGAAAGCGATGAGACCGATGCTGTTCATGCTTCTGTTCCTGCTGATCATCAATATTCTGGTCGTGAAGACCGGCGATGTCTGGCTGCAGATCGGATCCTTTCAGGTGTACAGCGATGCGGTCACACAGACTTTGTATATTGCGGTCAGACTGCTTCTGATGATCATGATCACGACCTGCCTTACAGCAACGACAAAACCTTTGGATATGACACTTGGCATCGAGGATCTGCTGAAGCCTTTTCAGCGGATCGGAGTACCTGCACATGAAATTGCGATGCTGATATCTATTGCCCTGCGCTTTATCCCTGATCTGATCGATGAAACAGAACGGATCATGAAAGCTCAGGAGTCGCGCGGCGTCGATATGAAAGAAGGAAAACTGTCGGAGAGGATCATGGCGATTCTATCTTTGATCGTTCCTCTGTTTGTCTCTGCCTTTCAAAGAGCAGAAGATCTGGCCAATGCGATGGAAGCGAGAGGCTATGCTCCAGGTGAGCCGCGCACACGCTATAAAGTACTGAAGATGGAAGGGCGGGATGATATCCTGCTGCTGGGGGCTGTCTGCCTTCTTGCGTGCATGATATGGCTGGCATATTTCAGATGATGCACAGATATGCTTGTATCGTCTCCTATGACGGTGCTGGATATGAAGGATGGCAATCCCAGACCAGAGGAACCTCTGTTCAGGAAGCTATTGAAAACATCCTGCAGTCCATTTCCCAGCAGAAGATCAATATCATTGCCAGCGGACGGACCGATGCGGGCGTTTCCGCCTCAGCACAGGTATTTATGTTCGATACTGACAAAGAGATGACGGGACGGAAATGGATGGGCGCACTGAATGGCTCACTGCCGGCAGATATCCATATTATGAGCTGCATTGAAACGGACCCGCTCTTATTTCATGCAAGATACAATGTACGGTGGAAGAAATATGTCTACCGCATCAATACTGGACCGTATGATGTATTTTCCAAAGATACCGCATATCAATGTCCTTTTGCTTTAGATACGGATGCGATGCGGCAGGCCATTCCCTATCTGATTGGAACGCATGACTTTACGTCTCTGAATTCTTCGCCGCTGAGCGAATATCCGGATCAGGTGCGGACAATATTTGATATTCAGCTGGAGGAAGATCATCAGAAGATCATCCTGACTTTTCAAGGCAAAGGTTTTCTGCGCTACATGGTCAGAATGATGAGCTCTGCCTTGATCGAGATCGGCCGGCATAAGTATCCGCCGGAACACATGAAGGAACTGCTGGATGCCAAAAGCAAGAACAGTCCGCATAAAAATGCACCTGCCTGCGGCTTGCGCTTAGAAGAAGTAAACTACTTTGAGATCTGTGCCATGAATGAACATGGGATGATCCGGGAATACCTCTTTGGGGATCTTCTGCCAAATGGCGCATCTTTGGCGGCATTGGAAAAGAGAGCGCAGCAGAAGAGCGAGGATCGTATTTATGCTTTCACGTCTCGCCACAGTCAGAAAAATCTGGGATATTTTATTCTGCAGCAGGGACATGGTCAGCTGATTGTTTTTGACCCTCAGGATCTGGCGGCTGGAGAATCACTGCTTCCTCAGATGGAACAATGGATGCAGAAACAGGGCCTGGCTCCGATCTGTGAAGCAGATACCTTGATTTTACAAGCTGACAGCGAAAAAAAGTTTGACTTCAAGGAGTGAAATGCTAGAATGATATACGGCACTCCATGCCAAATGTAGCCCCGGAAACTACATATTGAAAAAGGAGAAAATTAATATGCGTCAGACAACTATGATCAAGCCTAGTGAAGTTGTCCATACGTGGTATGTTGCGGATGCAGCAGACTGCACACTTGGACGTCTTTCTACGGTGGTAGCTTCAGTATTAAGAGGTAAGAACAAGCCAACTTTTACTCCGAATGTTGACTGCGGTGATTACGTTATTGTAATCAATGCAGACAAGATCAAGGTAACAGGTGACCAGGATTACAAGAAGGACTATTTCTCTCATTCTATGTACCCAGGCGGACTTCGTGTCAGAAGCACAAAGAACATGCGTGAGCAGTACACTGTTGAATGGGTTGAAAAAGCCATCAAGGGTATGCTTCCTCATACGAAGCTGGGTGACGTACAGCGTACACATTTATTTGTATACGAAGGTGCAGAGCATCCGCATGCAGCTCAGAAGCCAATTGAGCTGAAGGTTAAGTAAGGAGGATAGGGACAGATGGCTACAGCTAAGAAGAAGACAGTAACTTATGTCGGAACAGGACGCCGTAAGGAGTCCGTTGCCCGTGTCTTTATGACTCCGGGCACAGGAAACATCACAGTCAATGGAAAGACATTGGATGAGTATCTCCCTCAGGCAACACTGAGAATGATGGTCAACTCACCGCTTGTCTTGACCGAAACAAAGGATCAGTTTGATATCAAGATCAACGTCGCCGGCGGCGGATATGCAGGCCAGGCAGGCGCTATGCGTCATGGTATCTCCCGTGCACTTCTTGAGGCAAGCGCTGATTACAGAGCTGTTCTGAAGAAGGCTGGTTTCCTCACACGTGATTCACGTATGAAGGAAAGAAAGAAGTACGGCTTAAAGGGTGCGAGAAGAGCACCGCAGTTCTCAAAGCGTTAATCGCTCTGGATCTGTACTGCAGATGGTTCAAAGAAAAAGTTCTGGATATTTCCAGAGCTTTTTTTATTGTTTATGATAGTTTATGCAATATTTGATATCCTCGATCGGCAGATCATTATGCTGCAGGATCTCAGAATGCTCAAAGAGAATATCCTGGATAGGATGCTGGGCATCAAAGCCATGGATCAGGATGCTGGAACAGTCATACCAATGATGATCTGCACCATAGTATCGACCGGTCAGCCTGAGATCATGGAAAGAAAAGTCTTTCAGCTGCGGTACACTGCTGTCTGCGATACCGTCATCATTGTAAGCAACATCGTGGATCTGCACATGGCCGACGGTGCACCTGGCTGCGGCAATCTGTCTGACATAGCCGCCGCGTTTTTTTGTTGCCTTGATCTCGATGCCGCACATGGTATGTTCCAGACTGCAGTCGGCAATCTGGACATCTTCAACCCCGCCGGACATTTCACTGCCGATGCAGATGCCATGACCGTATTGCGATATGCAGTCAAATATGCGGATATGCTTTGTCGGCCGGCCGATCAGGTTGCCTTCAGGATTTTTCCCAGACTTGATAGCAACAGAATCATCTTCCGTATGGAATATGCATGCATACAGAAGGCAGTTCTCACTGCTGTCAGGATCCCAGCCATCGCCATTCCACACACCTTCAGAAAGAATGCGGCAGTGATCGGTAATGATATTTTCAGAATAGATCATATGGATGTTCCAGGATGGACCATAGCCCAGGGTCAGACCGGTGATGCGTATATTCTTGCAGTTGGACAGATTGATCAGTCTGCCGCGGCATCGATAGGAAATCGTATTCTCATTTTCACAGGCAGCGACCTCTTCCGGATGATCCTGCATATATGACTTGAGATTCTCTTTCTCGACAGCAGCGCATTTCTGAGCAAGCGGGAAACCGCCGCCGCGGATCTCGCCGCGCCCATAGATCAGTACATCGGTGCAGTTCGGACCGGCAGTGTGATCGAGATGGCCCAGATTCAGCAGGCTGCGATAGCACATTCTTTCGGTGCCTTCAAAGCGGGACAGGATCCTTGGCTCATAATCAGATGGTTCTTCACTGCCCTGCAGAACAGCTCCCTTTTCCAAATACATGGATGAATGGCTGTGCATATTCAAAGCACCTGTCAGAAAGACGCCCTGCGGGATATAGACGGTACTGGTCTCATCGCAGTCATCGCATGCATGCTGCAGTGCTTCTGTACAGAGACAGCCTGGTTCTGCATTGTAAGGCTCTTTGGTAACATCAATGAGCCGCTTGGCTGGCAGGGTATGGAAAGAATAGTTCTGATCATTCAGCAGGATATCATAAGCCGTATCTGCTTTCAGATCATAGAATTCAATATGATTGTTTGCGGCAATGTACTGTCTGTCAAGAAAGGTGACATGAATGTCTTTGGCTTCTGTCAACGATGGTTCACGCCAGATCGATACATCGCGATCTGTTGTTTCAAAATGAAAATCATTATTCATGAGCTTTGTCCTTCTGTATATCTGCCGCGGATGGAATGCCAAATAAGGAAACGGAGCTTTCAATGGCATTGGTGATGGCAGTTGAGGCTGCTTTGGCGGCTAAGGTGCCGACGAGATTGAGATCGGCTTTGATCCTGCCTGTTCCAAGTGCATACAGCGTATCGCCATCATACATCGTATGGATCGGCCGAATGGATCGGGCCAGACCGTCATGCGCCATGCCGGCGATCTTTGTCAGTTCTGTCTTTGTAAAGGAAGCATTTGTCAGGATCGCACCGATCGTTGTATTGGCGCCCATAGATACATTGGTCAAGGAAGCATACAGGGCTTCTTCACTGTCGATCCATGTATGATTCTTTGTCTGATATGCGCCAGCAATCTTTCTGCCGGTGCCAGCATCATAGACATCGCCTGCACAGTTGACGCAGACAACGGCACCGACTTTGAGATCTCCGATCTGATAGGCAGCGGAACCAATGCCGCTTTTCATCATATATTCCATACCGCTGAATTTGCCGCAGGTAGCACCGGTGCCGGCACCATAGCAGCCATCCTGATAGTTATCATTCTCTGCATTGATGCACGCCTGTCTGCCCAAGGCAGCGTCAGGGCGTACTTCTGCACTTCCGCATCCCAGATCCAGAATGCAGGATGCACATACGATCGGTACAACGGTCCCGCCGCCGACGGGGAAACCAATGCCTTTCTTTTCTAAATACTGCATGATGCCTCCAGCTGCATCTAAGCCATATGCTGAACCGCCGGACAGCAGTACGGCATGTACTCCGTCATTGGCTGCTAAAGGGCTCAGCAGAGCACTTTCTCTGCTTGCTGGTGCACCCCCGCGCACATCTGCCCCGCAGAGTGTTTTCTTTTCCGGCAGGATCACCGTACAGCCGGTGCCTGCTTCAGAATATTCAGCATTTCCAAGATGAAATCCTTCAATATCCTGTATTTTGATTTTCTTCAGTACTGTCATACATTCACCTCATCTTTAGAGTATCGCAAAATCTGCTGAAAAACAGAAAAAAACAGACAACTTTCATTGTCTGTTTATTGAGTGGAGCTAAGGAGGATCGAACTCCTGACCCCCTGCTTGCAAAGCAGGTGCTCTCCCAGCTGAGCTATAACCCCATACATAGTCAATGGAATGGTGGGCCTGAATGGACTTGAACCAACGACCTCACCCTTATCAGGGGTGCGCTCTAGCCACCTGAGCTACAGGCCCGTTTCATCGACTGCTTGTTTATAATACCCCAACGATATACCTGTGTCAACAATCTTTTTCACTCAAGTCACTAGTTTTTGAAACACCTGCTGCCGGATTGGTTTGCAGTGAATTTCGCACTATGATATAGTACACGGGTCGTATAAAAGGAGAATGCAATGGAGTCTTTTGTTATTTGGTGGGCGGCACATGTGATGCTGCCGAATTGGCTGTCGGTATTCCTGGTCTCAATGATTCCTTTGATTGAAGAAAGAGGCGGACTGATCTTAGCCAGAATGCTGAATATGCCGCTTTGGTCCGGTGTCTTCTGGTGCGTTGTAGGAAATATACTGCCAATTCCGTTCATTCTGCTTGGTATCAAAAAATTTCTGCATTGGCTGAGCGACCATCATTTCTCCAAATTGGCTGAATGGGTCGAAAAGAAAGCAGATAAGAACAGACCGAAGATTGAAAGATTCGGTTTCTGGGGATTGGCTCTGTTCGTTGGCATTCCGCTGCCGGGCACTGGTGCCTGGACAGGTTCCTTGGTAGCTGCTTTATTTGATATGGATCTGAAGAAAGCTTCTTTATCCATCCTGCTTGGCGTCTTCTTGGCCGCGGTGATCATGACAATTGTATCTTATGGTTTTATGGGTGCTTTGATCTCCTGATTCCAGGAGATTTTTTTTCACTTCAATCAGAATTGTGCTTTAATGGATACAACAAAGGGGATGGCATGGAATACAGCGCATTGATCGTAGCAGCCGGAAATGGATCGCGGATGAAGCTTGGCTTTAATAAAGTTTATGCCAAACTGAGCAGCGGTGAAATGATCTTAGAAAAGACCGTCAATGTTTTCATGCAGGATCCAGACTGCCGGCAGGTGATCGTTGTGACTGACGCAAAGGAATACAGGCATCGCATGACCAAGAGATTCTCGGGCAGAGTCGTACTGTGTGCCGGCGGAAAAACACGTCAGGAAAGCGTGCACAATGGCCTGCAGGCCGTCATTGGAGATATCGTAATGATCCATGATGGAGCCAGACCGTATCTTTCTCAGAAGAATTTAGATGATCTGAAGAAGACAATGGAGAATGAACATGCCTGTCTGCTGACGGTGCCATGCAAAGATACAATCAAAAAAGTGGAAGACGGCTATGTGAAAGAGACATATGAACGTTCTTCTTTGGCCGCGGCACAGACACCGCAGGTATTCAATACCGAATTGATCCTGCAATGCATGGAAAAAGCGCTGGCAGATGGATTTGTCGGTACGGATGATGCTTCCTTAGTGGAACGGTATTCTGATGTCCGAATTAAAGCAGTCGAAGGAAGCTATGAGAATATTAAGATCACAACCCCAGAAGATCTGAAATAAAAGTTCATTGAAAAATGGACTTTTTTTGAGAAAGAGAAGCGCAGCCGCGTATAAAAGGGTATGAGATGTCCAAGATGCCTGAATGAAGACCCCGCTTATTTCTACCATGGAACCGCAGGATGGTACTGTCGAAAATGTATTTCTTTCGGCAGAGCGATGATCGAAGAAGAAAAAGATCCTGCTGTTCTAGCGGCAGTGCGAGAGAACAGCGAAGAGTATGTCCTGACGTATCCATTGACAGAACAGCAGAAGATGATCAGCGATGCATGCATGAAAAATATTGTCAGGTATGATGTGCTCTTGCGATGCTGCTGCGGAGCTGGCAAAACGGAAATTTCGATTGGTGCCATCGCAATGTTCCTGAAGCATCATTTGAAAGTGTGCTTTGCGATTTCCCGGCGGCAGGTCGTATTGGAAGTAGCTGAACGTCTGCAGAAATATTTCGTGAATGCGAATGTTGTTCCTGTATGTCAAGGATATACTGCTGTCACAGATGGCGACCTGATCGTCTGTACGACACATCAGCTGTATCGTTACTATGATGCTTTTGATCTCTTGATCCTTGATGAACCGGATGCGTTTCCTTTCCGCGGCAGCGAAGTGCTGCATGGCATCGCAAAGACGGCCTGTCGGGGACACAGTATTTATCTGACAGCTACCCCGGATGACGAACTGATGAAGCAGGTCAGAGAAGGAACGATGATCTGTCTGACCCTGAATCAGCGGCCGCATGGCAAGCCGATCCCCGTACCGAAGATCCGGGTGGGACCGAAAGGAATCCTGCTGTTCCATCTTCTGCGATGGCTGGAAGTTCATGAGGATCACCCGCGGATGATCTTTGTGCCTACCATTGCGGAAGCCAAGCGTCTGCATCTTTTCTTATCCTTTCTGTATGACTGTGCAGTGTGCACTTCAAAGACAGAAGAAAGGGACGCTGTTATCTCATCTTTCCGTACCAAGGAGCACAGTGTCATCGTGGCGACGACAGTATTGGAAAGAGGCGTGACGATCCCGCGGGCAGATATCTGTGTCTATGAAGCAGATCACAGTATCTTTGATGAAGCTGGTCTGATCCAGATGGCTGGCAGAGCAGGAAGATCTTTTGAAGACCCTTATGGAGATGTCCTGTTCCTATGCAGTGAAAAGAGCGAGCTCTGCGAAAAATGCGTACGGAGCCTGCAGGAGGCAAATGCATCATGCGGTGCCTGATGTGCGGACGGGAACTAGGGGAATGCAGTATCCGCGATATTCTGTTTGGCGATGATCCGCTTTGCCTGACTTGCCGAAAACAATGGAAATATTATCCGCAGTGTTTCTATGTTGATGGGATTCAGGCAGACAGCGATTATTTATATCGGGAAGGATTCTCGACAAGCTTGATCCAGTATAAAGAATGCGGCGATGAAGCACTGAAGGATGCTTTTCTGCAGCCGATGATCAGAAAACTGCAGCGGAGATATCACGGTATGACTTTATGTCTGATGCCAAGCTCAGAAGAGAAGATAAAGGAAAGAGGCTTTTCGCATCTGATGGAGATGTATGCTTCTTTAGGCCTTCCAATGATGGAACCATTCATCAAGAATGCCAGCGCCGTTCAGAAAGAATTGAATTACGCCGGAAGACAGAAGATCACTGAGCAGATATCATTGCGGAAAGATGCTGTACTGCCAGAAAAGATCGTGCTCTGCGATGATGTCATTACAACGGGCGCAACGCTCAAAGGAGCACTGCATTGCCTGAATCGAACAAAGCACCATATTCTGATCTATGCAGCAGCGGCTGACAATGAAGGAAAGAAGTGGAAGAAGAAGGAAGAATGGGAGTGAAAATGTACAGTTTTCCAGATGCTTCTCATTTCAGACGGTGCAGTTTCACAGTATATACAGGGAAATCTGCTTTCTCATCATCAAAGGTCACAAAATTCATTTTCTTAATACAGTCTGGATCATCATTCAAACAAGCAAATTTCGGCCGATAGGAATAGGTAAGGTACAGTTCATCTAATTTCGACATGCGAATAGATTCAGAAGATGTGTACTCATTGCGGATCAGTGATTGAAAAGCATCCGCATCATAGCTGCAGCCCATACTGGATCCATTATGGAAGTACCCTAAACGTTCCAGATTCCAAACAGGATCATAGACATCGACGGTTTTGGTATCTCCGTGTTTCCAGCATTCGTTGACATGATCCGCATAGCCTAACGGTCTCTTTTCATCGCTCATCGGGTCATAGTCGTAGATCACGGTGAGCCTGGCAATCTTTGGCACGCGCTCAATAGAAATGAATCCAGGATCGCCTGGCTTTTTCTCGAGAGACTCCTCATTCGTCATGCAGGCAATCTCCGCAGCAAGGGATGGATACCTAGAAATACGGTGACCATAGTGCACATCACCGTGATTCCCATGTTCAACAGCGACCAATTCAGTTTCAACTTCATTTTTCATAAAATGTCCTCCATTGATGCATAAAAACATGCATCTTGCGGAGAATGATCTATATGTTCCTTTTTCTGCGATTGAAACCGCGCTTTTTCTTAATATGTGCGGGACGGTCTAGTTCCGCAAATAATTCTTCGGCAGAGCTGTAAGACTGATAGCGTTCGGGATGCTTGCATATATCCTCGGCTTCAGCCAGTGCCATTTGCGTAATTGCATTTGGTTTTTCTGGCCAAGCGCAAGCCTGATGCTTTTTGTTTTTGAATTTCTGCCTGCTCATTTTATTCTCCTTCTATAGATAGAAATTTTTTCAGCTGGTCTCCTCATGATAAATGAAATATGAAAGGCGTCAGGTGCCGCCATTCACATCAGTTCTTCAATTCATCATCATCTTCAAGATGAAAACTGGCTATGCCGCATGGCTGGAGCTTCTGCATGCCAAGGGCAATGTCAACGATTTTGCTGAGGCGGAACAGCATGGTGCCATTGAAGAACTCTTCACTGGAAGTGTCCATTTCTTTGCCATACTGCTGAGCAGCTTCGTTGGTGATGTCAATTGACACACTGAAATTCTGGCTCATGGAGCTGTGCGGTGCTTTTCCTTCAAACTCGGCAACTAATTTTTTCATAAAGAAAGTGTCCTCTTTTCTGCAATCAAAAAGATTGCTAACTTGCTGAGGACACTGATTTGTTCAAATAGAATAGCACAGATCCAATCCATGTAAAGGGGGCAGTTAACGAAATGTTGGCTCGCTGAGCAGGAATATGCGGGTAAAATTGCCTTTTAATAGGTATACCGGTATAATATATTCGCTGATTTTTGCGCTAAAAGGAGGACTTTTATGGCTACATTCCTTTCCAACCTCTTTAATGAGGATGCTAGAAAAATTAAGAAGATTGAATCAAAGATCCAGCCTGTATTAGCACTGGAAGAAAAATATGCTGCTATGTCAGATGATGAACTGAAGGCGATGACCCCGAAGCTCAAAGAAAGATTGGCAAATGGTGAAACGGAAGATGATATTTTCGCGGATGCTTTTGCTACGGCAAGAGAAGCCTGCCGCAGAGTGATCGGTGAATTCCCATATCCCGTTCAGCTGATGGGCGCTGCTGTTATGCAGGGCGGCGATATTGCTGAAATGAAGACAGGCGAAGGCAAGACATTGACATCTGTCATGGCTGTCTATTTGAATGCCTTGAGCGGAAAAGGTGTTCATGTTGTTACCGTCAATGAATATCTTTCCAAGCGTGACTCGGAATGGATGGGTGCGATCCATCAGTTCTTAGGACTGAGCGTTGGACTGAACCTGAGACAGCTAACCAAGGCACAGAAGAAAGCTGCCTATCTCTGTGATATTACATATACAACAAACAGTGAACTTGGCTTTGATTATCTGCGTGACAACATGGTCACAAATATTAATGACCGTGTTTTAAGAGGACTGCACTTTGCTTTGGTGGATGAAGTGGATTCGATCCTGATCGATGAATCCCGTACACCTCTGATCATTTCCGGCGGACAGAAGCAGACGGCCAACTTATATCTGCAGGCCGATCGTTTTGTGAAGCATTTAAAAGAAGATGAAGATTATGAGATCGATGTCAAGGCAAAGACGGTCCAGCTGAGCGAACAGGGCATTGCCAAAGCTGAGAAGCTCTTTAAGGTAGACAATCTGTTCAATCTTTCGCATGTACAGCTGCTGCATCATATCAATCAGGCTCTGCGGGCTAATTATGTCATGGCAAAGGATATTGATTATGTTGTCGATGAAACAGATGATGAGATCGTGATTGTCGATCCGAATACAGGACGTCTGATGAAGGGAAGACAGTGGTCTGATGGGCTCCATCAGGCAGTGGAAGCTAAGGAAGGAATCTCTATCAAGCAGGAGACAACGACTTTGGCTACGATCACTTACCAGAATTTCTTCCGCTTATACGATAAGCTTGCCGGCATGACTGGTACGGCAAAGACAGAGGAAGAAGAATTCCTGGAGATCTATAACATGTATGTTGTGGATATTCCTACCAATAAGCCGATCCAGCGAATTGATTATCCAGATGCTGTCTATGGTACAAAGGCAGCGAAGTTCAATGCACTGGTCGAAGAAGTCAAGGAAAGACATGAAGCCGGTCAGCCGATCTTGGTCGGTACGATCGCGGTCGAGACTTCCGAACTGATCTCTCAGTATCTGACGGAAAGAAAGATCCCGCATAATGTACTGAATGCAAAGAATCATGAACGTGAAGCGGAGATCATTGCGCGTGCCGGTCAGAAAGGCTCTGTTACTATTGCGACCAATATGGCAGGACGTGGAACGGATATCAAACTGGGCGAAGGTGTCAGAGAACTTGGCGGATTATGTGTCTTAGGTTCGGAACGTCATGAATCGAGACGTATTGATAATCAGCTGAGAGGACGTTCTGGCAGACAGGGCGATCCTGGCATGTCACGTTTCTATGTATCTGTACAGGATGATCTGATGATCCGGTTCGGTTCGGAGCGCATGGAAGGCTTGTTCAAGTCCTTGGGCGATGTTGCAGTAGAATCCAAGACGGTCACCAAGTCGATCTCTTCGGCACAGAAGAGAGTGGAAGGCGTGAACTATGATGCCCGCAAACAGCTGCTGCAGTATGATGATGTCATGCGCCAGCAGAGAGAAACAATGTATAAAGAGAGAGACTTCATTCTGGAGAATGAAGATGTTCATACGGTCATTGAAGATATGTTCAAGCGCGTGGTCTCTGATGTTGTTGCATCAAATATCAATCCTGACAGCAAGAATGAAGAGATCGATGCAAACGGACTAATCGAGGGCCTGAATAAGATCGGGTTCAAGGATCTGATCAAGCCGGAAGATGTAGCCGGCAAGTCCAGAGCGGATGTGATCGATCTAGTTGATCAGAAGGCATGGGCATACTATCAGAATAAGATCGAACCGGTAAAGGTACAGATCAAGCCGATGGAAAAGGAAATGTCACTGCGGACGATCGACCGGGCATGGTCGAATCATATTGATACGATGTCAAAATTGAGAGACGGCATCGGTCTGCGCTCTTATGCACAGGCAAATCCGCTGCAGGCATATGTGCAGGAAGGATACTCTCTGTTTGAAGATATGATGCATACCATTGCGCAGGAGATCGTAGCTTTCTGCATGAATGTCAGAGTGCTGCCGGCTGAACCTGCATCAAAGGAGGCATAATGGAACTGTATGATATGAAAGTCAGTATCGCCAAGAACTTAGCGAAGCTGACGTCAATTGGAAAATCTTTGGATCTGGATGGAAAACGGAAGAGCATTGCCAGCAATAATGCGGAAATGACCGAACCGGATTTCTGGAATGATCAGAAAAAGGCACAGAAGCTGATCCGTGAGACCAATCAGATGAAGGCATTGACAGATGCGCATGATTCATTGATGAATGAGCTCAATGATCTCAATGCCAGCGTGGCTGATCTGCAGGTGACTTTTGATCAGGATATGAATGATCTGGTCCAGGAAGAATACACGGATACGATGAAGAAGTTCGGTGAATTCGAGATCCAGGTACTGCTGTCCGGACCGTATGATGATCATAATGCGATCCTTGAAATACATCCTGGTGCTGGCGGAACAGAAGCGATGGATTGGGCAGGCATGCTGTACCGCATGTATATGCGCTGGGCTGAAAGAAGAGGCTTTAAGATCACCCTGATGGATTATCAGGAAGGTGAAGAAGCCGGCATGAAATCATGTTCCGTACTGATTGAAGGCTCGATGGCCTATGGCTATCTGAAAGCGGAGAATGGTGTGCATCGTTTGGTGCGCATTTCACCGTTTGATGCCAATGCAAGAAGACATACTTCTTTTGCTTCGGTAGAAGTTGTGCCGCAGTTTGAAGATGATATGGATATCGATATCGATGAGCGCGATCTGGAAGTTGTTACGATGCGTTCTTCCGGTGCCGGCGGACAGCATATCAATAAGACAGACTCTGCCGTCAGAATGACACATAAGCCGACAGGCATTACAGTCTTCTGCCAGACTCAGCGTTCGCAGCTGCAGAATCGTGAAACATGCATGACAATGCTGAAATCAAAGCTCCTCCGTTTAAAGATCCAGGAACAGGAACAGAGAATGCGCGATATCAAGGGCGAGGTCAAAGCAAATGAATGGGGCTCTCAGATCCGTTCCTATGTGTTTGCGCCGTATACGATGGTCAAGGATCTGCGTACAGGTTTCGAAGTAGGCAATATCCAGGCTGTCATGGATGGAGATCTGGATGGCTTTATTGACAGCTATCTTAGATCGCAGATCGCCAGTGATGACAATGCGTAAGACAATACTGATCACAATTGAAGAAAATGAAAGCGGCCTTGCAGTAAAGGCCGTTTTATCAAAGAAAGAGGGATTGAGCAGAAGAGAGATCTCGCGCTTGAAGTTCTCTTCCGGCATTCTGCTGAATGGGGAGACATGCCGTGTATCGCAGTGTGTAAAGACCGGTGACCAGCTGAAGATCATTTTCCCGGAAATTGATGGCATCCATCTAGGATACCTGCCGGAAAAGCCGGAGATCCTGTATGAAGACGAAGATCTTGTTCTTGTCAATAAGCCTGCCGGCATGGCATGCCATCCTTCCCATGAACATCAGGGAGATGATATGGGCACGCTTCTGCAGAGCTATTATCAAGGACAGAAATTCACGATCCGTGCTGTCGGCCGCTTGGATAAGGATGTTTCAGGTGTGATGTGCTATGCCAAGAACCAGCCAAGTGCTGCCCGCTTATCAAAAGAAAGAAGTGAACAGATCCTGCATAAGACGTATTATGCGGTTGCCAAAGGCATCTTTGCTAAGAAACAGGGAACGCTGCAGTACCGTCTTGCAAAAGTCCCAGGCTTCAAAGATCGGAAGATCAGTGAAGAAGGACAGCTGTGCATTACAGACTATAAAGTTCTCCAAGAATATGCAGACCGTTCTTTATTGGAAGTTTCGATCCGCACCGGACGGACGCATCAGATCAGGGCAGGCATGGCTTCGGTATCCCATCCTCTGATGGGCGATTCGCTGTATGGCGGAAAATCGAATGAGATTGCCAGACCGGCACTTCACTGTGTACGCATTGCCATGAAACAGCCATTCAATGGCAGTGAGATCCTGGCGGAAGCACCGCTGCCGGAAGATATGCAGAAACTGCTGAAGAAATGATACATGCAGAAGAAATTGCTGCATGTTTTCTTTTCCAAAGGTTGGAATTGATTCAGGCATGATCAGCGGCAGAAATAGCTATAATGAAAGGATAAAGAAAAGGAGAATCGTATGACAGAATTTCCAAAGAATTTTCTATGGGGCGGCGCGACCGCTGCCAATCAGTGCGAAGGCGGATGGAAAGAGGATGGCAAGGGAGAAAGCACAGCGGATCATATTACAGCCGGTACCGTCTCTTCGCCAAGAGAATATACTGATGCCATCGATCCGGCCAAGTATTATCCAAGCCATGAAGCAATTGATATGTATCATCACTATAAAGAAGATATCAAGCTCTTTGGTGAGATGGGCTTCAAAGTATACCGTCTCTCGATCAACTGGACGCGCATCTATCCGCATGGAGATGAAGATGAGCCGAATCAGAAGGGCATTGCGTTCTATCGTGATGTCTTCAATACATGCCATCAGTATGGCATTGAACCATTGGTCACGATTTCTCATTATGAATTCCCGTATTATCTGGCAAAGAAATACGGCGGATGGTCAAACCGCAGATGCATTGATTTCTATCTGAATTACTGCCGAACGATTTTTACAGAGTATAAAGGACTGGTGCATTATTGGCTGACCTTCAATGAGATCAATATTATGGCGATGATGCCGATCGGCGGCATTATGGCAGGCGGGCTTCTTCCCGAAAAAGAAGCTTCGATGTCTTTCTTTGCCGGCCATAAAGAGACACCGGAAGAGATCTCCCGCAGATTTACGGCTCTGCACAATCAATTCATTGCCAGTGCCGAAGCCGTTGTGCTTGGCCATGAGATCGATGAGCATAATCAGATCGGCTGCATGATTGCGGGCCAGGAGATCTATCCGTATTCCTGCAATCCAAAAGATATGCTTGCGTCACAGTCAGCGATGGATATGGCAAACTGGTTCTGCGGCGATGTGCAGGTCAGAGGTGCTTACCCAGCTTTTGCCAAGAGGTATTTTGCGGAACATCATGTGACAGTAGCGAAAGAACCAGGCGATGATGAGATCCTCAGAAACGGTAAAGTTGATTTTTACTCCTTCTCTTATTACATGTCATCCACGGTATCCACAGATCCAGAGAAGAACAAAGCATCAGGAAATCTGCTGACCGGGACGAAGAATCCATATTTGGAAGCATCCGACTGGGGCTGGCAGATCGATCCGGATGGACTGCGGTATTATCTCAATGAAGTATACAGCCGCTATCAGATCCCGCTCATGGTCGTGGAAAATGGCTTGGGCGCTGCGGATAACGTTGAGAGCGATGGCTCGATCCATGACAGCTATCGCATTGATTATCTGCGCAAACATGTACAGGCAATGAAAGAAGCAATTGGCGACGGCGTTGAGCTGATGGGCTATACGCCATGGGGATGCATTGATCTTGTCTCTGCCAGTACAGGTGAAATGAAGAAGAGATATGGCTTTATCTATGTTGATAAAGACAATGATGGCAAAGGCACGATGCAGCGTTCCAAGAAAGACTCCTTTGCTTGGTATAAGAAATGCATTGCCTCAAATGGTGAAGATCTGGACTGAAAAAAAATAAGCTCACGCAAAGTGAACTTATTCCTTGATCCAATCGGTGTAATAGAAACAGAATGATTTCTGCTTCAGGTCAATTCCTTTCTGGAAATTGACCTTTTTCTTAGCATAGAGATCAATGCCGTTTTCAACTTCTGCATCAAAGTCAATATGCGCCGCATGATCAGCGATATTGATGGCGAAGGTCAGCTGACCAGCGTCATTTCTGCGGCGGAAGACCATCTGTTCATTCTGCAGATAGAGCTGCTTATAGTCGCCATCGGTAAAGACCGCATAGTTTTTTCTCAAGGTATCCAATTGCGCCAATAGCGCAGTCAGAGGATTCCATTCTGGTTTGGTGAAGCATGGACGCAGGGCATCATCGGACCAATCTGTCCGCTTGCCTTCTGCACCCCATTCACTGCCATAGTAGATACATGGGATCCCTGGCATTGCATACATCAGGGCATAGGTAAGAGGAAGATCCTTGGCATTTTCCAATTCACTGGCCAGGCGATTGACATCATGATTGTCAGTGAAGGAGAGCAGATGCTTTCCCTGATAGAGGCACCATTGATCATTGCCGAACTGCCGATTCAAGGAATAGCCGATCTCAAACAGATTATGCGAGTTCATGCTGGAATACAGTCCCTTGCGGCATTCATAGTTCGTTACGGAGTCCAGCAGACTGTCTTTCATCAATTCGTTGTAGTCTCCGCCGATCATTTCTCCTAAGAAAAAGAATTCCGGATCGTAAGAACGGATATGATCGCACAGTTCATGCATGAATGACCGATCCACCATATAGGCAACATCCAGGCGCAGTCCATCAATGCCGAATTCGGCGATCCATTGATCGGCCCTCTCCAGCAGATATCTCCGTACAGCTTCCTGCTGCAGGTTCAGCTTTACCAATTCCTGATGTCCTTCCCATCCTTCATAGTAGAAGCCATCCGGTCCATTGGGATCATCAAAATTGCAGATGAACCAATCTTTATATGGGGATGCATCACGGTTCTTGATGACATCCTGAAAATAGCCGAAGCCTCTGCCGACGTGGTTGAAGACACCATCCAGAATGACTTTGATATTTTTTTCATGCAGCGCATCGCATACTTTTTTGAAATCTTCATTGGTGCCTAAGCGGCAGTCGATCTGCGCGTAGTCATCGGTATCATAGCCATGCCGGTCAGAAGCAAATACCGGGTTGAATAAAACGGCGGTAATGCCTAGCTTTTGAAAATGCGGGATCCATTCAAGTACTTTTAAAATGCGATGCGAGAGAATATGATCATTTTCTTTCGGTGCCCCGCAGAAGCCTAACGGGTAGATCTGATAGATGACCTGATTGAAATCCATGATCAGTCCAATCCCTTCTTATAAACGCGGATCATCTCGGCGGTAAGAGAGGCTTGATCCAGATTGTCGACATTGACATCACGGTCATACCAGGCAGCTTCTTTCAGCTCACCGTCATCCATGAGGATGGGCTGATGGCTGTCCGCATGTGCCCAAAAGCCGAAGAGCAGAGTAGAAGAGAAAGACCAAGGCTGGCTCTTATAGAAAGTCAGGTCGGTCACATCGAGATCCGTTTCTTCTTTGACTTCACGCTTTATGGTCTCTTCAATTGTTTCACCAATCTCTGCAAAGCCAGCGACCAGGGCAAATTTTGTATAAGGCCGGTTCGCATATTTGGTCAGCAGGATCTGTCCTTTTTCATTGCGGATGCCGACAATGACTGCCGGCATGATCTTTGGATAGACAAGATTGCCGCATTTCGGACAGCGCATCGCGCGCTCCGCAGTATCCGGATGCATTTCTTCACCGCATCTTCCGCAGTATTTCTGATCTCGGTACCATTGATACAGCTGCCATCCTGTGATTGCCGCAAAAGCTAGATGAGATGGTTCATATGTGCGCATTGCGCGATACGAGACCTTCTGCATATGGTCTTCATTGGCAAGATCGCTTAGATAGAAATGGATCTGATTGATAGCAAAGAGATATTGAAAATCATGTTCCTGCCGGCATTCTTCATAATGAAGAAAGGTACCGTCTTCTTTCATCAGGATCTGATCGCCCTCATAGCCGAGAATGACGTCTCCTGCCTTTGGTGCACATGGATGGTACGGATTATGGTAAATATGCGGCGCAATGTCCTGATACATATGCAGTCCCTCCTGAAAATAAAAATAGGTCTCAGTGACCCAACAGTTATATTATAGGACAAAAAAAGTGCTTTGGACAGACTGGTAATTCATTGGCAATGCAGTATATTGAAGTCAGATAGAGAGACCTGAAAAGAAAGAAGGTCAAAGGAGGGCATCTCTCATGAAGAAGGTACTGCTGGAATATTAGTTAACGTTTCTTTCAGCTAAGGCAGAAAGAACTGGGGGAAACGTCAGAAGGAAATGGTTCCATAATTAGATGCAAAGTGAATAGAAAGTAGAAGTCTGCATGAGGGTGGACCGATGGACAGTATTTCTTAAAACTGAATGATTCATAAGTACAGCGTAAGCTGTATACATTGAAATAAAAATTTCATATCGGTAAAGACCGAAAATAAAAAAATGATTCCGTGATATCTGATGTCCAAAGATAGCGGAATCTTTTTAGTCCTGATTGTTATAATGCATGCACAGAACAGCCAATGTCAAAGCGGCACAGCTGAACCAGATGGCTTGAAGATGAAAGTACTTTACGGCAATGAAGCCAAGCCCGGTACCGATAAAGAAGATAAAGATCACGATGAAGTAATCCGCACAGCGGCGCAGGGCATGAGGATCTTTGTCTCGGAGATAAGCAGAGAAGTTGGCTACGCCGCTGCGGATATTTCCGATGCACATCGTACTGGCATAGGAATTGCCGTTCCATCTGCGGAAGGCCTGCACCTGCATAGCACAGGCAAAGGAGATCATGGAATTCACCAGCAGATTGAGATCTTCTGACAGAAAGCCGCTGATCAGAAGCAGAAGGATCTCCGGCACCAGTACGATCTGACGCCAATGGATATTTTTGCGATGCTTATGATAGCCCTCGATCTGTTCGGCAATAAAGACACCGAAAATAAAGAACAGCAGAGGTACGAAATAGTGCAGTGCACCGATAAAATCCAGATCGCAGAAATGGGAGGCCATCAGAACGATATTCCCCGTTTCAGCATTCGCAAATACTTTTCCTCTGGCAAAATAGGTATAGGCATCCTGGAAACCGCCGGAAAGTGTAATGCAGGAAATCGTGAGAAGAGATTCTGACATCTGTTTTGTTTTTGTTTCAAATTTCACGTGTCTTATTATATGACATTTTGCATATAATAAAAGTAAAAAATTGAAGCATGGATCATACAGAAATGTGTTTCAGTGCATTCTTTGGCGGAATTGTCTATAATGAAACACGAGGTGAAAATAATGAAGATCAGTGAAAGAATTGCAGCATTAAGAAAATTAATGAAGGATAGAAAGATCGATGTGTACTATATTCCGAATGAAGATGATCATCTCTCGGAGGAATATACCGCAGATCATTTTAAGTGCAAGTCGTATATGTCAGGGTTCTCTGGAGATGCGGGATGCACGATCGTCACCAAGGATTTTGCGGGACTTTGGACAGACGGCCGCTATTTCACGCAGGCAGAGGATGAACTGAAGGGGACTGGCGTCACTTTGATGAGGCTGCATCAGGAGGGTGTTCCCAACCCAATTGATTTTGTGATCGAAGAGACACCGAAGAATGGACTGGTTGGTTTTGACGGCTCGGTCGTTTCGGCATCCGCAGCTTTGGGCCTGTCGGCTGCTTTGAAGCAGAAGGGCGCTGCCATGCATGTATCAGAAGATCTGGTAGATATGGTATGGCAGGACCGTCCGGGCATGCCGCAGGAACCTTTATTTATTCTGCCTAAGAAATATACCGGAGAAGATGCGAAGACGAGAATTGACAGAGTCAGACAGGATATGAAAGAAAAGAAAGCATCGGTCATGATCTTGACAATGCTGGAAGATCCATGCTGGCTGCTGAATCTGAGAGGCAATGATATTCCATGTACGCCAGTTGCGTATGCCTTTGCTTTAATTACCAATCGGAAAGTCTCTTACTATGTTGCCAAGAAGCAGGTGACCAAAGAAGTCAGAGAATATCTGAAGAAGAATGGTGTCACGGTGCGTCCTTATGAATCGCTGGCATTGGATCTTTCGAAGCTGCATAAGCAGACGATCTGGGCTGATCTCAGAAGCCTGAATACAAAGCTCTATGCGCAGATCTCGTCAGATAATCAGATCTATAATGCGCTGACACCGATCATGCGGTATCGTTCGGTCAAGAATAAGACGGAGATCAGGAATCTGATCCATGCGCATGTAAAGGATGGAGCAGCGATGGTGAAGTTCCTGCGCTATGTGAAGGAAACAGCACCTAAGGGAACAATGACGGAACTTTCGGCGCAGAATAAACTGTATGAATTAAGAGCCGAAGGAAAAGAATATATTGAACCGTCGTTTGATACGATCGCGGCTTATCAGGCAAATGGTGCCATGATGCACTATACAGCAACGGAAGAAAAGTTCTCGAAAGTGGCACCGAAGGGATTCTTACTCGTAGATTCCGGCGGAACATATAAAGACGGCACAACAGATATCACCCGCACGATCGCGGTCGGACCTTTGACAGCCAAAGAGAAGACGCTCTATACGAAGGTGCTGCAGGGACATCTGGCACTGATGCGTCCGCATTTCCTGCAGGGAACGACCGGCAACAATCTGGATATTTTAGCCAGAGAGCCGCTCTGGAATATGAATATTGATTATCAATGCGGTACCGGCCATGGGGTCGGACACGTTCTTGGTGTCCATGAAGGCGTCCATGGCGTACGCTGGGGCATGCCGACAGCATCCCGTCCAAGTGCTCCGTTTGAAGCAGGCATGATCGTTACTGATGAACCAGGCATCTATCTGCCGCATAAGCTTGGCATCCGTATTGAAAATGAGCTTCTGGTCGTGCCGGATGGCAAAAATTTCTATGGCCATTGGCTGAAGTTCCAGAATGTCACGTACTGTCCATATGACCGCGATGCGATTGAACCTGCTCTTCTGAATGATGAAGAATTGGCACAGATCAATGCCTATCATGCACAAGTCAGAAAAGAACTGACACCGTACTTAAAGGGAAAAGATCTGACTTTCCTGCGCAAAGCAACCGCTGCTATCAAGAGATAGTCTATGAAGATCATATCTTGGAATGTCAATGGACTTCGTGCCTGCATGTCAAAAGGGTTCGCTGATTTCTTCAAAGCAGAGAACGCAGATATTTTTGCTGTACAGGAGACGAAGATGCAGCCGGAGCAGATGAGCGATGAAATGAAATTTGCCGGATATCATCTGTATATGAACAGTGCAGAACGGAAAGGATATTCCGGAACACTGGTCTATGCTAAAAAAGAACCGCTCAATGTCACCTATGAAATTGAAGGGGATACGGTCAAAGAGGGCAGAGTGATCACGCTGGAGTATCCGGATTTCTATTTTGTCTGTGCCTATGTGCCGAATTCAAAAGAGGGCTTGGCCAGACTGTCTTTTCGGATGGAATGGGAAGAACTGCTGAAGAAGCATCTCTGTGCATTGGATCAGAAAAAACCGGTAATCTATACCGGCGATCTGAATGTTGCACATGAAGAAATTGACATTAAAAATCCTGCATCCAATCATAAGAATGCCGGATTCTCAGATGAAGAGCGGGAAAAGATGACACAGCTGCTCGCATCTGGTTTCCAGGATACGTTCCGGAAGCTTCATCCGCAGGAAGTGAAATATTCCTGGTGGAGCTATCGGTTCCATGCCAGAGAAAAGAATGCGGGATGGCGCATTGATTATTTCCTTGTTTCAGATCGGCTGATGGATCAGGTACAGGATTCTCTGATCTATGATACCGTACAGGGATCGGATCACTGCCCAGTTGGACTACAGGTTCAATTGTAGAGCCGGTTTATAGGCTTTGTAGTATAATAGCTATGTTTTTAGGGAGAAAAAGATATGAACGATGTTAAGACAATGGTAGAAGGCTACCGTGATGAATTGGTCAGCAGACTGGGTGAATTGGTGGCCATCAACAGTGAAGAAGGAACACCGGAAGCAGATGCACCGTTTGGTGCGGGACCAAGGGATGTTCTGAAGGCAGCTTTGCAGATGAGCCAGAAGGATGGCTTTCATACAGTGAACTTAGACAACTATGCTGGCTATGGTGAAATTGGTGAAGGCAAGGAATGCATCGGCATTGTTGCACACTTGGATGTTGTGCCGGCACATATGGAAGATGGCTGGAAGACAGATCCATACAAAATGACAGAAAAAGATGGCATTCTGTATGGCCGCGGTGTTTCTGATGATAAGGGAGCGGCTGTGGCATCAATGATCGCTATGAAAGTGCTCAAGGATATGCAGGTCCCGCTGACCAAGAGAGTCCGGCTGATCTTAGGCACCAATGAAGAGACGGGATCCAAGGGCTTGGCATATTATGTCAAGAAGGAAGGTTCGGTAAACTATGGGTTTACACCGGATGGAGATTTCCCCTGCATCAATGGTGAAAAAGGCATGGTCAGTGCGGTATACCATTCAAAAAAGACAGGGATCCGTTCTATTCAGGGCGGTACAGCTAAGAATATTGTCTGCCGCAAGTGCACAGCGGAAGTAGACAAGTGCTCTTTCTCCAGAAAGAAATTGGAAGACTGGTATAACAACAACAGTATTGAATATACTGCTGAAGAGCTTGCTTCAACTGTAAAGATCACTGTAACAGGTGTTTCAGCACATGCCAGCACACCGGAGCTGGGCACCAATGCCATTGCGTATCTGCTGGTCGGGCTCAAACAGGCAGGCTATCAGGATCCGTTCGTGGATTTCTTCTGCAGTCATTTTGGCCTTGATACAGATGGTACGGGCTTAGGCATCAAATGCAATGATGAATACGGTGCTCTGACACTGAACTGCGGTGTCATTGGCATGAAGGATGGAGCAATCGAAGGCTCTGTTGATATCCGCTATCCGGTGACAATGAATTCCCGTCAGATCGTGAAGATGATGGGAGAACATCTGTCGGATGACGGCGGCGAAGTGGAAGTCAAAGGAACGATAGAACCATTGTTCTATCCGACCGACAGTCCGCTGGTCAAATGCTTGACGGAAGCATATCAGGAAGTTACCGGCGATACGGAAACGCAGCCGATGGTCATTGGCGGCGGTACATATGCAAAGGGCATTGATCATACAATTGCCTTTGGATGTGCTTTCCCTGGCAATGATTATCATATCCATGATGCCAATGAATGGGTCCGGGTCGATGAACTGCTGAAGCAGGCGGAGATCTATGTTGCCGGGATCCTGAAACTGATGAAGATCTAAAGTGCCAAAAAGGCACTTTTTTTCGGCGAAGAATGAAACAGAAGGGACATGCAATATGATGTATAATACAGCTATGAAAAAAGTGGCGATCTTATATGATTTTGATAAAACGCTCTGTACGAAAGATATGCAGGAATATTCGCTGATCCCTTCTTTAGGGTATGCGGATCCAAAGGATTTCTGGACAGAAGTCGGACAGCTTTCAAAAGAGAATAAAATGGATTCGATCAGTGCCTATCTGTATCTGCTGCAGAAGAAGTTTGCGGATCAGGGAAGACCTTTGAAAAAGAGCGATTTCCAGGATCTTGGCAAAGCCATTGTTCTATATCCTGGGGTTGAAACATGGTTCCAGAGAGTGAATGCCTATGGGGCTGAACATGATCTGCAGGTGGAGCATTACATTATCTCTTCCGGCATGAGCGAGATCATTGAAGGCACATCGATTGCGCATGAGTTCAGGAAGATCTATTCCTGCCGCTATTACTATGATGAAAATAATACGGCGCAATGGCCGGCAGTCATTGTCAACTATACGACCAAGACGCAGTTTCTTTTCCGCATCAATAAGCAGGTGCTGGATGAGAATGAAGATAAAGAACTGAATGATTATTATGATCCTAAAAAGAGACCGGTCCCTTTTGAACGCATGATCTATATTGCGGATGGCATGACAGATATTCCATGCATGAGATTGGTGAAGCTCTATGGCGGCAGATCAATCGCGGTCTACAGCAGGGATGCACAGAAAGCAAGACAGACAGCTGAAAAGCTGATCCATGATGGCAGAGTAGATTACATGAGCCCAGCCTCATATGAAGCGGGCAGTGATATGGAACATCTGATCCACATGATCTTAGACCATATGGAAGCGGATGCGGTATTGTCAGATCTAGAAGGGAAATGCAGATGAGCGAAAGAAGCAGTTCAGGCAGTCATAGAAAAGAGAATAGGCTCGTAAAAAATATACGTCAGGATCTGCGGCAGATCGCATGGAAGGATCCTATTGTGATCCTGTTATGCATCCTGCTTGTTTTTCTGACTTTTGGATCGACCATGAGTGCATGTTCCGGGGCATCGCAGAACCGTGTCAGGGTTGAATTGGATGCAGCATACGGCGGCAGCGATACAGGCTATCAGGGCATTGTCAATGAAGCAGATGTATGTCAGAGCATTGTGAATGATCTGCAGGCACTGTTAAAAAAAGATAAAAGATTTCAGGTGCTGCTGACCCATGAAGCAGGCACTTCCGCCAGTGTCAGTGAAAGAGCGAAGAAGATCAATCAGGACAATCCATTGTTCGTGGTAAGCATTCATGCGGATGGAAACCCGAATGCAGCCCTGAGCGGCATGCATGTATATGCAGATATTCCAAGTTCTAAAAATCATGAAGCTTCTTTAAAGCTTGCACAGGCTGCAGCCAATGCGTTTGCTTCCGAAGATTGGCCAGTCAGTACAGGATATCTGTACTATCAGCCATATGAGAGCGATGGTACATATGAAATGAAGTTTGTTTCCAGTGAAGATACATCCGACTATCAGCTCGATACGCTTGAAATGATGAAGCAGTGCGATATGCCGGTCATCGTGACCAATCAGTTTTATGTGACCAATGAAGCAGATGTCAGTGCCTGGGCTAATGAAGATGGCTATCAGAAAGCGGCACAGGATCTTTACAATGCCATCTGCGATTACAATGGACTGGAGAGAAGATCAGTATGAGCAATGCAGAAAGATTCCTGGCGGCCTTTGCCCGCATTGAAAAAAAGATGGGCGAGATCTGCAAAGAATCCAGCTATAAGCCCTTTGCACAATTGCTGTACAGAGGTGCTTCCGTCAATAAGATCGTTTCTTTGAATCAGCAGACCCTGCGGGAGTACAGTGAATTGCGGAATGCGATCGTGCATGAGCGCGGCGGCAACAATGAGATCATTGCGGAACCATGCGATTCCGTAACAGACAGTATTGAAAGAATTGCCGATCTTTTAGAGCAGGATAATCGGATCCTGCAGTTTGCTACGGCACCGGTGATCACGGTCGATCCGAAGACGGAGATCGCGGAAGCATATCGCATCATGAATGATATGAATACAAGCAAGCTGCCGGTCTATGAAGAAGGTGTCTATAAAGGTCTTCTGACGCTTCGTGAGATTGCTGGCTGGAGCATGCGCCATGAAGAAGGAAAGCATTTGGTCAATGATATCTTAGAGTCCGTAAAGAATGAGAAGGTACTGTTCCTGCCAAGAAACAGTTCTATTACTTCAGCTCTTCAGGGTTTTGAAAGTTCCATGAATCATGGTGAATCGCTGCTGGCAATTCTGATTACAGATAAAGGATCTCTGAATGAAAAGCCGCTGGGCATTATTACCGTGGCTGATCTGCCGAAGATCTTAAAAACATTTGCATAAGAAAGGTGGGGCATCATAATGAAACAGATGATCTATGCAGGTACGTACACGGGTACGGGAAGTGAAGGAATCTATCAGTTTGCAGTAAAAGATGGAAAGCTTGGCGAACCAAAATTATTCTGTGCCTTAAAGAATCCGAAGTATATTTCACGGCAGGATGGCGTGATCGCTGCGGTCGCGGATCTTGCGCAGGGAGCAGGTGCAGTGCTGATCGATCAGAAGGGACAGATCATGGATCAGAAGAAATATGAAGACCGTACTTCCTGTTATATTGTGCAGAAGGGGAATCATATTTATACCGCCAATTATCATACGGGCACGCTGAGTGTTCTGGAAAACAATGATGGGCATCTGAAATTGATCCGTACCGTATTGATCATGGATGGCGGCGGATGCCATCAGGTCCTGCTTTGGAAGGATCTGATCTTGGTGCCGACGCTGTTCATGGATCGTGTCGTGATCTTTGATCAGGATCTGAATCAGGTTGATTCGATCCGTTTCCATCAGGGAACAGGTCCGCGCCATGGTGTCTTTACGAAAGATGGCGAATATCTTTATCTAGTATCAGAACTGAGCAATGAACTGTTTGTCATTCATTGCGGCGATTGGAAGATCGAGGCATGTATCGGTGTGCTGGAGAATGATGAAAAGCATGTACGCGGAACGGCGGCTGTGCGCCTGAATGAAAAAGAAGATCGTCTGTATGTCAGCACAAGAGAAAAGAATGTCCTTTCCGTCATTGAACTGCGCAATCATATTCCGACTTTGATGCAGGTCGTCAGCTGCGGCGGCAGACAGCCGAGAGATTTTATCCTGGCAGATGGATGCTTAGTGTGTGCCAACAGATATTCTCATACGGTCGTTTCCTTTGCCTTGAAAGAGGATGGAACGATCGGTAAGCAGATCAGCAAAATCGATCTTGCGGAAGCTGTTTCACTTGTTTTGGCATAAAGATCCAAACAAAGATATCTGTTTGTTCAGGTATCTTTTTCTTTTGCGGAAAATTGTGTAAGCCCTTACGGTGCCGAGAAATGCGATTCCGTGATTTCCCCTAAAAATGGGGGATATTTTAAGTTCCTGCTCTATTGAAAAGTCAAGAAAAATATTTTCATTTACCCTCTTGCATTCGTATTTTTGCAGTGCTAATATCTCGCATTGTTATCAGAAATATTTGGGGGAAACGAAAGAAGAACCAAAAGTTATGACAGAAGAAACAGAAAATGAAATACAGAAATTAAGCCCGCAGGATGCCTGCTTGGCAATGGGATCATCCATCAGAGGATTGTCCAGCGCACAGGTCGAAGAAAATACGAGCAAGTATGGCAGGAATGTTCTTGCCAAGCCAAAGGGAAAACCAATGATCCTGGTGTTCTTAGAAAACTTTACCAGTCTGATGGCCATCATGCTTTGGATCGGCGGCGGTGTCGCTTTGTTTACCGGAACACCGGAATTGGCTTATGCCATCTGGATGGTCAATGTTCTGAACGGACTGTTCAGTTTCTGGCAGGAATTCCGTGCCGGCAAGGCAACCGAAGCCTTAAAGAATATGCTTCCGGCAAATGCCCGGGTCATCCGTGACGGCAATGAAACACAGATCTTAGCTGAAGATCTTGTGCCAGGCGATGTGATGATCATTGAAGAAGGAGATAAGATCTCGGCGGATGCCCGCTTGATCGCAAGCAGCGATATGCAGGTCAACCAGTCTACTCTGACGGGTGAATCCAATCCGATCCGCAAGAACCATGATCCGATCCTGGAGGATGGCCTGACGCGCTTTGAAATGTCCAACCTGATCTTTGAGGGGACCAGTGTTTCCTCAGGAACGGGCAGAGCAGTTGTGACGGCGACTGGCATGAATACAGAATTCGGTCATATTGCGTCCTTGGCGCAGACTGTAAAAGAAGAACAGAGCCCGCTGCAGAAAGAGCTGGATGTGCTGACAAAACAGATCACGATCATTTCTGCTACGGTCGGCATTGCTTTCTTAGCAGCAGCCCTGCTGTTCGTTCATCAGCCATTTGCGCAGGCATTCATCTTTGCCTTGGGCATGTTTGTAGCCTTTATTCCAGAAGGACTGCTGCCGACGGTGACGCTGTCACTAGCCATGGCAGTGCAGCGGATGGCGACAGAACATGCATTGGTCAAGCGTCTTGCGGCCGTTGAAACATTAGGCTGCACTTCGGTGATCTGTTCCGATAAAACAGGAACATTGACGCAGAATGAAATGACCGTGACGCATCTTTTCCTGCCGGGAAGAGAATTGGAAGTCAGCGGTCTGGGATACGGTCCGAAAGGTGAGATCCTGGATCAGGGCAAAGCAGTTCAGGCAGAAGATGATTATGATCTGAAGACACTGCTGATCGCTGCATCGTTCTGCAGCAATGCCCGTATTCTGCCGCCGGATGAAACCAACGATCGCTATACGGTGCTGGGAGATCCGACAGAAGCCTGCCTCGGTGTGGCTGCTGAAAAAGCGGGAATCCATGTGCAGCAGGAATTGGATAAATCGCCTAGACTGCGTGAGCTGCCGTTTGATTCGACCAGAAAACGGATGAGCACGATCCACAGCTTAGTGAAACCGATCCAGGGAAAGAATCGGATTGCATATATCAAAGGTGCACCAAAGGAAACACTTGATCTCTGCACCAGCATGATGAAGGATGGTGAAACGGTCGCACTGAGCGATGAAACACGCCAGGAGATCATGGCTGCCAACGATCATTATGCCATGATGGGATTGCGTGTATTGGCGGTCGCGGTGAGAAGGCTGGGCGAGGATGACCAGCTGCCGAAGGCACTGCGCGATTATACGCCGGAGATCATTGAAAAGAATCTGACCTTTGTCGGCTTGGTCGCTATGATGGATCCGCCGCGGCCAGAAGTTGCGGCAGCCGTTGCGCAATGTCATAAAGCGAGCATTCGCATTGTGATGATCACCGGCGATTATGGACTGACCGCAGAATCGATTGCGAAAAAGATCGGTATTGTGACTTCGGAGCATCCGACGATCATTACCGGTACACAGCTCAAAGATATGTCAGATGAAGATCTGAAAACGAATTTAAAAAAAGAAGTCATCTTTGCCAGAATGGCACCGGAGCAGAAATACCGTGTTGTCAGTGCATTGCAGGAACTTGGTGAGATCGTGGCAGTGACGGGAGACGGCGTCAATGATGCACCGGCTCTGAAAAAAGCAGATATCGGTGTTGCCATGGGCATCACCGGAACAGATGTTGCCAAAGAAGCTGCTGAAATGATCCTGACGGATGATAACTTTGCCTCGATCGTCAAAGCAATTCGCGAAGGCAGAGCAGTCTATCGCAACATCCGCAAATTTCTTCTTTATATCTTCAATTCAAACACACCGGAAGCAGTTCCATCCGCAGCCTTCCTATTCTCAGGCGGACTGATCCCGCTGCCATTGACGGTCATGCAGATCCTGTCAATTGACCTTGGTACGGATATGATGCCGGCCCTTGGCTTAGGAGCGGAGCTGCCGGAAGATGGCATTATGGATGTACCGCCGCGCAAACAGGGAGAACGTTTATTGAATCGCCGTCTGGTCCTGCTTGCATACTTCTGGTATGGCATGATGGAGTCTCTGCTCTCTTTAGGCGGATACTTCTTAGCAAATATTGTAAATGGATGGCCTGCTATCGGTTCCTTGGCTGCTTCAGGAGCAGTCTATCAGCAGGCAACAACGATGGCTTTGGCTTCCATTGTGTTCTGTCAGATCGGCGTTGTACTGTGCGCCCGCACAGAAACAACTTCAGTCTTCAAAAATTCCATCTTCAGCAATCATACGATCCTCTTCGGCATTGTGCTGGAGCTTGGCTTGATCCTGTCGTTCATGTATGTGCCGTTTATGAATGAATTCCTGCAGACCTCATCCATAACAGGCGTAGAATGGATCTATCTGATCCTATGTCCGATCCTGATCATCAGCTTAGATGAATTGAGAAAATATATTGTTCGCAGGAACATGCAGAAAAAAGGAGAAACAAAATGAAAGTGATCATTGTAGGCTGCGGTAAATTCGGCTCAGGCCTAGCCATGACATTGGGAAAAAAGGGAAATGAAGTAACGATCATTGACTCTGATCCAGAAGCTTTTGAACTGCTGGATGCAAAATTTACAGGGACAAAGATCACTGGCATAGGCTTTGACCGTGAAGTCCTGGAACAGGCAGGCATTACACGGAGCGATGCAATTGTTGCCTGCAGCAAGAAAGATGAAACAAATGCACTGATCGGAAAGCTGGCAAGAGATGCCTATCGAGTGCCGCATATCATCTGCCGGCTCTATGATCCTAGAAGAGCTGCCATCTACAGAAGCTTTGGCATTGAAACAATCTCGACAACTTCCTGGGGCATCCAGACAGCAATGGATATGCTCAGCTACAACCAGCTGGACAGCATTCTGATGCTGGGAGATTCCCAAGCGGAGATTGTTCGGGCACAGGCACCGGAGATGTTAGCAGGAAGAACGGTCAATGAGCTCTGCGTTTATGGTGAGATGAATGTGATCGCTATCAGCAGAGGCAATCAGATCTTTATCCCGAACAGCGGAACACCGATTGAAAAGAATGATATTCTGTATATTTCTGTACTCTGCTCTTCAACGGATCATCTGAAGACACTGCTGGGAATGGACTGAGGAGGATACGAAGATGAATGTAATTATCGTAGGCGGCGGCAAGACAGGTGTCTATGTTGCCAATCTTCTGTTAGCGAACCATTGCCGTGTAAAGGTCATGGAAAGCAGAAGAAGTGTTCTGGATAAACTGAAGGATGAACTTCCGATGGACTGCATCTTTGAAGGATCCGGGACGGATCCGAATATGATGGAGGCGGCTGGCATCAATACGGCAGATGTTCTTGTCTGTGCGACGGGTGCCGATGAAACGAACTTAGTTGCATCAACGATCGGAAAGTTTGAATTCAGTGTGCCGAGGATCATCGCCCGGGTCAACAATCCGCATAATGCATGGATGTTCAATGAAGGCATGGGCGTTGATGTGTCGATCAATCAGGCAGATCTGATGGGACATATAATCCTGGAGGGCATTGATCTGAGAGATATGACGACCCTGCTGAAACTGGAGAGAGGAAATGCATCTATCGTGCAGATCCATGTCAGTGAGACATCTTCTGCCTGCAATAAGCGGATCAAGGATCTGGGCATTCCAAGCAGTGCTATCATCATTGCGGCAATGCGCGGGGAAGAGAATATCATTGCAAAAGGTGATACAGTGATCAAAGCAGGGGATGATCTGCTCGCAATGGCAGATGAAACGACCCAGGCAAAACTGAATAAAATATTTCATGCGTAAATAAGAAGACTTTTGGCTGAAGAGATTCGGCTGAAAGTTTTTTTAGATAAAAGTTGACACAAAAATTAGTTAGAGTATACTTACTTTGACAAGGTTAGAAAGAACTAACTGTGCAGAAAGAAGGTTTGAAGAATGCCTATCACATTAGCTAAACCAGGGGAAGAAGTAATCATTGCAAGGATCTCCGGCGATGACAAAGTACGCCAGCATTTGGCGGAACTTGGCTTCACTGTCGGCAGCTCAGTAACAGTGGTCAATGAGATTGCAGGGAATCTGATCCTGCAGGTCAAGGAAAGCCGCATTGCAATCAGCAGATCAATGGCAAATAGGATCCAGATATAGGAGGGGATAAGATGGAAAATATGGAACAGAAGAAAACACTTCATGAAGTCAAGGTCGGTGAGACTGTGACAGTCACAAAGCTGCTGGGCGAGGGCCCAGTGAAAAGACGGATCATGGATATGGGCATCACTAAGGGAACATCCGTCTATGTTCGCAAAGTGGCACCGCTGGGCGATCCCATGGAATTGAGCGTTCGCGGGTATGAACTGAGCATTCGAAAAGCCGATGCAAAATTAATCGAGGTAGCGTAGAAGGGGAGGCAGCATGGATAGCAAAATCATAAAAATAGCTTTAGCAGGAAATCCAAACTGTGGAAAAACAACATTATTCAATGATCTGACAGGCAGCAATCAGTATGTTGGCAACTGGCCTGGTGTAACGGTAGAAAAGAAAGAGGGATACTTACAGGGACATAAGAATGTCATTATTGAAGATCTTCCTGGTATCTATTCGCTTTCACCATATACATTGGAAGAAGTCGTAACAAGAAAATATCTTGTCAATGAACGTCCGGATGTGATCCTGAATATCATTGATGGAACAAATATCGAAAGAAATCTGTATCTGACAACACAGCTGATTGAATTGGGAATCCCAACCCTGATGGCAGTGAACATGATTGACCTTGTCCGCAAGAATGGAGATAAGATCGATCTGCATAAGCTTGGCGAAGAAATGGGATGCGAAGTTGTTGAAATCAGCGCCTTAAAAGGAGAAGGCAGCAAAGCTGCTGCTGAATTGGCCATTGAAATGGCAGCCCGTCGGAAAGTCGGCGAACTTCCGCATGTATTTACAGGAAGCGTTGAACATGCCATTGCGCATATTGAAGAGTCGATCCAGGATAAAGTTCCTGCATCAAATCTCCGCTGGTATGCGATTAAGGTGTTTGAAAGAGATGAGAAAGTCAAAGAAGAACTGAAGCTGGATGATGGACTTCAGCAGCATATTGAAAAGCACATCCGTGACTGTGAAAAGGAAATGGATGATGATGCGGAGAGCATCATTACAAATCAAAGATACAGCTATATCAATACGACTGTATCAAGGGCTGTGAAAAAGAAGAATGTCGGAAAGATGTCTGTTTCCGATAAGATCGACCGTATCGTTACAAACAGATGGCTGGCACTGCCGATCTTTGGCTTGATCATGTTTGCTGTCTACTATATTTCCGTTTCGACACTTGGCGGCATCGTTACAGACTGGACAAATGATGTACTGTTCGGTGAGTGGATCCAGCCGGGCGTTCAGACACTGCTGGAGAATCTTGGTGCCGCAGATTGGGCTGTATCGCTTGTCGTTGACGGCATTCTGGGAGGCTTGGCTGCACCGATCGGCTTTGCCCCGCAGATGGCAATTGTCTTCTTCTTCCTGTCAGTATTGGAAGACTGCGGATACATGGCGAGAGTTGCCTTCATTATGGATCGTATCTTCCGTAAGTTCGGTCTGTCAGGAAAGAGCTTTATTCCATTTATGATCTCTTCCGGATGCGGTGTCCCGGGGATCATGGCATGCCGTACGATCGAGAATGAAAAAGACCGTCGGATGACTATGATGACAACGACCTTTATCCCATGCGGTGCAAAGCTTCCGGTCATTGCACTGATTGCAGGCTTCTTAATGGGAGGCGCATGGTGGATGGCTCCGATCATGTATTTCGCAGGCATCATCATTGTCATTGTTTCCTGCATTATTCTTAAGAAAATGAAATTATTTTCCGGCGATCCTGCACCGTTCGTTATGGAGCTTCCGCAGTATCACATTCCTTCCCTGAAGGGCGTTCTGCTCCATGTATGGGAGAGAGTATTTGCCTTCCTGAAAAAGGCTGGAACGATCTTATTCCTCTGCTGCGTTGTCATGTGGTTCCTTGGCAGCTTTGGCTTCCAGGATGGTGCCTTCGGACTTGTTGATGAAGAATTCAGTTTCTTGGCAATCATTGGCAATGCTATTGCATGGATCTTTATGCCTCTTGGCTTTGGTACATGGCAGGCAGTGGCTTCTTCCATCAGCGGCTTTGTCGCTAAGGAAGGAATTGTATCAACGATGGGCGTCCTGAGCGGACTTGGTGAAGTGGAAGAATATGAAGCATCCATGCATGCTCAGTTTGCTGCTTTCTTCCCAACAGGGATTGCAGCTGTATCCTTCCTGTTCTTCAATCTGTTTGATTCTCCATGTCTGGCAGCTATCTCAACAATGTCTCGTGAGATTGGCTCGCGCAAATACTTCTGGTACGCAATCTTATTCCAGAATGTACTTGCTTACTGCACATCTCTGATGGTCTATCAGATCGGCGGTGTGCTGCTGGGTGAGGTTGTCTTCGGCCCTGCAACAGCAATCGCAATTCTGATCTTGGCTGGCGTGCTGTATCTCTTATTCCGCCCAGATCCATCCGTGAAGCGTGAAGCAGAATTAAGTTCTGAAAATGCATAAATGATCTTCCTTCATGATCGTCAGCAGAATTGATGTACTCGCTCCTCCTAAGAACTGCTGGCGATGATGATTTGATAAAAGTATCCTGTCGATCTGCAGAAACGCACTTAGTACTGGCATACGGTGTCCTTCAATTCTGCAGATCTCGTCGGGATCTCAAAGAGGAAACAGATGATCCAAACAATTGTTAAGATTCAGGGCATGGGCTGCGGAATGTGCGAAGCAGATGTCAATGCGGCAGTCAGAAATGCCTTTAAGATCAAAAAGGTATCTTCTTCCTATCGTCATGGGGAAACAAAGATCCTCAGCTTTGAACCATTGGATAAAGAAAAGCTGAAAGAAGCAATCAGTGCTAAGGGCTATGAAGTAGAAGCATATACCGAGAGTGAATGGCAAAAATAATGCTTCTGGTTTGAAATGTGCTGTGCATTGTGCTACTTTAGCATCGAGAGAAGGTGCTTTAGAATGATGAAGATTCATGAATCAGCCGAAGATTATTTAGAGGCGATGCTGATGCTGCAGGAAGAAAATGGGTATATTCGTTCCATTGATATAGCACAGAAATTGAATGTTACGAAGCCAAGTGTTTCTTTTGCTGTAAAACAGTTAAAAGAGAATGGGTATATTTCGATGGCCAAGGATGGCAGTATCAAACTGCTGAAGCCAGGCATGAAGATTGCTTCAAAGATCTATGAACGGCATCGGCTTCTGACGGCTTTCTTAGAGAAGATCGGCGTGGATCCGGTCACGGCAGAAAAAGATGCATGCAAGATGGAGCATGATATCAGCGAAGAGACATTCAGTGCGATGTGCAGACATGCAGAAAAGAGCACAGCAGAAGCAAAGTAATTTCAGAAAAGAGATGTAGAAGGGATTCTATGTCTTTTTTTTGATGTGGGAAGTATAATCAAAAAGTACGTTAAAAATAGGGGATGGAGCATGGAAAGCAAATTGACGAAGAAATACGGCCTATGGACGGCTGTATGCATGGTTGTAGGAATTGTCATTGGATCAGGTGTCTTCTTTAAAGCACAGACGATCCTGACAAAAACAGGCGGCAATATGCCGCTGGGCATTTGGGCATGGATCATCGGCGGCATGATCATGATGGTATGTGCTTTAGCATTCTCACAGATGGCACAGCGGTATGAAAAGGTAAATGGAATTGTTGACTATGCGGAAGCGACGGTCGGCAGCAAATATGCGTACTATGTCGGATGGTTTGTCACCACGATCTACTATCCGGCGATGACATCTGTATTGGCATGGCTTTCTGCCAGATACACACTTGTTTTCCTGACTTCGGTTGCTCCGCAGATGAAATTGATCATACCGGCAGCGGAAGGCGGCTGTGCCGTCGGACCGGAATGCATGGCATTGACGATGTTCTATTTATGCGCAGCGTATGCGGTCAATGGCCTTTCACCGAAACTGTCGGGAAAGATCCAGGTCAGTACAACGGTGATCAAGATGATCCCGCTGATCTTGATGGCCGTGGGAGGAGTGATCTTCGGATTGATCAATGGGACGCTTGGCAATAATTTTCATACAGCAGCTGCGGCAGTGTCTGGCTCTTCTGAGGGCAATCTGCTTTTGGCAGCTGTGTGCTCCACTGCTTTTGCTTATGAAGGATGGATCATTGTGACCAGTATCAATGCGGAGATCAAGGATGCCAAGAAGAATCTGCCCAGAGCATTGATCATCGGCTGCCTGATCATTGCGGCAATCTATGTATTCTATTATATCGGGGTCGCCGGCGGCGCTTCGAATCAGGAACTGATCAGTCAGGGAGCGACCGCAGCGTTCGTCAATGTTTTCGGCAATGTCTTCGGCAATATCCTGAATCTGTTCGTGGCTATTTCCTGCATCGGCACAATGAATGGTCTGATGCTGGGGACAACACGCGGACTGTATGCTTTATCTGCCCGCGGGGAAGGACCTTCGCCGAAAATGTTTTCTCAGGTAGATGCATCGACCAATATGCCGAATAATTCAGCTATCATCGGACTGATCCTCTGTGCAGCCTGGGGCTTATATTTTTTCCTGGCAGACGTTGCCCAAATGTGGACCGGACCGTTTGTTTTTGATTCCTCGGAACTGCCGATCATCACGATCTATGGCTTCTATCTTCCGATCCTGATCCAGTGGATGCGCAAAGCAAAGGATCTTTCCTGCATGCAGAGATTTGTGATCCCTGCGGCTGCTGTCGCTGGTTCCTGCTTTATGATCTATGCTTCTTTGGTCAGTCATGGCATTGAAAATTTATGGTACCTGATCGTCTTTGCTGTGATCATGGTCATCGGCGGCCTTTTCAACCGACCGAATCATAAGGCTGCTGCAAAATAAAAAAACTGTTCAGAATGAACAGTCTGCAGTGGAGCCAAGGAGGATCGAACTCCCGACCTCATGATTGCGAACCACGCGCTCTCCCAGCTGAGCTATGACCCCATGTGCTTTGCTATTTTAACATAATCCTGGGGGAAAATAAATGCTGTCAATGAGCTTGTCAGTGAGTATCTCTTTCTCTTTTCATTTCACATCGTGTTAGAATAAAACGTATGAAAAACAAAAAGCTGACAAAGACCGGAAAGATCATAGCTGCACTGATTGCGGCTGCCCTTATTATCACTGCCATCTGGATGGCTGGACCATTATTCTCACCAAAACCGACCGCAAGTGCTGAACCGACAGCGGAGGAAACAGCGACGCCTTCGCCGACACCTACAGCGACGCCGGAAGATACTTCTTTTGCAAAGGAATACAATGACAATAAGCAGATCAATCCTGAATATATCGGAAAACTGGAGTTTGAGAGCGGTCTTGTTGTACAGAATCTGACCCAGACATCAGATAATGAGAAATATCTGAATACAGCGTGGGATACGACCGTAAATAATGAAGGTGCTGCTTTTATGGATTATCGGAATACGCTGAGCGATCAGAATATGATCATCTATGGGCATTACGTCTATTATGATGGAACGAAAATGTTTACTCCATTGGAAAATCTGATGGATCAGAATAATTATGAAGCAAATAAATATATTGATATCAGTTTCAGCAGCACAGACAAAAGAAAATATGTTATTACCGATGTGTTCTATTATCAGATGCAGTCAGAAACACTGAAGTATTATAAAGTGAATTATGACAGTGATTTCTTTGCTCAATATTACAGCGCAGTCAAAGAAGCGGATTTCTATGATACAGGGGAGACTTTGACCATGAATGATCATTGGATCAGTCTGCAGACATGCGTCAGGAATCATGATGAATTGCGCGAGATCGTATTGGCCAAACAGGTAAACTGAAAAATGCAGATCATAGGATCCGCATTTCAGCTTGTTGACAAAGTGGTATCTCCGAGGAAGAGATATCACTTTTTTCGTGCGATGAGTAAAAAAACGTATTTCAAGGCGAGAAAACTGAAAATAGAGCTGTTTTCGCCTGTATAAGAAGGCCCTTTCCATTTCCATCTGGCCAATCTTACCAGATTGTGGCACGTGAAAATGATCGACCCTACATGTCGATTCTTTTTTATTCCTCTGACTATCGTATATCGAAGACAATGATTCTCTTTATCATCTGCGAATACTCTTTCAATCGTCTCTTTCCTTTGTGGATATATTTCTTTCCATTCTGGAGTGTATCGTATCTCTTCGGCTTCTTCCATGTAATCTGCCCAGACAT